>NZ_JACHNZ010000017.1 GCF_014199685.1 Sphingosinicella soli | reverse complement strand
CTCACCCCATATGAATATGTCTGCAAAATATGGTCCGAGCAGCCAAAACGGTTTATCAGAGAACCGCACCATCAAAACGAGGGACTAAACACCTACCGGCGCATCAGCGGAAGCGTATCGAGCGCCGCGTCGATGCGGGCGACGGCTTCGGCGTATTCGGCGCTCGAGACGTCGCTGTAGCGGCCTTCGAACGTGCGCGCGCTCATGCCCTCGGTGAAGCCCAGCGCCTCGAGCGGCAGCAATTCGGGCGCGTCTGCCGCGAAACGCGACCGCAGCGTTCCCGCGCGCGCCGGATCGGCAGCCGTTTCGCCCAGCCGCAGCCCGGCCCGGTCTGCCGCGAGATCGACGAACGAGAAGCCGCTGCCACCCGCTAGGCTGTCGTCGAGTTCCTTCCATGTGCCGAGCGCCTGGCCGATCGCGGGATCCGCGGACGCGGCGAGCGCCGCCGACAGCGCGAAGTGCTGGGCAAGATCGCCGCGCCCCGCAAGCGATACGGAGAGCGTGGCGGGCAGCACCGGGCTCAGCGACGCCTCGCCGCCTCGGGCAAGGCGCCCGGCGCGCGGGCCGACCACCAGCATCGCGGCCGCCACCATCGCCGCGCGCGCGTGGCCGCGCGCCGCATCGCCGGTGTGCGGCGCATTTTCGAACAGCGCGGCATAAACCTCCGGCAGATCGAGCGGGCGCCCGTTCAGCTGCTGATGCGCCGCAACGTACAGGCGATTCGCCAGGCGCCCGTCGATCGCGTCGTCGGAGGGGGCGAGCTTGCTGACCCCCTTGAGCAGGCCCTGCGGGAGATCGAGCACGATGTTCGCCGATCCCTTGCCGGTTTCGAACGCAAGGATCGCCTCGCGCGTCGTGGGGAAGCGCGTTCCGGCGCGCATTTCCGCCGCCTTGTGCGCCATCGCGAGCAAAGGTTCGAAGAGCAGCGCGGGAATCGGCAGCGTGCCGATGCTCCCGGAGATTTCCGGGTAGCCGTAGTCCTCCGCCTGCGTGAGACGGATACCGGCGGTAAGCCAGGTGCCGCCGGAAAGGCGGAATGCCCCTTTCACGGCAAGCGCGTCGTCTCCGATCCGGGGAGACAGGCGAAGTCTCGGCACGCCGTTGGAGAGAACGCGCGCCGCGCCTTCCATCTCCGCCAGCGATGCAGACACGGGCATCGGTTCCTCGGCGGAGGCGACCTCGGCCAGCGCGAAGGCAAGATTTCGCGCAGCCCGCACATCCTCCGCCCCCGGCGCCCCCGGCGCAGCGATCCGTTCCCCGGTCAGCGCAGCGGACCCGGCGAAGAGAAGAAGAGCAAGCAATCCGGATACGAATCGAATGGGAGCTACTCCGGCCGGTCAGGGCAGCGTTCTACGCGCGCGCCGGGCGCACCCACAAGCGGCAGATGCCGCAGCGCGCGACGGGTTATAGCGTGGGCGGGCTGAGCGCCGCATCGCGCAGGCCCCGCCAGACGCGGATCGCCTGCACCGATTCGAACGCGTCGTGAACCCGCACCATCTGCACGCCCTGCACAATCGCCGTCATCACCAGCGCCAGCGAACCGCCGAGGCGGCGATCGACGGGCGCCTCGTTCGACAGCGCGCCGACGATGCGCTTGCGGCTGGCCCCGAGCAGCACGGGCACGCCGAGGCCGTGGAACAGCGACAGTCCGTTCAGGATTTCCAGATTGTGCCGCACCGTCTTGCCGAAGCCGATACCCGGATCGACGATGATCTTCTCGCGCGCGATGCCGCCCGCGACGGCGGCATCGATGCGCGCTTCGAGCCAGTCGTAAACATCGAGCAGCGCATCCGCGTAGGCGGGATCCTGCTGCATGGTTTCGGGGCCGCCCTGCGTGTGCATGATGACGACGGGACAGCCGGCCCCGGCCACGGTTTCGAGCGCGCGATCATCGTGCGTGAGGCCGGAGACGTCGTTGACCATCGCCGCCCCGCGCCGCAGCGCATCGGCCATCACGGCGCTCTTGCGGGTGTCGATCGAAACGGCGATGCCCGCCCTGGCGAGGCGCTCGACGAGCGGCGCGACGCGCCCGATCTCGTCCTGCTCCCACACTTCGGCGGCGCCCGGCCGCGTGGATTCGCCGCCGATATCGATGATCGCCGCCCCGTCCGCCGCCATCGCGACGGCGGCCGCCGCCGCATCATCGTCCGAAGCGTGCTGTCCGCCGTCTGAAAAACTGTCCGGCGTGCGATTGAGGATCGCCATCACCGACGGTTCGGAAAAGCGCACCGTGCGCGCGCCGAGCTGAAGGGGCGCACGCGGCGCGGTCAGGCGCGCCCACAGCGGGTGCGCGGTATCGATGTCTGAAACCGGCACCAGCCGCTGCGAAACCCGCTTGCCGCCGCTGCGCTCGATCACCTCGACCGCCGAGAACCAGACAAGCCCGCCCGCCAGCCGCTGCACCTGCCCATCGTAGCCGAAGGGCGCATCGACGAACCCGGTGGGGCGGTAGTAGGTCTTCATGGATCAGGCCGCGAGATCGCGCCTGTAGGCCTCGCGCACCGTATCGATCGGTTCGAGCGCGCCGCCGCGCTCCATGTGCCAGAAGGTCCAGCCGTTGCACGAAGGCGCACCCTGCGCCGCCGCGCCCATCTGGTGGATCGAGCCGGCATCGCCGCGGAAGGCGAGGCTGCCGTCGGCGCGGACGCGCGCCTTGTAGCGGCGGGCGGTATCGACGAGTTCCTGGCCCGGCAGGATGAGCCCGGCCTCGACAAGCGTACCGAACGCAACGCGCGGTTCCTGCCGCTTGCCGCGCGTGATCTGCATGGCGTCGGGCGCCAGCGGCCTGGTTTCGGCGATGCGCTTCTGCGCGACCTCGACATAGGCCTGTTCGCGGTCGATGCCGATGAAGCTGCGGCCGAGCATCTTCGCCATCGCGCCGGTGGTGCCGGAGCCGAGGAACGGATCGAGCACCACGTCGCCGGGGTTCGATGCCGCCATCAGCACGCGGTAGAGCAGCGCTTCGGGCTTCTGCGTCGGATGCGCCTTCACGCCGCCGATCTTCACGCGCTCGCCGCCGGTGCAGATCGGGATCGTCCAGTCCGATCGCATCTGCACGTCGTCGTTCAGCATCTTCATGGCGTGATAGTTGAAGGTGTAGCGCGCCTTTTCGGATTTCGAGCACCAGATCATCGTCTCGTGCGCGTTGGTGAAGCGCGTGCCCTTGAAGTTCGGCATCGGGTTCGTCTTGCGCCACACGATATCGTTCAGCACCCAGTAGCCCAGATCCTGCAGCACGGTGCCTACACGGAAGATGTTGTGATAGCTGCCGATCACCCAGATGGTGCCGGTGTCCTTCAGGATACGGCGCGCGGCGGAAAGCCAGCGGCAGGTGAAATTGTCGTAGGCGCCGAACGTGTCGAACTTGTCCCAGTCGTTGTCGACCGCATCGACGCGGCTGCCTTCGGGGCGGAACAGATCGCCGTTCAGCTGCAGATTGTAGGGCGGATCGGCGAAGATGAGGTCCACCGACTTCGCCGGCATCGCTTCCATTTCCGCGATACAATCGCCCAGAATGATGCGCGAGGAGACGCGTGACGCCTCGTCGATGCTGTCCCGATTGCCTGCGATCATGCCCTGCCTGCCCTCTTTATCCAAAATCGCGCGGACATTGGCCTGCCGAAGACTCCTGCGTCAAGAGTCCATGGATTCAAAGGGTTGCAGAGTTAACTTAAGATTTCATTAAACATGAAGCCTTGACCGCAACCCCTTGCGATGACGCATAGCGGCATACGCCAGCCCTAGTGGGTGTTGCGGAAACGACTCAACGCGCGAATTCGCGCTCGCGCTGCACCGGGCCGAAGCTCAGGCGGTGGTGAACGGTGATGCCGAAGCGCGTCACCGCCTCCAGATGCGCGCGTGTCGGATAGCCCTTGTTCTGCTGCCAGCCGTAGCCGGGAAAGTCGGCATGAAGCCGCATCATGTGCCGGTCGCGCGTCACCTTCGCGATGATCGATGCCGCCGCGATGGAGACGCAGCGCCCGTCGCCGCCGACGATCGTGTCGCAGCGATACGACCAGCGCGGCGACCGGTTGCCGTCCACCAGCACATGATCGGGCGGCGCCGGCAGCGCGGCGACCGCGCGCGTCATGGCCAGAAAGGTCGCCTGCAGGATGTTGATGCTATCGATTTCCTCGGGGCTCGCTTCGCCGATCCCCACCTGCGCGCAGCCCGTGATGATGTCGAACAGCGCCTCGCGGCGGCCGTGCGTCAGCTTTTTGCTGTCGTTCAGCCCGTCGGGAATGCAGCCCGGATCGAAGATGACCGCCGCCGCCACCACAGGGCCCGCAAGCGGCCCGCGTCCGGCCTCGTCCACCCCCGCGACCCGTCCCGCGCAGCGCGCCTCGTGGCTGTAATCCGGCCCGGCGTGCTTCAGCTTACCGGGCAAGGGGCCAGCCGTGGCCGAGCGGGCCGTGACCCGCGCCGAAGCCGGGCGCCGCGAGGATCGCCTGCCGCACATAATCCCGCGCGCGCCACGCCGCCTGTTCCAGCGGCATCTTCTGCGCAAGGCCCACCGCGAGCGCCGAGGCAAGCGTGCAGCCGGTGCCGTGCGTGTGCTTGGTCGCGATGCGCGCATCGACCCATTCCTTGGCGCGGCCCGGCGCGACCAGCCAGTCGCTGATCTGGTCGCCCTTCAAATGCGCGCCCTTCACCAGAACGGCCTTCGCGCCAAGCCCGAGGATCGCCTCTCCGGCATCGCGGGCGTCTTCGGGCGTGCGGATTTTTTTGCCCGAAAGCGCCTCCGCCTCGACGATGTTGGGCGTCACCACGTCCGCCATCGGCACCAGCAGCGACATCAGCGCCTCGACCGCATCGGGCCGCAGCAGATGCGCGCCGCCCTTGGCGATCATCACCGGATCGAGCACGATCGGCACGGTCACGTCGACAAGCGCGCCCGCAACCGCCTCCACCACCGCCTGGCTGCCCAGCATGCCGATCTTGATCGCGTCCGCACCGATATCGGCAAGCACAGCTTCGATCTGCGCCGCGATCACGCTCGTGGGAATGGCATGCACGTCGTGGACGCCGTTCGTGTCCTGCACCGTAACGGCGGTGATCGCCGTCGCGGCATAGCCGCCGAGCATGGTCACGGTCTTGATATCGGCCTGGATGCCCGCGCCGCCGCTGGAGTCTGACCCCGCGATGATGAGGACGCGCGCCGGGAGGGGCTTTGTCATGCGGCCTTCACCACGGCGTCGCAGATTTCGTCGACAAGGCTTTCGACGAGCCCCATATCCTCGCCCTCCGCCATCACGCGGATGAGCGGTTCCGTCCCCGATTTGCGGATGACGAGCCGCCCGGTGCCGTTGAGCCGCGCCTCGGCCGAGGCAATGACGCCCTTCACGCTCTCCGCGTCGAGCGGCTGCCCGCCGTTGAAGCGTACGTTCTTGAGAAGCTGCGGCAGCGGTTCGAACAGCGTCAGCAGTTCAGACGCCGGCCTGCCGTCCTCGACAAGCACCGCCAGGATTTGCAGCGCCGCGACGAGGCCGTCCCCGGTCGTCGAATAGTCGGACAGGATGATATGCCCGGATTGCTCGCCGCCGACGTTGTAGCCCCCGGCGCGCATCGCTTCGAGAACGTAGCGATCGCCGACCTTCGCCCGCTCCAGATTGAGCCCGAGGCCGCCGAGATAACGCTCAAGGCCGAGATTCGACATCACCGTGGCGACGAGCCCGCCGCCCTTCAACCGGCCCGACGCATGCCAGCTCCTGGTCACGAGCGCCATCAGCTGGTCGCCGTCCACGATCTGCCCGCGCTCATCGACGATGATGAGCCGGTCGGCGTCGCCGTCGAGCGCGATGCCGATGTGCGCGCCCGATTCCACCACCTTGTTCTGAAGCGCGGCGGGCCTCGTCGATCCGACATCGTCGTTGATGTTGAAGCCGTTGGGGCTGACGCCGATCACCTCGACGTCGGCGCCGAGTTCCCACAGCGCGCTGGGCGCGACGTTGTAGGCGGCGCCGTTCGCACAATCGACGACGAGCTTCAGCCCGTCGAGCCGCAGATGATCGGGAAAGGTCGATTTCGCAAAATGGATGTAGCGCCCGCGCGCGTCCTCGATCTTCTTCGCGCGGCCGATCTGCGAGGGCTCGGCGAGTTTAGGGGCGATTTCGAGCAGCGCCTCGATTTCGATCTCGTCCTCGTCGGAGAGCTTGTAGCCATCGGGGCCGAACAGCTTGATGCCGTTGTCCTGATAGGCGTTGTGGCTCGCCGAGATCATCACGCCGAGATCGGCGCGCATCGAGCGGGTGAGCATGGCGACCGCCGGAGTCGGCACCGGGCCGACCATCACCACGTCCATGCCGACGCTGGTGAACCCCGCGATGAGCGCGGATTCCATCATGTAACCGGAAAGCCGCGTGTCCTTGCCGATGACGACACGGTGCTTGTGGTCGCCGCGCAGGAACTTCGCGCCCGCCGCCTGCCCGACGCGCATCGCGATTTCCGGCGTCATCGGCGCGGTATTGGTCAGCCCCCTGATTCCATCGGTGCCGAAATAGCGCCGGCCCATAATCGTCCCCTCAAAGCCCCGCGTGACTTGCACGCACGTCCATAACAGGCTCTTTATGCCTCAAAATCGTTAAGGTGAAGGGCGGGCTGCACGGAATGATCGAGGCAATGGGTCGCTTCATCGACCATCTTTCGGCACGTGTATTCATGAAAGTGCCGTTTTTCGGCACCGAGATCGAGCTGGTCGTGCTGGCGCTTGCCGCCGCGATGGTGTTTTTCACGCTGTGGCTGGGGATTCCGCAGCTTCGCGGCATCGGCATCGCCCTCCAACTGCTTCGCGGCCGCCATGCCGACGACAGCGCGCCGGGAACGGTCAGCCAGTTCCAGGCGCTGTCCACCGCACTGTCGGGCACGATCGGGCTCGGCAACATCGGCGGCGTCGCCATCGCCATCGCGCTCGGCGGCCCCGGCGCGGCGTTCTGGATGTTCGTGATCGGCTTCTTCGCGATGGCGCTGAAAGCCGCCGAAGTGACCCTCGGCCTGATGTACCGCGAGTTCAGTGCCGGGGGCGAGGTGCGCGGCGGGCCGATGTACACGCTGAAAAACGGCCTTGCCCGCATCGGCCTGCCCAACACGGGGCGGAGACTCGGCGGGCTCTATGCGGTCTTCGCGCTGGGCGGCGCGCTGCCGCTCATCCAGGTGAACCAGAGCTTCAGCCAGCTCACCGTCATCACCGGCATCGACAGCACGCCGGGCAACGGTCTCGTTTACGGACTGATCCTTGCGGTCGCGGTCGGCGTGGTCATCATCGGCGGGGTCAACTCCGTCGCGCGGGTCGCTGCCGGGCTGGTGCCGCTCATGTGCTTCATCTACCTCGGCGGCGGCATCGTGATCCTCGCGGCAAACGCCGCCGCCGTCCCCGCCGCCTTCCTCACCATCATAAACGCGGCCTTCTCGCCCGATGCGGTCGCAGGCGGCGTGATCGGCAGTTTCGTGGTCGGCATGCGCCGCGCCGTCTTTTCGTGCGAGGCGGGCGTCGGCACGGCGGTCATCGCGCACAGCGCGGCAAAGACGCGCCATCCCGCGTCCGAAGGCATGGTCGCGCTGATCGAGCCGATGCTCGACACGATGATCGTCTGCACGATGACTGCGCTCATCATCGTCGTCACCGGCGTGTACAACGACGGCTACACCGACATCGCGATGACCTCGGCGGCATTCGGCACGGTGGCGTCGTGGTTTCCCTATGTGCTGTCGGTCGCCGTCCTGCTGTTCGCGTTTTCGACGCTCATCTCATGGGGCTACTACGGGATTCAGGCATGGGGCTATCTGTTCGGCCACAGCCGCGCCAGCGAGATCACCTTCAAGCTGTTTTACTGCCTTCTGCAACCGCTGGGCGCGATACTTTCGCCCGGCAAGGTCATCGATCTTATCGACAGCCTGTTCTTCCTGATGGTCCTCCCGAACCTGATCGGCCTTGCACTCCTCGCCGTGCCCGTCAGACGCGAGGTGAACAGCTTCCTCGCCGGCGTGAAGGCCGGCACGATCTACCGAAAGGGCATAGACGATGAAACGGCGCAACCTCGGCACGGCTGATGTTTCCGCTGCGCCGAACGCTGCAGCGCCGGTGCGCTATCGCTTGGGCGCCATCTTTTCGAGGCGGCGGAAAAGGACGCGCGGCGCCAGCCGTCTGAGCCACAGCAGGTGCATTTCCATGCCCCTGCCGACGGTAATCTCGGGCTTCCCGGCGCGCAGACCCGCGATGATATCGGCCGCAGCCTCGGCCGGGCTGATGCCGTTGCCGACCGGGTCGTCCTTCGGGCCGTAGCGCTCGCCGTGCCCGTCGAGCGCGTTTTCCGCGATGCTCGTCCGCACGAAACCGGGAACCACCACGGTGACACCCAGCCCGTTCTGCGCGGTTTCCGCCCGCAGCGCATCGGAGTATCCGACGAGCGCGTGCTTCGCGGCGCAGTAGCCGGTGCGCAGCGGCCCGCCGACCTTGCCCGCGACGCTTGCCATCTGCACGAAATGCCCCTGTCCGCGCGCCACCATTTTGGGCAGCACGAACTGGGTGAGCCGCAGCGGCGCGAAGAAATCCACCTCCATGATCTGCCGGTAGACGCTGAAATCTGTATCGAGCGCCATCGAGCGCTGCGAGATCCCCGCGTTGTTGACAAGAATATCGATCGCCCCGCGCCACGCCCACGCCTTGTCCACGATGCCCGGAAGCGCGCCGTAGTCCGTCGCCTCGAACGGCAGGATGAGCTGTTCGCCAGCGAGCCGCCGCGCGACATCGGCAAGCGCGCTTTCGCGCCGCCCCGAAAGGATGACATGCGCCCCGGCGGCGGTGAACGCTTCGGCAAGCGCCGCGCCGATCCCTGACGACGCGCCCGTGATCCAGACGATCTTGCCGGTCAATTCCACGCCATGACTCCCGTTGATTTCCCGATGACGAGCGGATGCGTCACGACGAGGATGATATAAAGCGCAATGCCCAGACCGACAGGCAGAATGCCGGGCCATATCCGCGACCAGGAAAGCCTGCCCGAAAGCTGCGCGCCGAGCGGCCAGTAGCTGGTGCGCGCCGCATAGGCGGCCCAGCCATCGCCGAGCTGCGCGGCCTTCTTGCCGTCCTGAAACCACGCGCCGACGAGCGCGAGGATACCGATCCCGCCCGCCAGGATCAGCGTTTCCAGCCGCCCGGTCGAGGCGACATGAACCACGGCCCACAGGCCGAACGCCCACATCATCGGATGCCGGGTGATGCCCATCACGCCTTTAGGCTCGGTGCTCCTCGACAGCACCTTCCCGGCCTCCACCATCGCCGGGTTGGGCGCGAGGAACGACCCGGCGAACAGGATCGAGGCGACGAGCATCAGCAGCGCCCCTGCATGCAGGATCCAGAGCGGCGGCAACCATAGCTGCTGGATCGGCGCGGCGCGGTAGGCCATCACCGCCCAGATCAGCGTCGCGAACGCGACGAGCGAATACAGCCCGAGAAAGCCCTTCTCGCCCACCCTCGCGACGATCGGCGCGCGGAGCGGATGCGAGAGAATAAAGTGGGTAAGCACAAACGACGCGACGGCGATTGCAAGCTCGGCCATTCCCTGACCCTCCCCTTCTAGCGGCTGTACTGTTTCGGCATCGTATCCTGTTTCAGCGGATTATAGCGGTCGCGCAGTTTCGTCTGCCGCGAGACGAGCGGCGTATCGCGCCCGTCGATGAACAGTGCGGTCGGCGCGGAGGCAAGCGCGATCGGATCGCCCGACCAGACGACGACGTCGGCGCGCTTGCCGGGTTCGAGCGTGCCGAGTTCGGCGCCCAGCCCGAAAATCTCCGCCGGGTTGCGCGTGAGCGCCGCGAGCGCCTCGGCATGGCTCACCTGAACCCCGCCCGGGATCCGCCCCTGCGCGACGAGGTTGCCCGCCTGCTGCGGGATCAGGCGCACCTGGTGGTTGAGATCGCGGCCGATCGGCACGATCGCGACCTTCACCCCCGCGCGGATCATGCGGCCCACGTTGGACTGCGTGGCCGCGAGCGCCTCGAAACTCTCCGGCAGGTTGGGCGCGACCGATGCGAGCACCGGAACCCCCGCCGCCGCGATCCTCTCTGCCACGGTCCAGCCCTCCGACGCGCCCGCGAGGATCAGGCGCAGGCGCGGATAGGTCGTCTTGAGCGCGAGCACGTTCACGATGTCGCTGGCGCGGTTGACGCTGACGACCGCCGGAACCTCGCCGCTGATGACCTTCGCAAGCGCCGCCGCATCGGCGCGCTTGAGCAGCGAGCCGCGATCGCGGCCATAGCCGTAGCCCGCCGGATTCCGCGCCCAGGCCGCCGCCTCCGCGAACGCATCGGCAAGCCGCGCGAACAGCGCCCCGCGCGAACCGCCCGCAAGGCGCGCCCCCGCCTCGCCCATCACGATATACTGGAACGCCTGCGCCCGCGTGATCGGCGCGCCCTCGCCGAGCGAGAGCACGAGCCCCTGCCCGCCGAAGATGTCGTTCCCCGCCTCCGGCATCACGGCGGCGCGTGTCACGCCCTCGATCCGCGTCACGGCGATGGCGGTCGTCAGCGGGTTGACCGCAGGCGCGATGTCGATCGCCGCCGCATACGGCGCGGACGCCGCCCGCGTGTCGTTGGTGCCCGATACGGCATCCACCTCGACAATCCCGAGGCGCGAATAGCCCGCGAACAGCCCCGGCGTCACCCAGCCGCCCGCCGCATCGACGATACGCGCCCCCGCCGGAACCGCGACATTCGCGCCCACGGCGACAATGCGCCCGTCGCGGATGACGACGGTGCCGTTCTCGATCGGCTCGGCGCGCGCGACCGTGGCGACCTTGCCGTTCACGATGGCGACCGTTTCCGCAACAGCGGGGCTCGCCAGCGTCAACGCCAGAAGCGAGAGCAGCCGCATCATTTCGGGTCTCCTTCACCGGGCTGCCCAAGCTCGAAATCGCTGACCGGCCGCAGACCGGTCGTTGCATCGAACATCAGCGCGCCGTCGATCCAGACCTTCTCGGCCTTCGCGTAAACCGAGAGCGGATCGTCGTTCCACAGCACGACATCGCCGCGCTTGCCGGGCGCGAGGCTGCCGATTTCCGCGTCGAGGCCGAGCGCCTTGGCCGCGTTGATGCCGATCCACGTCCACGCCGTCTCGGGCGTGATATCGAGCCCCGCGCGGTTGCCGTCGGCGAGTGCCTTGGCGGTTTCCTGGTTGAGCCGCTGGATGCCCAGATCGTCGTCCGAATGCGTGATCGCGCAGCCGCCTGCGGCGTGGACGAAGGGCAGGTTCTCGCGGATGCCGTCATAGGCTTCCATCTTGAAGCCCCACCAGTCCGCCCACATCGCCGCGCAGGTGCCGCTGGCCTTCAGCAGATCGGCGATCTTGTAGGCTTCGACCGCATGGTGAAACGCCGTGACCTTGTAGCCGAACTCCTTCGCCATATCGAGCACGAGCGCCATTTCGTCGGCGCGGTAGCAGTGATTCTGCACCAGGATTTCGCCGTCCAGCACGCCGCGGAGCGTGTCCATCGCGATGTCGCGCGCGGGCACATCCTTCAGGCCCGCCGTGCCCGCCTTCACCTTGCCTTCGTATTCATCCCACTTGCGGTCGTATTCCTGAGCCTTCGCCCAGGTCGCGCGGTCGACCGCGATGTTGCCCATGCGGCTGCCCGGTTTCTGGTTGCGGCCGCCGTAGACGCGCTTGGGATTTTCGCCGCACGCCATCTTCAGCGTGTAGGGCGCGCCGGGAAACTTCATGTCCTGCACCGTGCGGCCCGGCACGTTGCGCAGCGAAACGCCGCGCCCGCCGAACAGGTTCGCCGATCCGGGAAGGATGTGGAGCGTGGTGATCCCGCCCGCGAGCGCGCGCGAGAAACCGGGATCCTGCGGCCAGACGCCGTGTTCGGCCCACACGTCCGCCGTGTTCGCGCCGGTCACTTCGTTGCCGTCCTGATGCGCTTCCACCGCAGGCGTCGCATAATTGCCGAGGTGGCTGTGCACGTCGATGACGCCCGGCGTCACCCATTTGCCCGCGCCTTCGATCACGCTCACGCCTTCGGGCGCGCTGACGCTCTGCCCCACGGCGGCGACCTTGCCGTCCACCAGCAGCACCTCGCCGCCCATGATCTTGTCGCCCGCGCCGTCGTAGATGTTCGCGCCGCGGATCAGCGTCGGTGTCGAGGCAAAAGGTTTGTAGGTGGACGGGAACGGATTCTTGTCGATCGCCGGCAGCGCGCGCGCGGGCTTGCCGGAAGCGGTTTCAGGAGCCTCCGGCTGCGCCGCGCAGGCGGAAAGAACGATCGCCGATGCGAATGCGAGGCCCAGATGTTTCATCACCGGACGTCTCCCGAGGGGTGGATCCCCGCCGCCTGCGGCTCGCCGATCTCTGCGGCGCCCGGCAGCGGCGCGTCGTCTTTCAACGTGTCGAGATGCATCAGGCGGCGGATCAGCGGCGAGATGATCAGCACGACCACGCCCGCGCCGATCGCCACCCAGCCGACGTTCGAATAGACGCCGAGCACGACCTCCTTCGCCGCGCCCGCCTCCGTGCCGTGGACCGCGCCGGTCGCGGCGGCGATCAGCCCGGCAACGAAATTGCCGGCTGCCGACGCGAAAAACCACGCCCCCATGATAAGGCTCGCCATGTGCGTGGGTGCCAGCCGGTTCATCGCGCTCAGGCCCACCGGCGAAAGGCAAAGCTCGCCCGTGGTGAGAAGCAGGTAGATCAGGAAGATGAAAAGGATCGGGGTCGGATTGCCCGTCCCGGCCTCGTGCGCGCCCGCCACGAGGACGAAAAAGCCCGCACCCAGCTGCAGCATGGCGATGCCGAACTTCGCGGGCGCCGAGGGCTCCAGCCCGCGCCGCGCGAGCGCTGTCCACAGCCAGGCGAACAGCGGCGCCAGGATCACGATGTAAATGGGATTGAGCGATTGCAGCAGCGATGCGGGAATCTCGGCGCCCAGCATCGTGCGATCGACATGCCGATCCGCGAACAGATTGAGCGACGAGCCCGCCTGCTCGAACAGCGACCAGAACAGCACCGAGCCGAGAATGAGGAAAATCATCGCGAAGATGCGATCCCGGTCCTCGCGGGCGAGTTTCGTGACCGCCGTGTAGAGAACATAGATCACCAGCACCGCGCCCGAAATGCCGAGCAGCGCACCGACCAGCGACTGGTATTGCACGAGCAGCCACACGATCGCGACGGCCCCGAACCCGGTAAGATACAGCAGCCATTCGAGCGGAACCCCGGCCACCCGGCGCAGCAGCGCGGCGGGGTCGGGCGCTTCGCCCCGGCCGAGCAGGAAGGGTTTGCCCCAGATGAACACCACCAGCCCGAGCAGCATGCCGATGCCTGCGGCGCCGAAACCGTATGCCCAGCCGTAGGTCTGTCCGAGATAGCCCGCGATGATCGTGCCGATCGCCGCGCCCAGATTGATGCCCATGTAGAAGATCGTATAGGCCGCATCGCGCCGGATATCCGTGCGCGGATAAAGCTGCCCCACGATCACGGAAATATTGGCTTTCAGGAAGCCAGAGCCCACGACGATGAAGGCAAGCGCCAGCCAGAAAACACTGAGCGCGATCCCGTCTCCGCCGCCGTCGCCTTCCACCGCCATCAGCAGATGCCCGAAGGTCAGCAATACCGCGCCGAACAGCACCGCCTTGCGCTGCCCCAGCCACCTGTCGGCCAGATAGCCGCCGATCATCGGGGTGATGTAAACCAGCGCCGTATAGGCGCCGTAGATCACCGAAGCCTTCTGATCCGAAAACATCCAGTGCTGAACCAGATAGAAGATCAGCAGCGCGCGCATGCCGTAGTAGGAGAAGCGTTCCCACATCTCAGCGAAGAACAGCACGAAGAGCCCCTTGGGGTGCCCCATGATGGTGCCCATGGAATCGCTTTCTGGCAGGGCGGCGGGCGCCGCCCCTGTCGGTTGCGTCATTGCTGGCAGGCCCTCTTTATCACCCTTCACGAACAGCTAGACGACGCTGACTCGTTTTCCCGTAACCGAGACTAGTCGCCCACCCGGCGCATGGAAAGAACGTTTCGGCGTTCAGCGGCCCGGTCGCCAGCGCACGCCGACCCAGACCGTGCGCGGCTGGCCGCGATCGATGATGCCGTCGCTGGTGCGTCCGGCCTCGACGTCTGCGTCGGTCAGGTTTTCGGCCGCGAGGCGCAGCGAAAGCCCGTTGCCGAGCGGCGCTTCGGCGAAGGCGTCGAGCGTCAGCGCCGCGTCCAGCCGCTGCGTCTGCAGATCGTCCTCGTAGCGCGCGCCGTCGTAGCGGGCGGCAAGGCCCGCGTTCCAGCCGCCCGAGCGCCACTTCGCCGACACGCTGCCCTGATGCCTGGGCGTCTGCGCCGGGCGCATGCCGTCGAGCGCCACCGACACGCCGCTCGCCTCCACGGTCGCATGCGTGAAGGCATAGGAGAGGCCGATCGACACACGGCCGAGTTCGGCCCCCGCGTTCGCTTCCAGCCCCCAGGCCTCGACCGCGTCGAGATTGAGCCGCTGGCGATAGGCGCCCGCGACGAAGCCGACACCCGGGAAGGTGCCCGGCCCCTGCCCCAGCGTGATGTTGCCGATGGCGTTCCTGGCGCGGTTGTAGAAGACCGTGGCTGATACATGCGCGGTGCTGAGCGGGCGGTAATCGAAGCCCGCCTCGATACCGCGCAGCCGCTCGGGCTTCAACGCCGCGTTCGCTGCCGTCGCGTCCGTACCGACACGGAACGGGCGGTACAGCTCGTTGAGCGTCGGCACCCGGAAACCGAGATAGGCGGCGGTGCGCAGCGTCAGCGCCGGGGTCGCGGAGAGCGCGAGGCCGAGGCGCCCGCTCGGCTCCGTGCCCGAACGCTTGGGAAAGTCCGTATCGGTGAGCACCGCGCCGCCGAGCTGCCGCTCGTCGAGATGGCCGTTCGTCAGCGACCAGCGGTCGAGACGGACGCCGCCCGTCAGCAGCAGCGCATCGCTCAGCCGCCAGTCATCCTCGATGTAAACGCCGTAAACATGGCTGTCGCCACCCGCTTCACGCATGCGCGTGTAGACGCCCGCCACCGGCGTGTAGAACTCCTTCGTCTCGCCGCGCGCGCCGCGCCAGTCCCCGCCGAGACGCAGGGCATGCGCGCCGAGCGTAGGGCGGATTTCAACCTTCGCGCCGTAGCCGGTCGCCGGGACCGCATATTGATCGAGCGTCGGGAAGGCTGCGCTGCGGTCCGCCTCGATCCGGGCGAAGCGCGAGGAGAAGTCCCGCGTCTGGAGATAGGCCACCGCTTCCCACGGCAGCGCGCCGCGCGACACCAGCCGCACGCTCGCGTCCGCGCCGCTGTTCGCCGAATCGACGATCTCGACGCCGCGCACGCGATCGTCGGCGAACGCCGCGCCGCGCACCTGAAGCTCGGTCTCGTCGCCCACCGGTGCGACGAAGCGCACCGAACCGCCATATTGTTCATAGGACGCCGGGATATCGACGGCGCCGCGCTGCGAGCGCCTGAGGAGATGGAAGCCGTCGCCGCGATCATATCCGGCATCGATCGCGATGAAGCCGCCGCCCAGCGGTATGGCCGCGCCGGCGTAGGCCGCAACCGAATCGCGGCTGCCGTAGTCGATGCCGATCACCGGCGTGCGGTCGCGCCCCGCGCTCGACAGTTCGATGACGCCGGTGAGCGCGCCCGCGCCGAACGCGCCCGCGCCGCCGCCGGTCGTGATCCGCACCGAAGACAGGCTTTCCGGGCGGATCGCGGGCCACGGGATCCAGCCCGCGAACGGATCGGCGACCGGCACGCCGTCGAGCAGCACGAGCGCCCGGCTCGACGCATTGCCGCCGATGCCGCGCAGCTGCGCGCCCTGGCTCGTCGGGTTTGCCGAGCGGCTGTCCGTGCGCCGGAACATCTGGAAGCCCGACGCCGCCTCAAGCGCGGTCTCAAGCCCGCCCGGCACGTCCCGCAGCGCCGCGGCGTCGATGGTCTGAACGGCATAGGCCTGCGACCCGATCGGCTGTTCGAGCGCATGGCCGGTCACGACGATCGTATCGTCCGCCGCCGCCGGCGCGCCGAGCGCCGCAAGGATCGGCACGAGGGTAAAACTGTTCCGCAACGTCGCGACCTGCTTTCTTTTTCGGGATCGCTTCTGCTAGCGAGCGAACGCCGCGCGGGCAACCGCCCGTCGGCCGATGACCGGAAGGTATGCCTGACGTGACTGCGTTCAACGATCGCTCCACTCCCATGTCCCTGCTGCTTTCGCGCCGCTCCGGCAAGGCGCGCGACATGATCGCGCCGGGTCCGGACGCGGCGCAGATGCAGCGCATCCTCACGGCGGCGGCGCGCGTGCCCGATCACGGCAAGCTGGCGCCGTGGCGTTTCGTCATCGTGCCCGAGAGCGAGCGCGACGCCCTCGCCGAAGCGCTCGATGCGATCTACGTCGCCGAAAAGCCCGATGCCGGCCGCGTGGAACGCGAGGCCGTGCGCGCGTTCGCGCGGCAGGCGCCCGCTCTGGTCGTGACACTGTTCCGGCCCCGCGAATCGCACATCCCGCTGGCCGAACAGGCGGCCTCGGCGGTCTCCGCGACCATGACCCTCGCGCATGGCGCGCATGCGGAAGGCTTCGTCTCGTGCTGGCTGACCGGCTGGGCGGCGTACTCACCCGCCGTCACGGCGCTGTTCGGCGCGCCGGGGGACAGTATCGTCGGCTTCATGTTCCTGGGCACTGCGGCCAGGCCGCTCGAAGAACGCCCGCGACCCGATCTCGGTGAGGTGGTGAGCGTGTGGCGCGGCGCATCGCAATCTTGACCGTGCTACTGTCTTATGGTCTTATAACACTATGTGGCAGACAACCCGCCCGATCTATGTGCAGATTCGCGATCTGATCGCCGCCGCCATCATTGACGGCGCCTACAACGTCGGCGATTCGCTGCCGTCGGTGCGCGCGCTTGCCGCCGAACAGCAGGTCAATCCGCTGACGGTTTCCAAGGCCTATCAGGAGCTGCAAACTTCGGGGCTCGTCTCGGCGCGGCGCGGCCTCGGGCTGTTCGTGGAGCCCGGCGCGCGCGAACGTCTGCTCGCCGACGAGCGCAAGCAGTTCCTCACCCGCGAGTGGCCGGCGATCCGCAGCCACATCGATCGTCTCGGCTTGAAACCCGCCGAACTCTTCGATACCGCGGATGCGTGACACGCCCCTTTCTTGACGCGCTGCTCCCGGTCATCCGGGACGCGGCAACCCTCATCGAACAGATCCGCGCAGACGGCGCCGAGACCCGTACCAAGGCGGATCTTTCGCCCGTAACGGAGGCCGACGAGCGCGCCGAGGCGCTGATCGTCGCCGCGCTCCGGCGCATCGATCCCGAGACGCAGATCGTCGGCGAGGAAGCCTGCGAGGCCGGCGGCAAGCCTGCCGTCGCACAGCGCTTCTGGCTGATCGACCCGCTCGACGGCACCCGCAGCTTCATTGACGGCGGCGCCGACTACTCCGTAAACATCGGCCTCGTGGAAAACGGCGCGCCGGTGTTCGGCCTCGTGATGGCCCCGCGCAGCGGCACGATCTGGGCAGGCATCGTCGGCGAGGGCGCGTGGCGGTTCGACGGCGACACACAGACGCCGATCCGTTGCCGCACGCTTCCCGCCCGCCCCGTCGTCGTCACCAGCCGCTCGCACAACGACGATCGCACGCTGGCCTATGTCGCGCGCATTCCGGGCGCCGACGTCAAACCCAGCGGTTCGTCGCTCAAGTTCTGCATGATCGCGCAGGGCGAGGCAGACGTCTATCCGCGCTTTGGGCCGACGTCGGAGTGGGACACCGCCGCCGCGCATGCCGTGCTGATCGCGGCGGGCGGCGCGATGGTGGACGCGGATGGCGCCCCCTTCGGCTACGGCAAGGCGGATTACCTCAACGGGCCGTTCCTCGCATGGGGCGATCCCGCCGCCTATGCAGCGCTGCCGCCCATCACCGAATAGCCGGACGCAGTGTCCGCAGCAGCGCCGAGCACACGGCCGCGCGTGAGCGGATCGAGCCGCGCGGCGTTCACGATCGCACCGAGCGTGCGCCGCGACGCGCCCTGCATCGCAGCGCCGTAGCGCGCCTCCAGGCTGCGCAGCCGCTTCGCGTCGTCCAGCCGGGCGGCGGCGACCGCGACGCGCAGCACCATGCCCTGCGCATCGGGCGTCAGCGCTGAAGCCTCGGGAAGCAGCGGCGCCAGACCGGCGATCACAGCGGGCCAGTCGCGAAGCGCCCACGCGGCTTCCGCGCGCAGGATTTCGGCCCGCTCGCCGTCCATATCGGCGATCAGGCGCAGCGCCGCGTTCGCGTCTCCCGTCCCGATGCGCGCGGCGGCTTCGGCCTGTCGGCGGCGCAGGTCGAGATCGGCGGGCAACGCCGCGCGCGCGCCTGCCAGCACGGCAAGCGCCCGCTGCGGATTTCCACTTGCCACGAGCAGTTCGGCGAGGCGCACGGCAACGCTTGCCCGCGCCGTTCCTTCCAGGCGGTGGTTCACCTGATGGTCGAGCAGCATCGCGGCCTCGCGCGCCATGCCCGCGCCCGCAAGCCGCTCCGCGAGGCGGCGGATCATGGCATCGGCTTGCGGCCCCTGCGGCGCATATTCGGGAAAATCGCGGAACAGAGCAAATGTCTGCGCGGGCGACAGCGTATCCTCGTCCTTTGCAAAGGCGGCGGAAAAGCGGCGGACCAGCCTTTGCCGAAGCGCAGGAGAGCCATCATCCACCGCGCTATATGCTGCGAAGGCGCCGGGTGCGTCGCCGGATGCATCCTTGAAATTTCCCGTCGCCATCAGAACGTCGCGCTCTGCGGCGCCGCCGGGCCAGACGCGCTCCAGTCGGTCGAGACGGGCAAGCGCGGCTTCGGGGCCGAGCCTGCCTGCCGCGACCTCGATCTGCGTGGCTGCAACCCGCGCGCGCAGCGCCGCGATCGGGTTCGGGCTCGCTACGGCCCGGCGAAAATAGGCAAGCGCCGCCTCGGGCGCGTTTCCGCGCAGCGTGACGCCCCGCCAATAATCGGCCTCGCCCTGCTGCACCGGAGACAATCCGCGCATCCCGCCGAGCACCCGCGCGGCGGGATCGAGATCGCCGGCTTCGGCATAGGTCCGCACCGCGCCCATCAGATAGGGCGCCCGCGCGCCGGGCGTCAGCGCCGCAAGCGCCGGACCGGCGCAGCGCAGCGCAGCGCTTACCCCTGCAGGCTGCCGCAACCGCGCGGACGCGGCAAGGCGCTGAAGGCAGGCGGCAGGCGCCGCCGCGAGCGCGGGCGTATCGAGCAGCGCCAGCGCCTTGTCCGGCTCGCCGAGCGCGATGAGGACTTCGGCGCGAAGCTGCCGGTACGCAGGGGTCTCCGCAACGCCGGGCGAATCCGCGGCAAGCACGCCGAGCACGCCCTCGGCTTCGGCGTGAAGACCGGCATCGGCATAGTCGCGCGCCACGCGCCAGCGCCAGGCCGGACGCTCCGCCTCCGGCGCGATACTCAGCGCCTGAAGCGCGGTGCGGGCGGGTGCATCACCGGCGACGGGCGCCGGGACCAACAGTGCGAGCGCCGCGATCAGCATCAGGTGTCTGGGGGCCATGCCCACGGCCTAGTCCTCGCCGCGCAGGCGAAACGCCTTCCCCGGCTTGTCGGTGTCGCGGTCGGTAAGTCGCACCGCGAGCTGATGGCCTGATCGGCCCATCTGGCCGTGGCCGACCGTGCGGCCGCCGCAGCGCAGCGTGATCGGCTGATCCTCCCGCGTGCCGAACAGCAGCGTCTGCCCGGGCTTGAACGCCATGATGTCGGCAAGCGTCATCTGCTGTTCGCCAAGAACGGCTTCGACATCGACGCTGGCGCGGTGAAGCTCCGACACCAGATGCCGTTCCCAGAGCGAATCGCGGCCGAGCGTCTCGCCGGTGAACCGCTGCAACAACAGCGCGCGGATGGGCTCCAGCGTGGCGTGGGGGATCACAAGGTCGACAAGCCCGCCGCGCTCGTCCATCTCGATGCGGAAGCGGGCGTTGACGGCGGCGCTGGTCGGGCGCGCGATCCCGGCGAAGCGCGGGTTGGTTTCGATCCGGTCGAGCGTGAAGCCCACCTGCGCGAGCGGCGCGAAAGCCTCGCCCAGAGCGCTCAGAACGACACCGATCAGGCGTTCGACCAGCTTCGTTTCGATGGCAGTGAAGCCCGGCCTTCCGATATGCGCGGGCGGCACGCCGCGCCGTCCGCCCAGAAGCACATCGACGACGGCGAAGGCCAGCTCGGGGCGGACGACCAGAAGCGCCGAATTGTCCCATTCGTGAGCGTGCGCCACGCCGATAAGCGACGGCAGCGGCATGTCGTTCAGGAACGCGCCGAAGCGCACCGACGACACCGCTTCGATGGACACTTCGATCGTGTCGGACGTGAGGCTGCGCAGGCTCGCCGTCATCAGCCGGACGAGGCGGTCGAAGACCACGTCGAGCATCGGCAGCCGTTCGCTCACGAACCCGGCGTTGATGATGGCGTCGATGCCGGATTGCTCCGATGCCGCTATGCCGCGTTTGGTTTCCCGCGCAGTGCCTCCCGGCAGTGCGGCGGCCTGCTGCCGGTCGCGCGTCAGCGCCCATTCGGCCTCGACATCGTCGCGAAGCCACGCTTCGGGATCGAATTTCATGCTGCGGCCGGTCATTGCTGGATCAGCTCCTGCACGAGCACGTCGCTGGCCCGCCCCGGCCCGGCACGGTTGATCCGCACCATCAGCTCTTCCTTGATCCGGTACGTGCCCGATGCGCCGGCAAGATCCTGCGGCCGCAGCGCGCGCAGGAACGACTGGAAGCCGTCGATCACCGCCGGAAGGCGGGCCTTGATCGCGGCGGCGTCTTTGCGGCTCGCCGCCTCGATCACCACATGAACCTTCAGATAGCGGCGCTCGCCGCCCTTCGCGCGAAGGTTCACGGTCATCGCCGGAACCTCGACATAGTGCGGCACGGCAGGGGTCAGCACGCCCGGCGCGGCCACCCACTGCAGGCCGTAAAGCACGGCAGCGAGCGCGGCGAGGATCAGCGCCGACGTGACGATGCGCTTGCCGCTCCACCATTTGCGCGGCAACGCAGCCTCCAGCGCGGCCAGATCTTCCGGCCGTATGGCATCATTGATCGGCGTCATCGGCCCCGCCAGTTTGCAACCCAGAAGCGCAAACTAGCGCCTGCGTAGTTAACGAGGCGTTGCGGAGGAAGACAGGCAACGGCTCGGCCCGCCGCAGATTTCCGTGACTTTCACGAAACGATTCCCGCGCCGCCGGTCCGGCGGCAACGGCGCGCTATTCGTCGCGCGTGATCTTCTCGTTGCGCTCGTGGCGTTCCTGCGCCTCAACCGTCATCGTGGCGATCGGGCGCGCGTCGAGGCGCTTGAGCGAAATCGGCTCGCCGGTGACTTCGCAAAATCCGTATTCGCCCGCATCGATGCGGCGCAGCGCGGCGTCGATCTTGTTGATGAGCTTGCGCTGGCGATCCCGCGCGCGCAGCTCGATCGACCAGTCGGTCTCGCTCGATGCGCGGTCGGTGGCGTCGGCCTCCTGCAGCGGCTCTTTCTGGAGCTGGACAAGCGTTTCCTTCGCCTCGCGATGGATATCGTCTTTCCAGCTGAGCAGCTTCTTGCGGAAATACGCCAGCTGCAGCGGGTTCATGAAGGGCTCGTCCTCAGAGAGAACATAGCCTTGAGGCAATTCGATGCCCTTCGCGGCAACCGATTTGGGGTTCTCTTCGTCGTCGGTCAGGACGGACATTCCTTCAACCGTATCGATCATTTTTACGCAACTCCTGCCCCGACCGTTCCGGCCCGCGAGCTGGTGAGGCGCGCGCGAAACGACCGCTCCCGGCGCGGGCTATACCGTCCGCGTTCGCACCCGGCAAGCGGCTAGATGGGCTTTCATCAACTTCATTCGACAAACGCCGCTTTTAACACTTTGCCAACCTTTTCGGGATCATGCTCGGCGCATGCTCATGCTCCCCGTCCACAACCGCCCGGCGCTGCACTACCGCGCGGCAAAAACCCTGCTGATCGCCGCGATCGCGCTTGGCCCGGCGATTGTCCCGCTCTTTACCTGAGCGGGCTTGAGACCGGGAAAACTCGGTGCTAAGCGCAGCGTCCATGAACGCCACAGCCCCAACAGACGCTTTTGTCCCGGAAATTCGCTACGTCGAGAACACGCGCGTATCGTGCGACGGCGACGAAGGGCCGCTGGGCCATCCCCGCGTTTACATGGAGATGGAGCACGGCTTCGTCGATTGCGGCTATTGCGACCGGCGCTTCATCCTGTCGGGCGGCCCCGCCGACACCCGTGACAAATAAGGCCGCAGTGCCCATATCGGGGACATGACAGACCCGACACGCCTCTTTTATTCGCAGCTCGACCCCTCCCGCGCCGAGCGCGTCGTCGCCGATGTCCTCGCGGGGACGGACGACGGCGAGCTTTACATGCAGCACACCGTCGCCGAAAGTTTCACCTTCGACGACGGCCGCATGAAATCCGCCAGCTTCGACACGACGCAGGGTTTCGGCCTGCGCGGCGTTTCGGGGGAGACGACCGCCTTCGCGCATGCCAACGAGATCAGCGAGGCCGCAATCCGGCGCGCCGGCGAAACCGTGGCGCTGGTGCGCGGCGGGCATTCCAGCACCGTCGCAGCGCCGCCCGCGCGGACCAACCGCAAGCTCTACGTCGATGACGACCCGATCAGCGCGATCCCCTTTGCCCGCAAAGTCGAGCTTCTTGAGAAGATCGACGCCGCCGCGCGGGCGCGCGATCCCCGCGTCGTGCAGGTTTCCGCCTCGCTGACGGCAAGCTGGTCCACGATCGAGATTTTGCGCGGCGACGGGTTTCGCGCCTCCGACATTCGCCCGCTCGTGCGTCTCAACGTCCAGATCGTCGCGGAGAAGGACGGGCGGCGGGAGACCGGCTATCACGGCATCGGCGGCCGCTACCTGTACGACCGGCTGTTCGAGGACGCGACATGGGACCGCGCGATCGACGTGGCGCTCGCGCAGGCGCTGGTCAATCTCGATGCCGTCGCCGCCCCTGCGGGCGAGATGACCGTGGTGCTCGGGCCGGGCTGGCCCGGCGTGCTGCTGCACGAGGCGGTCGGCCACGGGCTGGAAGGCGATTTCAACCGCAAGGGCGCGTCGACGTTCTCCGGGCGTCTGGGCGAGCGCGTGGCATCGCCGGGCGTAACGATCGTCGACGACGGCAGCATGGAGAACCGGCGCGGTTCGCTGACCATCGACGACGAAGGCACGCCGACCTCGCGCACCGTGCTGATCGAGGACGGCATCCTCAAGGCATATATGCAGGACCGGCTCAACGCCCGGCTGATGGGCGTCGCGCCCACCGGCAACGGCCGCCGCGAGAGCTTCGCGCACGCCCCGATGCCGCGCATGACGAACACGTTCATGCTGGCGGGCAAGGATGATCCGGCCGAAATCCTGTCGCGCGCGAAATCCGGCATTTACGCCAGGAGCTTCGGCGGCGGGCAGGTCGATATCACGAACGGCAAGTTCGTCTTTTCCTGCACCGAGGCGTACCGCATCGAAAACGGCCGGCTCGGCGCGCCGATCAAGGGTGCGACGCTGATCGGCAGCGGGCCGGAGGCGATGCGCAAGGTCGTCGCGATCGGCAACGATCTCGAACTCGACGAGGGTGTCGGCATCTGCGGCAAGGGCGGCCAGTCGGTGCCTGCGGGCGTGGGCCAGCCGACGCTGATGCTGGAAGGTCTCACAGTGGGCGGTACGGCCGCCTGAAACGGGGAGAAAAGGCGCGTGGCGGACTTTTTCGACGAGCTGACCGACGATCATATCACATTCGTCAACCGCCAGCCGGTGTTCTTCGTGGCCACCGCCGCGGCGGACGTGCGCATCAACCTCAGCCCGAAAGGCTATGATTCGTTTCGCGTGCTGTCGCCCAAGCGCGTCGCCTATCTCGATCTCGGCGGCTCCGGCAACGAGACCCACGCCCACCTCGCGGCGGACGGGCGCATCACCATCATGTTCTGCGCGTTCGACAACCCTGCCCTCATTTTCCGCATCTACGGACACGGCAAGCCGGTGTTGCCGCAGGATGCGGACTGGGACGCGATCGCCGCGCACTTCACGATCCTGCCCGGAACGCGGCAGATCTTCGACATCGCGATCGAAAGCGTGCAGACGAGCTGCGGCTGGGGCGTGCCCCAGATGACGCTGGAGCGCGAGCGTCCGACGCTGGTGAAATATCATCGCCAGGCGGGCACGGATCCGTCGGAATGGGTGAAACGCCGCATTGATCGAACCCGCAGCATCGACGGCCTGCCGGTCCGCGTGACCGACCGTTATGTGAGCGAGGACGCCTGATGCCGCTGGTCATGGTCCGCGAATATTCCGATCGCATCGAGGCCGACGTGGCCCGTCTCGCGCTTGAATCCGCAGACATCCCGGCAGTGCTGTTTGATGCCGGCATGGCCAGCCTCGGCCTCGGGCCGATCACGTCGGCGCGGCTGATGGTCGATGAAACCGATCTTGATCGGGCCCGGCAGATCCTCGACGGCAGCGACGATTAAACTTTCGTCAACTTCACCGCCTAGAATCTAGGCGACCACCCCTCATCGCCTAATTTTTAATCAAGTCCGCGCCCGCATGCGATGGGAGTCACCCCCTTTTGCTGCGGTGCAGCAGTTGGCACGCATCATGCAGAACGCCTCCTCGGCACAACCACAGGAGGGGGCAAGGCATGAAGCTGATCATTGCTATCATCAAGCCGTTCAAGCTCGATCCCGTACGGGAAGCCCTGAGCGACATCGGCGTTCAGGGGCTGACCGTAACGGAAGTCAAAGGTTACGGGCGTCAGAAGGGACACACCGAGGTGTACCGAGGCGCGGAATACACCGTGAACATGGTCCCGAAACTGAAGCTTGAGATCGTCGTCGCAGATGACCTTGCTCCGCGCGTCATTGAAACGATTTCCGCCGCAGCTTCGACCGGAAGCATCGGCGACGGAAAGATCTTCACGCTCGACGTCGGCGGCGCTGTGCGCATCCGCACGGGCGAAACCAACGAAACCGCTCTTTAGAAAACTGGGGGTAAGGAATGAAACCAACTCTTGGATTGGCAGGACGCGCGCTGGCTTACGGCGCCCCTCTGCTGTTTTCACTGCCGGCCTTCGCACAGGAAGCGGCTGAAGCGGCCGCTCCGGTCGTCGACAAGGGCGACGTTGCCTGGATGATGACGGCCACCGTCCTCGTCATGGCGATGATCGTCCCCGGCCTTGCGCTGTTCTACGGCGGTCTCGTCCGCACGAAGAACATGCTCTCGGTGCTCACGCAGATCATCGCGGTCGCCTGTCTCGCCATGCTGATGTGGGCGATCTTCGGCTACACGATGGCGTTCGGCGACGGCGGCAACGCGTTCATCGCCGGCTTCGGCAAGATGTTTCTGGCGGGCATCACCGCGGACTCGACCGTAGCCACCTTCAGCGACGGTTTCGTCATCCCCGAGTTCGTGTTCATCGCGTTCCAGATGACGTTCTCGGCGATCACGGTCGCGCTGGTCATCGGTGGTCTGGTGGAGCGCATCAAGTTCTCCGCCGTGATGATCTTCGCCGCGATCTGGCTCACCATCGTCTATTACCCCATCGCGCACATGGTGTGGGCAACGGGCGGCCTGATCTTCGAGTGGGGCGCTCTGGACTTCGCCGGCGGCACGGTCGTGCACATCAACGCCGGTGTCTCGGCGCTGGTCGGTGCGATCATCCTGGGCAAGCGTCTCGGCTACCAGAAGGAAACGATGGCGCCGCACTCGCTGACCATGACGCTGATCGGTACGGGTCTGCTGTGGGTGGGCTGGTTCGGCTTCAACGCCGGTTCGGCGCTCGAAGCCAACGGCGGCGCGGGTCTTGCGCTCATCAACACCTTCCTCGCGACAGCCGCCGCGGTGCTCTTCTGGATGCTCACCGAGCGCATGCTCGGCCACAAGAGTTCGCTGCTCGGCGCCTGCTCGGGCGCCATTGCGGGCCTGGTTGCGATCACGCCTGCCGCCGGTAACGCCGGTCCGATGGGCGCGATCCTGCTCGGTCTCGTCGCGGGTATCCTGTGCTGCATCTTCGTCATGAAGATCAAGACGAAGCTCGGCATCGACGAGTCGCTCGACGCCTTCGGCATCCACGCCGTCGGCGGCATCATCGGCTCGATCCTGACAGCCGTGACGATGCTCCCGGCGCTCGGCGGACCGGCGGGCGACGACTATGCGGTGGGCGCTCAGCTCATCATCCAGATCCAGGCGGTCGTCGTCGCGGTCATCTGGGCAGCGGTGGGTTCGGCGATCGCCTTCGGCATCGCCAAGGCCGTCACCGGCCTGCGCGTTACCGAGGAAGTCGAGCGCGAGGGTCTCGACCTCGGCGAACACGGCGAACGCGCCTACAACTACTAAACTCAGTCTCTGCGTAAATTCCGGGGCGGCGTGGGCAACCACGCCGCCCCTTCCTTTTGCCCGCCACGTGTCGGGTAACTTTACAATGTTCCCTCTCGTCTTCTCGCGCGCCTCGCCAAATTCCCTGCATACTCGCCGATTTTTCAATTTGACTCATTATTTGCATTTAGGAAAAATACATATCGAGAGGGGCTTTCCGATGATCAAGCGCGCACATCTTCTTGCAGTCACAGTCGCCTTCGCGGGCTTGGCCACATCGGCCCAGGCAGGTTATTACGTGCTTCCGTACGCGCAGCTGGAATCGCAGCTTTACAACCCGGTCACGGGCACCTTCACCCCGCAGCCCGGCTATCAGGTCTCCAACGGCTTCGAAGCAAACGGCGCGACATCGAAGCAGACTGCGCTTTCGGATGCCGACGGCCGGAATGCCTTCTCGTCGGTTGATCTTGCGAACGGTGAACTGAAAGCCTCGGCAGGCGCAACCGGCGGCACCCGCAGCGCGAGCGCCAACGCCATCTTCGGCGACACCGTCACGATCGCAGGCGGCGCGGGCACGACCTGGGATTTCAACATCCTGCTCGACGGCTATTTCGAGTTTGAATTCGGCGGCCCCACCGGCGGCCCGCCGACGAGCGGCTACACCAACTATGATATCACGCTGGCCATCTACCGGCCCGGCGACACCACCAACAACACCTGGGCCACCAGTGACGTTGCAAGCGCCGTCTTCTTTCAGAGCATCAACGAATTCAACCCATCGATCGACCTCGAAAACCCGCTCGTGTCGATTTCCGAGCTGATCGCCAGCAGCATCCTGCTGGAAAGCGATTTCGAGACGTTCGAGATTTACGCACGTGTCGTCACGGGTGCGAGCACCAGCACGTTCGACGGCATCACGTCCGTGCTCGCCGATTTCAGCCAGACAGCGACATTGGATTTCTCCTTCGCCGACGGGGTGAACGCCTATTCGGACTCGGGCGCGCTGCTCGGCCTCGGCAAGTACACGCCGCCGCCGGTCGACGTTCCGACCCCCGGCAGCCTCGCGCTTCTCGGCTCCGGCCTTCTGGCGGGCGCGCTGATGCGTCGGCGCCGCAGGGCCTGACGCGCGGCCTCACAAGTCGTTGAAAGGGTCGGCCATGCGCCTGCCCTTTTTATTGGCCCTTTTTATTCGGATCCGGGCTTCCTGCGCAGCGCCTTCACCTTGCCGCGTCCCGTCTTGGCGTCGGTACGGCGTGCCTTCGCGGCCTTGCCTGGCTTCGTCTTCACGCGCGGCGTCGGCGGCACTGCGGCTTCGGAAAGCAGCGCGACGAGACGCGCCTCGGCGTCCTCGCGGTTCATCTCCTGCGTGCGGAAGCGGTCGGCGCGCAGCACGATGACGCCGTCCAGTGTCAGCCGCCGCCCCGCGAGCCGCGCCGCCCGGCGCTTCACGGCTTCGGGCAGCGACGGGGAATGCGCCAGATCGAACCGCAGTTCGACCGCCGTGGAAACCTTGTTGACGTTCTGACCGCCCGGCCCGCTTGCGCGGATGAAGCTGAGCGTGATTTCGCGCGGATCGATGGAGAGGCCGCGTCCGACCGGGATCACTCGGCGGCCCCCGCCGCAAGCCGGGCCTGCCGCTCCGCCCAGCGCGCCTTGATCGTCTCGGAGGTGTCGCGGCTGCCGTCGTGGCTCCAGCCCGGCGGCTTCACCATGTAGTTCCAGCGCGCCGCCCACGTGGGGGCGTGCCGCACGTCCTTCGCGATGCCGATCCATTCGTGGAACGCCGTCCACAGCACGTTGAAGCTGCCGAGGTTCTTGACGATGCCGTAGCGGCAGGGCTCGTCGTCGCGCTCCGGCTCGAACGTGCCGAACATCCTGTCCCAGATGATGAACATCCCCGCATAGTTCTTGTCGAGATAGCGCGGGTTCGTCGCGTGGTGGACACGGTGGTGCGAGGGCGTGTTCATCACCGCCTCGAACCAGCGCGGCATCCGCCCGACGACTTCGGTGTGAATCCAGAACTGGTAGACGAGGTTGATCGCCGACGCGAAGAGCACCATCGCCGGATCGAACACGAGGAACAGCGGCATCCGGAAGATGAACCCGAGCGCGATGAAGCCTGTCCACGTCTGCCGGAGCGCGGTCGACAGATTATAATGCTGGCTGGAATGGTGGATGACGTGCGCGGCCCAGAACCAGCGCACGCGGTGCGCGCTGCGGTGGAACGCGTAGTAGGCAAGATCATCGCCCAGGATGCACAGCGCGAACACCCACCAGTGCCAGCCCAGGTCGAGAAACGCGAACTGGTGCAGCCAATAGGCCGATGCGATCACCGCGCCGCCGCTGACAAGCCCCGCGATCGTGCTGCCGAACCCCATGACGAGCGAGGTCGCGGTATCGCGCCATTCATATTCGCCGCGTCCGCGCAAGCGGATCCAGACAAGCTCCGCCACCATCAGCAGGATGAACGCCGGAATGGCGAGGGCGACGGGATCGGGCAGTTCCATAGCGAATTATCCAGCGCCGGGCTGCAGGCGCGCGGCAAGCGTTTCCGCCGCCTGCGCGCCGATCTGCAGGCGAACCGCGCCGAACATGGGATCACCGCTGTCCACGATCAAGTCAGCGCTTTCGACAGTCGCCCGCACCGGCATCGTCAGTTCGCGCACCGTCCAGCGCGAACCGTGCAGCTTGATGAGCGCGAACCGCCCGTCCCGCCCCGAAACGAGCGCGCCGCCGCCGTCAGCGCCGAGCGCAACCTCGCCGGCTTCGAATCCGGCAAGCGTGAATTCGGCGAAATTTGCAGCGGCGGCCGTATCAAGCACCGTCGCGGGACGACGCACGCCAAGCCACCGCGCGAGCAACACCACAAGCGCGATACCGCCGACCGAGATCAGCGCCTGGGCCAGCACGGCGCTACCGCGCCGCCATCTGCTGCATGACGCCGTAAATGGGCGACAGATCATATCCGGCGGCGCGGGCCGCCTCCGCGAGCGTGTCCGCGTCCTTGCCCGCAGACGCCTCTGCAAGCCCCCAGAGCATCGTGGAGCGTGTCCCGGACCGGCAGAACATCAGCGCGCGCTGCCCTTCGAGCGCCTTGCGCACGGCCTCGATCATGTCGGGTGTGATGCCGCCGTGCGACATCGGGATATACGCATAGGCAAGGCCCTCGGCGGCCGCCGCAGCTGCGATCGACTCGCCCGGCGGCTGATCGGGCGCTTCGCCGTCCGGGCGGTTGTTGATGATCGCGGTGAAGCCCGCAGCTTTCGCAGCGCTGACATCTTCAGGCGTGATCTGCGGCGCGACCGAGACGGTTTCGCTGAGCGTCGGGAACATGGCTTCCTCCAAAAAAGACCCGGCAAGGCGTGCACGGCGTTCCCGCCTCGTCTATCGTGTACGAACGAGACTGGCGACCAAAACAGCACGGGAGGCGCCCTATCAACATTCCGAACATGCTCACCGTGTTCCGGCTGCTGCTTGTGCCTCCGATGGCGCTGAGCCTGCTTGCCGGGGATCTGACGCGCGCGGGCATCATCTTCGTGGTCGCCGCCGCAACCGACGCCGTCGACGGCTGGATCGCGCGGCGGTGGCACAGCGTAACAACGCTGGGGCAGTTGATGGACCCGGTCGCCGACAAACTGCTCGTCGGCACCGCCGTGGCGCTGCTGTGGTGGACGGGGCTCCTGCCGGACTGGTTCGCGCTCGCGGTCGCGCTGCGCGAGGGCTTCGTGCTGGTCGCGAGCGTCTGGGCACGCGGGCGCGGGCATGCCGACGAACTGAGGCCGGACCCCTTCGGCAAGACCGGAAACGCCGTGCAGATGGCTCTCGTCGCGCTGATCCTGTTGCCGCTGCCGCTCGTGCTTAAAACGCCCACCCTTCTGCAAGCCCTTATGATCGCCGCCACTTTTCTGAACCTCGTGTCGGCCGCCCGCTATGCGCAGCGCTGGATTCGCGCGCGAGGATCGGATGCGTAATCTCCCACTTTCTGTGAGGGCGCGATTGAAACCGTCATCATTTGCGGGGCATGAGCAGCCCGCGCGACCGGGAGCGTCGCGCGCTACGGCGGCAATCACGAGGGCGGCGGACATGACACTCAGACTCGCTCTGGCGGCAGCGCTGGCAACAGGCTCGGCAGGCGCATCGGCAGCGACGCTCGCGGTCGGCGGAAACGGCGCCTACGCGACCCCTGCCGAAGCCGCGCGCGATGCGCAGCCGGGCGACACGATCGTCCTTTCCCCCGGCGTGTATGAAGGCGCCCGTTTCCGCGCCGATCGCCTGACCGTGCGCGCCGCCGACGACGCGCTGCCCGGCAGCGTCGTCATCACCGGCGACGTCGTGGGCGGAAAGGCCCTGTTCGTCATCGCAGGCGACGACGTGGCGATCGAAGGCATCACCTTTGAAGGTGCGGTCGCGCCGGATGGAAACGGCGCCGGCATTCGCGCGGAAGGCCGCAACCTGACCGTCACGAACGCCCGATTCGCCGGGAACGAAATGGGCATCCTCGCCAACAGCGTGGCGGGCAGCGTACTGACCGTGCGCCGATCGCGCTTCACGGGAACCGCCAGCCGCAAGGCAGACCGCGTGGGCCATGCCGTCTATGCCAACGGCATCGAGCGGCTCGTGGTGACGGGGTCCACCTTCACCCGGGGCGCGCGCGGCCACTACATCAAGTCCCGCGCGCTCGACACGCGCATCACCGGCAACCGCATCGACGACACGCAGGGCAGCGCCTCCTACCTCATCGATCTGCCCGAAGGCGGCGCCGCGACGATCCGCGCCAATCTGCTGGTGAAGGGCCCGAACCCCGACAATTGCTGCACCGCCATCGCCTACGGCTTCGAAATGCGGAAAGGCGGCAGCTACGCGAACCCGCCGGGGCCGGTGCGCGTCACCGGCAACCGCTTCGTGAGCCACGCGCCCGGAACCGTGGTCTTCTTCGCCAACCGTTCCGCTCCGGCCAACGCCGCAACCCTGACCGACAACGACCTGGTCGCCGAGCGGGGCCGCATCGTCGCAGCGTCGAGCGATGTGACGGTAAACGGCATCCTCGCATCGGAAAGCGCCCTTGCAAGCGCTGCCGCCTTCGCGGAAATGGCTCTGAAACCGCCGCTATCGGGCGTCTTCGCGCTGCTCGGTTTCGGCCTCGCGGGCCTTATCGTCGGGCGGCGGAAAGCTGCGGCGCAGCGATAGCGCCCTACTCCGCCGCTTCGGCAAGTCCCGCCGGCGGCATGTTGTGGCCAAGCAGGCGCAGCACGTCCGCCGCGCACTCCACCACGTTGGAGCCGGGGCCGTAGATGCCCTGAACGCCCGCGTCGCGCAGGAAGTCGTAGTCCTGCGGCGGGATGACGCCGCCCGCGATCACCTTGATATCGCTGCGGCCTTCTTCACGAAGCCGCCGGATGAGTTCGGGGATCAGCGTCTTGTGCCCCGCCGCGAGCGACGAGGCGCCCACCACGTCGACGGCGCTTTCAAGCGCCAGCACGACCGTCTCTTCCGGCGTCTGGAACAGCGGGCCCGATACAACGTCGAAGCCCATATCACCGAACGCCGACGCGATGATGTTGGCGCCGCGGTCATGCCCGTCCTGGCCCATTTTGGCGACGAGCAGCTTCGGCTTGCGGCCCAGCCGCCGCTCGACCGCCTTCACGCCGTCCACCACCTGCTCCCAGCGGGGATCGCCCTTGTAGGGTGCCGCATACACACCCTTCACCGGCGTCGGCGTCGTGCCGTAGCGCTGGAAACTCTCTTCCATCGCCGAGGAAATTTCGCCCAGCGTCGCCCGCACGCGCGCGGCCTCAACGGCGAGCGCGAGCAGGTTGCCGGTGCCCCTGGCGCCTTCGCGCAGCGCATCGAGCGCTGCCGCGCAGGCGGCCGGGTCGCGCGCCGCCTTCACGGCGTTGATGCGGGCGATCTGGCCGTGACGCACCTTGTCGTTGTCGACCTCGAGCGTCTCCAGCAGGTCTTCGCTCGCGAGGCGGTACTTGTTGACGCCCACGATCACGTCTTCGGCGCGGTCGACACGCGCCTGACGCGCGGCGGCGGCCTCCTCGATCATCGCCTTGGGCCAGCCCGCCGCCACGGCCTTCGCCATGCCACCTTCGGATTCGACGCGCTCGATGATCTCCCACGCCTGATCGACGAGTTCCTGCGTCAGCGCCTCGATGTAATAAGAGCCGCCCAGCGGATCGACCACCTTGGTCATCCCGGTTTCTTCCTGGATGACGATCTGCGTGTTGCGCGCGATGCGGGCCGAGAAATCGGTGGGCAGCGCGATCGCCTCGTCGAGCGCGTTGGTGTGCAGCGACTGGGTGCCGCCCAGCATCGCGGCCATCGCCTCGATCGTGGTGCGGATCACATTGTTGTAGGGATCCTGCTCCGTCAGCGACACGCCCGAGGTCTGGCAGTGCGTGCGCAGCATCTTGGAGCGCTCGTCCTTCGCGCCGAGGTTCGTCATCACCCGGTGCCAGAGTACGCGCGCGGCGCGCAGCTTCGCGATTTCCATGAAGAAGTTCATGCCAATCGCGAAGAAGAACGACAGCCGCCCCGCGAACTTGTCGATATCGAGCCCCGAGGCAACGCCGTAGCGCACGTATTCGGCGCCGTCTGCGATCGTGAAGGCAAGCTCCTGCACCTGCGTCGCGCCGGCTTCCTGCATGTGATAGCCGGAAATCGAGATCGAGTTGAACTTCGGCATCTCCCGGCTCGTGTAGCCGAAGATGTCGGAGATGATCCGCATCGAGGGCTCCGGCGGGTAGATGTAGGTGTTGCGGACCATGAACTCCTTCAGGATGTCGTTCTGGATGGTCCCGTCGAGCAGCTTGCGGTCGACGCCCTGCTCCTCGCCCGCGACGATGAAGAAGGCGAGGATCGGGATCACCGCGCCGTTCATGGTCATCGAAACCGACATCTGATCGAGCGGAATCCCGTCGAACAGGATCTTCATGTCCTCGACCGAATCGATCGCGACGCCCGCCTTGCCGACATCGCCCACCACACGCGGATGGTCCGAATCGTAACCCCGGTGCGTGGCGAGGTCGAACGCGACCGACAGGCCCTTCTGCCCGGCGGCGAGATTGCGGCGGTAGAAGGCGTTCGATTCCTCGGCGGTGGAGAAGCCCGCGTACTGGCGAACCGTCCACGGGCGTCCCGCATACATCGAGGCGCGCACGCCGCGCGTGAAGGGTGCAAAGCCGGGCAGGCCGGGATCGACGGTCACGTCGTCCGCCGTGTAGAGCGGCTTCACGGTGATGCCCTCGGGCGTCTCCCAGTCGAGGCTCCTGCCCTTCACTTCCTTGTCGGCGAGCGCCTTCCAGGCGTCCAGCGTCGGTTTGTCCGTCATGACCTCTCCGTAATTCCACCCGCCCGGCTCAGGACAGCGTAACCTCCGTCACGCGCGCCGAAGCGCCGCCCTTGCCGTCGGCGTCGAACCGGACTGTCACGGTCGCACGCCGACCGCAAGCCACAAAGTCCCACGCCTCGCTCCAGCCGCCCGCGAAGCGCGTGCCGAACTGCATGGGCGAAAGATCGCCGTCTGCGGCCGCGATCCGCGTCTGGCGCATGCCCACGGTCGTCACCTCGCACATCGGCTGCTGCTGCTTCGCGCGGTCCCAGGCGGCCTTGGCGGCGAGCTTGCTCGTTTCGCGCATCTGGCTCGGCGTGGAGATCGCCTCGCCCCGATTGACGACCAGCAGCAGATGCCGCCCGTTCTTCTCGGCGATGTACAGGAAGCGCAGCAGCGGCGTTTCGGCGCAATCGGTGCGCGCATAGAATGTCCACGCGCCAACGAACGCGCCCGCCTTCAGCCCCTCGCTCACCAGCCGGTCGGCGGTGGCGGGCTGCAGGCCATAGGGATCGATGCGCGTCAGGGTCGTGCAGGCGTGCGTGGTTGTCGACCAGCGGGCACGGTCCAGCACCTCCTGCCGAAGCGATTCCAGATCGGGCGCATGCGCCTCGGCGGCGTTTTCCTGCGCTGCGAACCACTGCGCGGGATCCCCCGGCACGTCCGCCGCCTGCTGCGCGGCGGCCGGGCTGGCGATCAGCAGAAGACATGGGATCAGACTGCGCATGCTGCGCGCTATATCGCTGCCGGGATGCCGGGTCGATTCCTAAAACACCATCTGAACGGCAGCGCGGCGCGGAGTGGTCCGGGCACGCCGCCCTCGGCTTTTCCACAGCTTTGAAAGTCGCTACACACTCCCGCCATGACCGAAACGATACCGCCGCTCGGCATCATAGAAGGCTATTTCGGCGAGCCATGGACGTGGGAGGATCGCGGCGATGTCATGCGCGGCCTCAAGCCGCACGGCTTTTCGTTCTTCATATACGCGCCCAAGGCAGACCCCTACCTCCGCCGCCGATGGCAGGAGAACCATCCCGCAGACGCGACGGCGGCGCTGGAACGCTTCTCGCAGGCCTGCCGGGATGCGGGGGTCGCGTTCGGCATCGGTCTGACCCCTTACGAACTGCACGATGACTGGACCGGCGAGGGCAAGGCGGCGCTCACTGCGCGCCTGAAGGCGCTCGGCGCGCTGCGGCCCGACATCGTCGCCATCCTGTTCGACGACATGCACGGCGACATTCCCGGCCTTGCGCAAACGCAAACCGAAATCGTCCACCACGCCGCCGCCGCCCTGCCCGCGCGCCTGCTGATGTGTCCGAGCTACTACAGCGACGACCCTGTGCTCGACCGCGTGTTCGGCGCGCGGCCCGCACGCTACCTCGAAGACCTCGGGCGGCTGCTCGATCCGGCGGTGGACGTGTTCTGGACCGGCGAGGAAGTGTGCAGCCGCGAATTCACGCGCGGCCACCTCGACCGCGTGGCGGACGATCTCCGCCGCAAGCCCGTGCTGTGGGACAACTACCCCGTCAACGACGGCCCGCGCATGTCGCGCTTCCTGCACCTGCGCGCATTCACGGGGCGGGGCGGCATTGCCGGAAGCGTTGCCGGACACGCCATCAATCCCGCGCTGCAGCCCCGGCTGACCCTCGCGCCCGCGATGACGCTCGCGATGAGCTATGCGCAGGGCGACGCCTATCGCTACACCGCCGCGTTTCTCGAAGCCGCCCGGCAATGCTACGGCGCCGAACTCGCCGCCGCGCTCGAAACCGACCTGCTGACGCTGAACGACAGCGGCCTCGATCGCATTCCGGGCGAGCGCTGCACGTCGCTGCGCGCGAAATACAAGGCGATGGGCCACCCTGCGGCGGACGAAGTCGCGCGGTTTCTGGAAGGCGGCTACATGATTACCGGCGAGGCGGTGCAGACGCAGTAGCGTTCAGCGATCGCCACGCGGCGGGCGACAACCCGAAAGCGCCCGAAAAGCTCTTCGTGAAATGTTCCGGCGAGGAAAACCCGCACGCAGCGGCAGCCGTCTTCACCTGCGCCCCTTCCGCGAGCAGGCTGCGGGCGCGGTCCAGCCGCGCTGCGGTGACGAACGCGGCGGGGGTTTTCCCGGTCGCCTCCCGAAAGTTGCGATGAAAACTGCGCGGTGTTTCACCGACGCGCGCGCAGAGCGCTTCCACATCGAGCTTCCGGTCGAGATTGCCGGCGATATAGCCGACGAGATCGGTGTAGCGCCCGGCCGCTTTCGCCTGCGCGCGAAGCAGCGGCGAATATTGGGACTGGTTGCCGGGGCGGCGAACCGAAAGCACCAGCCGCCGCGCGATGCCGTTCGCCAGCCTCGGCCCGTGGTCGCGCTCCACCATCGCGAGCGCCATGTCGATCCCCGCCGTCACCCCCGCCGAGGTCCAGAGCGCGCCGTCTTCAACGAACATGGAGTCAGCATCCACCGTCGTTTCCGGAAACCCGTGGGACAGGCGCTCGGCGCTGTTCCAGTGCGTGGCGACGCGCTTTCCGGCGGTCAGTCCCCACGCGGCGAGGACAAACGCGCCCGTGCAGATAGAGCCGTGGCGACGCGCCGTCCCCGCTATGGCTCGGAACCAGTCACCCGTTTGCCGGTCCTCCATCAGCGCGCTGAGGCCGGGGCCGTCGCCGCCGACCACGAGCAGCGTATCGGCGGTCTCGACCGCAGGCAGCGGCTGCGTGGCGACGGCGACGCCGCAACTCGAAAGGACCGCCCCGCCCCGGCGAGAGACCGCGACGACATCAGAGCCGCGCCCCAGCCCTTCCGCTGCGGCGCCGAACACGGCGGCAGGCCCCGAAAGATCGAGAAGCTGGAACCCCGGAAAGACAAGGAGAATCGTCTGCATGGCAGGATAATACAGTTTTATGTCATTTCCGCCAGAGCGGCGCGCGGGTAGGAAGATCGGACCCACACGCGGAGAGACGTATGACAGAGACATTCGACATCGGTTTCCTGCTTTTCCCGGAGCTGACCCAGCTCGACATGACCGGCCCGGCGCAGGTGCTGGCGCGGATGCCCGGCGCGAAGCTGCACTTCGTCTGGAAAAACCTGGACCCCATCAAGGATGATTGCGGCCTCACCTTCCTGCCGACGACCACCTTCGCGGATTGCCCGCAGCTTGACATGATCTGCGTGCCCGGCGGTTACGGCACCTCGGCGGTGATGCGGGATGACGCCGCGCTTTCGTGGCTGCGAAAGCAGGCGGAAGGCGCGCAGTTCATCACCAGCGTCTGCACGGGATCGCTGATCCTTGCCGCCGCCGGGCTGATGACCGGCTACAAGGCGGCGTGCCACTGGGCATGGCGCGACCTGTTGCCTCAGTTCGGCGTAATCCCTGTCGCCGACCGCGTCGTCGAGGATCGGAACCGGATTTCCGGCGGCGGCGTCACTGCGGGCATCGATTTCGCGTTCCACATCGCGGAGAAGCTGCACGGCCGCGACGTTGCGGAGATGCTGCAGCTCGTGCTCGAATATGATCCGGCGCCGCTTAGCGGCGGGACGCCCGAGACGGCGCGCAAACCCATTCTCGACATGACCCGCGCGGCGATGACCGCGCGCGGCTTCGATCTTCGCCGCGACGAAATCGCCGCCATCGCGTCGGCACGCTGACCCTATTCGTCGGACACCAGCCGCAGCCAGGCGATGCTGCGCTCAAGCACACGCGGCGCGAGGGGCAGCGGGTCGAAAACCCGTTCCGGCGTTTCGGCATAATATTGATTCGCCGCAACGACCTGCTGCCACTCGGCGCGCGCCTCCTCCATCCGCCCGCTGCGCGCGAGCGCCATCGCCAGCATGGCGTGTTGCAGCGGCGGGCCTTTGGGCATCAGAAAATCCTCGGCGGCAGCGAGCGCCGCGTCCGCATCGTCTCGCCCGACCGCCGCGAAGAAAAATCCCGACTGCACCCAGGGCGGCGGGTTGTCTTGAAGCTCCATCGCCTTGCGCATCACCGCTTCGCCGTCGGCGTCGCCCATCATGATCTTGAACATGCCGACGCCCGACATGAATTCCGGGTTGTTGGGGTTGAGGTATATGACCCGGTCCGCAGCCGCGCGCGCCTGCCGTTCAAGGCCGAGATAGAGCGCGCTGCGCATCAGCGAATATTGCGCGCCCGGATCGTTGGGCTGAAGCTCGACGGAGCTCAGCGCCAGGACATGCGATTTCGTGAGCATATCGCGCCGTTCCTCACCTGTCAGCTTGAGCGCATCCTGCGCCAGGAACCACGACTGCGCGCCGCGCGCCATTGCCGATTTCGGATTTTCCGCCGCCCATTCCGATATGCATGCCCGCACCGGCGCCTCGCGTTCCGGCGGCATCATCCGCCAGTAGGAGCGAAGCGCGAGCCAGCATCCATAGGGCGTGTTGATATCGATGTTCCGCTGGTCGCCGTCGTTGTGAATGACACCGGCAGGCTGCGCGAGCCGCGCGGTGACCGTGGCGCCGACCTCGTCGACATCAAACGCCCTGCCCTCGATCGGCTCGCGCAATCCCGACCGCGACCAGACCACGCGTCCGTCTTCGAGGCCCGTGAGCAGGATGTTGATCCGTGTGCCGCCGGGAACGCGGCGCAGCGTGGTATCGATCCGGTAATTCGCCTTCGCTGTCGGCGACCGCACGACATCCATCGCGGTGAAGCGGTCGAGCCCCTCGCCGAGGCTGGTGGTAAGATCGACGGCGGCGTCCTGCTGCTGCCGATCCCCATCCAGACTGCGCGTCGGCGCAAGATAGACCGTCGGGAAGTTGCGCACGCGCCAGGCGTTCTCGTCTGTGCGCCACAGGAACAGCGCCGCCAGCACGATGGCCAGCGCCGCCGCGCCCAAAAGGCCGTAGCGCACGAACACCATCGTGTTCTTCTTTTCAGCCGCCACGGCGAGCGGCGGCGAGACATCATCGACGAACTCGACAGCATAACCCCCGCTCGGCACGCGAATTCGAACCCCGTCCACCGGCGCGCCCTGCGCATAATGAGCGTCGAGCAGTTTGCGCAGCCGCGCGACCTGCACGCGCGGATAGGAATCGGTCTGCGGATCGAAATCGGATTCGCGGCCGAGAGCTTCGACCGCAATGGCATAGGATTTCAGCGTATCGCCGCGCCCCGCGAGCGTTTCCGTTACAAGGAAACGCAGCAGGCGCCGCATCACGGGCGATCGCTGGAATGTGGGATCGGCTTCGATCGCATCGAGTTCCGCGCTGACCTTGCGCTGTAAGGCCTCCGGTGACTGGCTCGGGTCCTGCTGCATCGAAAGACCTCCCTCTCCGCGCGGCCTATCTTTCTACGAGGCCATTCACCGTATCATTACGAATGCGAAATGTCCTAACATTCTGTTAAAAGCGCATCTCTATGAATTCATGAGAAAGAAAAGAGTTCCTGTAACAGCGCGTGTTACTGTGACATGCGCCGCTTCCCCGTTCTCGATCTTGTATCACGAAACCCCGCTGCAAAGCCAAAACTATCGGCATCCGGCGTTCGGCAACCGGTTCTTACTCCCCGACGATTCGCATATCCGGTCTGCTTGATTGCAGAACGAAATGCCAACACGTTCGGCCGCGATCCAGTTCCTCTCGATGATCGCGGTCACACCCCGGCGGCGGCGACTGCGTCCTCCGAAGTCGCCGCCGCAAATTCGCAGGGCAGCGCCAACGGGGTGTCGGCAGCGAAAAGAATGCAGAGTCGTCAATTCGGTGCGGGAGTGCAGCAATGTTAGAAGGCAGCCAAAGCGATGCACGTGGACGCATGTCGACCCGCATGGCCGGCGCGATCACGATCGGCCGCAGGCGGAGCACGGTTGCCGTTCGCAACATTTCGACAGGCGGCGCCATGATCGAATTGCCCTCCCCGCCCGACGAAGGCACGCGCATTCGGTTCGAAACCGAAACCACCGGCAAGCGCGACGCCCGCGTGGTCTGGGTGATCGGCAATCGCTGCGGCCTCGTCTTCGAGCGGCCGGTTGAAAAGTCCTTGCCCCGGGAAGCTGCAACCGCCTGAAGGTTTAACCGGCCAGCGGCACGATTTCCAGAATGATGTCCCCTGCGGCAATGCTTCCTGCGGCAGGCTCCCAGAAACCGATCACCTCGCTCCCGCGAATGATCCGCACGGCAAGCCCCTGCCCGCACGACGAGAGCGGCCTTCCGATTTCATCGTCGCGCACCGCCCGTTCGATAAGCTGAACCCGTCCCGCCGCCGTCACCAGATCGCTGATATAATCGACGATGTGGCTGCCGCTCGCCGCGCGCGCGAGCAGGTGCCCGCCGAGCGTCACCGGATTGATGACCGTGTCCGCGCCCGCCTTCTTCACGAGTTCCTCATTGTCCGCAGACTTGATGATCGCACTGATCCGCGCGTTCGGATTGAGCTGGCGCGCGGTGAGCACCAGCAGCGCGCTCGTATCGTCGCGGCCGCCGCAGGCGATGAAACTCTCTGCCGTCTCGATGCGCGCAAGGGACTGGGTCTCGTTGCGCGTGGCATCGCCTTCCAGCCCCATGACCCCGACAGCAAGCGCGGCCTCGACGCGTGAAGGGGAGGCATCGATCACCACGATGCGCTGCGGATCGATGCCGTTCGCAACCAGCTCCTCCACGGCGGCGGTTCCGGTGGTGCCGTATCCGGCCACGATATAGTGCTGCGTCAGGCGCGCGCTGATGCTTTTCATGCGCCACTTCTCCCACATGTGCTGAACCAGGAACTGATAGGCCGTGCCGAGGAACAGCAGCCAGACGAACAGGCGGATCGGCGTCACCACCATCGCATCGAACATGCGCGCACGCGGAGTAACGGGAACGATATCTCCAAAGCCCGTGGTCGTTACCGTAACGGCGGTGAAATAGACCGCGTCGATGAAGCTGATTTCGTTCTTGGGATCGTTCGCATCGCGATACCCTTCGCGATCGAACCAGTGCCCTGCAAGCGCGACGCCGAGCAGCGCGAGCACGATGCCGATACGCACCGCAAGACTGCCGAGTGGGGAGAGCATCGGCGGCCGCCTGAGCCGCCCGCCGTCTTCGCGCGGGCGTGCAAGCAGACCCGGAAATGTCGGGCGCATCACGCGCCGCATCCGCTCCTCGATCCTCATATCGTGTCCATCGCGCCGGCGTAGATATCGCGGTAGCGTTCCACCATCACAGCCTCATCATATTCCGCAATTGCGCGCGCGCGGTTCGCCGCGCCGAGTTCGGCGCGCAGCAGCGGATCGCCGATCATGCGGGCGAGCAGCCGTCCGAGCGTCATGTCGTCGTCCGCGCGCGCGATCATCGGCCGGTTCCGCTCCGAAACGATTGCGCGCACATCGCCGACATCGGTGGCGACAGCCGGCAGGCCCGCCGCCATCGCTTCGACAAGGCTGAGCGGAAACTGTTCGCTGTCGGACGAGAGCGCAAAGATATCGAAATGCCCCACGCAGGTTTCCGGTCGCCCGAGAAAGCCCGGCATCAGCAGACGGTCCGCAACGCCTGCCTCTGTCGCGGCGGCAAGGATCGCCTCACGCTCCGGCCCCTCGCCGACGATAACGAGACGTGCGGGCACGCTGACGATACGGGTCGCCGCTGCGAAGGCGCGGACGAGGCGCGGCAGGTTCTTCACCTTGCGCAGCCCCGCGAGCGTGCCCACCACGACCTCGCCCTCGCGCCGCTCGAACCCCGGAATGCTTCCCGCAGGGGGAGGCTCGGAAAACAAGGCGCTGTCGATCCCGTTTGGAACGCGCACGACACGGCGGCGCGGCTGCTTCCACGGGCCGAGCGCGATCCGCTCCAGCACCTGCGAGGGCACGACAAGCGCCGCGGCAGACGGCAGCGCGAGCCGGCGGTAAAGAATGCGGGCCGGCTTTTGCCGCACGGCCTCGTCGTCGTTGAAACCGTCCTCGTGGTGGACCAGCGGCCGGTGCGCGAACAGCCGGTTCGCCATCACGCCGTCAAGCGCGCCCCAATTGTAGGTGAGCACGAGGTCGTAATGGCCGCGCGTGATCGCCGTCCCGATCGCTTTCAGCTTCGCGGGCGTCAGCCGTCCGGCCAGCGGAGGGAAATCCCGGAGCACACGGGCATCGACATGCGCCGCGATCTGGCGCGCCGCGCCCACAGCCTCGGGAACCGCGCTCACGATGTCGTGTACGAACCCGTCTCCAAGCGCGTTCATCAGGCGGACGGCGCGCGCTTCCTTGCCCCCGAGATCGAACGTCGAGTGCAGATGGAGCAGGCGGGTACGGCTGGGCGGCAGCGTTACGGACATGGATTCGGCTTATAGCAGTGTTGAAACACCGATAAAGGCGTGACAAAGCGCCAGAAATTAACGATCACGCGCCATTCATGGCGTGAACGCGAACAGGAAACGGGGCGGCATGGGCGGCTTTTATCTATGCCGACTGACGGAAGACGATGCCGACGAAGCGCGAATCGACGCCGCCCAGGCACAGTTTCGCCTGCATGGTTTCACGCAGTTTACGCCGATCCGCAGCGCCGCCCACATCGGCTTCCACGCCGCACCGATTCACGGCAGCCATATCTGCATCTGGCAGGATGGGGATGATTTCGTCGCGGTCGCGGGAACGCTGATCTATGGTGAAAAGTTCGGCGAGGCGGCGCTCCGCGCGCTGCTCGCGAATTTCCGTTTCCCGTTTGAAGACTGGTCGAGCGCGTCCGGCCAGTTCGCCGCGATCGTCCACAAAGCCGGGCGAACCTTCGCGTTCACGGATTTCTTCGGTGCGTTCCAGCTGTTTCACGACGCGGACTGGAATGTCGTCTCGACGAGCTTCCTGGCCGCCGCAAAAAGCCTGGACCGCGTCACTTTCGATCCGCAAGGCGTCTACGAATTCGCGTTCAACGTCTTCCCGACGGGCGATGATACCGTCGTCCATGAATTGAAGCGGCTGGGGCCCGATGCGCAGATCGAACTGGGAACGACGGCCTTGCGCACGGCGGTCTCGAAACCGCTGCCCGAAGGCATTTCCTCCACGCCGATAGAAAAGCGCATCGCAGTGCAGGCCGAACGACTGCGGGGATCGGCCCGGATTTATGCGGGCGCCTTCGGCGATCGGATGCAATGCCCGCTGTCCGGCGGGCTCGACAGCCGCCTCGCGCTCGCTTTGCTGCGTGATGCCGGGGTCAGCCCGCACGTCTATGTCTACGGCAGCCCCGGCGACGGCGACGTCGAGGTGGCGCGGCATATCGCGGACCATGAACATTTCCGTTTCGAGCCGTTCGAGAAGGCTTCGTTCGCCAGCATCACGCCCGACGACTTTCCGGCGATCGTTGCGCGCAATTTCCACGAGACCGACGCGCTCGTCACCGATGGCGGCCTGTTCGACAACGGCGGCAATGCCCACGCGCGCCACCAGCGGCAGGAAGGCGGCCAGCTTGCCGTCTCCGGGGGATGCGGCGAGGTGTTCCGCAACTTCTTCTACCTGCCCGATCGCGCGCTGACCGCCCGGCAGGTGATGGGCGCTTTCTTCGCGCGCTACACACTCAGCGACGTGACCGACGTGTTCGACCCGGAAGGTTTTATCGATCGACTGGAGGCAAAGGCTCTCAAGGCCATCGAAAAGCCCGGCGCAACAGGCAAGCTGCGCCGCACCCTGATCGAACAATTGTATCCGCGCATGCGCTGCCGTGCGTTCTTCGGCCGCGAGATCAGCGTAGTGGGGCGGCAGGGCGCCTATTTCATGCCGTTTTTCGACCACGAGGTGGTCGCCGGTGCGCTGCAGATGCCGATCGCGTTGAAAAACGCGGGCCGCTTCGAGGCCGCGCTGCTCACGCACATCGACCCTGTGCTGGCCGCATATCCTTCGGACTATGGCTACAGCTTCGACCGGCCGCCGACGCTCTCTCACCGCATGAACGAGCTTGGCACGCGCGTGCGTCCGCCGTGGCTCCGCCAGCGCAGCTATGCGGTTCGGCGGCGGCTCGGGCCGGTGCGCGACGAGCACGGCGGGCTGCTGACACCCGCGTTCCTCGGCCGTGTGCTTGATCTGCACTTCCCGCACATGCAGCAGTTCTTCAATATGAAAGCCGTCACCGACAGCGGCCTGTACCGGCGCATCGCCACGCTCGAATATCTCGCCCGGCATCTGGAACGCCAGATCGTTTGACACGAATCTTTTGACTCTCACTCAAAAGTCCCCATATCATCACCATTGGCTGTGGAGGGTTGGCGTTTTATGGCGACGCGCGTAACGGAAAGCCGTTCGCGGCGATACGATCCGGCGGAAACGCGTCAGCGCGTTCTGGAAGCGGCGAACCTGCTGTTCTCGACACAGGGCTTCGCCAAAACCGGCACCGCCGACATCGCCCGCGCCGCCGACGTTTCGGAAGGCTCGATCTTCTACCATTTCGGTTCGAAGCGCAGTCTCCTCGAAGAATTGGGCCGCATGTACGGCGAGCGCATGTGCGCCGCGATGGAAGCGGGCGATCGGCTGGAAGACCTCGAACCGGGCATCACCATCGCGCGCTGCTTCGCCTATTGCGCCACCCAGAAATCCTGGGAAAACATCGTCAACGCCAACTGCGCAGGCTCCGCCAGCCACGGCAAGATGGGCCTGAAATCCAACCCAGACGCCGAGCCCTTCTACCGCGCCTCGCACGAGGTCGTTTCAGCATGGGTGGAAAACCAGTACCGCGCGATGGCGAAGACGTTCGATCTCGCCGATCTCGATACGAAAATCGCCGCCGAACTGACCTATGCCGTGGTCGGCGCGGCGCTCGACATCGCCTTCGCGCCGGACGCCGACGAGGCGCTCAGGCAGCGCGTCGAAGCTGAAACCATCCGTTATGTACGCACCGCCTGCGGACTGCCGCACCAGCCGAAGGCATGACGGGACAGTACCGGCCGGACCCTGCCGTTCTCGAACTCGGCAGCGACTACTACGATCCGGTCGGCGCGGCGGATTTTCCGCAAACCGTCCTGCGCTTCCGCAATCAGCGCCACGCCGAAACCGTCGGTCTGGGCGATCTGTCCGATGAAGACTGGGTCCATCACTTCGGGCGCTTCGCTCCGCTCGCCGGCAATCTGGAGCAGCCGCTGGCCCTGCGCTACCATGGCCACCAGTTCCGTACCTACAACCCGGAGATCGGCGATGGGCGCGGGTTCCTGTTCGCACAGCTGCGCGACGGCCACGGGCGCCTGCTCGACCTTGGCACCAAGGGATCGGGCCAGACGCCCTACAGCCGGTTCGGCGACGGGCGGCTGACGCTGAAGGGCGGCATGCGCGAGGTTCTGGCGACCGAGATGCTCGAAGCGCTCGGCGTCTACACCTCGAAAAGTTTCTCCCTGATCGAGACCGGCGAGGCGTTGACGCGCGGCGACGAACCCTCCCCCACACGCTCTGCCGTCCTCGTCCGCCTCAGCCACAGCCACATCCGCTACGGCACCTTCCAGCGCCTCGCCTACCTCAAGCAGCTTGAAGCGATCCCGCCGCTCGTCGACTACTGCCTGCGCCATTTCGTCGGCGGCACGCACGACGACCCCTACGCCGCGCTCATGGATCATGCCGTGGCGGGCGCCGCCCGTCTCGCCGCGAGCTGGCGCGCAGCCGGCTTCGTGCACGGCGTGCTCAACACCGACAACATCAACATCACAGGTGAAAGCTTCGACTATGGCCCCTGGCGCTTCATACCCCGCTGGGACGACAGCTTCACCGCCGCCTACTTCGACAACTTCGGCCTCTACAGCTTCGGCCGTCAGGCCGAGGCGCTGCAATGGAACCTGCACCAGCTCGCAATGGCACTCCGCACCGTCACGCCCCCCGAAAGCCTGATCCCCGCGCTGAAGACCTTCCCCGAACGGTACGAAGCCGCGCTCGCCCAGCACTACCTGTGGCGGCTGGGCGTAACGCCCCGAGATGCGAAATCGGACGAAGCACTGGCCCTGACCATCGAGACGGCGCTCGCCGCCAGCGACATCGTCCCCGACCGCTTCTGGTTCGACTGGCGCGGCGGCAGACAGCGCATGGCGGACACCGTTTACGACTCGCATGCCTTCGCGCCGTTCCGCAACGCGGTCTCGGCCTACGAACCCGCCGACAACTGCACGCATCCCTACTGGTCCGACCCTGAGCCCTGCACGATGCTAATCGACGAGGTCGAGGCGTTCTGGAAGCCCATCGACGAGGCAGACGACTGGAGCGCCTTCAACACCAAGCTCGCCGCCATCCGCCGAATGGGCGCGGCTTACGCCAGCTCCAGAAGCTGAAAGAGCGCCCGCCGCGCTTCCCACGCTGTTTCCCACAGCGCCGGATTGCCGAGATCATCCGGTGCGATGCTTTCGGGCCAATGCCGCTCGATCAGCCGTTCGAGCGCATCCGCCTTTGCATCATCGAGCAGGAAGCGCGCGTCGATGGCCGCAAGCGCCGCTTCGCTCACCGCGACGCGTAGGCGCAGGCAAGCCGGCCCGCCGCCGTTTTTCATCGATTCGCGCACGTCGATGAAATGGTACGCGCGGATTGGGCCGTTGCCCGCGAGCATGGTATCCAGCCACGCCTTCACGCGCGCGTTCTCCTCACTCTCCTTCGGCAGGACGAGTGCCATTTCGCCTGACGCCAGCGTCACCAGCTGAGAGTTGAACAGGTACGAGCCGATCGCGTCCGCAAGGCTCACGGCGCTTGCCGGAACCTCTACGATCTCGAACTCGGGCAGGCGGCGGCGCAGCTCCGCATAGAGCGCCTCCTTGTCCTCGAACGCCTGCTCGTGTGCGAACATCACGCGCTCGTTTGCGACGGCAACGACATCGTTGTGGAATGCGCCCGCCTGAATCGCCGCATCCGCCTGCGGCCAGAAGATTGCGGCGTTCACCCCGTTCAGCCGCGCGACGGCATCCGAAGCGCGCCGGTCCTGCCGCGAGGGGAAGTGGCCCTGCCGCTCCTCGCCGTAGATGAACACCTCGACGCCCTTCTCACCGTGCGAGCGGCAGAGGCGCATGAAGTTCGCCGCGCCTTCGTCTCCGAACTTTGCGGGCACGGGGGCGTGGACAGCGAAGTGTCGCGTGTCCGCGAACGCGATCGCGAGCTGCCGGTATGTCTCCGCATGCTCGATGCTGCGATGCGCCATCGTGGAGAGGTTGGCGGCGGTGATGTGGACGCGCCCGTCCGCCGTATCCGGCGCGGGCGACACAGTGCCTGCGTTGGCCGTCCACATCGCGGAAGCCGACATGGCGTTGCGGAACAGCACCGGGTCCGCCGCGAACGCCGCCGCACAAACCTCCGCATCGCTGCCTGAAAAGCCGAGTGTGCGCAGCCACGCCGCGTTGGGGCGCTCGTGCGGCAGCAGGACTCCCTGCGGCAAGCCGAGCGACATCAGGAAACGCATCTTCCCGAGGCCTTGCAGCGCGGCGGCGCGCGGGCGCGAAGTGCCGCCGGCGTTCTTCGCACTGGCGATGTTGCCGAGGCTGAGCCCGGCATAGTTGTGCGTCGGGCCGATCAGCCCGTCGAAATTCACCTCGACCGTGCTCATTCCTCGTCGGCCCTTAGACCCGTCGTGATCACGCCGCGCACCCTGGTTTCCTCGAGGCTTGCCACCGGAAACGCACAGTAATCCGCTGCATAATAAGCGCTCGGCCGATGGTTGCCGCTCGCGCCGACGCCGCCGAAAGGTGCGTTCGATGCCGCGCCGTTCGTCGGCCGGTTCCAGGTGACGATGCCCGCGCGGGCGCCCGACCAGAAGCGGTCGTAAAGTGGCTGATCGCCGCCGATGAGTCCGGCTGAAAGTCCAAAGCGCGTGGCATTCGCCTCCATCATCGCGGCGGAGAAATCCGGTACGCGGATCAGCTGCAGCACGGGGCCGAACATCTCTTCGTCGGGGCGGTACATCACCTCCGTCACATCGATCAGTGCGGGCGTGAGGAATGGACGGTCGGGCGTGATCCGCGTCAGCGGGCGTACTGCGACCGCGCCTTCGGCCCTGAGCGCCGCGACCTGATCCAGAAGGCGATCGGCCGCGCGGTTGTCGACGACCGGGCCCATAAACGGCTGCGGCTCATCGAACGGGGCTCCGACGATGATCTTGTCGATGAGCGCCGTCAGGTGTTCAAGCAGCGCCTCGTGCTTCCCCTCCTCGACGATTAGGCGGCGCGCGCAGGTGCAGCGCTGACCGGCGGAGAGATAGGCGGACTGGACGATGAGCGCGGCCGCAGCGGGAAGGTCGGCCTCGCGCACGTCCCAAACGATAAGCGGGTTGTTGCCGCCCATTTCGAGCGCGAGGATCTTGTGGGGCGTCTCGGCGAACTGGCGGGCGAGCGCATGGCCTGTCGTCGCGCTGCCCGTGAAGAGCAGCCCGTCGATACCTTCGTGCCCGGCGAGCGCGCGGCCGACATCGCCGCCACCCTGCACGATCTCCAGCGCGCCTTCGGGAAGGCCCGCCTGTATCCAGCATTCACGCATCAGCGCCGCCGTGCCGGGGGTCAGCTCCGAAGGCTTCAACACCACGGCATTGCCCGCAAGCAGCGAAGGCACAATGTGCCCGTTCGGCAAATGCGCCGGGAAGTTGTAGGGGCCGAGCACCGCCAGAACGCCGTGCGGTCGGTGGCGAAGCTGCTGCGTGAAGCCCTCGCCGTCCTTCTTGCGGTTTCCCGTCCGCTCCTGATAGGCCGTGAGCGAGATGTCGACCTTGCCGATGACGCTCTGCACCTCGGTCTTCGTTTCCCACAGCGGCTTGCCGGTTTCCCGAGAGATCATCGCCGCGAGTGCGTCGCCGCGGTCGCGCACGATGTTCTGATACCTGCGCATCAGCTCGACGCGTTCCGAAAGGCGCACCGCTTCCCACCCCGGCTGCGCGGCGCGCGCCGAGACGATGGCGCGGTTCACATCCTCGAGGCCGGCAACAGGTCCGCGCCACACGGCTTCGCCTGTGGAGGGATCGGTCGAGACGAGTTCAGGCTGCGACATGGCTGATCGTTTCCCCGGCCTGAAGGCCGTGTAACCGGACTTCCTCTGCGGTCAGCGAAAGGCCTTGCGGCGTTTCGGTAGCGGCGCTTTGCCATACGCGGAAATCCTGTAGCAGGCCCTTGGCGAGGAGCGCGGTGGTCGCTCCGCCGTCGCTGAGTCCGGCGTCGGCAACGGCGAGGGTGCGGCACTGCTGGACGGTGCGGATGTTGTCGATGTAGCCGAAGACGGTGGGACCGCCGTCGAAGATATCCACGTAGCCTTCGTAGAAAAAACCCTCTTTTTCCAGTAGCTTGAGAGCGGGAACACCGCTGTCGTGCGGCTTTCCGATCACGGCGCGCGCCTCGTCGGAGAGGAGCGCCGTGTAGACCGGATAGCGCGGCATGAGGTCGGCGATGAACTGGTTGCCGTGGAGCGAATTGAAACGGTCGGCCTCCTGGAACGGCATTTCGAAGAACTTGCGGCCGAGCCCGTCCCAGAACGGCGAGCTGCCGTCCGGGTGGTGCCAGCCGCGCAGTTCGGCAACGACACGCGCGGGAAAACGCGCACGGTGGCGGGCCATGAAGAGATAGCGGCTGCGCGCGAGCATGCGCCCGAGCCCTTCGGTGCGAAGCTCGGGCAGCAGAAACAGACCCCCGACTTCGGCGGCGCCGTTGAAGTCGTTGGTGAGGTGCAGCACCTCCATCGTGATGTTGCGCCCCAGTTCCTTCGAGGTCTGGTTCACCGTCGCGATCTTGTAGGTGTAGAACGGCCACTCGCCGCCCAGACGCGAGAAAATCATCGCGCTGCCGCCGATGCGGCCGGTTTCAGCCTCCTCCATCAGCAGCATGTAAAGCTCGTCCTGCGGCAGTTCGCCTTCGCGCGCGAAGCTCTCGCAGCTCCAGCCGATGCGGCGCGCGAGCGCGTCCCGGTCCGGCGGCAGATTGGTGAAGCCGCCGCCCGTCTGCTCGGCCAGCACGAGCAGGGCATCGACATCGTCCGCGCGCGCGGGCCGAATGAACCAGACCATATATACTCCCCCGGCGCGGGCGCGCCTTTACACGTGTGGTCGTGTCATCGGGGACGATATCGTTCCGGCGATCGGCGCCGGCGCCGATCAGGCCCCGTGGCCGTCCCAGGCACCCTGCGCGAGACGCATCAGGATCAGTGCCGACAGCCGCGCCCTTTCAACAAGGGACGCGGTAAGCAGATACTCTTGATCCGAATGGATCGACCCACCTCGTACTCCAAGCGTATCGACGACCGCAAGCCCCGCAGCCGCGAGGTTGTTGCCGTCGCAGACGCCGCCGGTGTCGCGCCAGCCGATGTCGAGACCGAGATCGAGGCCGCAGGCGCGCACGAGCTCGAAGAGCTTCTGCTGGTGCGCGTCCATCGGCTTGGGCGGACGCGCGAAGCTGCCGGAAAGCTGGATGGAAACGTCGTGCGCGGCAGCGACGGCGCTGATCGCATCGGCGACGGCGTGCGCGGCGCGGTGCTGATCCTCGAAGGTGGAAGGCCGCATGTTCCAGCGCAGCACGGCGGTATCGGGTACGACGTTGTTCGGCCCGCCGCCGTCCAGCTTCGCGACGTTCACGGAGAGCGTCGGGCCCTTCATCGCATCGAGCCGGAGCGCGAGGTCGGCGGCGGCGATGATCGCGTTGCGCCCCTCTTCGGGATTGCGGCCCGCGTGCGCGGCCTTGCCGGCGACGGCGGCGGAGAAGTTGCCGCTGCCCTTGCGCGCGCCCGCAAGCGTGCCGTCCGGCAGCGAGGAGGGCTCGAAGGTGAGGCCGATCTGGCAGCGCCGCCCGGTTTCGGCGAGCAGCGCCGCCGAGCCGAGCGAGGACACTTCCTCGTCGCTGTTCAGGATGATTTCCCAGCCGAGCTGCCGGGCAAACGGCGACGCCTCGAAGCAGCGGAGCGCCCAGAGCATGACCGCGATGCCGCCCTTCATGTCCGCCACACCCGGCCCGTTCAGCACGCCGCCCGCCAGCCAGCGCAGCGCCTGGAACGGGTGCTCCACGGGAAACACCGTATCCATGTGGCCGGTGAGCAGGACGCGCTTGTTCGCCGGACGGTCCATCACGATGTGGAGGTTCTCGCCGTGCACAAGCGCATAGGTGCGCCCCGCCGCGTCCACCGCCTCGACCGGCGCGGGCGGCACGCGGCGAATCTCGCCGCCGAGCGGCGCGAAGGCTTCGTTCAGCACATCGGCGTAGTGCGCGAGGCCCGCGAGGTTGCGGCTGCCGGTGTTGATCGCCGCCCAGCTTTCGATCGCCGCGAGCATGGGCGCATGCGCATCATCGAGGAACGCGAGCGCGCGGTTTTCTTCGGGGGTGAGTTTGGCCATGGCGTTGCTTGTAAATCGGTCGCCCGCAAATTTCACCCGTCATGCTGCACTTGTTTCAGCATCCATAGGGCGCTGCCGCCCGACCGGTGGATGGACCCTGAAACGCGTTCAGGGTGACGATTGAGGGCGAGACGCCGCCGCGGGAACGGTACATGAACGCCGAAACACGTTCAGGGTGACGGGTTGCGGTGGTTTCAAACCGCATCGTCGAGCCGCCTGCCGGGCGAAATCTCGCGCGGGTCGGTTTTTATCGCGATGAGCGCAGGGGTGCCGCTTTCGCGGGCGCGGGTGAGTGCGGCGGGGAAGTCTTCGGTGCGGTCAACAGCTTCGCCGTAGCAGCCGAAACTGCGCGCATAGGCGGCGAAATCGGGGTTCACGAGCGCTGTGCCCGACTGCCGCCCCGGATAGTCGCGTGCCTGATGCATGCGGATGGTGCCGTACTGGGCATTGTCGACGACGATGAAGATGACGTTCGCGCCGTAGCGCGCGGCGGTGATGAGTTCGTTCCCCGACATCAGGAAATCGCCGTCGCCCGCGAGCACGACCACCTCGCGCTCCGGCTGGAGCAATTTCGCGGCGATCCCGGCGGGGACGCCGTAGCCCATCGCGCCCGAGGTCGGCGCAAGCTGCGTGCCGATGCGGCGGTGATGGTGGAAACGGTGCAGCCACCCGGCGAAGTTGCCCGCGCCGTTGCAATAGATGGTGTCGGCGCCGAGCACCGTATCCAGATGGCCGATCACGTCGGCCATGTTGACACCGTTCACAACGTTGGTCGGCTGCGTCCACGCCGCGTAATCTGCGCGCGCCGCGCGGGTCCAATCCGTCCAGCGCGAACCGTCGATCGCGAAGCCGAGTTCGCGCAGCGCCGCGCAGGCGAGCCGGATCGACGACTGGATCGCGAGCGCCGGGCGGCGGACGCGCGCCAAGGTGTCGGCATCGGGATGGATGTGGACGAGGCTCTGCGCCGGTGTCGGCACGGCAGGCAAAGTGTAGCCCTGGCTCGCCACCTCGCCGAGCCGCGTGCCGAGCGCGATGATGAGATCCGCAGACGCGGCCCGCTCGACGAGCTTCGGGTTGGAGCCGAGCCCGAGTTCGCCCGCGTAGCCGGGATGCGTGTTGTCGAAACGGTCCTTGCGGCGCCACGAGGTGACGACGGGAAGCCCGGCGCTTTCCGCGAAACTTTGCACCGCGGCGACATCGGCTGCCGTCCAGCCCGGCCCGCCGAGCCAGAGCAGCGGCCGCTCTGCGGCATCGAGCAGGTTGGCGAGCGCGGCGATGGCGGAGGCATCGGGCGAGGCCTGCGGCGGCGCGATCCGCGCGGCGACAGCCGCCTGCGCCGGCTGCGCCAGAATATCCTCCGGCAGCGCGATCACCACCGGACCCGGCCGCCCCGACAGGCTGAGCGCATAGGCCGAAGCGACGATTTCGTGCGCGCGGTCGGCACGGTCCAGCACGAACACGCCCTTGGCGAGCGCGCCGAACATGCGGCGGTAATCGACCTCCTGAAACGCCTCTCGGCCGATCATGTCGGTGCCGACATCGCCGACGAACAGCAGCATCGGCGTCGAATCCTGAAACGCGGTGTGCACACCGATCGAGGCGTGCGTGGCGCCCGGCCCGCGCGTCACCATCGCGACGCCCGGCCTGCCGTTCAGCTTGCCATAGGCCTCCGCCATGTTCGCGGCGGCGGCTTCGTGGCGGCAGGTGATGAGGGCCAGCCTGTCCCGCACGTCGTGCAGCGCATCGAGCACGGCGAGGTAGGATTCGCCCGGCACGCAGAAAACGTGGCTGGTGCCCTGAAGGACGAGAGTATCGGCGATGGTTGCGGCCACGCTCGGCATAAGGGATCGGTGCCCGCAAGGGGTAGCGAAGTCAAGCCGCGCGACACCTGCTTCCTCTCCTAGCTACCCATCCCCCGGCATTTCCGGCATTGAGCCCGGCATGACCGACCATATCCGCATCGAACGCGACGGGCGCGTGCTCGTTATCACCATGAACCGCCCCGAAAAGAAGAACGCGCTGACGCACGCCATGTACGCGGCGATGGCGGGCGCGATCGACGGCGCGCAAACCAATGACGACATCCGCGTGGTGCTGCTGACCGGCGCGGGCGAGGCGTTCACCGCGGGCAACGACCTTGCCGATTTCCAGGCGAACCCGCAGCGCGCGACGGAGGGGCCGGTCGGCGGCTTCCTGCAGTCGATCCTGAACGCCGAAAAGCCGCTGATGGCGGCGGTGGGCGGCGTCGCTGTCGGCGTCGGCACGACGATGCTGCTGCACTGCGACATCGTCGTGGTTTCAGAAAACGCCATGCTGCAGACGCCGTTCACGGACCTTGCGCTGGTGCCGGAGGCGGGATCGTCGCTGCTGTTGCCGCAGGTCGTGGGAACCGCGCTGGCGAGCGACATGCTGCTCACCGGGCGGCGGATTTCCGGCGAGGAGGCGGTTGCGATCGGCCTCGCCTCCCGCCTCGCGCCGCACGGAGAGCTTGAAGCCGAGGCGCGGCGCATCGCGCACGGCATCGCCGCGAAAGCGCCCGAAGCGGTTCGGCTGACCAAGAGCCTGCTGCGCGGGAACCGCGAGGCGGTCGGTGCGCGACTCGCCCATGAAAGCGCGCTTTTCACCAAGCAATTGCAGTCTCCGGAGTTCATGGAAGCGGCCATGGCCTTCATGCAGAAGCGCCCGCCGAACTTCGGCTGATCCGCGCCCGCCAAGCGGGGCTTGGCCGGGCCAAAGAAAGCCTTGCTTGGCCATCGCGCGCAGGAAGACCATCTAACTGTCCATGACCATGGGCAAACTCATTCTTGTCGGCGCCGGGCCGGGAGATCCCGACCTTTTGACGCTGCGCGCGGCGCGGGCGCTCGGCCTTGCCGACGTCATCGTGCATGACGGGCTTGTGGACGCCCGCGTGCTGGCGCTTGCGTCGAAGAATGTCCGCCGCATCAGCGTCGCCAAGCAGCGCGCGCGCCACACGATGCCGCAGGACGAGATCAATGCGCTGCTCGTCGCCGAAGCGAAGGCCGGACACACCGTCGTGCGCCTGAAGGGCGGCGATCCGTTCATCTTCGGGCGCGGCGGCGAAGAGGTGGAGGCCGCGCAGGCCGCCGGCGTGCCGGTGGAGGTCGTGCCCGGCATCTCCTCGCCGCTCGGCGCAGCGGCCGAAGCCTTGATGCCGCTGACGCACCGCGACCATGCCTCGATCGTCAGCTTCGTCGCGGGGCAGTGCAAGGGCCTTACCGAGCAGAACTGGGCGGGGCTTGCGGGCAAGGGCCGCACGCTCGTGATCTACATGGGTGTCGCCAGCGCCGCCGCCATCGCCGAAAAGCTGATCGCGGACGGCCTGACGCCCGATGTGCCGGTCGCGATTCTGGAGCGCGGCACCCTGCCCGGCGCCCGCGTGATCCGCAGCATCCTCGCCGACCTCGAAGGCACGGTGACGCGGCACGGCGTGAAGAGCCCGGCGCTGATCGTCGTGGGCGCTGTCGCCGCACTCGGCGCGGACATCGAGATCAAGGCATTGGAGAAACTGGCGTGAAACTGCTGACCGGAAACGACCTCAAGACCGGCGATGTCGTCTGGTGGACGGGCAGCGACTGGTCGCGCCATGTCGCCGAGGCCGCGGACGTGGACGGCCACGGCGAGGCGATCGCCGCCGAAGAAGAAGCCGCGCGCCGCGTGAACGCGCCCTATGTGATCGACGGCGAGCAAACGCCGCAAGGCCCCCGCCCCGGCCACATCAAGGACCGTATCCGCGCGCTCGGCCCCACAGTGCGCCTCGACCTCAACATCAAGCCCGCCGATCCCAAGGCGGGAAGCTGGGTGATCTGATGTACAAGTACGATGAATATGATCAGGCGATCGTCGATGCGCGGGTCGAGGAGTTCCGCGACCAGGTGCAGCGGCGCCTTGCGGGCGAGATCAGCGAGGACCAGTTCAAGCCGCTGCGGCTGATGAACGGCCTGTATCTGCAGCTCCACGCCTACATGCTGCGCATCGCCGTGCCCTACGGCACGATGGACAGCCGCCAGATGCGGATGCTCGCGCATATCGCGCGCAAGTACGATCGCGATTACGGCCATTTCACCACGCGCCAGAACATCCAGTACAACTGGATCAAGCTGGAAGACGCGCCCGACATTCTCGCCGACCTTGCGAGCGTCGAGATGCACGCCATTCAGACGAGCGGCAACTGCATCCGCAATACGACGTCGGACCAGTTCGCCGGCGCCGCCGCCGACGAGGTGACGGACCCGCGCCCGTGGGCGGAGCTGCTGCGCCAGTGGTCGACGTTCCACCCGGAATTCAGCTATCTGCCGCGCAAGTTCAAGATCGCGGTGATCGCGGCGGAGGAAGACCGCGCGGCGATGCGGCTGCACGACATCGGGCTGCAACTCTATCACAACGATGCGGGCGAACTCGGCTTCCGCGTGTTCGTGGGCGGCGGCATGGGCCGTACGCCGATGGTCGCGCCGGTGATCCGCGAGTTCCTGCCGACGGCTGATTTCCTCAGCTATCTGGAAGCGTGCCTGCGCGTCTACAACCGCTACGGGCGCCGCGACAACATCTACAAGGCGCGCATCAAGATCCTCGTCCACGAACTCGGCGCGGCGGAATACGCGCGGCAGGTGGAAGAGGAATGGGCGCATGTGAAAACGCTCGGCCTCGACCCGCCTCCCGGCGAATTCGAGCGCATCGCCGCGCAGTTCGCGCCGCCTGCGTTCGAAACGGGCATTGCAGATACCGTGGACCGCAGCGATCCCGATTTCGCGGTGTGGCTCGACCAGAACGTCAAGGCGCACAAGCAGCCGGGCTATGCGATCGTGAACATCAGCCTGAAGCCGGTCGGCGGCATTCCGGGCGATGCGTCTTCAGCGCAGATCGACCTGATGGCGGATTTGGCCGAAACCTACAGCTTCGACGAGCTTCGCGTCACGCACGCGCAGAACATCGTGCTGCCGCACGTGAAGAAGGCTGAGCTTTACGCGGTGTGGCAGAAGCTCGCGGCGGCCGATCTCGCGAGCGCGAACCTCGATCTCATCAGCGACATCATCGCCTGCCCCGGCCTCGATTATTGCAGCCTCGCGAACGCGCGCTCGATCCCGCTTGCGCAGAAGATCGCGAAGCGCTTCGAAAGCCTAGACCGCCAGCGCGATCTGGGCGAACTGAAGCTGAAGATTTCGGGCTGCATCAACGCCTGCGGGCATCATCACGCGGGGCACATCGGCATCCTCGGCGTCGACCGCAAGGGCACCGAGAATTACCAGCTGCTGCTCGGCGGATCGGGCGCGGAAGACGCGAGCCTCGGCCGCATCACCGGCCCCGGCTTCGACGAGGACGGTGTTGTCGATGCGATCGAACGCACGGTGGAGAAATACCGCACGCTGCGCACCGACGGCGAGCGCTTCCTCGACACCTATCGGCGCGTCGGCATGGACCCGTTCAAGGAGGCGATCTATGGATAATGCACTTCGCTTCCGCGACGACGCACCGCACGAGGAGCCGGCGGTGACGCTCGACGCCTTCATCGGCCAGACCAACGCCGGCGCCGTGCGACTGGAGTCCGACGAGGACGCGCGAAAGCTCATTCCCTATCTCGGTCAGCTGGCGCTCATCGAGGTCGCCTTCCCGAAGTTCCGCGACGGGCGCGGCTACTCCGCCGCGCGCATCCTGCGTGAGGCCGGGTACACGGGAGAACTGCGCGCGGCGGGCGATGTGCTCGTCGACCAGATCCCGTTCATGCGCCGCTGCGGCTTCGACAGCTTCGCGCCCGAGGCCGATATCGATGCCGACGCGCTCGGCCGCGCGCTCGCGCACTACGAGCATGTCTATCAGAAGGCCGCGGATGGCCGTTCGCCGGTCTGGGCGCTGCGTCATGGCTGATGCGGCCCGCAAGCTCGATACGATCGACGTGCGCCCTGCCTTCACGCAGGAAGACGCCGATGCGCTGAACGCGCGTTTCGCAGGCATCGAAACGCTCGAAATGCTGCGCGCGGTGTTCAAGGAAAACCTGCTCGGCAAAACCGCCGTCGTTTCCTCGTTCGGCACCGAAAGTGCCGTGCTGCTCGATCTCATCGCGCGCGTCGATCCGGACGTGCCGGTGGTGTTCGTCGACACGCTGAAGATGTTCCCGGAAACCGACCGCTACCGCACGCAACTGCTCGACCGGCTCGGCATGACGAACCGCGAGGTGGTGACGCCCGACGCCGCCGTGATCGAGGCGAAGGACGCGACCGGGCTGCGCTGGTCCTACGACCCGGACGGCTGCTGCGCGATCCGCAAGGTGGAGCCGCTCGCCCGCGCCAAGCAGGGCCTCGACAGCTGGATTTCCGGCCGCAAGGCCTTCCAGTCGCAGACCCGCGCCAACATCCCCCGGTTCGAGATCGAGGACGGGCGCCTGAAGATGAACCCGCTCGGCGACTGGGTGAAGGCAGACCTGGAGGCTTATTTCGCGGAGCGCGACCTGCCGCGCCACCCGCTGGAGGCCGAAGGCTATCTCTCGATCGGCTGCCAGCCCTGCACGAGCGTCGTGAAGCCGGGCGAAGACCCGCGCGCCGGACGCTGGCGCGGCTGGGACAAGACCGAGTGCGGCATCCACACTGACAACGTGAGTGAACTGCCGAGCTTCTGAGGCTTCCCACCTCCGTGCGAGCGTGGCATTCCTGCCGCCGATGGATCAGCTTCCCGTTTTCCTGAATCTGAAGGGCATGTCGGTGCTCCTCGTCGGCGACGGCGAGGCGGCGGAGGCAAAGCGGCGGCTGATCGAGGGCGCGGGCGGGTTCATCACCGATGATCCCGATGCGGCGCGCATCGCCTTCATTGCCGCAGATGCGAGCCCTGCCGACATAGCGGTGCTGCACGCACAGGGGCTGCTGGTGAACGTCGTCGACCGCCCCGATCTCTGCGATTTCACGGTGCCCGCGATCGTCGACCGCTCGCCTGTGATCGTCGCAGTGGGCACGGGCGGCGCGTCTGCAACACTCGCGAAGGCACTGCGCGAGCGGCTGGAAGCGCTGCTTCCCGCCACGCTCGGCGATCTTGCCCGCAGCATCCGCGCCGCGCGCGACCGCGTGACGGACGCGCGCCCGACATCCTCGGGGCGCCGCCGGTTCTGGGACCGGCTGCTCGCCCCCGGCGCGCCGCTCGATCCCTTGCAGGACGTTCCCGGCGCACCCGCGCGGATCGACGCTGCGCTCGCGCTCAGCGATGCCCCCGAAAGCGAACGTCACGAAATCGTCGTGGCGAGCGATGATCCCGACGACCTGACGCTCCGGCAACTCCGTCTGCTCTCCCGCGCGGACACCATCATCTGCGCGGACGTCGCTGCAGCGATCATCGACCGCAGTCGCCGCGACGCCGTGCGACTGCCCGATGAGTCCGGCGGCGTCCGCCCCGGGCTGACCGTGATCGTGCGGAGATCTTCATGATGGCGGAGGTAGCCGGCAGTTTCGCTTACACGATCCTGCCCGACGGCACCGCGACGCGCATCGATACGCCGCCGGATTTCGGCGAAACCCTGGACTGCGCGCTGCTCTGGCGCCACATCGACGGCAACGATACGGCGTGCCGCGCTGAACTTGTTTCAGCATCCATGCGGCAATGCCGCTGGACCGCCGTATGGACCCTGAAACAAGTTCAGGGTGACAGTGGGGGCGGGGAAAACCTGCTCGGGCCGACCCTCACGCTCAGGGTGACGGTTAGCGCACCGCGCCCAGCGCCTGCCGGGCGAGGGCCGCGATTTCGGCGATGGCGGCGGGGTTTACCGGCATGTCGGCCCGGCCCGGATCCGCGAGACTGTCGGCGATCTGCGCGATGCGCTGCAGCGGCGGTTCGAGGAGATCGGGGTTGATGCCCCCGGTGAGCACGGCCTTGCGGTCGGCAATCAGGCGTTCGACCTCGCTCTGCAGCACGCGGCGCTGCTCGCTTTCGAGTTCGAGCTGTTCCTCAAGCTCCGAAAGTTCGATCGCGCGGCGCGTTACCCGTTCATCGAGCTTTGCGTTCGCGAGTTTCAGATTGGCAGCCTGCTGGCGGCGCTGCAACTGCGCCTCGATGCGCGCGGCGAGCACGTCGAAATCGATGGGCTTCGAGACATAGTCGTCGGCGCCCGCTTCGAGCGAGGCCACCACGGTCTGCGCGTCGGCGCGCGCGGTCAGCATGATGACAGGCACCTCGCTGACGCGCGAATTGGTGCGCAGCTCGCGCAGAACGTCGATGCCGTTCATGTTGGGCATCATGTAATCGAGCAGCACCAGATCAGGCGGCGATTTTTCGATAAGCTGAAGCGCGACCTCCCCGCTTTCCGCGGAGACCACCGTATAGTTCAGGCGTTCAAGGCGCCTGCATACCACGGAACGATTCGCTTCCACGTCGTCAACGACGAGGATACGGCAGCTATCCCGGTCTCCTGAATTCACTGTCATCGATACGCCCATGTCTTGTTCTTTATGCCGCCATCGTCGCAGGATTTGGTTGATTATTAATTGACCCTATTTGCGAGCCTGTCGCATCGTCCCAATCGCGGGCATCTTCCTGATACTTGCGCGGCAGGCGCAGGTTGAACGTGGAGCCCACGCCGGGAAGACTGTCTACGGTAAGCCGCGCGCCCATCAGTTCGGTAAGCCGCGCCGTGATGGCAAGGCCGAGCCCGGTGCCGCCGAAGCGCCGCGTCGTCGAGGCGTCCGCCTGCACGAAGGGCTCGAAGAGTTTGTCGATCTGTTCGGGGGTCATGCCGATGCCCGAATCCGAGACGCTGATCTCGATCCAGTCCCGACGCGCGATGGTGAGCGACCGCGCCGAAAGGATGACGTGACCCTGCTTCGTGAACTTGCAGGCATTGCCGCCCAGGTTGATGAGGCACTGGCGCAGCTTCATGGAATCGTGCTCGGCGATGCCGATATCGGGCGCGATCCGCAATTCGAGCCTGTTGCCCTGCTGCTGCGCGAGCGGCTCCAGCGTCGAGCGAACCTCGTCGAGAAGCCCTTCCACGCTGAATTCGTGCACATCGATATCCATGCGCCCGGCTTCGATCTTGGCCATGTCGAGCAGCTCGTTGATCATGCTGAGCAGATGCCGCGCCGATCCGTCGATCCAGTGCGCATCCTCGGAAAGCTGCTTCTGTCCCTGTTCGGCAAGATCCTGATGCAGCACGTCGGCATAGCCGATGATGGCATTGAGTGGCGTGCGCAGTTCGTGGCTCATGTTGGCGAGGAACTGCGATTTCGCTTCGTTGGCGTGCTGCGCCACGTCGCGCGCGACGGCCAGTTCCTTTGCCGCCGTGGCAAGCTCCGTATCGCGGCGCTCGACCTCGTCCAGCATGGCGTTCAGCGAATCGATCACGCGGCGCGTCTCGTCGTCGCCCAGCCGTTCGACGCGCTGCGTATAGTCGCCGCTGTCGCGGATGCGCTCCATCGCCAGCGTCATCACCTTCAGGGGGCGGAACAACAGCACGCTGATCCCGGCCGCGAAAAACAGCGAGACGAGAAACGCGACCGCGATGATCCCGATAACCGCGAAAAGATAGGCGAACGAGGGCTTGGTCTCGAACTCCTGGATCGTGGTGATCTCGATCGAGCCGAGCATCTTGCCCCTGGCGACGATGGGCGCGGACGATACCGCCCTGCGGCCCTTCGGTTCTTCCGACAGGCGCCTCAGCGTGATGATATCCTTGCCGGCAACGTCGCGCACGCGCACCAGCCGGATCACCCCCACCGAATCGAGCTGCCGCAGCACGCGCAGCGTTTCGTTCGTATCGCCCGCGAGAATCGGCTCGGCGGCGATGCTGGCAACGCCCTGCGTCGTGAGTTCCTGGATCTTGTAGGTCGCCGCGACGACGGTTTGGTATTGAAGGTAGGCGAACACCGAACTCGCCAGCGCCAGCGCCACCGTGCAGGCGAACAGAACCGCCGCCGCCAGCTTGACGCGGAACGGGAGGCGTTCCAGCCGTGCCCTGAAACCCGAGCGTGGCTTCGGGAGTTCAATCAAAAGGCCGCTCCGACATGCTCCGGCTCGTGCGCTTCGCGCCAGGTTTCAAATTCGTCGAGCGGGATCGGCTTGGAAATCCAGTAGCCCTGGAGCGTTTCGCAGCCGATGACGTTGAGGATATCGGCCTGAATTTCGGTTTCGACGCCCTCCGCCACGCATTCGTAGCCGAGGCCCGCCGCAAGGCTGACGATCGCCTGAATGATCGTGCGCGAATCCGCGCTGGTCGCGACATCCTTCACGAGCGAGCGATCGATCTTGAGGCGGTCGATCGGCAGATCCTTAAGGCGCGCGAGGTTGGAATAGCCGGTGCCGAAATCGTCGATGGCGATGCTGATGCCGAGCGCGCGCACTTCCGCGAGACGATCGACGATCACGGGATCGGAAGACATCACGGTCGATTCGGTGATCTCGATCTCCAGCATTTCGGGCGGCGCCGACGACGCCTCGATGCAGGCGCGGACATGCCGGACAAAATCGGCACGCTCGATCTGCTGGGGTGAGACGTTGACGCTGAGCCGCAGATTGTCGCCGCGCGAATGCCATTCGCCGACGATGCGCGCAGCCTCCGCGATCACCCAGCGGCCGACATCGACGATGAGCCCGCTGTCTTCGGCGATATCGATGAACGATGCAGGCGAACGCAGCGTCTTGTCGGGATGACGCCAGCGGATCAGCGCTTCGGCGGACACGAGCTGGCCGCTTTCCGCGTTGATCTGCGGCTGGATGTGGAGTTCGAACTGGTTTCCGGCGGTCGCCGCGCGCAGCATGGTTTCGAGCTGCAGGCGGTCGCGCACGCGCTCGTGCATCGCCGCTTCGAACAGGTGATACTGATTCCGCCCGCTGTCCTTTGCGTAATACATCGCGGTATCGGCGTTGCGGGTGAGCGTTTCGTAGGTATCGCCGTCGTCGGGCGCGATGCAGATGCCGATGCTGGCGCCGATCACGATCGATTGGCCCGCGAACTCGAAGGGTTCCTGCATGGCGCGCAGGATCTGGCGCGCGAGCTTGGTGGCGTCCGCCGGGCCGGACATGTCGGGGAGCAGCACGGTGAACTCGTCGCCGGCCAGGCGTGCCAGCATCGCCTCGCCGCAGCCCGCGCCGCGCCGATTCGATTCGGCGGAAATCAGCACGCGCATGCGCGCCGCGAACATCGCCAGCAGAACGTCGCCCTGCGCGTGGCCGAGGCTGTCGTTCACCGACTTGAAGCGATCGAGATCGATGAACAGGATCGCGCTTTTTGCGCCCTCGCGGCGCCCCATGCTGCGCAGATGGCGTTCCACCACCCTGCGGAAACTGAGCCGATTGGGCAGTTCCGTCACCGGATCCTGCAGCGCGGTCTGCTGGATGGTGTCGATATTGGTCTGGATGCGCTTCTTGAACAGCTCGATCGCCGCCGTCAGCTTCGGCAGCGTGCGGCGCACCGAGTGCGGAATCGGCGGAGGAACGTCGCCGTCGCGGCGCGGGCGAACGAAATCGGTGAGCTTCTCGACCGCAACGATCACCGGCGCAGTGATATGGTGTACCGCAACGAACACGGCCCCGGCGCTCGCCGCGACGACGCAGCCAAGCACCATGAACGCCCCAAGCGAGGGCAGACGGGGCGGCCAGCCGAGGCTGTAGGCGAACACGAGCAACCCGATCACGGCGGAAGCCGCACCGGCGTAGGCAAGCGAACGAATGCGCAGCTGGGTTTCGAACAATCCGAGTACTCCGTACCCCCCGCGCGGACTGGTGCGCGAGGCCCGGCGGACACTCGCAGCATAAGGTAAATTTTCTCTAAGCCACGCTGCACCAATGAAAAGGGGCGGCCCGTGAGGACCGCCCCTTGCATGGCTTGCCGTATGGCTCGCCGATCAGACCGGCCAGGACTGGTAGGCCGCCATCGCGTAGAGCATCGGAATCGACAGCAGCGTGTTGATGCGGCTGGTCAGCATCGCGACGCGCGCGGCCTTCGCCTTTGCCGCGTCTTCCGCCGGAACGATGCCCAGCGCCTTCTTCTGGTTCGGCCAGATGATGAACCAGACGTTGAACGCCATGACGAGCGCCAGCCACATGCCGATGCCGATCAGCTGGAACGACGGCTGCAGCGTCAGCGCCTCGACCAGATAGCCCAGATGACCGGCGAGAAGCAGACCGAACAGCACGGTGAACGCCGCCGCCCAGCGGAAGAAGAACAGCGCCTTGGGGGCGATGTGCTTGCTGATCGCCGGCTTCTGTTCGGCCGGAATGGCCGGCATCGTCGGGATCTGGACGAAATTGAAATAGTAAAGCAGCCCGATCCAGACGATGCCCGCGAACACGTGCAGCCAGCGCAGCACGGTCTGCCCGACAAGCATGCCGTTGGTGGCGAAATCGCCATGCAGCCCAAAGATCATGACAAGCGCGAGGACCAGACCCAGCCCAAGCGTAAGATGAAGATTTTCCAGAATTTTGCCCATCAGCAGTTCCCCCGCGGCTTTCCCTGTTACGACCCCGGTGCGCGCCGCGAACGCAGCAAGGGGCCAGTCCCGCAATGTGATTTCGAAACATAACTACCCTTAAATTGTTGAAGGTAGAAGCGTTGAGGTGATGATGGACGCCATTTCCGCCAACAACTGGCCGATCGGACGGGGGGAAGCCGCCGAAATCGATACCGCAAGCACCGAAAATCTGCGGCTTCCGCGCGACGGCGCCGAGGCCTTCACGCAACGCGCGTGCTGAAAGCGAAGCGGCGGTGGTATAAGAGACCAGCTCGAAAGGATCGATGACGATGACTTTTCTCCCGGTCGCGCTGCTGATGGCGGCGCAGGTGCTGCAACCCGCAGCGATACCCGAACCCGTCTCGCCGCCTCCAGCGGCGGCGATCGATGAAACCATCCCGCCCGACGAGGCCGCCGCCGTGAACGCCCGCAAGCGGCTTAACGCCGAGGCAAAGGCGCGGACCGACACGACCGATGCCCAGTATGCCGCAGCGCAGGCCGCGTATCAGGCCAGTCTGCGCGCGCATCAGGCCACAGTCGAGAGCACGGCCCGCGCGCAGTCGGAGTACGCCGCCGCGCGCGCCGCCTACGAGCAGCGACAGCGCGAGATCGCCGACTGGCAGGCATGCGTGGACGGCGACAAGACACGCTGCGCGCCGGAGCCTGGAAAATAGCGATCCTCCCACTTCGCGCGGATTGACAGCGCCCCGGAAGGCTCGGCAAGCAGCGGGGAATGCGCCTGTCTTCCGCCCCGCCGATGCTGCTCGCCTTCCTGGGCATCGCGCTGCTTTGCGCTATGGATGCCGCGATCAAGCTCGGCGCGCAGAGCCATGCGATCATCACCGTCACCTTCATGCGCTATTTCGCGGGCGCGCTGATCGCGCTTCCGCTGATGCTTCACTTCCGCAAGGCCGCGTTTTCCCGCGATGCGCTGCAGGGCCACGCCGTGCGCGGACTCGTGATCGCCGGGGCGGCGTATCTGTTCTTCTACGGGCTCTGGGCGATCCCGATCGCCGAGGCGATCGCGATCTCGTTCATCGCGCCGCTGCTCGTGCCGCTGATCGCGCGCGTGCTGCTCGGCGAGCGGATGCGCGCGATCAACATTGCGGCCTGTCTCGTGGGCTTCGGCGGCGTGCTGGTGACGGTGACGGGGCAGGTTTCGCTGCCGACACCCAACCGCACCGAAGGGGTCGTCGCCGTGCTCGTGTCGGCGGTGCTGTATGCGCTCTCCGTCGTGCTGCTGCGGCAGCGCGCGACGCGCGATGATCCGCACGTCATCAGCTTTCTCGCCGCCGCGTTTCCGGCGCTTTACACGGCGCCGTTCGCGGTGTTCGCAGCGCCGCTGCCCTCGCCCGGCACCATCCCGCTGTTCGCGCTGATGGGCGCGCTCGGAACGGGCGGCATCCTGCTTCTCGCTTTCGCCTATGCCCGCGCGGAGGCGCAGAAAATCGTCGTTCTGGAATATACGGCGCTCGGCTGGGGGGCACTGTTCGGCTGGTGGGTGTTCGGCGAAACGGTGCGGGCTCAGGTTGTCCTCGGCGGCGCGATCGTCGCCGCTGCCTGCCTGATGGCGGCGTGGTCGGGGCGGCGCAAGGCGTTACCCGCATGAAACCGCCGGAGAGCGGCCTGCGCGGGGATTTCGCGCTGCTGTTCCTGGTTCTGTTCGTGGTGGCGGCGGGCAACACGGCGCTGCAATCCGTGCTGCCCACAATCGGACGCGAACTCGGCATTCCCGATCTGCTGGTCGCGACGATCTTTTCGTTCTCGGCGCTGATGTGGACCTTCGCCGCGCCGCGCTGGGCGGACGCGTCCGACCGCTACGGCCGCAAGGCGCTGATCCTGCTCGGCCTCGGCGGCTATTTCGTCTCGAAGCTGATCTGCGCGTTCGTGATCCTCGCCGGGCTCAAGCATCTGATCGCGCCGATCGCGGTGTTTGTCATCTTCGCGGCGGCGCGTTCGCTGTTCGGCCTGTTCGGATCGGCCTCGAACCCGGCCGCGCAGGCCTATGTCGCTTCGCGGACCAGCCCGTCGGAGCGCACGCGCGCGCTTTCGATTCTCGCCTCCGCCTTCGGGCTCGGGACGATCGTGGGGCCGGCGGTCGCGCCGTTCTTCGTGTTGCCGGTCGTTTCGCTTTCGGGTCCGATGTTCGCCTTCGCGGCCTTCGCGCTCATCACGCTCGTCGTCGTCGCGCGCCGCCTTCCGGCCGATGCGCCGAGCGCGGGCGAAGACCGGCCGATCGCCAACCTGGAGCCGACCATCGCGACCGGCCCGCGCAGCACGCAGGGCGGACGCAGCCGAACGCGCCGCCGCGTTTCGTGGAGCGATCCGCGCATCCTGCCCTTCTCGATCTACGGGCTCGCCATCGGCAACGCGCAGGCGGCGAGCGGCCAGTCGCTCGGCTTTTTCATCATCGACCGGCTGGGCCTGCCGCCCATCGAGGCGCAGGCCTTCATCGGCCTGGCATTGATGGCCGCCGCCGCAGCGACGCTGCTCGCCCAGTGGGCGCTCATTCCGATGTTCAACCTGGGGCCGAAGCTGCTGCTGCGCTGGGGCGCGGGCCTTGCCGCCGCCGGTTCGGTGCTGATTGCGGTGTCGACCGATTTCTACGGGATCGTGCTGTCGTTCGCCATTGCCTCGCTCGGCTACGGCTTTGCGCGGCCGGGGTTCAGCGCGGGCGCTTCCCTTGCCGTAGGACTTGAGGATCAGGGGGGCGCGGCGGGCGCGATCACGGCGGTGAACGGCGCGGCATTCATTATCGCGCCGACAATCGGCATCGCGCTTTACCAGGTCTGGCAGCCGCTACCGTACCTGCTGAGCGCGGCGCTGCTGCTCGCGATGCTGATCTATTCGCTGAAAAACCCGCTGCTCTGCGCGGATCTCGACCGCGACGAGGTTCAGACGCAGTAGTTCGGTGCGGGGTACGCGCCCTGCGGCGGCCCGGCCTTCGCGACCATCGAGGGCAGCGGCCGACCCATCACGGTTTCGAACCAGTGGTTCACGGCAATTGCCGACACGAGATCGACGCCGGTGGAAACGCCCGAGCCATCCAGCATGAACAGCAGGTCTTCGGTCGAGATGTTGCCGGTCGCCTTGGGTGCGAACGGGCAGCCGCCAAGCCCGCCGAGCGAGGAATCGAGCACGTTCACGCCCGCACCGTACGCCGCCCAGGCGTTGGCGATACCGGTGCCGCGCGTGTTGTGGAAGTGCGCGCGCAGACGGACGCTGTCGCCCACCGCGGCGCGGACGCGGCCGAACAGGTCGCTCACCTGCGCGGGCACGCCGACACCGATCGTGTCGGCAAGCGCAATCTCCTCGGCGCCCGCCTCGGCCATGGCCACGGCGCAGCGCACGACGGTTTCGGGCGGCACATAGCCTTCGAACGGGCAACCGAACGACGCCGAGATCGTCACCTGCGCGACAAGCCCGCTCTCTCGCGCCAGCCGCAGCATTTCGCGGTTTTCGGCGATACCCTCGTCGACGGTCTGACCCTGGTTGCGCTGGCCGAAGGTGTTGGAGGCGACGAGCACGCAGCCCGCTTCATCGACCCCGCGCTTGTTGCCCTCGCGGCTTTCGATCGCGCGCAGCACGCCGCGCTTGTTGAGGCAGAGCCCGATGTAGGAGACGTCGCGGCGGTCCGGCAGCCCGGCGATCACGGCTTCCGCGTCCGCCATCTGCGGCACGCGCTTGGGATTGACGAAGCTCGCGACTTCGAGGCGCCGAACGCCCGCGTCGATCATGCGCGTGATGAGGCCGAGCTTGTGTTCGGTGGAAACGATCTCCGGCTCGTTCTGCAGGCCGTCGCGCGCGCCCACCTCCACGATCGTTACGTCCGCCATGCCGTCTCTCCTGCAATCCTGCCCGACCGACTTGGGGATTTCCGCGCCCGCGTCAATCCCCCTGCGGCTCTACAGCGACTGCCCGTCGTCGAGCGTGAAGCTGGTGCCGGTGATCGCGGCGCTTGCATCCGACGCGAGGTAGAGCAGCATCGCATCGAGGCTGTCTTCCGCCATCAGGCGGCGGCGCGGGAACTTCGCGATGTGCTTCTGCCCGGCTTCGGTATCGAACCAGTCGCTGTTGATCTCGGTGCGCGCATAGCCGGGGCAGATGGAATTGACGTTGATGCCCTGCCGCACCCAGTCGCGCGCCAGCACCTTGCCCATCTGCTGCACCGCCGCTTTCGAAGCCGAATACGCCGCAAGGCCGGGGCTGACGGAATTTGCCGTGATCGAGGAGACGATCACGATGCGCCCGTTCCCGCGCTCGCGCACGCCCGACGCCAACATCCGCCGCGCGCCCTCGCGCACGGTGAGAAACACGCCCGTGAGGTTCACGCCCATGACGCGGTTGAAATCCTCCACCGCAAGCTCTGTCGCCGAGCCTTCGATGTTCATGCCGGCGTTGGCGATGATGCTGTCGGGCGTGCCAAGTTCCGCTTCGATGCGGTCGTAGGCCGCGATCACGGAGGCTTCGCTTGAAACATCCATCTCCACCGCGAGCGCCTCGCCGCCCGCGCGCGCGATCTCGTCGGCAAGCGCGCTCAGCATATCCACGCGCCGCGCGCCGAGCGCGACCTTCGCGCCGCTCGCCGCAAGCTGCCGCGCGAAACGGGCGCCGAACCCCGACGAAGCGCCCGTCACCAGCGCGACGCGCCCCGAAAGATCGAACGAGAAACCAGCCATCACTTCATCCCCTACACGATACCCATCTGCAATCCCGCAGCCAGCGCATGACCCATATCGCGGCACGCCTCAAGCTCTTCCGGCCCTATCACTTTGGGCGCGAGGATGGCTTCGGGCGTATCGGCGCGGGTAAGCACGATGCGCGGATCGGCCGCGGGTTTCAGCCGCCAGCCGGTCGCGATCCGCGCGATCTGGCGCACCGCGCTCTCGCCGTCCGTGCCTGCGCAAACCAGCGTAACATAAGGTCTCGCGTCGATGCGGCCGAGCGCGGGATAATAGCAGCGGTCGAAGAAATCCTTCATCACACCCGCGATCGCGGCGAGGTTTTCCGGGCAGACGAACATATAGGCGTCGGCCGCAAGCAGGTCGTCAGGGCCGGTCTCGCGCGCGGGTTTCAGCACGACCGAAACGCCATCCTCGCGCGCGGCGCCCTCGGCTGCCGCCTGCGCGAGCTGCCGCGCGCCGCCGGTCATCGAATGCCACACGATGAGGAGCGTCTTCGTCACCCCTGGCCTTCGAACGCCGCCTTCTTCGGCCCCATGTAACCGAACAGGAAGCCGGCCACCTTGCGCATCTGGATCTCTTCTGCGCCCTCGGTGATTCGGTAGCGGCGGTGGTGGCGGTAGATGTGCTCGAACGGCTTGTGCCGCGAATAGCCGAGGCCGCCGTGCACCTGCATGGCGCGGTCCGCCGCCTCGCAGACGAGGCGGTTCGCCCAGTAGTTGCACATCGAAACACGGTCGGAGAGTTCGCGCTCGATCGCCTTGTGCGGCATCCGGTCCATCTCCCACGCGGTCTTGCGGATCAGCAGCCGCAGCATTTCCGCCTGCGTCGCAAGCTCGACAAGCGGGAACTGGATCGCCTGGTTTTCCGCAAGCGCCTTGCCGAAGGGGCGGCGTTCCCGCGCGTATTTCACGCTCTCCTCGATGCAGAACACCGCCGCGCCGAGCGAAGAGGCCGCCTGCCGGATGCGGTTCTGGTGAACGAACGACTGCGCGAGCGCAAGACCAGCGCCCGGCGTGCCGAGCACGGCGGTTTCCGGCACCCAGACGTTCGTGAACGAGACGCGCGGGTGGTCGGTGGGCATGTTGAAGGTCCAGAGATATTCCTCGATCTTCACGCCCGGCGTGTCCGACGGCACGAGCAGGCAGGTGATGCCGCGCGCGTCGCCGTCCGGTCCGTCCGTGCGGGCGAAGGTCGCGCAGTGCGTGGCGACGTGCATGCCCGTGGTCCACATCTTCTCGCCGTCGATGCGCCAGCCCGCCACGCCGCCGCGTGTTTCCGGCACGGCGCGCGTTTCCATGTGCGTCGCGTCGGAGCCGTGCCCGGGCTCGGTGAGGCCGAAGGCGACGATGCGTTCGCGCTTGAAACCGCCGAGGATGAACTCCTGCTTCTGCGCCTCGGTGCCGAACGTCTCGAACATCGCGACGAAGGGGAAGTTACCGACGATCGAATGCTCGTTCTGAAGATCGTTGTGAAGGCCAAGGCCCTTCGCGGCGAAATGCTCGCGGATCACCGCCATCCAGAGGTTGGAGCCGTCTTTCCCGCCGTAAGCCTTCGGCGCGGAGAAGCGCCAGTGCCCGGCGGCGTCCGCGTGGCGCTGCGCCTCGGCGAGCAGGGCTTCCCATTCGTGGCTCGGCAGCCCGCCGTTCTCGAAATCGGTGCGCGCCCATTCGCGGCGGTGGTCGAAGTAGCGGATGTTGTCGTCGGCGCGTTCGAGCGGCCTGATCTCGGCCTCGATGAAGGCGTCAAGTTCCGCCAGATAGGCAACGAGATCGGCGGGCAGATCAAAATCCATGAACACTCTCCTTCCCCGCCAGATAGACACGCGCGCAGGCACCCGTCCACCGCGCGGGAATGAGAGGTTGTTAGATTGCTAAGTAAGCGTGCCGTTTTCCCGGTAGCGCTGTTCAAGGAATTTACCCTCGACGGCGAGCGCGTCGAGGTCGCCGCGTACGAGCTGCTCGGAGAGGCGGCGAAGTTCGTCGGCGATGGTGACGAGGCCGTCGAGAAGCTGTTTTTCCGCCTCGCTACCCGAGGCGCGATAGGCTTGCGGCACCTTGAGATAGGTGTCGACAAGGCGCGGCAGGTGCTCGCCGATCAGGCGGCGGGCGTCGCCTGCGATCGGCTGGCCCGACGTCACCTGGCCCAGTTGTTCGCCGAGCACTTCCAGCCGCAGCAGAATTTCATCCACCTGTTTTGCCGCGCGCGACGGCAGGTTGCGGCGCTGGCGTTCGAGCCAGTCCTCCACGCGGCGCGGGATCGCGGCGAGGTCGGCGCTTTTCATGGCCTGCGTCGTCGGCATGTCGATGCGCGGCGTGCGCAGCAGGAAAAAGCCGCCGAGACCCAGCGCCGCGAGCGCCAGGAGAAGCAGGCCGTTGATCCCCAGCGGACCCACGAAAATGCCGAACAACAGGGCGGCGACAACGACGACGACCACGGCGATGCCCGCGTTCGTCACCCGCCGCATCAGCGATTGCGTGTGCCGCCGCGCCCGCCGCATCACCGCAGCGCGGCCTTCGGGCGTGCGCGCGAGGCGGCCGAACATGTCGTCGGCGCGTTTCAGGATGTCGGAAACTTCACGCGCCACGTTCAGCCCTCGATCGCCTTGAAGGTCGTCGCCGGGCCCTTCACCTGCGCCTGCGAGGCGCCTTCGGCCCGCGCGATGTAGCCGCGCGACTTTTCGACCTCGTCGGACAGCGTATCCACCGTTTCCTTCATCGAAACGAGCGCGTCCCGCTTGAACGTGTCGATCGAATCCATCGTCGCGTAGATGTTCTCGAACGCGCGCTTCAGCGTCTCGATCGGGATCGTGGCGGACGTCGCCTGCTTGTGGATCTCGCCCGTCTGCGTGCGCAGCATCGTGCTCGTCGAATCGATGACACCGGCGGTCGTGGTGTTGAGCGCGGTGATCTGGTCGAGCACCAGCCGCTGGCTGGTCAGCGCCTGCGCGACCGTGACGGCCGTGCGCAGCGCCGACACCGTCGTCGTCGAGGCGCGGTCGACGCCCTTGGTCAGCTCGACATTGTTCTTCTTTACGAGATCGAGCGCCAGATAACCCTGCACGCTCACCGCCATCTGCGTGAGCAGGTCGGTCGTCCGCTGCCGCGCGTAGAAGAGTGCGCTTTCGCGGATCGTCTTCGCCTTGGCGGGATCGGACACTTCCAGCTCGTTCGCCGCCGCCTCCAGCTTCGCGTCGAGCGTCTTGGAGACGTGGATCATCTGTTCCAGCTTCTCCATCGTCTTCCAGAGGTTCTGGCGTTCGACGTCGATCGCGGCATTGTCGCGGAAAAGCTCCTCGCGGCTGTTCGCCAGATTTTCGAGAATGCCCGAGATGTGGCTCTGCGCGGAGCGGTACTTGTCGAAATAGCGGTTGGCGCGGCTGCCGAAGGGGATGATGCCCAGGATCTTGCGCGGCGCCAGCTTCTTGCCGTCGGTGCCGGGATCGAGGTCTTCCACCGTGCGGCGCAGCGCCACGAGATCCTTGCCGATATTGCCCTCGGCGTTGATCGCCTTCACCGGCCGTTCGAGAAAGCGGTTCGAATGCTGCGCGGCCTCGGCGATCTCGCGGCGGCCGAGCGCGGTCACCTCGTCGACCAGCTTGCCGAACGCCGGGCTGTTCGCATCCTGCGCCAGCAGGTCATCGACGAAACTGTCCACCGTGGCTTCGAGCTTGGTCCGCTTCTCGTCGCTGATCGGCACCAGCCCGGCGGCTTTTTCGGGCGCCACGGCGATCACCGCATCGGGGGCCTGAAGCTTCAGCTCGGTTTCGGTCTGCATTACCGCTCCTAATGATCCGTTTCCTGTCCTATGCTTATCACCATATTGGGTGTGTTGCCCACATAATACAAGGGGACGTCGTGAAGACCCTGTACCGCGTGATGCTGACCGCGTTTCCGCTGATTGCCGCGGGCGCGGCCGCGCAGCCGCCCGAACCGACGAGCGCGGCGGATGCGGCGCTGCACCTCTCCCGCACGCTCGGCATCAGCCTTGAGGAGGCGGAGGCGCGGATGCGCCTTGCCGACCGGCTCGCCATCTTCCAGCTGCGTGTCCGCACCGATCCGGACTTCGCGGGGCTCTACCTCGAACATGAGCCCAAGACGCAGGCCGTGGTGCTGTTCAAGGGCGATGCGGCGCAAAAGCTGAAGCGCTACGTCGGCGACGATGCCTTCGTGCCGCGCAGCGTGGACTATTCGCTCGCCGAACTCGCCGACGCCGAAACCGAGGCCAAGGACGCGTTCGAGGCGGCGGGGCTGGCGCTCGTCGGCACGGAGCGGGATATCGAGGCGAACCGCGTGCTGCTGAACGTCGTCGACGATGCCGCCGCAAAAGCCGCCGTCGCTGCGGGCCGCCTGAAACTCTCCCCGGCCACCGTGCTGACCGTCGTAGGCGACGACAGCATCCCGCAGCCGCAAAGCGCGGGCGCCGTGACGGCCTTCCCGCAGGCCCGCGATCCTTCGCGCGCCGCGATGCAGGCGCTGTTCACCGGCACGCTGTTCGTGAAGGACGGCTGCCTGCGCGTCGGCAGCGAGAGCGGCGAGAGCCGCCTCGTGCTCTGGCCTTCCTCGGCACGCCTTGCGGACGAAGCCGGCACGCTCACCGTGCGCGACGGCGCGGCGGGCGGCACGCTTCGGGTCGGCGGCGCCGTGTCGCTTTCGGGCGGCGGCACCACCGAGCCGCCGCCGCCGGGCTACCTGCTCGAAGGCCTCCCGCGCGCCTGCACGGGGCCTTACTGGATCGCGGCGAAGGGCTGGTAGCATGATCGTCCGCCGCCACAGACTGCCCGTCAGGCTCTGGCACTGGACGAATGCGATCGCGGTGTTCGTGCTGCTGATGAGCGGCCTGATGATCTTCAACGCCCACCCCCGCCTCTATTGGGGGCACTACGGCGCCAATCCCGATCCGGCCTGGCTGGAGATCTACGCGACGCGCTCCACCGGGGTGCTGCGCGTCGGCGATCTGCGTGTCGAGACGACCGGCGTGCTCGGGCGCTGGAGCGATCCCGGCGGCGTGTCGCGCGCCCTCGCCTTCCCGCACTGGGCGACGATCCCTTCCACCTACAATCTGGCGCTGGCCCGGCGCTGGCACATTGCGTTCGCGTGGGTGCTCGCCGTTGCCGGGAGCCTTTACCTCGTCTGGGCCGCCGCATCCCGCCATGCCGCCGCGCTGCTGCCGACCCGGCGGGAGCTTGCCCCCGGCCATGTGTGGCAGGATATCAAGGCGCACGCCCTGCTCCGCTTTCCGCGCGGCGAGGCGGCGCTGCGCTACAACGTGCTGCAGAAGCTCGCGTACGGGGGCGTGGTGTTCATCCTGCTGCCCGCGATCGTGCTGAGCGGCCTCGGCATGTCGCCCGCCATCGACGCCGCGTGGCCGTGGGTGGTCGATCTGTTCGGGGGGCGGCAGTCGGCGCGCTCGGTGCATTTCATCAGCGCGGCGCTGATCCTGGCGTTCATCGCCGTCCACCTGCTGATGGTGCTGCTCGCAGGGCCGGTTAACGGCATCATATCGATGATAACGGGCCGCTATCGCATACGGGAAGAGACGCCATGATACCCCATGTTACCCGTCGCGGCCTTGTCGGAAGCCTTGTCGCCGGAGCGGGGCTTGCCGTTTCGGGATGCGACCGCCTTGGGCAGAACGAAGGCTTCCGAAAGGCGCTGTTCGGCGCCGAGACGCTGACGATGCGCGCGCAGCGGCTCATCACCGGACGCGACGCGCTCGCCCGCGAGTTCAGCGCGGCGGAGATGTCGCCGGTGTTCCGCATGAACGGCAACACCATGCCTGCCGACCCCGTCTTCGCCCGCCATGCGGCAAGCGGTTTCGCGGACTGGCGGCTTATCGTCGACGGCCTCGTCGCGCGGCCGCTTTCCTTGTCGCTGCCCGCGATCCGCGCCCTACCCGCGCGCACGCAGATCACCCGGCACGACTGCGTGGAGGGGTGGAGCGCGATCGGCAAGTGGACGGGCGTGCCTTTGAAAACGCTGCTCGATTCGGCGGGACTGAGGGATGATGCGCGCTATGTGATCTTTCACTGCGCCGACGATTTCCGCGGCACGCGCTATTACGAATCGATCGACCTCATCGATGCGTTCCACCCGCAGACGATTCTGGCCTGGGGCATGAACGATGCGCCTTTGCCCACGGGCCACGGCGCGCCGCTGCGCCTGCGTGTCGAACGCCAGCTCGGCTACAAGCACGCGAAGTTCGTGATGCGCGTCGAGGTGGCCTCCACCCTCGCGGCCACGGGCGGCGGCAAGGGCGGTTACTGGGAAGACCGCGTGGGCTACGAATGGTACGCCGGAATATAACTGTTACATGCCCGAAACCGCAGAATTACGACGGTTGCGTAACAGTGACGTGAAATTTACAATGCATTGAGAATTAAGGATTCCATGTATAAATTTCGTTAACCATTTCACTGTTACACCCGGTTTCACGGCGTCAGGGGTGTCGCCGAGGGGGAACGTGATGACGGTTGCAACGGGGGCTGCACCAGGCGGCGGTATTGCCGAACTGGAAACACTGCTTATCGGTCGAAGCGAAGCGATCGTCAGGGTTCGAAATCTCATCATGCGTCTGGCCGGTTCGCAGGCTTCCGTGCTCGTCACGGGCCCGTCCGGCACCGGCAAGGAAGTCGTCGCGCGCTGTCTGCATCTCGCATCGGCCCGCCGGAACAACGAATTCGTCGCCGTGAACTGCGGCGCCATCCCCCGCGAACTCATCGAATCTGAACTCTTCGGCCACGAAAAGGGCGCCTTCACCGGCGCGCTGCAAAGCCGCAAGGGCCGCTTCGAAGCCGCCGACGGCGGTACGATCTTCCTCGACGAGATCGGCGACATGCCCGCCGACATGCAGGTGAAGCTGCTGCGCGTGCTCGAAGAGCGCCAGATCGAACGCGTCGGCAGCAACAAGACGATGGGCGTCAACGTGCGCGTCATCTCCGCCACGCACAAGGATCTGGAGCAGGCGATCGCCGAGGGCCGCTTCCGCGAAGACCTGTTCTACCGCCTCAACATCTTCCCGCTGCAACTGCCGGCACTCGCCGAGCGCCGCGAAGACATTCCGATGCTGATCGCGCATTTCATCAAACTGGCGGGCGTGAAGCTGCGCTTCAATGCCTCGGCGTTGCGCGCGCTCTGCGGGCACCGCTGGCCGGGCAATATTCGCGAGCTGCGCAACGTCGTGGAGCGCGCGATCGTGCTGTTCGGCGAAGATGAAATCGGCGTGGACGATGTCGAAATGCTGCTCGGCACGGCGCTCGAACAGCGCGCATTCACGAACGAGGACGCCGCGCTCTGGGAAGCGACCAGCGTTCCCCATGAAGACGCCGACCACCGGCTGCCGGACTGCGCGGTCGTGCCGCTGCGCCGCTCCGGCAACAGCTTCGACATGGACCCGCGCGCCCTGCTCGGCGCCGGCGTGTGCGACATGCGCGCGCTTGTCGCGAAGCTCGAACAGTCGCTGATCCACGCCGCGCTCGAACAGAGCGGCGACATCGTTGCCGACGCCGCGCGCGTGCTCGGCCTGCAGCGCACGTCGCTGATCGAAAAGATGCGCAAGTACCAGATCGGCCGCGGCGAACGCGCCGCCGCCTAAAGACGGGCCTCTAGCCCCTCTTATTCACCGGGCCGCTGCGTGATGGCGTGATCCTGGGCGGAGGCGGCAGGCGGAGATGGCAAGGGCGAGTTGCGCCGTGGCGAC
>NZ_JACHNZ010000016.1 GCF_014199685.1 Sphingosinicella soli | reverse complement strand
CACCCCATATGAATATGTCTGCAAAATATGGTCCGAGCAGCCAAAACGGTTTATCAGAGAACCGCACCATCAAAACGAGGGACTAAACACCTAGGGAGCGCTCTCAGTCGAGAGGGCGGCAGGCGGCGATCTTCAGCTTGGCGACGATCAGCATGGTGCCATCGGCTTGCAGGAAGGGAAGGAACGGCCGCGCGTCGTTCAGGCATTCGAGAACACGCTCGTCCGGCCCCACGAACATATGGCCGGCAAGGCTCGTTCCGTCTTCCAGAACGAGTTCCACCGCCGCCTTGCGCTTGGTGCGCAGGCGCGATTTCACGAGCGGCGGCGTTACGGGGACGAGAGCTTCGACGGTCACAGGCAGGCCTCCAGCAGGGCCTGGTCGAAGCCGAAGGCCTTGGCTTTTTCGAACGTGTGCGGGCGCAGGCCCATCGAGCGGTACTCGCCGATGATGCGGCCGTCTTCGGCCTCGTCGAGATACTCGAACTTGAAAAGTTCCTGCGTCACGATCACCGGGCCTTCCATGCCGACAACCTCGGTGATGTTCGTCACGCGGCGCGAACCGTCGCGCAGACGCTTCACCTGCACGATCATATCGACCGAATCGGCGATCTGACGGCTGATGGCTTCCTTGGGAATCTTGATGTCGCCCATCATCACCATGTTCTCCATACGCGCGAGGCATTCGCGCGGGGAGTTGGAGTGGAGCGTCGCCATCGATCCGTCGTGGCCGGTGTTCATCGCGGCCAGGAGATCGAAACACTCCTGTCCGCGAATTTCGCCGAGGATGATGCGATCGGGGCGCATACGCAGCGCGTTGATGACGAGGTCGCGAATGGTGATCGCGCCCTTGCCTTCCAGGTTGGCAGGCCGCGTCTCCAGTGTCAGCACATGCGGCTGCTGCATCTGAAGCTCGGCGGCGTCTTCGATGGTAATGACGCGCTCGCCGGGGTCGATCATCTTCGACATGGCATTCAGCATCGTCGTCTTGCCCGATCCCGTGCCGCCCGAGATGACGACGTTGAAGCGGCAGGCGCCGGCGATTTTCAGTGTCGTCGCCATCTTCTCCGACATCGAATCGCCCTTTTGCATCATATCGATGGTGATGGGCTTGGCGGAGAATTTACGGATGGAGATGGCCGTGCCGCGCAGTGAGAGCGGCGGTACGATCACGTTGACGCGGCTGCCGTCGGGCAGGCGGGCGTCGGCGAGCGGCGTCGTCTGATCGATACGGCGGCCCACGCGGTTCACGATGCGCTGTGCGATCTGGAACAGGTGCTCTTCGTCGCGGAACACGATGCTTGCGAGTTCGAGCTTGCCCTTGCGTTCGATGAAGGTCTGGTTGGGGCCGTTCACCATGATGTCGGAGACAGCCGGATCGGCGAGCAGCACTTCGAGCGGCCCCAGACCGAGCAGCTCGTCGACGAGAACCTTTTCGAGCGCGATCTGTTCGCGCCGGTTGAGCGTCAGTTTCAGCTCGGCGAGCACTTCGCCGATGATCGGCCGGAATTCCTCGCTGAGCTCGTCCTTGGTGAGTGTGGCGGCGGCTTCCGGGTCCACGCGCTCCAGAAGGCGCGGCAGCACCTGCTCCTTGATCTTGTGGATCGAGGCCTCGAAACCTTCCTGCCGCGAATTTACCGAACCGGCAGCCCCGCGCTCGCGCGCGCTGAGGCGCTGCATCGCGTCCTGAACGCGGTCGCCGGTCAGTTCCAGCGCGGGCTCGACGCTTTCCGGCATGTCTTCAACGTCGGAAAGCGGCTCCACGGCCTGGGTGCTGCGCGATCCGCGCATGGGCGCCGCGTTGCCGAAGCCCCGACGCGGCGCGCTCAGCGCCGCTCCAATTCCAGCTTTCTTGCCGAATGCGCTCATCATGATCCCCTCGGCCGAAACCATCGACCGCTGAGGGAAACTAGCGCGGCAAACTTAGCAAACTCCTAACTATACCGACTTTTTCGGAACGAAAGGCGCAGTGAATTCCGCCGTGACCCGCATCGGACGGCGGCTTTCGCGGTCGAGAAGCGCCCATGTGGTGAGCGCGCGCACGCGCACCTTGCCGTCCGGTCCCGCCACCTCGACGAAGCGGTCGTAGCGCGCACCCTTGGGCACGTCACCGACCCAGGTGCGAAGCGTCAGCGTTTCGCCGAGGTAGCTCGGGGCGCGGTAGTCGATCTCGTGACGGACGACGACCCACACGACGTTCGCGGCGAGATCGGCGGGCGCGACGGCATACCAGTGCGCGACGGCGATATCCTGAATCCAGCGCACGTAAACGGCGTTGTTGACATGGCCCAGTTCGTCGATGTCTTCCGGGGCCGGGGTCTTCTGCTGCGTGAAGACGGAAACCTGCGCGGCCTCCGTCATCGGTCGATCTGACTGATCAGGAACGCATATTCCTCGGCTTCTTCCTCCAGCGAGACATAGCGCCCCGATTTGCCGCCGTGGCCCGCGCCCATGTTGGTCTTGAGCAACAGGACGTTGTCGTCGGTTTTGGCGGCGCGCAGCTTTGCCGCCCACTTCGCCGGTTCCCAATAGGTGACGCGCGGATCGTTGAGCCCGCCGGTAATCAGCAGCGCCGGATAGGCCTGCGCCTTCACATTGTCGTAGGGGCTGTAGCTGCGGATAAGCTCGAACGCGGCCTTGTCGGCGATGGGATTGCCCCATTCGGGCCATTCGCCGGGGGTGAGCGGCAGCGTGTCGTCGAGCATCGTGTTCAGCACGTCAACGAACGGGACGTGCGCAGCCACCGCGCCGTAAAGCTCCGGCGCCTGGTTGATAATCGCGCCCATCAGCTCGCCGCCCGCCGAGCCGCCCGAGGCGGTGACACGGCCGGGAGAGGCAAAGCCCTGATCGATAAGAAAGCGGGTCACATCGACGAAATCGTTGAAGGTGTTGGCGCGTTTCTCAAGCTTGCCGTCGAGATACCACTGGTAGCCGAGATCATCCCCGCCGCGGATGTGCGCGATGGCGTAGGCAAAGCCGCGATCGAGCAGCGACAGGCGGTTTGCCGAAAAGCCCGGCGGGAAAGCGAAGCCGTAGGCGCCGTAGGCGTAGACGTGGAGCGGCCCGCGCCCATCCTTCACGAAGTCTCTGCGGTAGACAATGGAAACGGGAACCAGTGTGCCGTCGCGCGCGGGCGCCATCAGCCGCTCTGTCGCGTATTGCGACGGGTCGTAACCGCTTGGAATTTCCCGCACCTTAAGGGTTTCCAGGCGATCGCCTTCGAGGTGGTAATCGTAGACGGTGTTGGGGGTCACCATCGACTGGTAGTCGATACGCAGCCGGTCCACGTGATATTCCGGGTTGGTGGAGAGGTTCGCGACGAAGCTGGCCTCGGGGAAGGCGATGTAGCGGTGGCTGCCGTCTTCGTAGTGGTGCAGCCGGATTTGCGAGAGACCTTCGACGCGCTCCTCGACGGCGAGGAGGTTTTTGAAGCTGGTGGCGGACTGGAGGTAGTGGCGGTCGCTGCCCGCAATCAGTTCGTGCCACTGCTCCGGCGCGGAAACAGGCGCGGTGACGACCCGAAAGTTCGGGTGCGTGTCGTTGACGCGAATATAGAGCGTGCCTTCGCGTTCATCGACGTCGTATTGCCGGTCGGCCTTGCGCGGCGACACCAGCACCGGCGCGGCTGCAAAATCGTCCGTCGGCAGCAGGCGCACTTCGCTGGTCGCGTGGTCGCCGGTTTGCAGCACAGCGTATTTGCGCGATTGCGTGCGACCAATCTGGACGCCGAACTCTTCGGCCTCCTCGATATAGACGGCGCGGTCGGCGGACTGCGCGTCGCCCAGCCGGTGATGCCAGACCACCTTGGAGCGCCAGTTCTCGTCGGCGTCCGTGTAGAGGAAACTCTGCGAATCGGCGGCCCAGACGAGGCCGTAGCGCCAGTTCTCGATCACGTCGGGCAGGTCCGCACCGGTTTCGAGGTCGCGTACGCGCAGCACATAGCGCTCCGAACCGTTCGTATCGACGGCGTAGGCGAGCAAGCGACCGTTCGGGCTGACGGCGAGGCCGCCGAGCTGGAAATAGTCGTGCCCCTCCGCGAGCTTCGGCTCGTCAACGATCACGACATCGCTGCCGGCGCCGATGGGCCTGCGATACCATTTACGGTACTCGGCGCCTGCATCGAAGGCGTACCAGTAGAAAAAGTCGCCGTCGCGCTGCGGGACGCTCGAATCGTCGTCCTTCACGCGGCCCTTCATCTCGCCCAGGATCGCTTCGACGAGGCCCTTCTGCGGTGACATCACCGCCTCGAAATAGGCGTTCTCGGCACCCAGATAGGCGAGGACGTCGGTGTCCTTCACCTCCGGATAGCCGGGATCGCGCAGCCAGGCGTACGGGTCTTCAACCGTGATGCCGTGGTGCGTGAAACTGTGCCGCCTCAGGGCAGCAACGGGCGGCTTCGGGGTCTCTGTCATGGCACTCCGGTCGATCTGGGCGAAGGTCCGGCGTGTTTGCGCGCGCGGCGGCGCCTCGGTCAACCGTTCAGGATGCCTGCGCAACCTTGTCTTCATCGGCAATCGGCAGTCCGGGGTTCGACGGCGTCACCAGCCCGGCGTGCATGTCGATATGTTCTGGGCGGCCGATCAGGAAGCCCTGCACCTGGTCGCAGCCTTCGCGGCGCAGAAATTCAAGCTGTGCTTCGGTTTCGACGCCCTCGGCGGTGATCGGCACACCCAGGCTGTGGCCGAGGCTGACAATGGCGCGGACGATCTTTTCGGCCTGCGGAGAGCGGCTGATCTCGTCGACGAAGCTGCGGTCGATCTTGATACGGTCGAACGGGAAAGCGTTCAGCGTCGAGAGCGACGAATAGCCGGTGCCGAAATCGTCCATCGCGATGCGCACGCCGAGCGCCTTCAGGCGGCGCAGGTTCGAAAGCGCGCGCGCCTGATCGAGGAACAGGGCCGATTCGGTGATCTCGATTTCGAGGCGCGCCGGCGAGAGCCCGCTGTTGACGAGGATTTCATGCACGCGGCTGACGAGCGAGTTGTCCTGCAGGTGCAGCGCAGAGAGGTTCACGGCGACGCGGAACGGGCGCTCCCACTTCGCCGCTTCGAAGCAGGCCTGGTTCAGCACCCAGTTGCCGAGCGCGATGATGAGGCCGTTCTCTTCGGCGACGAGGATGAAATCGTCGGGTTGCAGCAGTCCCCGTACCGGGTGCTGCCAGCGCACCAGCGCTTCGAAACCGACGATGCGGCCGTCCGCCATCGCAGCAAGCGGCTGGTAGCTGAGCACGAGCTCACCGCCGTCGATGCCCTTCTTGAGATCGCGCGCAAGGCGGCGACGATCGCGAATGGCCTCATCCATGTCGCGGCTGAAGAAGCAGGCGGCGTTGCGTCCGCCGCGTTTCGCGCGGTAGAGCGCCATGTCGGCGAAGGCGACGAGATCCGAGGCATTGCCCGCGTCCGCCGGATAAAGGCTGATACCGACGCTGCCGGAAATCTCCGCCTTGTGCTCTTCGTAAGGCACCGGCTCCAGCAGCCGTTCGAGCAGGCTGTGCGCACATTGCGCCGCTTCGGTCGGCTGCGTGCCGCCATAGAGCGCAATGACGAATTCGTCGCCGCCGATGCGGCCGAGCAGGCTTGAGCCTTTGGCCATTGCACGCAGTCGGTTGGCGACTTCCGCAATCACGAGATCGCCGGCACGGTGACCGTGGACGTCGTTGATGTGCTTGAAAAGGTCGAGATCGATGAACAGCAGCGCGACCGGTTCGCCCTCCTGCGCGGCGCGTTCCAGCAGCGCATCAAGGCGCGTCATGAAGGCGTTGCGGTTGAGGAGGCGCGTCGCGCTGTCGTGCTGCGCAAGGTAGCGGATTTCCTCTTCGGCCTTGCGCTGCGCGCGCAGGTCGCGGATCGCGTAGACCGCCTCTGCCTTGTCGTCGGAAAGGCTGCGCGTGCGAACCTCCACGGGGATCGCCTCACCGTGGTCGAACGGGCTGAGCAGCGCGTCTTCCGTGCCCGCCTGGCTGTATCCGCGTTCGAGCAGATTCTTGTCGACGGCGCGGCCGACGACGTCGCTGTGTTCGGCGCGAACGAGGTTCAGGAAGCTCGTGTTGGCATCAACGATCTTGCCGTGCGCCGTGATGACGATGCCCTCGAAAGCGCCGTTTGCGAGCCTCCGAAGGCGTTCGACCGCACGCTCGGCGCCCTTGGCGTCAACGAGTGCTGCTCCGAGGCCGGTTGCGATAACGATCAGCGTCACCGCGGCGATGGCGCCCGCGATGGCAAATTCCGAAATGATGAGGCCGCCCGCGTCGCCCTTGCCCGGCAGGATACTGACCGCCGCCATCGCAATGAAGTGAAAGACGAATACCGCAAGGCCGAGAATGATGCCGCCCGCGGCCTGCCTCGGCACCGTTCGCGCCGGTCCCGTCACCGTGAAACCCACGCTCGCCATCACGGCGCACACGACAAAGGCCGTCGCCACGAGGTCGCGGTCGACATTGAACATCCCGTCGACGCGGAAATCCTTGAGGCTGGAGAAGTGCATCACGGTCGCCGCAAACGTGAAGATAATGCCGCCGAACGCGGGGCGCACCCAGCCGTCGAGATTGGCGGAGGCGTAAAACGCCGCGATCATCATGGGGAGCACAAGGATCAGCGATGTAAGAAGCCCGACCGGACCATGACCTGTCGGTACGCCCGGATGATAGGCGAGCATGGCGAGGAAGTGCATGGCCCAGGCGCCGAAGCCCGCAGAAATACCCGCAAGCAGCAGCCAGGTCGGCCGCGCTTCGCCCCGCGCCACGAAGCCGCGCGAGAAAAGCCGCACGGCGGTCAGCATCGACATCACGCAAATGATGACGGCAAGTGCCGTGAAATTCGGGTCGAACTGGCTCGTCAGCGCCAGTATGCGGTCCATCATTGCGATTGTTCCAGTCTCGATCTGCCGCCATATTGGCACGCGAAATTTAACAAAGCCTTGGCGCCGGGCACCGTCCGGCAGGGGTTTCATCAAATCTGATCAGGAGTTTTCGATGTCGACTTACCGTGACCGCTTGGCGGCGCTTCGCCGTACGATGGCGGAAAACCGCTACGACGGCTTCGTTGTGCCGCTCACCGACGAGCACATGAGCGAGTATGTCGGCCGTTATGCGCAGCGGCTGGCGTGGCTGACGGGCTTCGAGGGTTCGGCCGCATCGGCTGTCGTGCTCACCGGGGAAGCCGGCATTTTTGTCGATGGGCGCTACACGCTGCAGGTCCGCGATCAGGTGGACGGCACGCTGTATGAATACGTCGGCCTGCCCGGTGTGCAGATCGCCGATTGGCTCGAGGCGAAGGCCGGGCCGGGGCAGCGCATCGGCTTCGATCCGTGGCTGCACACGCGCAGCTGGATGGACGCGACGAAGCGCCGACTGGCGGTGAAAGGCGCGGACCTGGTGTCGGTGGCGGGGAATCTCGTTGACCTTGTCTGGACAGATCGGCCGGCGCCCTCGGCCGAGCCCTTCGAGGTGCACGGCGAGGCGCTTGCCGGGCAGACATCCGCGGAAAAGCGTACCGAAATCGCCCGCTGGCTCGGCGAGAAGAAGGCGGACTGCGTGGTGGTCGCCGCACTCGATTCCGTCGCCTGGCTCTTCAATGTGCGCGGCCGGGACGTGTCGCGCACGCCGGTTGCGCTGGCCTTCGCGATCGTTTCGGCCGACGGCAAGGCACAGCTGTTCACAGCGCCCGCGAAGATCACGCCTGAAGTCGCCGCGCATCTGGGGCCGGACGTCGCACTCCTTCCGCCTGAAGCGTTCGTGGATACGCTTCGGGCGCTCGGCGCGGCGGGGAAGACCGTGGCGGCCGACCCCGCGACATGCGTCGCGGCGATTTTCCAGGCGCTGGAGACCGGCGGCGCGCGCATTGTCGAGGCGCGCGATCCTTGCATCCTTGCAAAGGCGATCAAGAACCCGGTCGAGATCGCAGGCACGCGGGCCGCGCACGTGCGCGACGGCGCGGCGCTCTCGCGTTTTCTCGGCTGGTTCGATCACGAGGCGCCCAAGGGCACGCTCGATGAGCTTGCCGCAGCCGCGAAACTCGAAGATTTCCGCCGCGAATCCAACCTGCTCAAAGACCTGTCGTTCGATACGATCTCTGGCGCCGGGCCCAACGGCGCCATCGTCCACTACCGCGTCTCGCCCGAAACCAATCGCAAGGTGGAGCCGGACAGCATCTTCCTGCTCGATTCCGGCGGCCAGTATCTCGACGGCACCACCGACGTGACGCGGACGATGATCGTCGGCACGCCGACGGCGGAGATGAAGGACCGTTTCACGCGTGTTCTCAAAGGCCACATCGCGCTCGCGGCTGCTCGTTTTCCGGCTGGTACGCGCGGCAGTCAGCTCGACGTGCTCGCCCGCCAGTTTCTCTGGCAGGCCGGGCTCGATTACGCGCACGGCACCGGCCACGGCGTCGGCAGCTTCCTCTCCGTGCATGAAGGCCCGCAGCGCATCGTGGCCTCCGGCGGCGGCGACGAACCGCTTGCGGCGGGCATGATCCTTTCGAACGAGCCCGGCTACTACAAGACCGGCGCGTACGGCATCCGTATCGAGAACCTCGTGCTGGTCGTGCCGGTGGAGGTCGAGGGTGCCGAGCAGCCGATGCTGGCGTTCGAGACGTTGACGCTGGCGCCGATCGACCTCCGGCTCGTCGATACAGACTTGCTCAGTGATGCGGAGCGGACCTGGCTGAACACGTATCACGCCCGCGTGCGCGATACGCTGACCCCCTTGCTTCCCGAGGACGCGCGGGGCTGGCTGACCGAAGCGACGCGCGCGCTTTAAGCCGGATCCGGTTCCCCCGGAGCATCGGGAGGCGCGTCGTCCTCCCGATGCTCCGGCGCAATGCGGGCGGCCGCTTTTCGGCGATGCAGATTCTTTCGCAGCGCCGCTGCGAGGCGGGCCTTGCGGTTGTCGGCTGGCGTGCTGGTCATCGATCGGTATCTAGCGGCTTGCATCAGCTTTCGCCAAGCACCTTGCTTGACAAGGCGCCGCCTGCTCGCCCATAGGACGCCGCCCGCATGAATGGCGTGCTGCCGTAGCTCAGTGGTAGAGCGCATCCTTGGTAAGGCTGAGGTCGTGAGTTCAATCCTCACCGGCAGCACCATTCATTTCAATAGCTAAGCGGAAAACTGGAAGCGCGGACGATTGTCGTTCTCGTTCCAGACAATCACAGGGCAAGCGCGCGGTGAAACTGCCCGCTCAAAACGCCCGCTCCGTGGCCGGGTCGTACGCCTTGCACTGAAGCATCCCGGTCGTGCGAGCGATACGCACCTTCGGCGAGTTGATGAAGTTGACGGCCGCGTTCGCGGTAATTTTTCGAGTCAGACTCTAATTATATTGATATTGCGAAATTCGATATCGTTACGCCGCACGGATCATTTTGAACGCCCGGCGCCCGCCTGTTTGACTTGATCCTTGCTGCCTGTACCAATCGGGCGGGCGCAGACTGCAGGGCGATCATGGCAGAGACACAGATGGAAACCGAATCGTTCGATGTGTTCGATCGGATCATGGACGCAATCGTGACGCAGCGCCTCGCGCCGGGTCAAAAGGTGTCCGAGAACATCCTGACCCGCATGTTCGGTATCAGCCGGACTGCGGCGCGCAATGCAATGGAGCAGATGACTGCGCAGCAGTTCATGGTGTCGAATTCGCCCAGGATCACGCGCATCGCACCGCTGACGCTTCGGGACGTGAAGGAGAACTTCACGATCCGCAAGATGATGGAGCCCGGCATCCTGTCGATGATTTCGCCTCTGATCGAGGAGGCCGAGTTCAAGCGCCGCAACGACGCGATCTTTCATGAAGGCCCCATCCTGACGGACGAGGACGCGCTTCGGCTTTTGCGCGCGAACCGGGAATTCAATATCTATATCGCGCAGCAGACGCAGTTTCAGCTGCTGATGAGCTGGGTGCGCCAGCTTGAGGAAACGACGATGCGGATCTACTGGATCTACATCAAGCTCACGAAATCCCTGCCGTACCCGTGGGAGCAGCACAGAAGCCTGCTGGACCTCGTGAAGAACAACCAGACCGACGAAATCCGGCGCCATACGCTGATGATGATCTCCGCGTGCGAGGACAGGGTTCTCCACGCGATCTTCACGCACGGCAAGCTAAACGCCCACAACCTCAGCCTTTGAGGCGCATTGACGCGCCGCATGGTCGTTTCTGTCGCGAAATATGGCTGCCTTAAATTCGCAAAAATCTCCAATAAGGCTGCTTTATTTCCGTTCAGGAATGAAGTATCGATGGGCCTGTCGCTGAAAACCCGGTCGAACCGGGCGCGAAATGAAGGGGAAATCCAGATGATATTCAGGTCCAGAATCAAGCGCTTGGCGGGTGTTGCTTTGTGGGCGATCGCCGCCCCGGCGCTCGCGCAGACGGTCCCGGCGGGCGCTCCGCAGGCGGACGGCGACGTCGATATGGAGATCATCACGGTCACCGGCACGCGTATCAAGGGCAATTTCGAAGCGCCGACCCCGGTCCAGTCGATCGGCACTGAACTCATCGATCAGCGCGGCACCACGAACGTCGCCAACGTCATCAACGAAATTCCGGCCTTCACCGGCACGCTTACGCCGGCTTCCACCAACCTCAACAGCCGCCAGAACGGCGTGAACGTGGTCGATCTGCGTGGCCTCGGCACCAACCGCAACCTCGTGCTTGTCAATGGGCGGCGCTCGACGCCGTTCGACGAGTTCGAAAACGTCGATCTGAACGTCGTGCCGTCGCTTGCGATCGAGCGTGTCGACGTCGTCACCGGCGGCGCCTCGGCGGCTTATGGTTCGGATGCTGTCTCGGGCGTTATCAATCTTATCTACAACGAGCGGCTCGACGAGCTGAAACTGAACGCCCAGTACGGCATTTCCGATCGCGGTGATGCTGCGAACCTGCGTCTTTCGGGCGCATGGGGCAGCTTCTTCGACGAGGGCAGGGGGCATATCCTGCTCGCCGCCGATTACGACGATAACAAGGGCATCCCGAAGGCCAACGCACGCGGGTGGCAGCGCCGCAGCCCGGCGATCGTCTCAAATCCAGCTGATACCGATGGGGACAGTGACAATCCCAGCGATGGCATTCCGGCCTTCATGTTCCGTGATAATGCGGTTTTGTTCATCGCCAGCCCCAATGGAGTCACACTTCCCGGCGGACCTGTAGGCAACCTCGAATTCTTCTCGGATGGTGTTGCGCGTCCGCGTATCCTCGGCGATGTCTACGGTACCTTCATGAGTGGAGGTAGCGGTTCGCGCCTTGCCGACCAGACGGCGCTCGTTGTTCCGACGGAGCGTTTCAATGTGCTCGCGGCCGTGAGCTACGAAGTCGCAGGCGGTGTTGAGGCGTTCGGCGAAGCGAGCTTCGCGCGTTCGAAGTCGCGCGGCGCGCTCGTCAATGCTTTCTCCTTCGGCGGCGATCGTGGGCTCGTTATTAAGCCTGAGAATCCCTACCTTCCTGCTGATGTTGCTGCCTTGGGGCAGTCGTTCACGCTGTACCGTACGTTCGAGGAGTTCGATCCAATCACATCGGCCTCGCGCACCGAAAGCATGCGCTTCGTGGGCGGCCTGAAAGGTGAGTTTGGATCCAACTGGAGCTGGGAAGTGTCCGCGCAGTACGGGCAGACCGATTTCAGCAACAAGCAGTATAACAATCTGCTCGTCGACAACCTGGTCAAGGCTGCCGATGCGGTTCAGGTTGGGGACGACATCGTCTGCCGTGTGAACGCCGACGCCGATCCGCTGAACAACGATGCCGCCTGCGTGCCGATCAACGTGTTCGGCAAGGGTTCGCCGAGCCAGGGCGCGATCGATTACATCACAGATACGGGCGTTTCGAAAACACGTATCAAGCAGACGGTTTTCTCCGCCGAGATCGGCGGCGAACTGTTCGAAGGCTGGGCAGGGCCCATCCTCGCTACAGTGGGCGGCGAGCATCGCAAGCAGAAGCTGCACAGAACGGCCAATGCGCCCAACGACAATGAGGAATTCCTCATCGTCAACGCGCAGCCGCTCGACGGCAAGTACGACGTGACCGAGGGTTTCGCCGAAGTCGTGATCCCGCTGCTTGCAGGCGACCAGCGTCTCGATTTCAACGGTGCCGCGCGTTACACGCACTATTCCACCGTCGGCAACGTGGTCACGTGGAAGGCCGGTCTGACCTTCGATCCGATCGATATCCTGCGCTTCCGCGGCACGATCTCGCGCGATATCCGCGCACCCAGCATCGGCGAAACCTTCGTCGAAACCGTGCTTCTGTTCGGCAACCTCAGCAATCCCTTCGATCCGGGCAGCGGAACGTCGCTCGTTCGCGTTCCGCTTTCGGGCAACGTCAATCTCAGTGAGGAAAGTGCGCTTACCAAGACGCTGGGCGCAGTGCTCTCGCTCGGCAGTTTCCGGGCGTCGATCGATTATTGGGATATCAATCTCAAGGATGCGATCGGCTCGCTGAGCCCGCAGGATGTCGTGAACCGCTGCTTTGCGGGCGAAACGGATATCTGCTCGCTCATCACTTTCGGTCCTGATGACTCGCTTTTCGAAGTCAGGCAGCAGAACCTGAACCTCGGCACCTACAAGCTGCGCGGTCTCGATTTCGAAGCGCGCTATTCAACAGAACTCGGCAACGGTACGCTGGGTCTCGGCGCCGTGGCGAGCTACCTGATCCACAAGAAGATCGCGCCGTCGGGCGGCACGCCGCTTGATGTCGCGGGCGAATTGGGCGGTCGCAATGCGGGCGGCATGCCCGATTTCAAAGCGACGCTCTCGGCGAATTATGAAGCCGAGCGCTGGGGTGCTTTCGTGCAGGCCCGTTATATTGACGGCGGCGTCTACGACGTGACGTTCGGCCCCGAGGATTTGTCGAACGAAGACAATAACGTCGGGTCGGTGATCTACGTCGACATGTCGGTCAAATTCAAATTCGAAAGTGCCAATGGTAAGGGCACCGAAATCTACGCCGGCGTCGATAATCTGTTCGATCGCACGCCTCCGGTCCTCCCCGTCGACTTCATCTCGAACTCGGCAACCAACGCATCGATCTACGACGTGATCGGACGCAAATATTACGTCGGCGTCCGCGCGCGCTTTTAGTCAAGGCTGGCCCGGCCCGCGCGTTCTGCGGGGGCCGGGCGCCACTTTCAACCCAGAATGTTGAACGAGATTTCCGCTCTGAGGCCGAACGCGAGTGCGTTCCGCACGGTCGGGTCGGCACCCGGATTGATGATGTAATGCGCACTCGGCTGCAGCGACAGCCACGACGCGACAGGTGCGCGATAGGTCAGTTCGAACGCGACCTCATTGTTGCTTGCCGGAACGGCGCGCTTGTAGGCGTCTGAGGTAAAGGCCGCGGCCACGGCAAGGCCGAGTTGATCTTCGTCGCGACCACGAAACGGCCCCGTGTAATTGAGCCCGGCGCTGGCGAACTTGCCGAACGTGTTGAAGCGTCCATCGGCGATGCCGAGGCGGGCGAAGGCGGCGAGGCCCTGGGCGGCGTCATCCGTTTCCTCGAACAGTGTGGTTTCGCCGCGCACGTAGAGGCCGTCGTTGCCGCGTCCGCTGGTTCCCGCATGATCGTCGAAGCGCGCGGTGTAACGCCAGCCGCCGAACAGCAGCCGCCCCCGCGGCAGAGGCGCCTCGATCTCGGCGACGAGCAGCGCGCCGTCGCCGCCGCCCAGTTTCATCGCCGTGCGCTTGGGGCGATCGGGGTTGCCGGGCACGCCGTCGAGCACGGCGGCACGCACCACCCAGCCTTCGGCGGGTTCGATCGCAATGCGCGCGGCAAGTGAGGTCGAGGGGAAGATCGACGGGCCGTTTTCGCCGGTCTGCGCGAAGTCCGTGCCGATGCCGTGGGGGCTGCTGACGAAGAGGCCCGAGGCTTCGAGCGAATCGAATTCCGAATTGAGATCGTAGAGCCCGAGCTTCAGCGAGCCGCCGGTGAACGCCTGCTCGATCCACGCTTCGTAGAGGCGGAACGCCTGAACGCCGGTTTCGATATTGCTCGCGGTCTGCGCGTCGCCGGCAAGTTCGCTGAACGACTTGCCGTTGTTGTAAAGCCCGTAGAGGTGGACGCTCGCGCCTTTCCAACCGGCGATCGCCTCCAGATCCGCTTCGGCGACGATATCGAGATTGTCGAGATAGCGGCTGCCGCGCCTGATACCGCCGGAGACGTTTGACATCACCTCGCCGGTATACGTCGCCTGGAGCAGCAGCGGTCCGTGGCTCTCGTCGATTTCTTCGCGGCTGTGCGTGTGGCCGTGTGGAAGATTACCTTCCGCGAAGGCGGGGAACGAAACACATGCCGCAACACTTGCGACCACCCAAAAGCGCATAAAACCTCCCGACTTTGCAAATCAATTTCAATATTAATTATGGTGCGACAGTATTTATTTTCGAGATGCGCGCATAACGCGGCACAGTCGATATCGCCTTGATTTTCCGTTTACCAGAAAAATTCTGTTTGATTATGAGAATGATTTGCGATTTCGATTTCTATTCAGAAAAACGCGAATAATTATTCTCAATTGCGTGGCGGATACCGAAGAAAATTCGATCGCGGCGGCTCGTATCCAAACGTTCGCCCTGTTCGCACTACGCTTTCAGCTGTTCCCCGATCGGCAGTGATCTGATGCGTTTGCCGGTTGCGGCATGGATGGCGTTGCAGAGTGCGGGGGCGACCGGGGGAACGCCGGGCTCGCCGACACCGCCTGGGGGTGTATTCCAGACGCCACCGCCGACAAGGTGAACCTCGGTGATCTTCGGGGCGGCGTCGATGCGGGTGATCGCGTAACTGTCAAAATTGTCCTGCTGCACGCGGCCGTCCTTGAAGCTGATCTCGCCGAGCGTGGCGAGGCTGATCCCCATCACCACCGACCCTTCCATCTGTGAACGGATACGGTCGGGGTTCACCTGCGGGCCGCAATCGACCGCGATGTCGGCGCGCTCGATCGTGAGCTGACCGTCGGCAACCCAGACCTCGATCGCGCAGGCCGTGTAACTGACGAAGCTGTAATGCGCGGCGATGCCGAGCCCTCGGCCCGGCGGGAGCGCGCGGCCCCAGCCGATGCCCTTCGCGGCGGCCGCGATCACCGCCTTCAGCCGCGCGGTATCGAGCGGGTAGAGCGCCGGATCCTCGCCCGCGTTCACCGTGTCGCCCATTGCGCGCGGGTCGATCGCGCGGTCGGGGCCGATGAGTTCGAGGAGATAATCCTTGGGATCGCGCCCGGCGGCGGCGGCAAGTTCGGCGACGAACGATTGCACCGCGAAGCAGTGCGGAATGTTGGAGACGGACCGGAACCAGCCGATGCGGGTGTGGGCGGTGGCGGCGCACGTCTCGATGCGGACGTTCGGAATCGCGAACGGCACGTTGCGCAGCCCCATGCCCTGCTCGAACGGCATCTGGTGCCTGGGATCCGGTCCGAAGGTCGACGCGATCGAGGGGGCGGCGCTGCGGTGGCGCCACGCCACAGTGCGGCCCGCCGCATCGAGCCCGCCCTCCAGCCGCGCGGCCGAGACGGTGTGGAAATAGCTGTGGTGAAGGTCGTCTGCGCGTGTCCACACCAGCTTCACGGGCCTGCCCTTGGCGGTGCGGCTGAGCAGCGCGGCCTCGAGCACGAAGTCGGGCTTCGATTTGCGTCCGAAACCGCCGCCGAGCAGCGTCTGGTGGATGGTCACATCGGCGACCGGGATCTTCAGCGCCTCGGCAATGAGGTCGCGCGCGGCCTGCGGGTCCTGCGTGCAGGCCCATGCCTCGCAGCGGGCCGCGTCGGTACGCGCGAGCGCCATCGGCGGCTCCATCGGCGCCTGCGCCAGGTGCGGGGTGTAATACTCGGCGTCGATGCGCTTCTCGGCCTTGCCGAGGGCTGTTTCGACATCGCCGTCGCTGCGCGAGACCTGCCCCGGCGCGCGCGCCGAGCGTTCCAGCTCCGCGCGGTAGGCGGCCGAATCGTACGCCGCGTTCGGGCCGTCGTCCCACGTGATCGCGAGGGCTTCGCGCCCCTTCATCGCCGCCCACGTGTTTGTCGCCAGCACGGCGACACCGCCGAGCGGCTGGAAGGCGGACGGAAGTGCGGGCGCCGGCAGATCGACGATGTCGGTAACGCCCGCCACCTTCAGCGCGGCGCTCTTGTCCACGCTCTTCACCTTGCCGCCGTAGACGGGCGGACGCGCGATGACCGCGTAGAGCATGCCCGGCAGCCGGGCGTCGATGCCGTAGTCCGCGCGGCCCGTCGTCATGGCGAGGCCGTCGGCGGAGTGCATGTCGCGGCCGATGTAGCGGAACGCGGCGGGCACCTTCAGCGCGACCGTGGCCCGGTCGGGCACGGCCGATGCGGCAGCGTCTTTCGCAAGCGTGCCGTAGCCGAGCTTGCGGCCCGTGGGGCGGTGGATGACCTCGTGGAGACTCGCGGCGACCTCGGCGACGGGTACGTTCCAGCGCTTGGCGGCGGCCTGCTCCAGCATCGTGCGTGCGGCGGCGCCGCAGCGGCGCAGCGGCATGAACAGGTGGCGCATGCTGCGCGAGCCGTCGGTGTTCTGGTTGCCGTAGCGCGTCTCGTCGCCGACGGCCTGTTCGATGCGTACCCGGTTCCAGTCCGCCTCCAGTTCGTCGGCGATCACCATGGCGAGGCTGGTGCGGATTCCCTGGCCCATCTCGGCGCGGTGGCAGGTGATGGTGACGGCGCCGTCGTCGCCGATCGCCACGAACAGCGCGGGGTCGTCGCGCCAGCCGCCGGGCTGCGCGTCGGCGCCGTACTTCCGGGCTTCGGCGGAGGCGGCGCGGGGGAGGGCCATCGCGAGGACCAGCGCGCCGCCTGCGCCGAGGAGGCTGCGGCGGCTGATGTTGATGATGTCGTCGGCGGCGCTCATGCGTTCACCGCCGAAGTTGCCGCCTTGATCGCGGCGCGGATGCGCGCGTAGGTGCCGCAGCGGCAGATGTTGCCCGCCATGGCGGCGTCGATGTCGGCATCGGTGGGGTTCGGGGTCTCGGCCAGCAGCGCCGCCGCCTGCATGATCTGGCCGGACTGGCAATAGCCGCACTGCGCGACATCAAGCTGCCGCCAGGCGCGCTGCACGGGGTGGTCGCCCTCCGCCGAAAGCCCCTCGATCGTCGTTACGGACTGATCCGCCAGCGCCGCCATCGGCAACTGGCACGCACGCATCGCCGCGCCGTCCACATGCACGGTGCACGCCCCGCACAGCCCCGCGCCGCAGCCGAACTTGGTTCCCGTCAGACCCTGAAGATCCCGCACGTACCAAAGCAGCGGCATTTCGGGGTCGCCGTCATACGTGTGCTTTTTGCCGTTGATAATCAATTGCATAGACCGATCTCCATCGGCTTCAATGTACTGCTTTTTTCGCGCCCGTGCCTACCGCGAAATCATGGCCTCGGCGGCGCCCCGCCCTCAGCCCAGCGTCGAACGAACGGTGGGAAGCGACATCGCCGCCGAATTGACGTTGACGCTGCGGTCGAAGGTCATCGCATCGCCCTCGAAGCGGCACACCACCGTGTCGCGGAAGGCGGTTTCGGCGAACTGCCAGATCATCTCGAACGTGCCGGGCGCGGTCCAGCGGCCTCCGGCGACGACCAGCATCGAGTCGGGCTGATACTGATGATGGAGCTTGTTGCCGGTCATGCTCGTCGCGCCCTCGATCCAGCGGCCGATGCCCACGTTGATGCTGTGCGCGCCGCGCGCGTCGCGCATCGTGAAGCGGCAGCGGTCGCCTTCGAAGGCGAAGCCGAAACTCTCGATGCCCTCGGCGTTTTCGCTCGCCCGGAAACGCTTGCCCGAGATGCGCGCGGCGACCGGCGATGCTGGCCCGGAGAGCGCGGGAAGCAGGGTCAATGCGCCGGTCCGCTCCGCAAGCGCGGCGTAACGGCTCTCGCTGCGCGGCAGGCTTGCGGCGCCGAAGGCGGCGGGGAAATGCCTGTCGACGATGGGCGTGAGCATCTCGCTCTTGCGGATCGCGCCGGTGACGGCGAGCACGGCGTCGTGATCGGGGAACACGATCGCCATCTGCGTGAACAGGCCGACCGCAGAGTAAGTGTTGTTCGCGCCGATCCACCACTGATAGCTGTATTCGCCCTCCGCCACCTGCGGCTTGCTGACGGCCTCCACCCAGTCCGGCGAGAGGATCTGCCGCCCGTTCCAGCGGCCCTTTTGCGCGTGGAGCATGCCGAGCTTGAGCGCGTCGGCGGTCTTGAAGCTGAGGCCGTTGCCGCCCGGATTGATGCCGCCGGGGCCGACGTCCCAACTGAGCCCGGTGATGCCGAGCGGCTGGAAGAAGCGCGGCTCCATGTAGTCGCGCAGCGTCTGCCCGGTCAGCTTGGTGACGATGGCCGACAGCATGAAACTCGCCGCGCTCGAATAGACGAAGCGCGTGCCCGGCGTGTGGACGACCGGCACCTTGAAGAACTCCGCGACCCAGCTCGTTTTGATCTGCCGCCATACCGAGCCGGAAATTTCCTCGGCATGGCCGGTGCGCATCGTGAGCAGGTCGCGCACGGTCATCGCGGCGAGGTTTTCGCTCACCGTAGGCGGCAGTTCATCGGGGAAGAAGGAGATCACCTTGTCATCGATGCCGAAAAGCCCTTCCTGCATCGCAATCGCGACGCCCGAGACGGCGACGCTTTTCGTGAGCGAATGCATCATGTGCGGCCGGTCGGCGCGGTAGGGCGCCCACCAGCCTTCGCCGATGACGTCGCCGCCGCGCGACAGCATGAAGCTGTGCAGCTCCAGCCTCGCGCCGCGCACCTCGTCAAGGAAGGCGATGATCGCCTGCGGATCGACGCCGTGCGCTTCCGGGCGCGCGCGGGGCAGGCCGTCGATGGGCGAGACTGCGGGCGCCGACACGCCGGGGCCCGAGACATCGGCCCCCGAGACGCGCGCGCAGGCCGCAAGGCCCGGAAATGCAAACAGCCCCGCCGCGCCGAGCGAGAGCCCCGCAAAGCTGCGCCGCGACAGCGCCGCGTGTGATCCCGCCGTTTTCAACTTCGTCTCCCCTCGGCAGCGATGCCGTCCTTCCGTGTAGCCTAAAAGGCCAGTCTGTCGCCAAGCTGTCACCCCGGAGAGACAGGCGAGACAGGTTTGTGACAGCTAGCGCGGATAATGTCCGCTCGACACCGGCCTTCCGCGTTCGCGGTCTGCCGGCAAACGAGCTGCGGCGCGCCGTGTCGAGCGCGCCCGGACACGGGGAAACAGCCGTCCGCAGGGCGGGCAAAAAAGGGGGTGCAGAGATATGACCACGAACTGGAAACGGATCGCCGGACTTGGCGTCAGCGCAATCGCGATGGCGTCCGCCGGGCAGGCGATGGCGCAGCAGGACAATAGCGGCCTGGTGCTCGAAGAGATCGTCGTCACCGCCGATCGCCAGGACAGCTACGGCGCGGACTTCGTGCAGGCGGGCAGCTTTCGCGGCGCGCACCAGATCGACACGCCGCTCACCGTCAGCGTGATTTCCGAGCAGGTTCTCAAGTCGCAGCAGGCGCAGAGCATCCTCGATGCGCTGCGCAACTCGCCGGGCGTCACCAGCTCGCAGACGAGCCCGACGGTTTACAACAACCTCGCGATCCGGGGCATTCCGGTCGAAAATCGCGGCAACTACCGCCTGAACGGCTCGCTGCCGATCGTGAACCTGATCGACCTGCCGCTTGAAAACAAGGTGCGTGTCGAGGCGCTGAAGGGCGCGTCGGCGCTCTACTACGGCTTCACGACGCCGTCGGGCATCATCAACCTGACCACCAAGCGCCCGACGCTCGATCCGGTCTTCTCGGTCGCCGTGAACGGCAACGACCACGGGCAGGTGCAGGGCCATATCGACGCGGGCGGCACGTGGGGCATCCTCGGCGTGCGCGGCAACCTTGTTTACGGCAGCGTCGATTCGGGCATCGACAACACGTGGGGCACCCGCAATTTCCAGTCCGGGGCCTTCCAGCTCGATCCTTCGGACAACATCCGCATCAACCTCGACGTCGAACATATTTCGAAGACGGTGACGGAGCCGACCGTCGTGCAGGGACGAACGACGACTGCGACGCTGATGACCGTGCTTCCGCAACTGCCGAGCGCATCGAGCAATCCCGGCAGCAGGGGCTTCCTGAACCGCGCCGATGCGACGAACGTCCTCGGCCGCGTATCGTGGACCATCACCCCGGCGTGGAACCTCGTCGCCGAGGGCGGCATCTCGTATGTGGAGCGCGACCGCCGCTTCAGCCGCCTCGCGAACTTCGATCCCGTTACAGGTGACGGGGTGCTGACGATGGGCGCGGCCGACGGCCAGCTTTACCGCAACAAGAACGGCCGCATCGAACTGGCGGGCACGTTCGCGACCGGGCCGGTGATCCACGAACTGATGATCGGCGCATCGAAGAATATCCGCCGCCAGTATTCGCCGCTGACGGTTTCATTCCTTGCGGGCGGCGCCGGTTCGAACGCGAACTGCATTGCCATCGGGCTCGCCCCGGGCTGCGTGCAGAATCTCTTCAACCCCGTCGATCTCAACGATATCCGCTACAGCGGTGCGACGCCTTACGATCCGACGCGCGACACATCGATCAAGGACACCGGCTTCTACGCCTTTGATCGGATGCGCTTCGGCGGGCCCAACGACGACATGTTCAGCGTGCTCGTCGGCATCCGCAAGTCAATCTACAAAGAGACTCGAGAAACGGTGGCCGGGCCGAGCGAAGAAACCTTCTCCGACAAGCCGATCTCGCTGTCCGGTGGCCTTGTGTTCAAGCCCAAGGAATGGATCAGCGCTTACGCGACCTATATCGAAGGCCTCGAATCGACCCCCGGCGCGCCGATCGGCACGGAAAACCAGGGCGAAATCCTGCCGGCCAGCAGTTCGAAGCAATATGAAGGCGGGATCAAGGTCGAACCGCAGAAAGGCCTGTTGTTCACGGCTGCCTATTTCGACATCTCACGCCAGCTGACCTACACGAACGCAGCCAATTTCTTCGTGAAGGACGGCAGCGCCACCTACCGTGGTTTCGAATTCAGCCTGACCGGCGAACTGACGCCGGAACTTTCGATCTACGGCTCGGCGCTGTTCCTGCGCGCGAAGCAGGGTGAGACGGCGGATACTGCGCTCGTCGGCAACCGCATCGAAAACACGGCGAAGCGGCAGTGGTCGCTTTCGGGCGAATATCGCCTGACGCAACTCGTCGAAGGTCTCGCGATCAACGCGGGCGCCTATTACACGGGCGCGCGGGCGATCAATCCGCAGAACACGCTGTTCGTTCCGGGTTACACGCTCTTCGATATCGGCGGATCGTACAGCTTCGAAATTGGCGGCATGGGCATGACCGCGCGCGTCAACGCGCAGAACATCACGGGCAAGAAGTATTTCGCATCGACCAGCAGCAACTATCTCGCCTTCGGTGCGCCGTCGGTGATCAAGTTCTCGCTCACCGCGAACATCTTCTAAACGGTGATTGAAGGCCTGCCGATCGGCGTCCACTGAGGGCGCCGGTCGGCCGGTGCCGATTGCAACGGACGGTAAGATGAATCTGCTCCTGCTTCCGGGCGACGGCGTCGGCCCCGAAATCGCGGCCGCCACGCGCCGGGTGCTGGAGGTGCTTGCGGAGACGTGCGGCGTGCCGATCGCGATCGAGGAACGCGCCATCGGTTTCGCCAGTCTCGCCGAAGAGGGAACCACATTGCCCGATGCGGTGCTGGAACGGATACCGCAGGTGGACGGCACCATCCTCGGGCCGGTTTCGCATTTCGATTATCCCCCGCGCGAGGCGGGCGGCATCAACCCTTCGGCGGCGCTGCGCACGCACTTCGCGCTCTACGCCAACATCCGGCCGTGCCGTTCGCGGGCGGGTCTCGGCATCCTGCGCAAACCGATGGATCTCGTGATCGTGCGCGAGAACACCGAAGGCTTCTATTCCGACCGCAACATGCACGCGGGAAGCGGCGAGTTCATGCCCGACGAGGACATGGCGCTCTCCATCCGCAAGATCACCGCGAAAGGCGCTTCCCGGGTCGCACGCGCCGCATTCGCTCTGGCGCGCACGCGCCGGAACAAGGTGACGGCCGTGCACAAGGCGAACGTGCTGACGCTGTCGGACGGGCTCTTCCTGCGCGAGGTGCGCAAGGTCGCCGCCGAATTCCCCGACGTGGAACTGGAGGAGGTCATCGTCGATGCCGCCGCCGCGCTGCTCATCCGCAGCCCGGACAGGTTCGACGTGATCGTCACCACGAACATGTTCGGGGATATTCTTTCGGACGAAGCCTCCGAACTCTGCGGCAGCCTCGGCCTCGGCGGATCGATCAACGCGGGCGACGACATCTGCGTCGCGCAGGCGCAGCACGGTTCCGCGCCCGATATCGCGGGGCAGGGAATCGCCAACCCCACGTCGCTGATCCTGTCGGCGGCGATGCTGCTCGACTGGCTGTCGAGCCCGGCCGCCGCGGTGCTGGAGGCGGCTGTCGAGGATGTGCTGGACACGCCCGCCACGCGCACGCGCGACATCGGCGGCACGCTCGGCACCGCCGAATTCGGCGAGGCGGTGTGCAGCGCGATCCGCCGGCTATGATGACCCGCGAAAGCCATCTCGTCGGGCGGCACATTTTCGGGGCGGATGCAGCGGGCTACGCCAGCGCGCGGCCACATTATCCTGAAGCGCTTTATGCGGCGCTGGCTGGCGCGCTCATTCCGGGCGCAGATGTTTTCGAGATCGGACCCGGAACCGGGCAGGCGAGCAGGCGATTGCTTGCGGCGGATGTCGGGTCGCTCACGCTCGTCGAACCCGATCCTGTGCTTGCGGGCGAACTTGCCGGTTTGGCCGGGAACGTGCGCGTCGTGAATGCGCCGCTTGAGGATGCCGGGCTTGCCGCAGGGGCCTTCGATCTCGGCGTTGCCGCCACGTCGTTTCACTGGGTCGATGCGTCGCGCGGGCTTCCGATGGTGCACAATCTTCTGCGCCCCGGCGGCGTGTGGGCGATGTGGTGGACCGTGCTCCACGATCCCGAAGAGGATCTGTTCAGCCGCGCGGTGCTGCCGCTGCTGAAAGACGCCGCGCTGCCGCCCTCGCTTCGGGGGCCGGAGCAGCGGCACTATTCGCTGTGGACGGGCGATCGCCTCGCCGAACTGCGCGCGGCGGGGTTCGCGCACGCGCAGCATCAGATGCACGACATGACCGTGCGGATGACTGCGGCGGAGATGCGCGCGCTTTACGGCACCTTCTCGATGGTGCGCCGCATGGAGCCGAAGCTGCGCGCGCGTGTTCTGGACGGGATCGAGGCCGTGGGGGAACAGGGCTTCGGCGGGATCATCGCGCGCCGCTTCCGCATTCCGCTGTTCATCGCGCGCAAGGCGCGAGGGGCAGCGTGACACCGCCGAGACGCGTGGACCTGCCCGGTGCGCTCGGTGCGCGGCTGGCGCGTATGCCGTGGGTGCACCGCATCCTCGCCGAGAACCTGCTGCGTCGTCGCAGCGAGGACGCGGATGCCGATCATGCGGCCGCGCAGTGGCTGGAACGCGGCGACCGCACGATCGAGCTGCCCTTCGTGCCCGCGCGCCTGTTGATGCACGACACCACCTGCGGCCCGGCGCTCGTCGATCTCGCCGCGATGCGGTCGGTGATCGCGCAGGCGGGGGGAGACCCGCGCCGGGTCGTGCCGGGGCTTCGTGTCGATGTTTCCACCGATCACAGCATCGCCGTGGACAGCTACGGCACGCGCGGCGCGCTCGCCGCCAATCTCGCCGCCGAGATGGCGCGCAACGCCGAGCGTTTCGGGCTGATGAAATGGGCGGGCAGCGCCTTCCCGTCGCTGCACGTGCACCCGCCGGGCACGGGCATCATGCACACGATCAACCTGGAACGCCTCGCCACCGTGGTCAGCCGCGAGACTTGGCACGGGCAGGAATGGCTGTTCCCCGACACGCTGATCGGCACCGACAGCCACACGCCGATGATAAACGGCATCGGCGTGCTCGGCTGGGGCGTCGGCGGGCTCGAGGCGGAAAGCGTGATGCTCGGCATGCCCGTGACGCTGCGCGTGCCCGAGGTTTTCGGCGTGCGGCTGACGGGGCGGCTCCGCCCCGGCGTGACCGCGACGGACCTCGCGCTGACCGTCACACAAATGCTGCGCGGCGTGCGTTTGGATGGCCGCTTCGTCGAGTTCTTCGGGCCGGGGGTTTCAACACTTTCGGCGGGGACACGCGCCGTCGTCGCGAACATGGCGCCCGAGTTCGGCGGCGCGACGGGGTACTTCCCGCCCGACGATGCCGTGATCGCCTACCTGCGCGCCACGGGCCGCGCCGAAAAGGACGTGCTGCAGGCGGAGGATTATCTGCGTACCCAGCAGCTCTGGTTCGATTCCGAAGCCGCGCCCGATTATGACCGCGTGCTGCATCTCGATCTCGGTTCTGTCGTGCCGAGCATCGCCGGGCCGCACCGCCCGCAGGACCGGATCGCGCGCGCCGCGCTGCCCGCATCGGGGAGCAAACGCCCGGTCGCCATCGCCGCGATCACGAGCTGCACGAACACGTCCGATCCGCGCCTGCTCGTCGCTGCGGGGCTTCTCGCGCGCAACGCGGTCGCGCGGGGGCTTTCGGTTCCGCCGTGGGTGAAGACGAGCCTTGCTCCGGGGTCGCCCACCGCCGCCCTGCTTCTGGAACGCGCAGGCCTGCGTGAACCGCTCGAAGCGCTCGGCTTCGCCATCGTCGCCTACGGCTGCACCACCTGCATCGGCAACAGCGGGCCGCTCGCGCCGGGCGCGGACACGATGCTCAATCCCGTCGCGGTGTTGTCGGGCAACCGCAACTTCCCCGGCCGTGTCCATCAGGCGATCACTGATTCCTATCTCGCGTCGCCGCCGCTCGTCGTCGCCTATGCGCTTGCGGGCGATTTCAATGTCGCGATCGAAACCGATCCGCTTGGCTCCCCGCTTGGCGTCGCGCGCGTCTTCCTCCGCGACATCTGGCCATCGGAGAGCGAGATCGACGGCGCGCTCGCCGCCGCCGCGAATCCCGCCGATTTCGAGGCCGCGTATGCCGCTGCCGAAGCCAGCCCCGCCTGGGCCGCGCTCCCGGCGGCATCGGGGCCTCTCTATCCGTGGGACGACGCATCCACCTACCTGCGCCCGCCCCCCTTCGTCACGGCCGCCGCGCCTCAGCGTCTCGGCCGTTTCACGGCCCACCCGCTCCTCGTCCTCGGCGACGACATCACCACCGATCACATCTCCCCCGCAGGCGCGATTCCCCGCCACGGCGAAGCGGGTCGCTGGCTCATCGAACGCGGCGAGCGCGCAGACGATCTCAACGTCTTCTCCGCCCGCCGCGGCAATTGGGACGTGATGCTGCGCGGCCTCTTCACCAATCCTTCCGTGCGCAATCTTCTGGCCGCCGATATCCCGCCCGGATCGACGATCCACGCGCCAAGCGGCGACGTGCTGCCGCTGTGGCAGGCCGCCACGCGATACGCCGCTGAAGGGGACTCCGTCGTCGTCGTCGCGGGCGACCGCTACGGCATGGGCTCGTCGCGCGACTGGGCGGCGAAGGGCCAGTACCTGCTCGGCGTCCGCGCCGTGCTCGCTGCGGGCTTCGAACGCATCCACCGCTCCAACCTCTGCAACATGGGCATCCTGCCGCTCGAACTCCCCGCGCCGCTTTCGCTCGGCAGCGGCGATCGCATCGAGATCGACATGCCGGAGGATGCGCTGGCGCCCTCCGCGCCGTGCGCCGTGCGCGTGCATCATGCAGACGGCCGCATCCATGCCTTCGCGGCGCGCGCCGCAGTGGAGACGCTCGCTGAAGTGCGCGTGCTGAAAGCGGGCGGTCTGCTGCCGCTGATGCTGCGCGCATCACTGACAGCTTCTTGAAAGACAAAGGCGCCTAGGATGACGCAAACATTGGGACTGCCCCCACGTCGGCGGGCACTGAGGGGAACCGCCGGCTGATGCTTTCCATTTTCGCCTTCGGCATGGTCGCGACGTTCATGACTCTGATCATGACGAAGCGGATGTCCGCGATGATCGCGCTTATCATCGTGCCCACGGTGTTCGCGCTGATCGCCGGATTCTCGGTGGGTCTCGGCGAGATGATGCTCACGGGCATCAGGGACATCGCGCCCACCGGCGTGATGCTGCTGTTCGCGATCCTCTATTTCGGCATCATGATCGATGCGGGCCTTTTTGATCCGCTGACGCGCAAGGTCGTCGAACTCGCCCACGGCGATCCGCTGCGGATCACGATGGGCTCCGCGATTCTCGGTCTTATCGTCGCGCTCGATGGCGACGGCACCACCACCTACATGATCACGCTGTCGGCGCTGCTGCCGCTCTACCGGCACATGAAGATGGATGTGCGCGTGCTCACCTGCATCCTCATCATGGCGGTCGCCGCGATGAATCTCGTGCCGTGGGGCGGCCCGACCGCGCGCGCCGCGATCGCGCTCGGCGTCGATCCGCGCGCGCTGTTTCTGTCGCTGATCCCGCCGGTGCTCACCACGGTCTGCTGGGTGCTGTTCGCCGCATGGATGCTCGGCCGCGCCGAGCGCAAGCGCCTCGGCATCACCGAGCGGGTCGCAATGCCGCCCCCCGGCCTGCTCGACCTGTCGACCCCCGACAGCGACGGTACGCCCTCCACGCGCCGCCCCCGCCTTTACTGGTTCAATGCCGCGCTGACCGCCGCCCTGATGGGGGTGTTGCTGTTCGGTGACGTGCCGCTGCAGGTGCTGTTCATGGTCGCCTTCGCAATCGCCGTGATGGTCAACTATCCGCAGGTGGATATGCAGCGCGAACGCATCGCCGCCCATGCCTCGAACGCGCTTGCAACCGCAGGCCTCGTTTTCGCGGCGGGCATCTTCACCGGCGTGCTTTCGGGCACCATGATGGTCGATGCGATGGCGAATACGGTGACGGGCGTGATCCCCGATGCGCTCGGCCCCTACATGGCGCCGATCACCGCGCTCGTCAGCATTCCCTTCACGGTTCTCATCTCGAACGACGCCTTCTATTTCGGGATGCTGCCGGTGCTCGCGCATTCGGCGGAAAATTACGGCATCACCGCGATGGAGGTCGCGCGCGCTTCGCTTGTCGGCCAGCAGATCCATCTGCTGAGCCCGCTGGTCGCATCGACCTATCTTCTGGTTGCGACGGCAGGCGTGGAGCTTGGCGACCACCAGCGCTTCACGATGAAATGGGCGCTCGGCGCGTGCGCGGTGTTCATGATCACATGCCTCGTGCTCGGACTGTTCCCCTGGCACGCCTGAGACCGATCACCATTCCGCCCACGCCGGGCGCCTCGAACGCGTCTGCCGGGGATGAGGCGGCTGCAGGCGCGGGCTGATACGCGGGACCGGGTCGTGAAACGCCGCGATATCGAATTCGGGCCCGTCAACTGCGGGCAGCACCGATCGCCTGCGCATAGCGGCGGTCGATCGCCTCCCAGTCGAGATTACGGAACCAGGCATCGATGTATCTGGCTGCCTGGGTGCCGTAGTCCATGTGGAAACTATGCTCATACATATCGAGCACCAGGAGCGGTACGCCGGCGGCGGCGCCGTGCATATGATCCCACGCCCAATGATTGTTCAGTGAACGGGTATGGAGGTTGTAGGCAAGGATCGTCCAGCCCGACCCACCGGCAAGGCTCATGCCGATGCGGCGGAACTCGGTCTCCCAGGTCGCGAAAGACCCGAACGCCGTCGTGATCGCGTCACGGATCGAGCCTGCGGCTGCGCCGTTGCCGCCCAGCGTGTCGAAATAGATTTCGTGCAATACGACCGAGCCAGCGCGATGCAACTCCTCGCGCTTGAGGCCGCCATAGATCGCGGCCGGGGCTTCACTGTCGGCGAGCGCCGCCGCCAGACGGGGGCGCAGTGCGTTCAGCGTCTTGACCGACCCCTGGTAATTGTTCTCCCAATGCGACCGGATCAGCCGTTCGGAAAGTCCGTCGAGCTTTGCCGGATCGAATTTGAGAGGCCTCGGCTGATAGCCGCCGACGAAGGCGGGAGCGCCCGCCGATACAGACTGCTGCTGTGCTGCCGCGCTCTTCATTGCGGTCATCGCAACTGCGCCTATTCCAAGGGCCTGGACGGCCACGCGTCGTGAGACGGTCATTGAAACATCTCCCTTCAGACGATGAAAACATAGGCCGCGCCGAGGACGGCGCAGGCCAGCAGCACCGGGATCATTCCGGCCTTGAAGCGGAACACCGCGATGACCGCCCCCGCTGCGAGAATGAAGGCGGGCAGGTTGAGCGAGACGAGCATCGGCGCATCGAACGCGCCGCCCATGATGTTCACCGTCCGCACGTCACTGAACAGCGTGTGGATGGCGAACCACAGCGCGAGGTTCAGGATCACACCAACGACCGCGGCAGTGATGGCACTGAGCGCGGCTGAAAGCGCCGGGTTGCCGCGCAGCCGCTCGACGAAGGGCGCGCCGCCGAATATCCACAGGAAGCAGGGCACGAACGTCACCCAGGTCGTCAGGATCGCTCCGAGCGTCGCGGCGACCAGCGGATGCAAATCGCCCGCATCCCGGAACGCTGCGAGAAAGCCGACGAACTGGGTGACCATGATCAGCGGCCCCGGCGTCGTCTCCGCCAGCCCGAGGCCGTCCAGCATTTCGCCGGGCTGCAACCAGCCATAGGTGCCGACAGCTTCCTGCGCCACATAGGCAAGCACCGCATAAGCGCCGCCAAAGGTTACGACCGCCATCTGGCTGAAGAATGTCGCGATGCGGGCAAACACGTCGTCGGGACCGACCAGCACGAGAATCGCCGCGACCGGGGCCAGCCAAAGAAACAGCAGCGCGCCCGAAATCTTGAGCGACCATGCAAGATCGGGGCGGGCATGATCGGGCAGGCCCTCGCCGAGCGCAGTGTCGCGATCGTGGACCACATCGCCGCTCGCCGCGCCATGCCCGCCGCCGACCTTGAAGGCCGGAGCGCCAAGGCGTCCCCCGATATAGCCGCCAAGCGCAGCCCCCAGAACGATCAGCGGAAACGGTGCGCCAAAGAAGAAGATGGCGACGAAGGCGGCCACCGCGATCCCGCGCATGACATTGTTCTTGAGTGCCCGCGAACCGACCCGGACAACCGCCTGAAGCACGACCGCGAGCACCGCTGCCTTCAAACCGAAGAACAGCCCCTCGATCAGCGGCGATTGGCCGAGCAAGACGTAGACGAAGCTGAGCCCCAGGATCGCCAGAAAGCCGGGCAGCACGAACAGCGCCCCCGCGACCAGCCCGCCTTTGGTCTTGTGCAGCAGCCAGCCGATGTAGGCGGCGAGCTGCTGCGCCTCCGGGCCGGGCAGCAGCATGCAATAGTTGAGCGCATGGAGGAACCGCTCCTCGCCGATCCACCGTTTCTCCTCGACGAGGATGCGGTGCATGACCGCGATCTGCCCTGCGGGACCGCCGAAACTCAGCGACGCGATCCGCGCCCACACCCGAACGGCATCGCCGAACGGGATGCCGTGATCTTTCGCCGGCGTGGCGGCGCTTTCGTGCTGCTCGGTCGTGGTGACGGTCATCGCTCGGCTTTTCGATTGCTGAAAAAGGCATGGAACTGGTTAAGCGCATCGCCGCCACTGGCGATGCGCTCGAGGTCATCGTCGGTCGATGCGCAAACACCCGACAGCATCGCGCCGAGACCCGGCGTCTCCGGGCGCCCGAACTTGCCGTCGCCAATGTCGAGATCATGGATGATCTCGCCAATCGCTGCGAGCGCCGGGTCGCCTTCCAGTTCGGCGCGCAGCAACAGGGTCTCGAAGCTGCACCGATCGCCCTCGTGCGTGAACTCGGCATCGACCATATCGAAGCGCAGCTCACCCGACTGCGGCGCGTAGCTCCTGCCGTCGACGAACTTGAAACGGGCCTCGGGGTCGATGAACCGGCGGATCAGCCACGCGCTGGCAATACGATCGACATGGACGCCGCGCCGCGTCACCCAGACGCGGTTCTTGAGACCGGCGGTAGACAAGGGTGCCGGTTCGCCTGTGCGGCCGACATCCGGATGGACGTAACGCTTCTGGTCCAGCTCACGCAGGGCCGCCTCGGCGTCCTGGCGACCGTGCGCGCCGAAGAAGTCGAGCCGGACGATGTCTGCGAGCCGCCGCTGGAGCTTGGCGATATCCGGGCCGGAGGGCGGCCCTGTCTCGAGCAGGCGGCGTGCGGCCTGCGTCAACTCGTTATAGTCAGCGTCGCGTCCCGCATCGAAAAGGCCGCGCAGATCGGCGTCGCTCTGGCCCTCGATCATTCGCGCATCGATCAGGACCGCCTCGCCGCCGCCCGATATGATCTCGGCGAGCAGCTCGCGGAACGCGGCTTCAGTCTCGTCCTGCCGGGGCAGCACATGCACGGCGTTCTTGAGCGGCACGGCGCCGATCGCCTGAAGGCGGCGCCAAATCTTCACGCGCAGGTAGGGCGGCTTTGCCGGGAGCTGATGGAGTAGCGCCAGCCAGTGTTCGGGGGCTATCGAGGAATTCATAGAGCATATGTATCACCACAAGGGATGTTATGAAACATGCATATCTCATTTTTCTGCTGCGCTGACGACGAACGAAGTGAACGCGCTGGAGCCGGTCCAGGCCTATGTTGCGATAGACTTCGACAATGCCCCCGGTCTGGGCGGAATGGCGATCGGTCTCTATTTCTCGTTGAGCGCGGTCTGCCAGTTGGCGAGGAAGCGCTCGCGCCGGATGCGGTCGAGGTTCGCGAGCAACGCCGGGCCGAGCTTCACGGGGCGCGCTGACGAGGGCGGCGGCTTGCTGCCTGCCAGCGGCGCCACATCCTCACGCGAAGGCGCCATGTAGGCACGCGCCAATTGGCGCTGGCCTTCGACGGAGAGCAGGAAATCGAGCAGCAGCTTTGCCGCGTTGGGCTGCCGCGCTTCGCGCGCGATGAGCGCGATCCGCGACACGACGAGCGTGTAGTCGCTCGGCATGATGACGCCGATGTCCGGGTTGCGCGTGGCAAGCTCGAGCGCATAGGAGCCGAGCGCATTGTACGCGAAGAGGCTGCGGCCGCTTTCGATGTCCGCAAGCAGCGGGCCGCTCGACGTATGCAGCCGCACGCGCGCCGCGCCGAGCGCACCGACGAGCCCCATCACGTCGCGGCTCGCATGATAATCCTGCGTCAATTGCAGATAGCCGAAGCCGGACAGGCGCGGGTCGTATGTGGAAACCCGGCCCCTGTAGAACGCCGCGTTGGAACGCAGCAGACGTTCGAACGCGGCGCGGGAGCGCGGCACATCCCTGGGCGGCACGAGGCGTTTGTTGTAGGCGATCACGACGGGTTCGGCGGTGACGCCCCACGCTTCGTTTTTCCAGATCGCCCAGTCCGGCAGATAGGGTTTTTCGGGGGAGGCATAGGCCTGCGCATAGCCGTCGTTCACCAGCTTGATCTGAAGGTCCATCGCGGAACTCCAGATCAGGTCGCCGGTGGGTTTTCGTGCCCGCGATTCCGCGATGACGCGGTTGTAGAGCGTCGGCGATTCAAGCTCGCGGTAATCGACGCGCAGGAACGGATAGCGCTTGCGGAATGCATTCAGCGCACCCACGACCTCATGGCGGTCGGTGGTTGAATACACCACGACCGCGCCTTCCCGCCGCGCCGCCGCGATCGTATCCGCATAGGAGCGGGGATAGCCTCGCGGTTGCCCCGCTGCTATCAGCGCGAATGCGGCGGGCAGCAGCAGGAGCGCGCGCCGCCATGGCCGCAGGGACTGCCGGCGGGGGACGAAGCACGGAATTTTGCGAAGCAGCCCGATCACGCGCATAGTGTGCGGGCCGATCGCCATTCTGTCAAAGAGGGAAGCATGGCGAGAATCTTGCTGGTGGAGGACGACGAGGCGCTTGCGCGCGGGCTGACGGCGGCCCTGCGCGGAGAGGGCTATTCGGTCGATTCCGCGCTCGATGGGGAATCGGCGCTCGAAATGGCGCGTGACGAGCCCTACGCCGTCATCACGCTCGACGTGAACCTGCCCGACATGAGCGGCTTCGATGTTCTGAAATCGCTGCGTGCGAACGGTTGCCGCGCACCGATCCTGATGCTGACGGCGCGCGATTCGGTGGAAGACCGGGTGCGGGGCCTCGATCTCGGCGCGGACGACTATCTGCTGAAACCCTTCGAGCCCGCCGAGCTTGCCGCGCGGCTGCGGGCGTTGCTGCGCCGCCCGGTCTCCGACCCCTCGCCGGTGATCAGCGTCGGCAATCTGCAGATCGACCGGTCGCGCTGCGTGATCTGGGTGTCGGGCGAGCAGATCGACCTTCGCCGCCGCGAATGGGTGCTGCTCGAACGGCTCGTCGTCCGCGTCGGCAAGGTGGTCTCGAAGGACCGGCTCGCCGCCGAAGTGTTCGGCTTCGACGAGGCCGTCGCGCCGAACGCCATCGAGGTCTACATCGCCCGCCTGCGCCGCAAACTCGGGCCGACCGGCCCGGCGATCCGCACGATGCGCGGCCTCGGCTACGTGATGGAGAATACGCCTGCCGCTGAAGCGTAATCTTCGCGTTTCGCTGACGGCGCGGCTGCTCGTCGCGCTGATCGTGCCGACGGCGGCGCTCGCGCTGGTCCTGGGTGTCGGCGGCGCGCTCATCATCGGGCGGATCGTCGAAAGCGTGAACGACCGCCTGCTCGATGCCTCGGCGCGTTCGATCGCGGACACGCTTGCGCTGGAGGACGGCGAGGTCACGCTTGACCTGCCGCCGTCCGCGTTCGGCATGCTGGAAAACGACGAGCGCGACAATGTGTATTACAGCGTGCGCGTCGGCGGGGAACTGCTCACCGGCTACCCCGATCTCCCCCGTATCGACATTGACGCGGCAAGCACCGACGACGTCGTCTTCGCCTATTCGGCGTACCGCCACGCACCGATCCGCGTGGCGGCGATCGTGCGGCGGGTGCCACGCGTCGAGGCGCCGGTGGTCGTGCAGGTCGCGGAAACGCTCGACGCGCGAAGCAGTCTCAGCGCGCGGATGCTTGCCGGGCTCCTCGTGCTCGAAACGCTGATCGTCGGCCTGCTCGTGCTGCTCGTGCCGATTGCCGTACGCTGGGGGCTCGTGCCGCTGGCGGAGGTGCGCCGGGGCATCGCACGACGCTCGCCGACCGATTTCACGCCGCTGACGCTGCAGCAGGTTCCCGCCGAACTGCGCAGTCTCGTCGACGCCTTCAACGGGCTCCTGCTGCGGCTGGAAAATGCGGTGGAGGGCCTGCGCCGTTTCACGGCGGATGCGTCGCACCAGATGCGGACGCCGCTGTCGATCCTGCGCGCGCATCTGCAGGTGCTGAAGCGCGAGGGCACGGGCACGGAGGGCGGGCGCGCATCGCTTGCCGATATCGACAGCGCGACCGCGCGCCTGCAGCGGCTGCTCACCCAATTGCTCGCGCTCGCCCGCGCGGAAGGCAATCGCGAGAATGTGCTCAGGCTTGCGCGCAATGTCGATCTGGTGGCGCTCTCGCGTTCGGTCGCCGAAGATCACGTTCCCGCAGCGCTCGAAGCGGGCATCGAAATCGTGTTCGATGCAGAGGGCAGCGCGAGCGTTCGCACGGTCGAGGAGTTCGCGCGCGAACTCATCACGAACCTGGTCGACAATGCCATACGCTACAACCGGCGCGGCGGCACGGTGTGGCTCCGGGTCGCGGCGGAAGACGCCGTTCACGTCGTCGTCGAGGATGACGGGCCGGGGATTCCGCCGGGAATGCGCGCGCACATGTTCCAGCGGTTCCGGCGGCTGGACCGCGCCCACAGCGAAGGCAGCGGGCTTGGGCTTGCGATCGTCAGCGCGCTTGCGAACGCGCTTGGCGGCACCATATCGGTTACCGATCGTCCGGGCGGCGGCCTGCGCGTCGCGATCGGCCTCCCGAGGGATCTGGCGCAGAACGCCTGATGCGACAGCACTATGAAAGCTGCTCACGCCTAGCGTAGGCTGCGCCGGTTCATTGTGGAGGGGGAGAGTGCGGATGTTTCGTTTGCCCAGTATTGCCGTGGTTGCCTGCGCCCTGTTCGGCCAGGCGGCGATCGCCGCGCCGAAGGCCGACCCGGCCCGCGCAGGCGAAAGCGATTTCCGCGCGACCTACCGCGAACTCGTCGAGACGGACACGTCGCTGTCGAGCGGCAGCTGCACGCTCGCGGCGGAGCGCATGGCGGCGCGGCTTTCGGCGGCGGGCTATGCCGAAGGCGACATGCAGATCATCGTGTCGCCGGACTTTCCCCGGCAGGGCAACCTCGTGGCGCGCATCGCGGGCACCGACGCGAAGCTCGCGCCGATGCTGCTGCTCGCGCACATCGACGTCGTGGAGGCGAAAAAGTCGGACTGGAAGCGCGACCCGTTCACGCTCTTCGAGGAAAACGGCTATTTCTATGCGCGCGGTACGGTCGACGACAAGGCGATGGCGGCGTCATTCGTCGACGCCTTCATTCGCTACAAGCAGGAAGGCTACCGACCGAAACGCACGATCAAGCTGGCGCTGACCTGCGGCGAGGAAACCGATTCGGTGTTCAACGGCGTGCAGTATCTGCTGGCGACGGCGCCCGATACGCTCGCGGCGGAATTCGCGGTCAATGAAGGCGGGTCCGGCGTTCTTGACGAGAACGGCAAGCCGATTTCCTTCGGCGTGCAGATCGGCGAGAAATATTATCAGGATTTCAAATTCACCGTCACCGCGCCCGGCGGTCATAGTGCGCGCCCGGTCGACGACAATGCGATCGGGCATCTTGCCGCTGCCGTCGCGCGGATCGACCGTTACCGGTTTCCGGTCAACATGACCGAGGCTTCGAAAGGCTTCTTCAGGCGTACATCCGGGCTCTACAGCGGGCAAATCGCGCAGGATCTCGCCGCCGCCGGAAACGGCACTGCCGACGAGGCGGCGTTCGCCCGCATCGCGGCCGCCAATCCGCTGTGGAACGCATTCCTGCGCACCACGTGCGTGCCTACGCAGCTTGCAGGCGGGCATGCGCCCAATGCGCAGCCGCAGCACGCGCAAGCGAACATCAATTGCCGGGTCATGCCCGGCGAAAGCATTGACGGGACGCGCGCGCGCCTTGCCGAGGTTGCCGCAAATGCGCGTGTCGAGATCACGCTGGCCGCAAAGCCCGGACCGCAGCCGCCCGCGCCGCCGCTCGACGCGCGCATCATGAAGCCCGTGGAGCGTATCGCGGCGGAGATGTGGCCCGGCGTGCCGGTGATCCCCAGTCTCAGCAGCGGCGCGACCGACGGGCGTTTCCTGAACGCCGCCGGTATTCCGACCTACGGCATCTCGGGCGTGTTCCGCGACCCGGACGGAAACGGCGCGCACGGCCTCGACGAACGTATTCGCGTCACGTCACTGCTCGATGCGCGCGCGTTTCTTTACCGCCTCGTGAAAGCCTATTCGGCGCAGTGACGTGAAACCTTCGACCCGAACGACCCTGCTCACGCTCCACCGCTGGGTAGGCCTTGCCTTCGCGGCGCTGCTGCTGGTGCAGGGTCTTTCGGGGGTGCTCCTGGTGTTCCGCGAGGAGATCGAAAACGTCATCCATCCCGCGCTCGTGGTCACGCCGGGCGAAGCGATGCCCGTGCAAACGCTGGTCGATACGGTGCGCGAGGCCGCGCCGCAGGCGGTGCTCCAGCGGATCAAGTTCGCTGAAGATCCCGCGCGCGCCGCGACGGCCTTCATGCGGCTTGAAAACGGTGCGCCGTGGATGGTCGCGGTGGATCCTTACGGCGGCATGATCGTGCGGCAGGGCGGCTATGAGGCGTGGCCCGCCGAGTGGCTGTTTCACCTCCACGATACGCTGCTTGCGGGGAAGACGGGCGAAATCATCGTCACCATCGAAGGCGTCGCGCTCGTGTTCCTCGTGGTGTTCGGCGTCATCATCTGGTGGCCGGGGCGCCGCAGGCTGAAATCGGGGTTCCGTATCCTCACGGGGCAGGGTGCGGACCGCACCGTCCGCACGGCGCACCGCGCGATCGGTGCAGCGATTGGCATCGTGCTGGTGATGTCGGGCGTTACCGGCGCGCTTCTCATCCACCGCGCCGCATTGCAGCCGTATCTGCCCGTGGTGCCGCGCCCCAAGTTCGACGTTGCGCTTTCCGAAATGCCGATGCGTCCGGTCGATACGCTGCTCGCCGATGCGCGCAGCCGGCATGGGCCGCTACCGCTGCGCGAGGTTCGCTTCTCGGGCGCGGCGGGGCAGGTGGTTGCGCTGTATTTCCAGGATGAATCGTCGCGCCGCCCGAACGCGACGCGCCAGTATTTCTACAACGCCTATGAAGGCGTCGAACTCGGCCGTTATGAACCCGCCGCGCTGCCGCCGATGAACACCGCCTACGATTGGCTCTTCACGATCCACACCGGCAAGGCGGGCGGGCTCGCCGGGCGTCTGCTCGTGCTCGCGGGCGGTCTCTCGCTGGTGTTCTTCGCGGGCAGCGGCGTCTGGCTCTGGCTCTCCGCGCGGCGACAGCGGGCAGGGCGCGGAAAGGCCGGAAACCGCCTTGCCCGAAATGCGGCCTGAACGCGGGCCTGGCGTCTGCGCCGTAATTGTCGCGGCGTTTCTGGCCGCATCGGCGCACGCAGAGCCCGCCAATTCGGCGGTCTCGATGACGACGGCCTGCACCCCAACGCCGCCGCCTATGCGCTGATGCGCCCCATTCTCGCCGACGCCGTGAAGGCTTCGGGCGTGCGATAAAAAAAGGCCCGCGGATCGGGGGAACGATCCGCGGGCATGGGATACTGACCTGGGGGAAACCTAGAAGTTGAGGCGGGCTCCGACCGTGAAGTAGCGCCCGATCAGGTCGTGATACGGCGAACTCACCGCAGCCACCGCCGGAGCGCGGTCGAAGAGGTTCTGGACGCTCCCGTAAACCGTGAACTTCTTGTCATCGCCATAGGGGATGTAGACGCGGGCACCGAGGTCGAAATACCAGCGGCTGGAGATGCCGACGCCATCGCCTTGGCCGGCAAGTACGTTGGCAGGCGCATAGCCGCCGCCGTCCACATAGCGCGTACGGATATCGGCGCCGAAGGTTTCGCTCTCATATGTTGCGCTGAGTGTACCGCGCCACTTCGGGATGAGGTACGTCGCCTGCGAGCCGAGATAGCCCGCCCCCTCGATCGTGAGGATGCCGTTATCGACCGCGAGGCTGTCGACATAGTTTGCAAGGCCCCGAATGTTCAGCTGACCGGGAAGGCCGATGCTGTCGAGGTTGCTCTGATAGGACGCTTCGAAATCGATGCCCTTGTTCGTGAACTTGGCGACGTTGATGAAGGCGGCGTTGATCTCGGTGATCGCGCCGGCACCATTGCGGACGATCTGCGAGCACGCGCCGGTGTTGCCTTGCAGATAGCAGCTGTTGACGATCTGCTGCGCCGTGAGGGTGGTGATGACGTCGTTGATCTTGATGTCATAGTAATCCGCAGAGAAGCGGAAGCCCGGCATGAAGCTCGGCGACAGCGCCACGCCCACGGTGAACGTATCCGCGATCTCCGGCGACACTTCGGGATTGCCGCCGGTGTAGAGGATGATGCTCGTCGTCGGGCGTGTGGCGGGGATGCCCTCGTCAACGACGGTGGTGAACAGCGTGGAACGCAGGCTGAACATCTCGGTGAGGTTCGCGGCGCGGATGTCGCGTGAACGCGTGGCGCGCAGCTTGATGCTGTCGTTGATATCCCAGACTGCGCCGACCTTCCACGACCAGATCGAACCCCTGGTGCTGTAGTCGGAGACGCGCGCTGCGCCGTTGAACATCAGCTTCTCGACGAAGGGAAGGTTGGCGAGCAGCGGGACGGCGACCTCGACGAAGGCCTCCTTCACGTTGTTGCCGGTTTTCGCGATGTTCTGGCCGTTGATGGTGCCGAAGCGGCTCGCTAGCGAGTTGTCGTCGTAGGAGGTGCTGAACGCCTGTTCGCGATACTCGATGCCGGCGGCGATCGAGACAGGCTCGTTCCAGAGGTCAAAGGGTTCGCCGCTGATGCTGGCACCCATGCTGTCCAGCCACGTCGTCGTGTAGGCGTTCCAGTCTGCGGTCACGTAATCGACTGCGGCCTGATCGGCGTTGCCCGAACCGAACAGGTTGAGCGGACGGCAAGCCGTCGTGGGATCGGTCAGGGCGATACTGCAAACCGGCGTGCCGCCCGGACCCTCAACCGCATTCACCGCGTCCAGGAAGTTCTGACGCAGGGTGATGTCCCGCAGCGTCTGGTCCTGTGTCTGCTCGCCGTGGCTGTAATAGGCATTGTAGCGCCATTTTCCGTCGCCGAAGCTGCCGTCGACACCGATCGAAACCTGATAGGTTTCGCGCGTGTAATCATAATGCGCCAAAGCTACGTCCGTGACCGCGCGGCCCATCGTGAAGGACGTCTCACCGGCGGTTGCCAGCTGGTTGCGGATCGTGTCGCTGAGAAATGGATTTTGAGCGGAAATCGTGAGCTGGTTGATCCACAGATCGGGGAAGAACGGGCGTTCGTCCCAGACACGGTTGTAATTGCCCTCGACCCACACGTTGAGAGTGTCCGTGAGGTCGTAGCTCGCACGGGCGAGCACGTTAGCGCGCTGGATCGGCGCAGAGAGCGAGCGGTAATTGTCGATGTGATACCCTTCGCCGCCGATCATGAGCGTCGGCGCACCGGGGCGCTGAGTGCCATACTGGAAGGGGCGCAGCGTACCGTCCCCATTGAATACCTGACCGGCCAGAACACCAGACGTGATGACGCCGTCCTCGTGCCGGTTGGACTCGCGCAGCCCGGCCGTCGGATACAGCCTGCCGTCGGCGCCGGGGAAAAAGCCGCTCGCGCCGATGCGCGGCCGCGAGGTGCCGGGGATGACACCCTTGTCGTTCAGATAGTCGCCGCCGACGATGAAGTGGCCGCGGCCGTCGGCGAAGCTGAATCCGCCCGAACCTTCAAGCATGTATTTCGCGCCGTCGCCCCGCGAGGAAATGCCGGTCTGTGCGCCAAGTTCGAATCCCTCGCGCTTGTTGTCGAGCAGGACGTTGACGACGCCCGCAACAGCATCGGAGCCGTAAGCTGCCGAGGCGCCGCCGGTGACGACGTCGATGCTCTTCACGAGCGAGTAGGGAATCGTCTGCAGATCGTTCGAGCTGACATGACGGCGGCCGTTGACCAGTACCAGCGTGCGGGCTGCGCCGAGGCCGCGCAGGTCGGCCGGCGACTGGCCGGACGAGGTCACCGTGTTCGTCGAGGTCGCGCTCTGCGTCATGCGGAACTGCGGAAGGTCGGCGAGCGCCGCCTGGATATCCGTGCGGCCGCCGAGCTTAAGGTCGGCTGCGCTGACGACCGTGGTCGGCGTCGGAGCGTCGAAGCCTACGGTGCTGATGCGCGATCCGGTGATGATGATGACATCCGAATCGGCGGCAGTCGATTCGGCGGTTTGTGCGAGCGCTGAAACCGGAAAGGCGAGCGCGGCGCCGAGCGCAAGCGCGCTCGCCGACACCATGCGAATGGGTGAACGGATACCAAGCGTAGAAGTCATAACAGTCCCCTTTTCTGACTTGATGGAAAGCGTTGCGCTCCGCCGTCGCCGTGCGAGCGTCTATTTCTGAATGTGAAAATTACGAGAAAGTTTTCAATTGTCCACATCAATATCCTGAATGGGACAGCTTTTTCCTTGTGGGTGGCTATTTAACAACACGATAAAGAACGTGCGGTTGTGAGGAGAACGACATTTTCCGGTCGCTCTCCGGCCCGTAGAACGCGAGCTTTTCGAAGGGGCCGCCTTCGCGCGCGGTTGTCACCTGTTCGTAGAGCTGCGGGCCGATCTGTTCCCAATAGGTCTTGTTGCCGCGCGATTCGAGCGTGAGCGCGTGCGGGCCGGCGGCGGTGACCTGGATGTCGAACTCGGGGCGCGGCGGATCGCTGTAGGTGCGGCGGTTGGTGCGGTATGCGCCGACCGGCGGCGTCGAAGTGCCGGTCCAGCGCGCTGCGGGGCTTTCCGGGAAAACGCGGCCGATAATGGCGTTCTGCAGTTCGGTGCGCGCGCCGTAGCTGCCCTGTCCGCCGGTCGTGGAGATGAAGAAGCCGAAGTCGGCCTCCGGCGCGAGGATCAGCGAGGAGTGGAAATCCGCCGTGTTGCCGCCGTGGCCGATGAGGCGCGGCCCCGATTCGCGCGTCACCAGATAGCCGTAGGCGATGCCCGGCAGCCCGGGCGTGTTTTTGTGCAGCGTCTCGCGCATCTGCTTCATGGTTTCGGGCTTCAGGATGCGCGCGTCGCCGAGCTTGCCGTCGGCGAGGTGCGCGAGCATGAAGCGCGCCATGTCCGGCCCGGTGGCGGAGGCTGAACCCGCGGGCATGATGTTGGCGTAAAGCTCGAAGGGCTTGGCGACGTAGCGCCCGTCTTTCAGTTCATAGCCGAGCGCCATGTTCTGCGCCCGCGCGCCGGTCAGCGGCTCGCGGAACGTCGCGCTCGTCATGCCGAGCGGCGCGAAGATGTGGCGGTCCACATAATCCGGGAACGCCTCCCCCGAAACGCGCTGCACGATATAGCCCGCGATCGCCGAGCCGTAGTTCGAATAGGAACTTTCCACGCCCGGTTCGCGCACGCGCGCGGGGATGTTGGTCTTCATGAACGTATCGAGCGGCACGAAATCCGCCGTGCTCTGCACGGTAATGCCGCCCCGGTCTTCGAAGCCGGGCGTGTGCGTGAAGAGATCGCGCACGAGGATCGGCTTCGACTGCGTGGCCGGAATCTTGAAATCGAGGTAGGTGTTGATGTCCTCGTCCAGCTTCACGCGGCCCTTCTCGACCTGCTGCATCAGCGCGGTCCAGGTGAACAGCTTGGATACGGAGCCGGGACGGAACAGCGTCTTTTCGCCGTCGACCGGAATCTTGCGGTCGATATCGGCATAGCCGTAGCCTTTGGTGAAGAGCACCTTTCCGCCCGACACCACCGTGACGACGGCGCCCGCAACCTCGCGCGTGGCGATCTGCTGCGCCATCACGCCGTCGATGAATGCCGGAAGCCCGGAAAGGCGGGCCGGATCGACGCTGACCACCTCTGCTGCAGGGGCCGCTGCCGACGGCGTCGCGGCGATCAACGCCAGCGCGAGCGCGGCCCCGCTCAGAACGATGGATGTCGATCGATTGCGTCGGCGTGTCATCTCGGCTCTCCCTTTTTATATCCGGCGCTTTTGACATATCAGGACGCTATTTTCAAATTGGGATTGTGAAAATCTACACATGCTTTTTCGTGAAACAAAAATAACATAATTATTTCAATATGTTGTGTTGCTCCATATCCGATATTGCTTTTGATGAAATTTACCAGCATTGTCCCATATGGAAATTCGCCGCGCGACACGCCCGGCGTCGGGATTTCAAAAACGGGAGAGAGATCATGAAACGGAACGCCATGCGCTGGCTCTGTTTGCCATTGGCTATTGCGGCTCTGGCAGGGCAGCCCGCCGTCGCTGCCGCCGCCGCCGTCCCTGCGGCGACGAAGGTTGTGGACACGGAAGTGGCGCGGCTCGCGGCCGGTGCGGGCGGCGTTGTCGGCATCGCGGCCTGGCGGCTGGACGGCAAGGGCCCCCGCATCCTTCTGAACGCGGACGCGGCGTTTCCGATGGCAAGCACCTTCAAGGTGCCGCTCGCGGGCAAGATCTTCGACATGGTCGACAAGGGGCAGCTCCGCCTCGACCAGATGCTCGACGTGCCGCAGGACATGATGTCGCCTTCCGAAGTGATCGCCGACCGTTTCATCCACCCCGGCGTCAGCCTTTCCGTCCATAATCTGCTCGAGGTGATGCTCACGCAAAGCGACAACACGGCGACCGACGTGCTGATGAAAGCGGCGGGTGGACCGGCAGCGGTGACCGCCTGGGTGCGCGCGCAGGGCGTCAGCGCCATGCGGCTGGACCGGGATACGAACCGGCTGCTGCGGGATTTCTACCGTCTCGGCGAAGGCCCGCTGACCGAAGCGTTCGAAACGGCGGCGAAGGCGGATCCGGCGCTCCTCACGAAGGGAAGCCGGCCCGACGCGGCGTTCGACGCAGACCCCAGGGATACGTCCAGTCCGGCGGCGATGGCGGCGCTGCTCACGCGCATGTTCGCCGGCAAGGCGCTCTCGGCCGAAAGCACCAAGGCGTTCACCGCGATCATGGAGCGCTGCCGCACGGGCATGGCGCGTCTGCCGGGCCGGATGCCGCCGGGTACGACCATCGCGCGCAAGACAGGCACGATCGGCGGCACGGTGAACGACGTGGGCATGGTCAGTCTGCCCGACGGCACGGGTGTCGTGATCGCCGCCTATGTGAAAGAGAGCGCCGCGCCGACTGCGGACCGCGAACGCGCCATCGCCGAAATCGCGCGGACCGTGCGCGACTATTTCCTGTTCGCGAACTGAGGAGGGTATAAATGAAAACCGTGCTTTATCTGGCGACCGCGCTTGCCGCGCTGGCATCGCCGACGCTCGCGCAAACCTATGATATCGTGATTTCCGGCGGGCGCGTGATGGACCCGGCAAGCGGGCGCGACGAGGTCGCGAACGTCGGGATCAGCGGCAACCGCATTGCCGAAATCTCCACCGCAGCGCTGAAAGGCAAGCGCAACATCGATGCGCGGGGTCTCGTCGTGGCGCCGGGCTTCGTCGATCTCCATGCGCACGGACAGCACGACAAGGGCCAGCAGTTCCAGGTGCTCGACGGCGTCACGACCGCGATCGACGCGGAAGGCGGCGCAATGCCGGTGCAGGCGTTCGTCGGCGCGCTGAAGGGCCGCGCGCTCATCAATTTCGGTGCGACCGCCTCGCACCAGTGCGCGCGCATGGAAGTGATCGCCGGCGCGCCGTGCAAGGGCCACGGCGCCGCGAACGGCGAGACCGTGGCGGACCGCAAGGCCTACACGGCCTCCGCGACACCCGAGCAGCAGAAGGCGATCGTCGCCGCGCTCGATCAGAGGTCGCGGCAGGCGCGCTCGGCTACGGGCTCGGCATCGAATACACGCCGGGGGCGGGACGCAGCGAAATCTACGACATCTTCAAGGCCGCGGCGGAGACGCGCGCGCCGGTTTTCGTGCACGTCCGCAGCCGGCCACTTGATCCTGCGCCCGGCGTACCGATCGCGGTGGCGCAGGAGGTGATCGCGAACGCCGCCGTCACCGGCGCGCCGCTGCAGCTCGTGCATCTCCATTCCACCGGGCTCAAGGATACGCCGGTCCTCATCGACATGGTGAAGCGCGCGCAGGCGCGGGGCCTCGACATCACCTCGGAAGCCTATCCCTACACGGCGGGCAGCACGGCGATCGGATCGGAATTCTTCCGCGACGGCTGGCAGGAACGCTCGGGCATCAGCTACGGCGATCTGCAATGGCCCGCCACGGGCGAGCGGCTGACGCAGGAGACGTTCGAGCGTTACCGGCGCGAGCAGCCGGGCGCGGCGGTCGTCGTCCACATGATCCCCGAAGACGTTGTCGATCAGGTGATCGCCGAACCGGCGATCTCGATCGCATCGGACGGCATGCCGTGGCGCACGTCGGGCGAGCATCCGCGCGGCGCGGGCGCGTTCGCACGCGTGCTCGGCCGTTATGTCCGCGAGCGCGGCGCGCTCGATCTGATGACCGCGCTGCGCAAGATGACGATCATGCCTGCCCAGCGGCTGGAAGGCATTTCACCGCAGATGGCGAAAAAAGGCCGCGTGTCCGTGGGCGCCGACGCGGACCTGACGCTGTTCGATCCCGCCGTCGTCATCGACGCCGCGACGTTCGAAAAGCCGATGCAGGCCTCGGTGGGCATCCGCTACGTTCTGGTGAACGGCAAGCCGGTCGTCGACGGCGGCAAGCTGGGGACGAAGCTTTTCCCCGGAGAGGCGATCCTCGGCACCGGAAAGGGTCGCTGATCATAAGGGGCCGCTGTTTGCAGCGGCCCCGTTCGCCCGCCGGTCAGTAGTTGAGGCCGTAGCCGAGCATGCCGAACGTGGCGGCCGCCCAGAGCACAATGACGGCGGCCAGAACGAGCAGCACGCTCCAGACCCGCGAACCCCATCCACGCCCGCCCGTCCAGACGCTCCAGGCGTTCCAGAGCGCGACGCCGAGCAGGCCGAAGAAGCCGATCATGGCCCCTGTCTGCAGGGCCACGACCAGTCCGTCGTATTTGCCGTTTATTGCGCTCAAGCCCTGCTGCATCATTGCGCTGAAGACGAAGAGCCAGCCGGCGCAGACGAGGAGCGCGAGCGCCGCAGCGCCGCGCACCACGTGGTAGCGCAGCCGCGCCCGGCCGGTGAGCGCAAGGGGAGCGCCGTAAACGCGCCGGGCGATGGCACCGGCGGGCCATGACAGCGCCGTCAGCAGCAGCACGACCGCGGCAAGCAGCATGGCCGGGTTGAGCCAGGCTGTGTTCGCGTGCCAGGGGACGGGCTCGAAGACCACCGCCGCCGACCCGGCATCGATGCTGAAGCGCTGGACCTTGCCGTCCACGACCTTTGCCGCCAGCCGCTGCTTGCCGCCGACCTCGCGCCACACGAAGGGCGCGATCTGCTTCCATGCGCGCGGTTCGCCGCCCGGCGTCCTGAGGTTCGGGACCAGCATTCCGCCGTCCGCATCCACCGTCACTTTCATCTGGCCGGCGAATGCGCCCGTCCGCAGGAAGGTGGAGTCGGAGCGGCGGCTGGCGATATAGTTCCCCGCCATCATGCGGGCATGGGCGGCGGCGGTCTTCGCATCCACCGTTCCGTCTTGCGGCGTGCCGGGGAAATAGCGGTCCATGAAGCCGGTGATGAGCGCATTGTGAATTGCGCTCGGTGCGCCGTCCTTCCCGACGCTGTTGAGCGAGATATACACGCCGACGTTTTCGTCGATCAGCAGCCAGAGATAGGTGAAGAAGCGCTGCGTGCCGCCGCTATGGCCGATGATGCGATAGCCGTTCTGGTTCTGCTCGTAGAACCCGAGCGCCATGCGGTTGAGCGGCGGGATCATGTCGAGGAACGTGGTGTGCATCGTCTTCGCGGTTTCCGGCGAGAGCAGCGGCCCGCCGTTTGCAAGGTGCGCGGTCATGAATTTCGCGATGTCCGCACCGCTTGTCGAAAGGCTGCCTGCGGGCGGCGCGTCCACCACCTCGAAGGGCATCGCTTCGCCCGAAGCCGTCCGGTAGCTTTGCGACATCAGCGGCTTGAGTTCGGCCGGAAGCGGCTGGCGGAACGTGGAATATTTCATGCCGAGCGGCGCGAAGATGCGCTGCTCGATATAGTCGTCGAACGGCACGCCGGAAACGCGCTCGACGATGTAGCCGGCAAGCCCGGTCGCATAGTTCGAATAGGCCGGCGTCGTCCCCGGCGCGAAGATGCGCTCGGGCGTCCAGCGCTTCAGCACGGTGCCGAGCGGTTCGGGTTTTTCCACGTCGTCCGCAATCAGGCGGCGGACGGCTTCCTCAAAGCCGGTGGTGTGCGTCATGATGTTGCGCAGCGTGATCGGCTTGCCCTCGCGCGGCGGGATCTTGAAATCGAGGTAGGTGTTCACGTCCGTATCGAGGTCGAGCTTGCCCTCCTGCACGAGTTGCATCACCGCCGTCCATGTGAACAGCTTCGACACCGAACCGGGGCGGAACAGCGTCTTTTCAGGATCGACCGGCGTGCGCTTCTCGACATCCGAATAGCCGAAGCCGCGCTGCGTCAGCACCGCGCCGTCCTTCACGACGACAACGACCGCGCCCGCAATCGCGCCGCGCGAAAGCGCGTAGGGCATGAGGCCGTCGAGCCAGGCATCGACGTCGGTTTTGGTAAGGGTGCTGTTTTCCGGCGCCGTGGGTGCGGCTGTCGCGGCGACGGCAGGCCGCGTTTCCGGAGGCGGGGCGGCAACGGCATGCGTTGCGACTGCCATGAAGGCAATGACGAGTTTCAGACATTTCCGAACCATAGCTTAGCCCCCGATGGATATCCGACATTGATCTCCTGATCGGGATAAAGTCATCCCAAACAGAAAATTGTCAATCCCCATCGACGGAATCCGCAACGCCCGCTTATGTCGAGGGAAGCAGAAAAATGGTGCCCCCGAGAGGATTCGAACCTCCGGCCTGCGGTTTAGGAAACCGTCGCTCTATCCTGCTGAGCTACGGGGGCACGCGGCTGCATCAGTGGCGGCAGCGTGCGAAAATATCAAGCGTCGGTGCGGCCGGTGCGTACCGGAAACAGCAGCGGCATGGCTTCTATGCCCTCGTCGCGGAGCTGCACGGCCTCGTCGGCGGTGGTCTCGCCGTAAATGCCGCGGGCATCGGTTTCGCCGTAATGGATCGCGCGGGCCTCTTCGGCGAAGCGGGTGCCGACGTACTCGCTGCTTTCGATCATGCTCTTCTGCATCTCGGCGAGCGCGCCCAGCATCTGCTTGATCCGCGCGTCCTCGCCGCCTGCCACGGGGACAGGGCGCGTATCCGCGCGCGTGTTGCCCTTGGCGGGAACGGCGGGCGCCATCACTGCCTTGGCGATCTCGGCATTGCCGCACAGCGGGCATGAAAGCAGGCCGCGCTCCCGCTGCGTTTCATAGTCGCTCGAAGAGCCGAACCATGTTTCGAACACGTGGGCGTTGGCGCATTTCAGGTCGAAGACGATCACGGCGCGGCGATGTCCCGGCGGTGCTGAAGCACGGGGATGCGCCTGCGCACGTCCTCGGCGCGCGAAAGGTCGATCTCCGCGAAATGAAGCCCCGGGGCTTCGTCCGCATCCAGCAGGATGTCGCCCCACGGATCGATCACCAGCGAGTGGCCGTAAGTAGACCTGCCGTCCTCGTGCTCCCCGGTCTGCGCGGCGGCGATCACGAAGGAGGCCGTTTCGATGGCGCGGGCGCGCAGCAGCGTGTGCCAGTGCGCGCGGCCGGTGGGACGGGTGAACGCGGCGGGCAGGGCGATGACCACGGCGCCCGCGCCGCTCAGCGCATCGAACAGGCGCGGGAAGCGCACGTCGTAGCAGATCGCGAGGCCGAGCGTGCCTACGGGCGTTTCGGCAAGCGAGACGCCTACGCCCGCAACGAAGCTCGCGGATTCGCGGTAATATTCGCCCGGCGCCGCCTCGACGTCGAAAAGGTGCATCTTGTCGTAGCGCGCGCGGATTTCGCCCGTGTCGTCGATCACCAGGCTGCGGTTGACGAGGCGATCGGGATAGCGCGCGTCGCGAAGTGCGAGCGACCCGAGCGCCACCCAGATGCCCGCTTCCCGTGCGGCTTTACGCACGGCGGCGAGCGCGACATCCTCGTCCTCGCTGCGGGCGTTTGCGAACAGGCGCGCGGTGTTGCGGTCGAGCATCCCCGACATCTCGGGCGTGAACAGCATGGCCGCGCCGTCCGCCGCAGCGGCGGCGACATGGTCCGCGAGCACGGCGGCATTGGCCGCCGGGGCCGTGCCGGATGTCATCTGGGCGATGGCGATGCGTATTGTCATGGCACCGGATATGGGGCGTTCAGAGAGATTGCGCCAGTAGCGGATCGAGCTTGCCATCCATATCGAGCGAGACGAGATCGTCCGAACCGCCGATGTGCTGCCCGCCGATGAAGATCTGCGGCACCGTGGTGCGGCCGTGCGCGCGCTGGATCATTTCCGAACGGCGGCTTCCGCACAGGGTGATGTCGATCTCCTCGAAGTTCGCGCCCTTCGATTTCAGCAGCGATTTCGCGCGCGTGCAGTACGGGCAGAGGAATTTCGTGTAGATTTCAATCTTAGGCAACAGCAGTCCCTTTGGCTCTTTTCAGCCCTGTTCGACCGTATCATGGGTGACGCGGGCGAAAGTTACAATATCTATGCGTTTCGCTCCGGCGCGGCGAAGCGCGCGGGCACAGGCCTCTGCGGTCGCTCCCGTCGTCATCACGTCGTCCACCAGCAGGACATGCGCGCCCCTGATGCGCGCGGCCGCGCCGGGCCGAACGCGAATGGCGCCGCGCACATTTTCCGCGCGCTGCCGCCGCGACATGCTGCGGCTGATCGGCGTATCGCGAACGCGGGCGAGCGCGGCGGCGAGGACGGGCAGGTCCGCGCGCCGGGCGATCCTTGCCGCCAGAAGCGCCGCCTGATTGAAGCGCCGCGTGCGCAGGCGGGCCGCGTGCAGAGGCACGGGAACGAGAAGCGGCCGCTCGGCGAGCATCGGCGCGGCGGCGCGCGCCATCATGCCCGCCATAATACGCGCAAGCCCCGTACGATCGCCGTGCTTGAGCGCGAGAACGAGCCCGGCGCTGGCGCCGTTGTAGACGAGCGCCGCGCGGGCGCGGTCGAAAGGCGGCGGCGTCTGCGCGCATGCGCCGCAGAGCGCGCCATCCCCGGCGCTGTAGGGAAACGGCAGGCCGCAGCAGGCGCACATCGGCGCCGTGACGAAGTGAAGGCGCGACCAGCACGGCGCGCAGAAACTGCCGTCGCGCGCCACGATCGCTTTGCACGACGGGCAGCGCGGCGGCAGCAGAAGGTCGAGGAACCCCGCGCCCGAGCGTTTCAGAAGCTGGAAGACCGGCATCTCCATTTGCGTGTCGTAGCACCCCAGCATTGCGCTTGCAGCCTCCCTCCGACAAGAGAGGACGCGCATGTCAGACCTGATCGAACCGTTCGACCGCGCCGCCCGCCGCCGCGCCCGCGACCGCGCCGCCGGCGACTTCGGGCACTATGCGTTTCTGAAGGATGCGCTGACGGCCGATCTCGTTGAGCGGCTCGCGGGGCTCGGCCCGCCGCCCGCGCGCGTTCTCGATCTCGGGGCCCACGACGGGCGCCTCGCCGCGCTGCTGCCCGAAAGCGAGACGGTCGCGACCGATCCGGGCTTTCGATTCGCGAAGGCGGCGGCGGGGGTGATGTGCGACGAGGACCGCCTGCCGTTCGGGCGCGGCTGCTTCGATGCCGTGCTGTCGGCGGCCAGTCTGCACAGCGTCAACGATCTGCCCGGCGCGCTCGTGCAGATCCGGCAGGTGCTGAAGCCGGGCGGCGTGTTCCTCGCCGCGTTCGTCGGCGGGGCATCGCTTGCGGACCTGCGCGCGCGCCTGCTCGCGGCCGAAACGGCGCGCCGCGACGGTGCTTCGCCCCGTTTTCTGCCGATGGTCGATCCGCGCGAGGCGCCGGGACTGTTGCAGCGCGCGGGTTTCGTCGAGCCCGTGGTCGACGTGCATGCGCGGACCGTGCGCTATCCGGGCGCGGCGGCGATGCTGGCGGACCTTCGCGGCATGGGCGAGAGCAACGTGCTTCACGCGCGCAGCCGCGCGCCGCTTTCGCGCGCCGACGCTGCGGCGTTTCATGCTGCGGCGGAAGCTGCTGCTGAGGCGGACGGAAGGCATCCCGTCCAGCTCGAAATCGTCACCATGACGGGGCGCGCGCCGCCGCTTAAATAAGCGCGGCGAGCGTGCCGATCAGCGGCCGGTCGGCGGGCGGCATGTCGATCGCGAACAGGTCGTTCACGCGCTCCCAGCGCAGGCGCTGGCCGTCGTGGCCGTGCGGCGTGCCCTGCCACTTGCGGCAGACATAGAGCATCAGCACCAGGTGGAAGTGGTCGTAGCCGTGGCTGGCGAAGGTCGCCGGGGCCAGGCACGATGCTTCCGTCTCGATGCCGAGTTCCTCGCGCAGTTCCCGGATCAATGCGGCTTCGGGCGTTTCGCCCGGTTCCACCTTGCCGCCGGGGAATTCCCAGGTTCCCGCAAGATGCTTTCCCGCCGGGCGCTCCGCGAGCAATATGCGGCCGTCGGGATCGATGAGCGCGGCGGCGACCACCATGCGGACCGGCAATGGATTCATTTGGTTAACCCCGCGCTTAGTCCGGCTTGTGTGAGTTTGTTAACGCCTGAGGGCTAAAACGGAGGAGAAGGGACATTGCAAGCCCTTTGATCCGTGTTTGAACTGTAAGGTAGCGGCCGATGCCCCAATTCATCCGCAAGCTGGTTTGCGACTGCGAAGGCGCGACGGCGATCGAGTATGGTCTGATCGCGGCGCTGATCGCGGTCGGCGCGATCTCGGGATTCAATTCTTTCGGCAATGGCCTCACCAACATGTGGGGCAAGATCGAGAACAATGTGAAGGAGAGTTCGTAGGCTCACGCGACGAACGGCTTCAAAACGAACAGGCCTGCGGGCCTGTTTTTTTGCCTTCACAACCGCTTCGAAAGTTAACGCATTTTCACCAGCGCCTTTAAGCAATTGGCAAGAGCAATGCGATAGTGATGCATTGCTGACCTCTTGGACGGGGACAGAGGAACACCGGGTACGTACGGAACTGGTATAGGAGACTAGAAATGTCGTTTTTCCGTAAGCTTCGTAAAGAAGAGAAGGGCGCGACGGCCATCGAATACGGTCTGATCGCTGCTCTCATCGCGGTTGCTGCCATCGGCGCCATGGGCGCGCTGGGCAATGCCATCAGCGCCACGATGAACAACGCCGCAGGCGCGATGACCGACGCCTAAGCGTCAGTCTTCGCCAAGCGAACGAACAGGGCGTCGGGGAAACCCGGCGCCCTTTTCATTCGTCATCCGTAAACGACGATCTTCACCTTCTCGCCGGCGCGCAGAGTCGGGTTTTCTTCGCGGTTGTTCATCACGAGAAAGCGTTCGAGCCTGTAGTTGCTGAACGCCATGCGCTGCGAAATCGACTGCGCCGTGTCTCCCGCCCTTACCGTCACGACCTGAACGACGCGCTTGCGCAGCGCGGCGGCCTGCGCGTCGGTCAGCCTGCGGAACGAACGGGCGGTGGTGCTCACCACGCTGGACGCATTCACGTTCGAAGGCGAGATGAAGACGAAGTGATAACCGCTGCCGCCGCCGGTGCGGTAGGCGTAGACGGTGACGTCGCGGTTGCCGCTCTGCGTTGTGACGCGCGCCGTGGCGGTCGCTGCATCGAGCCCGTTGATCGTCGTGCGCTGCACGCCCGTGTACTGCGCCTTGCTGTTGCCGAGCACGCCTTGGAACACGGTGGAAATGTAGGAATCGAGGCTGTCGCCGTCGCCGAGCTTGCCGCCGCTGAACTGGATCTGCGCCTGCGCGCCCGACGCGGTGACGGCCGCCGCGCCGTTGTTCAGGTAATAGCCCTGCGGCACCTCGAAGGCGATCTTGAGAACCGGGTGCGCGAACGTGTGGCCCTCGACGAAGCCCTGCTCGGGATCGTCGCCGTAGAGCATGCCGTCGACCGCAGCGTAATAATCGGGCGCATCGCGCTTCAACTGGCCCGGCTTCACGCCCGTGGCCGCGGCCTTTTGCGACGCGCGCTTGACGCGGGCGGTGGTGAGCGGATGGCTGCGTGCCCACGAAGGCACCTGCGCGGCTTCGGTCTGGCCCCGGATTTTCGTTTCCAGCGCTTCCTGATCGCCGAGCGACTGGAGTATCTCGGCGGCTGCAAAGGGATCGTAGCCAGCCGCCGTCATGTACCGGATGCCCAGATCGTCGGACTGATACTCCTGATCGCGCGAATATTTCATCGTCCAGGCCTGCCCGAGCTGCCCCGCAAGCTGCCCGACCTGGCTGCTGCCGGTGAGCACGGTCGCGAGGATCGAGACGAGCCCGCTGCCGAGCGCGGCATTCTGGCGCTTCTTGGAATGCTGCGCATCGACATGGCCGATTTCGTGGCCGAGCACCGAGGCGAGTTCCGCCTCGCTGTTCATGATCGAAAGCAGCCCGCGCGTCATGTAGACGTAGCAGCCGGGGATGGCGAAGGCGTTGACGACCGTGGTGTTGAGCAGCGTCACCGTGCATTCGCTTTGGGCGGACGCGATGTTGGAACGGACCGCCACCTCCTTGCCGATGCGCTTCACCATCGCGCTGCCGGGGCCTTCATAGGCGCCGCCGAACTCGGCCATGATCTCGGGATGCGCCTGCGCCGCCTGCGCGCGTTCGCTGGCGCTGATCTGGCGCGGTTTCTGCGCGTTCGCGCTGGTTCCCGGCCCTGCCACACAGGCGCCGAGCACGATCGTGCTTACCGTGATCCCCAAAGCCAGCCGTGCTTCTTTTCTCATGCGTCTGTCCCTCAAATAGCCTGCCTGCGCGTCTAAACCGGCGACGTGTCGCCTCGGTTCCCGGGATCGTTACGGATGCGATGCCGCCCAGTCGCCGACACTTGCGGCAACCTCGTTCGCCGCCTCGCCGAGCGCGCGGGCGACGGACGGGCCGGTCTGGGCGGAAACGGGCCGGGTCGCTTCGAAACTGCGGCTTGCGACATAGCCGGTCCCGGTCGCCGACAATATCGCGTCGTAGCGCACGCGGACCTGCGGCGCGCCGCGCACATCCAGACCGAATTCGAGCAGCCGCCCGGAAAGCCGGTGCGCGCCCGCGATATCGACATTGCGCTCGTCGATGACCGGGCGACCCGTCCGCGCCTGCACGACCTCGCCGAGCAGGCGCTGGAACAGCACCACCGGCTGCTCGACCCAGCTCGCCTGCGGAAGATACGCGATTTCCGTTGCGTTCGTGGAGACGGGAATGCGCAGCGTGCGCAGCGCGCCGGGCGCGCTCGGCACCGTCACGAGCAGGGGCTTGCCGGTGAGCGCCGCCCGTTCGCCGGTTTCGGCGCGGATCGTGAGCAGCGACTCCGGGGGATCTCCGGCGCCGCCGATCTGCACCAGAGGCCCGCAGCCGGCGAGCAGCAGGACCGCGATAATGGTGGCCTTGGCGGTCGGTTTCATCGGTCTTTGTCTCCGTCGGGCTTGTATTCCGGCAGCGTGCGGCCTCCGACGAGGGCGCCTGCGGGATCCTCGTCGAGCTTGGCGGCGATGGCGCCGAGCGAACGCGACATCTCGCGAAGGTCGCCGACGAGAAGATTGACCTCGGGCAGCGTCTGCCCGCTGAACGCCTCGGCGCCGGAGCGGGCCGCGCGCGAGGTCGCCTCCAGCTCCACGAGCGCGCTGTCTGCGCGCTGCAGCGTCTTGCGAAGATCGGCGACGAGCGGCTTGCCTTCGGTATCGACCAGCCTGCTGGTGCTGTCTGCAAGCACGGCGAGCGATGCCGCCATCTTGCGGGTTTCCGCGATCGTGGTGCGGATTTCCGTCACGGCCTCCGCGATGTCGCCGTCACGGCTGGCGACCGCTGCGGTGATGGTGTTCGTGCTTTTCAGGATCCCGGCGATCGATTCCTGGTTCCGCGGGCTGAGCACCTCGTTCAGCCGCGCGGTGAGCGTGCTGATCCGTTCGAGAAGCTGCGGGGCGGAATCGAGGAGCTGGCCGAGCGCGCCGGGCTTGGTCGGGATCACGGGCGCGCCGTAAGGGCCGGTCTCGTCGATCGGCGGCGCGCCCTTGATGGCGCCCTCCAGCTCGATGATGGAAACGCCGGTGAAGCCGACGCTGGAAATCGTCGCGACCGTCCCCTGCAGGATCGGGACGCCCTCCTCGATCTCGATGCGGACGCGCACGAAGTTCGGCGTTTCGGGCATCAGGCGGATCTGCTGAACCGTGCCGACGGGAACGCCCGAGTAGTTCACGGCGCTGCCGCGCGCGAGCCCGGAAACCGAGCGGAAGAAAATGTCGTATTTCTGCCGGTCCGACGTATCGACGCGCGCGATCCACAGGATGAAGAGGAACGCGGCGATGAACAGCGCGATCGCGACGGCGCCGACGAGAACGTGGTTGCTTCTCGTTTCCAAAATCAAACCCCTGCTGCTGCGGCGCCCGCGAGCGCGGCGCGGCCGCGCGGACCGTGGAAATACTCCTGAACCCAAGGATGGTCGAAGGCCAGCAGTTCTTCGATGGTCCCCACCGTCAGCACCCGCTTGTCCGCCAGCACGGCGACACGGTCGCAAATCGTGTGCAGCGTGTCGAGATCGTGCGTGATGAGGAAAACGGTGAGGTCGAGCGCGTCGCGCAGCTGGAGGATCAGCTGGTCGAAGGCGGCCGCTCCGATCGGGTCGAGCCCCGCGGTCGGCTCGTCGAGGAACAGCAGGCGCGGATCGAGCGAGAGCGCGCGGGCAAGGCCGGCGCGTTTCTTCATGCCCCCCGAAAGCTCGCTCGGATGCTTGGGCCCCGCGTCGGGCGGCAGGCCGACCATCGCGATCTTGTATGCGGCGATCTCGTCCATCAGCCGGTCTTCGATCCGGTAGAACTCGCGCATCGGCACCTCGATGTTCTCGGCGACGGTGAGCGTGGAAAAGAGCGCGCCGTTCTGGAAGAGAACGCCGAACTGGCGGCGAAGCTCCAGTTCCTCAAGCTCGCCGAGGCCGCTGACGCGCCGCCCGAAGATCTCCACCTCGCCCGCATCGTAGCGCTGCAGGCCGATGATCGCGCGCATGAGCACGGTCTTGCCCGTACCCGATCCGCCGACGACGCCGATGATCTCGCCGCGCCTGACCTCGAGGTCGAGATTGTCGTGGATCACCTGTTCGCCGAAGCTGTTGCGCAGCCCGGTCACGCGGATCACGGCGCCGCGGCGATCAGGTGCCTCGGCCATCAGTTCCATCCGATCGCCGAGAAGAAGACCGCGAAGAACGCGTCGATCACGATGACGAGGAAAATCGCCTGCACGACGGCGGCGGTCGTGCGCAGGCCGACATCCTCCGCGTTGCCGCGCACCTGCATGCCCTGGAAGCAGCCGGTGACGGCGATCACGAGCCCGAACACGGGCGCCTTGATGAGCCCGACCCACACGTCGGTGAGCGGCACCACCTCCTGCAGCCGCTGGATGAACGTCGCGGGCGGGATGCCGAGCGAAACCCACGTCAGCATCATGCCGCCCAGGATGCCGAGCATCGACCCGTAGAACGCAAGAAGCGGCATGGCGATCACGGCCGCGACCAGGCGCGGGATCACCAGCACCTCGATCGGCGGCATGCCGATGGTGCGCATGGCGTCCACCTCTTCGGCGAGCTTCATCGACCCGATCTGCGCTGCAAACGCGCTGCCCGAACGGCCCGCGACCATGATCGCCGTCATCAGCACGCCGAGTTCGCGAAACGTGATCCGGCCGACGAGATTGATCACGAACACATCCGCGCCGAACTGGCGCAGCTGCACCGCGCCCTGCTGCGCGACGACGATGCCGACAAGGAAGCTCATCAGCCCGATGATGCCGAGCGAGGAGACGCCGACAGCCTCGAACTGATTGACGAAGGCGCGCCAGCGGAACGCGCGCCGCGCCGCGATCACCTTGCCGAGCGACACGAGCGTAAGGCCCAGGAACGACAGAAAACCGCCGAACGTCGTCGCCGAGAAGATGATCCACCCGCCGAGCTTCTCCAGCGTGCGGATGAAGCCCGGCGTCAGGTCGGGCCGGATCTTCACGGGTTTGGTGTGCGAGCAGATCTGGTCGATCAGCTCTTCGGCCTTGCCGCTTGCCCCCGTCAGCGCGAAGGGCAGCCCCGCGCTCTCGCGCGCCACGCGTGTGCGGTAGAGCACCCAGGCGCCTGCGGTATCGATGCGCTCGATGTCGGCAAGGTCGATGGTGAGCGGTGCGGGGTCGGTTTCGAGTTCGCGCAGACGCCGGGAAATCGGATCGATGAAGCGGATCGTCATGCGGCCGGAAAGGTGCACGGTGCGCCCGCCGTCGTTCGTCTGGCTTTCGCTGATGTGGCCCGCTGTGGGGATCTGATCGTCAGGCATAATGCGCGAGCTTCAGGCCGGGCCGGTCCCAGCGCGTTTTCGCCAGCCGGCCCGTGGAAGACAGCGTCACCCAGGCGTCCTGCATGTCCCCGCCGCCGAAGCAGATATTGGTGGTCAGCAGGTCGGGAAACGCGCGCAGGGATTGCGCGCCCGTCGCCGGATCGACCGACGTGATGCCGGGGCTCGCCACCAGCGTCGCCACGCACACGTTGCCGTCAGCGTCGAGCGCGAGCGAATCAAGCAGGGTATGTCCCGCGAACGCGGTGACGACGCGGCCGGGCAGCGCCGCGAACATCGAGGGCGCGACCTCTCCGGGGCCGGTGATGTCGAAGGCGAGGACGGTGCGTTCCATGGTGAGCGCGGTATACACGGTGCGGCCGTCGGGCGAGAGCCCGATACCGTTCATGCCCGGGCCGTAGACGGCGCAGCGGATGTCCGAACCGTCCGGCTTCGCGTAATAGAGCCCGCCGTGGTCGGTGGCGTTTTCGCGAATCTTGCCCAGATCGGTGAACCAGAAGCCGCCGCTTGCGTCGAACACGATGTCGTTGGGGCCGGAAAGGGCATGGCCGTCGCATTCGGCATAGAGCCGTTCGACCTTGCCGGTGGAAAGATCGATGCGCTCGATGCGTCCTGTCGTGTAGTCGGCAGCGAGGTGGCCGGGGATCAGCAGCCCGTCCTGCCGGATCCATTCGAAGCCGCCGTTGTTGCACAGATAGAGCGCGCCGTCGGGCCCGATCGCCAGGCCGTTGGGGCCGCCGCCGGGCGTGGCGACGGTGGTTTTGCGGCCGTCCGGCAGGATGCGCGTGATGCGGCCTGCCGCGACCTCCACGACGATCACGCTGCCGTCGCGCATCCACACGGGGGCCTCGGGAAACGCCAGGCCTTCGGCGACAATTTCGACTGTGCTCATGACCGGATCGCCCTCTCGCTGCATCCTGTCCGTCAAAGTCGTTTTGATGCAAGGTCTTTGCGTCGGGCGGCCAATTGCGCTAGCAATGCAGTTCCCGATCTGTTCACGTTTGGAGCACCCATGACGACCGCCCATCTCCTTGTCGGCCTCCTGGCGCTGCTCGTCGGCATCGCCGCCGGCTGGTGGCTGTGGGGCCGCGCGGCGGCGCGTCATCTGGAAAAGTTTCTCGCGGCGATTCGCGATCTCGATGCCGCGAAGCGCGAGGTCGAGGCGCTGGCGCCGCTGCGCGCGGAAAATGCGCGTCTGCGCGATGTTGAAATCGAGCATGCGGGGTTCATCGCCGCCGCAGCCGAGCGCGACCGGCAGCACGCCGACCATCTTCTCCGGCTCGAAAAGCAGTTCGGCGCGCTGGCGCAGGACGTTCTCGACAAGAGCCAGGAGAGTTTCGTCAAGCGCGCCGAGGAAACGCTCAAGCGCCATCGCGAGGCGGCAAGCGACGGGCTCGAAAAGAACAAGCTGGCGCTCACCGAGCTTCTGCAGCCGGTGAAGGAAACGCTCAGCCGCTACGAAACCAGCCTCAAGGAGATCGAAACCGCGCGGCACGGCGCCTATGAAGGGCTGCGGGAACAGATCGGCCTGATGCGCGAGGGGCAGGAGAGGGTGTCCGGCGAGGCGGCCCGCCTTGTCCACGCGCTCCGCAACGCGCCCAAGGCGCGCGGCCGCTGGGGCGAGCACCAGCTCCGCCGCGTGCTCGAAATGGCCGGTCTCTCGTCGCAGGTCGATTTCGCCGAGGAGGTTTCGGTCGATACCGGGGACGGGCGCCTGCGGCCCGACGCGGTCATCAAGCTGCCGGGCGGCAAGTCGCTGGTCATCGATGCGAAATGTTCGCTCGTCGCCTATCAGGATGCGGTCGATTCGGCCGATGAAGGCGAACGGACGCGACATCTGAAGATTCATGCCGCGACGATTCGCGGCCATGTCGGCGCGCTGTCGCGCAAGGCGTACTGGGAGCAGTTCGAATCGACGCCCGACTTCGTCATCATGTTCATCCCCGGCGAGAACTTCCTCGCCGCCGCGCTGGAGACCGACCACGACCTGTTCGAGGCCGCGTTCGCCCAGAAGATCCTGCTCGCCTCCCCCACCAATCTCATCGCCATCGCGCGCACCGTGGCGATGGTGTGGCGGCAGGAGAAGATCGAGGAACAGGCGCGCGACATCGCGACGCTCGGCAAGGAGCTTTACGAGCGCCTCGCGACGATGGGCGGCCATGTCGGCCGGCTCGGCAAGAATCTCGAAACCGCGACGAGCGCCTACAACGCCTTCGTCGGCAGCCTCGAAAGCCAGGTGCTGACCTCGGCGCAGCGCTTCCGCGACCTGTCGATCGAACCGCCGAAGAAAGAGATCGAGCGCCTGCCCGTCATCGAGACCACGCCGCGTGCGCTCACCAAGCTGATGCCGCCCGCCGAAGCCGCCGAATAGCTACCGCCGCCGCTGGTTCAGCACTTCGTACAGCATCACCGCGCAGCTCACCGCCACGTTCAGCGAATCGGCCTTGCCGCGCATCGGGATCTTCACCAGCACATCGCACGCGGCTTCGTAGTCTTCCGGCAGGCCGTGCTGCTCGTTGCCCATCAGGATGAAGGTCGGCGCTTCGTAGCGGACGTCTTGATAATCGTGTTCGGTGCGCAGGCTGGTGCCGACGAGCATGCCCGGCCCGGCGCGCAGCCATTCGAAAAAGTCCGTGCCCGTCGTCTGCACGATCGGCTGCGTGAAGAGCGCCCCCATCGAGGCGCGCACTGCCTCGACCGACCAGGGGTCGCAGCTCTGGTCGAGCAGGATCAGCCCGCCCGCGCCGACGGCATCGTTCGTCCGCAGGATGGTGCCGAGGTTGCCGGGATCCTTCAGCGACTGGCACACGGTCCAGACGCCCGATGCGTTCCGGTCGAGCGCGCCGAGCGGCGTTTCGGGGATCGGGTACACGCCGACGAGCGCCTGCGGATTGTCCTTGCCGGTGATCTTGTGAAGGATCTCGCGCGGCACCTCGATGGCGTCGCCGCCTGCCGCCTCGCACGCCGCGACGAGGCGCCGGAGCAGCGCGTGCTCCGCCAGGTCTTCAGCGAAAACGAGCGTTTCGGCGATATGCCCGGCTTCGGCCGCCTCCGCGACGATCCGCATGCCTTCCGCCATGAAGCGGTTCTCGATGCGGCGGAATTTCTTCTGTTCGAGCGATCGGATGCGTTTGATCGTCTCGTTGGAAAAGCTGGTGATGCGGCGCGGCATTATTCCTCGCCGAAGCGGTCCTCGACGAGCTTCACCAGAGCGGCGAGCGCGGCGTCCGCGTCGGGTCCGCTCGCGATGATATCGATCTCGTCGCCGGGGCTCGCGGCCAGCATCATCAGGCCCATGATCGAGGTGCCCGTCACGCGCGAACCGTCCTTTTCCACCGCGACCGCGGCGGAAAACTCAGAGGTCAGCGTCACGAACTTGGCGCTGGCGCGCGCATGGAGGCCGCGTTTGTTGCGGATGAGCACGCGCTGCCGGACGGCGCCGTCGTGGCCGTCGGGCACACCGTCCAGATCGTCGCTCAGGCGACCTCTCCCAGAATTTTCGATGCAACGGAGATGTATTTGCGGCCGGCTTCCTGAGCGGCGAGCACGGCGTCTTCGAGCTTCATTTCGCCGCGCACGCTGGCAAGGCGGATCAGCATCGGCAGGTTGACGCCCGCGATCACTTCCACATGGCCGCCCGAAAGCAGCGAGATCGCCAGGTTCGACGGCGTACCCCCGAACATGTCGGTCAGGATCACGACGCCGCGCCCCGTATCCACCGCCTTCACCGCCGCTGCGATGTCGGCGCGGCGCACTTCCATGTCGTCGTCGGCATCGATGCAGATTGCGGCGACATCTTTCTGGGGGCCGACGACGTGCTCCATGGCCGCGACGAATTCAGCCGCAAGCCGCCCGTGCGTCACCAGCACAATACCGATCATCCGGGCAGTCTCTCTTCCTGGTCCGGGGCCGCGAAGCCCTGGGCATCCACACCTTCACTGTGTCCGCTCATGTCGCGGTGGACAATGTTCAACGTATAGCCGGCGGCCCTTATCGCTTCGGCAAGGCGTTCGGCAACAAAAACCGATCGGTGGCGGCCGCCGGTGCAGCCGATCGCGATGGTGAGATAGGCCTTGCCCTCGCGGCGGTAGCTTGGAACGAGCGACAGGACGAGGCTGGAAATCCGTTCAAAAGCATCGCTGTAGGCCGGATCGGCAGCGACGTGGCGACCCACCGCCGCGTCCTTTCCGGTCAGCGGGCGCAATTCGGGCTGCCAGTGCGGATTGGCGAGGAAACGCACGTCGAACACCATGTCCGCGTCGCGCGGAAGTCCGCGCGCGAATCCGAACGACATCACCGTCAGCGTCAGTTCGCCGCGCAGGTGGCGGGCGAACTTCTCGCGGATCGTGCGTCTCAGGTCGTGGACACTGAAATCGGTGGTGTCGATAACGATGTCGGCCCAGCGCCGAAGCGGCGCCATCACCTCGCGCTCGCGGGCGATGCCGTCGCCCGCCGGTCGGTCGAGCGCGAGCGGGTGGCGCCTTCGCGTTTCGGAAAAGCGGCGGACAAGCTCGCCGCCCGCGCAGTCGATGAACAGCACGCGCGCGTCGATGCCGTGCTCGCGCATCGATTTGATATGGGAAACGACCGATTCGGCATCGAATGCGTGCGTGCGCGCGTCGATGCCCACAGCAAGCGGCCGATCCGAATCGCTGCCCGCCAAGGCCTTGTCGTGAACCGCCAGAAGACGCTTCAGCAGCGAAAGCGGCAGATTGTCGATGACCTCGAAGCCGTTGTCCTCCAGCGCTTTGAGTGCTGTCGAACGCCCAGCGCCGGACATGCCGGTGACAAGCAGCAGCGGCGTGCGGGGAACGGGAGGATCGGCGTTGGCCATTGATCTCCTAGTCTAGTGGTATCGCGCCGCCGCTCAAGAGCAGTTCGACCTTTAACGGTGCGCTGATTTCGCGCGGATCGACCGCGGCGACGGGCACCGCAACGCCGCCCAGCGTCTGCGTGCGCGGCTCGGGCAGGCGCTCGGGGCGCGTGTCGAGGTCGATGATGCAGGCGACGGGCACGTCTTCTGCAAACGCCATCGGCACGATGCCGACCCCGCGAACCTCGATTTTGCCCGCGATCGCCTCGGGCGGTGCGGCGAACAGGCGCCCCTCGCGCGCGCGCAGTTCCACCTGATCGTCGGCGATCAGCACCGCGCCGCGATCGATCAGCCGCAGCGCGAGGTCGGATTTCCCCGCGCCCGATGCGCCGGTCAGCAGCACGGCCCTGCCGCCGATGGAAACGGCCGTGGCGTGGATGCGCATCACTGCGTGGCGGGCAGGCTGACGGTGAAGCGCGCGCCCTTCACCGCGTCGTGCTCGATGCGGTTCTCCGCAGCGATGGTGCCGTCGTGCGCCTCGACGATCGCCTTGGCGATGGCGAGGCCGAGCCCGGAATGCCTCCCGAACGCCTCGCCTTCGGGGCGTTCGGAATAGAAACGCTCGAAAATGCGGTCGATGCCCTCGAGCGGCAGGCCGGGGCCGTCATCGTCGACGCGCATCAGCACCCGCTCGCCGACGCGCGCGACCGTCACCTGCACGAGGCCGCCCGAAGGCGAGAAGCTGATGGCGTTGTCGATAAGGTTGCGGGCGACCTGCGCGAGGCGGCTGCCGTCGCCGTTCACCACGGCGGAGCCGAACTGCGGCCGCGCGAACGCCAGCGTCACGCCCGCAGTGGCGGGCTGGGTCTCGTAGATGCTCATCAGCGTGGCGAGCATGACGCCCAGGTCGATGCGCTCGAAGCGCACGCGGCTCAGCTCGGCATCGAGGCGGGAGGCGTCGGAGATGTCGGAGATCAGGCGGTCGATGCGCTGCACGTCGTCGCGCACCACGGTCAGCAGGCGCGCGCTGAGTTCGGGATCCTTCACGCTGCCCATCGCATCCACGGCGGAGCGCAGCGAGGCGAGCGGGTTCTTGATTTCGTGCGCGACATCCGCCGCGAAGGCCTCGGTCGCGTCGATGCGGGCACGCAACGCGGCGGTCATGTCGGACAGCGTGCGGGAAAGCGCGCCGATCTCGTCGCGGCGCTTCTGGAAGCGCGGGATCGTCACCTCGCGGGCACGGCCCAGCCGCACGCGCTGCGCGGCGATGGCGAGGCGGCGCAGCGGGCGCACGATGGTGCGCGCCAGAAAGCTCGACAGCAGCAGCGAAAGCAGCAGCACGCCCAGGAAGATCACGAACAGCGTCAGGCGTTCGCCGCGAACCCCGCGCGTCACGTCGCGGGCGTCGGTCGTCATGTGCAGCACGCTGCCGTCGTCGAGCGGCGCGGCGGCGGTGATGATGATCGTGCGGTCCGGGGCGAAGCGGATCGTCGTGGCAACCCCGGTCCCGGCAAGCGCGGCCTCCGCCTCCGGCCAGGCGCGGCGCGTGTCGGGCGCCGGTTCGGCGAATCTTTCGAACTGCCGCGCGCCGACGGCGCCCTCGATCATGCGATCCAGAAAGCGCGCGATATCCTTGCGGAAGGGCTCGGCCTCGGGGTCTCGAAGCACGAACGTGGGTCCGGTAAGCGTCCAGCTGTCGATCGCGCGGTTGCCGTCGGCGTCATAAATCCGAAGCCGCGCGTCGGTGATCTTGCCGAAATGCGCGATCATCGGCGCAAGCCGGCCCGGCGCCTGCGGCATCCGTTCGGAGATTGCGGCGGCCATCAGGTTCGCCGCGATGCCGGTTTCCTCGGCGCGCCGTTCGAGCATGCGTTCGCGGAAGCTGTCGAGATAGACGATGCCGCCCGCAAGCATCAGCACGGCGAACATGTTGACGGCAAGGATGCGCGCCGTCAGCGACCACCCGCGCGACCACCGGAGCTGCGTGTCGTCGCGTCCCCCTTCGCCGCTCCGGGCCTCGCTATTCCTCGTCAAAGCGGTAGCCGACGCCATACAGGGTCTCGATCGCCTCGAACTGCGAATCGACGGCGCGGAATTTCTTGCGCAGCCGCTTGATATGGCTGTCGATGGTGCGGTCATCGACGTAGACGTCGTCCTGATAGGCCGCATCCATCAACTGATCGCGCGACCGGACAAAGCCGGGGCGCATGGCGAGCGTCTCCAGGATCAGAAATTCGGTGACGGTAAGCTGCACCTCCTTGCCGTCCCACGTCACGCGGTGACGGGCGGTATCCATGGAAAGCCGCCCGCGCGTCAGCGTGCGCGCCTCTTCCTCCTCGGCTTCTCCGACAGGCTGCGCGCGATTCTGCGCGCGCCGCAGCACGGCGCGGATACGCTCGATGAGGAGCCGCTGGCTGAACGGCTTGCCGATATAGTCGTCGGCGCCCATGGCGAGGCCCAGCGCCTCGTCGATCTCGGTGTCCTTGGATGTCAGGAAGATCACCGGCAGGTTGGACTTCTCGCGCAGCTTCAGCAGCAGCTCCATGCCGTCCATGCGCGGCATCTTGATGTCGAGTACGGCAAGGTCGGGGGGGGTGTCGGTCAGCGCCTTCAGCGCGCTCGCGCCGTCGGAATAGACGCGGACGGTGTACCCCTCGGCCTGAAGCGCGATCGAGACCGAAGTCAGGATGTTGCGGTCGTCGTCGACAAGGGCGATCGTTGCGGGCACGGATGACATGGACTGCTCCAGTAAACCAACCGGAATCGCGGCGCAAACCGGATCGCGTTTAACGGCAACTTTGCATTTTTTGACGTATCGCGCGGGAATCGTGTAGGGGCACCCTCAAAAGCGCCCGCCCGAATCCTTGAGGAGTTGACATGACCGCGTCCCCGATTCCCGCCTTTGGCCTTGATAAACAGGGCATTACCACCGGGGCGGAACTGCACTGGAATCTGGGCACCGCCCCGCTGATCGAGAAGGCCGTCGCGCGCGAGGAAGGCCTGCTGTCGCAGCACGGCGCCTTCGTGGTGAAGACGGGCAAGCACACGGGGCGCTCGGCAAAGGACAAGTTCACGGTCGAAGACGCCGTGACGCAGGACACGATCTGGTTCAACGGCGGCAACCAGAAGATGAACCCCGAACATTTTGCGGCGCTGAAAGCCGACTTCTTCGCCGCGCTGGCTGAGAAGAAAACGCTGTTCGTGCAGGATCTGTTCGGCGGGTCGCAGCCCGAATACCGCGTGCGCGTGCGCGTCATCAACGAGCTTGCGTGGCACAATCTGTTCATCCGCACGCTGCTCGTGCGCCCGAATCCGGCGGAGCTTCCTGGTTTCACGCCCGAATTCACGATCATCGACCTGCCGAGCTTCCGCGCCGATCCCGCCCGCCACGGCAGCCGCACCGAGACGGTGATCGCGGTCAACTATACCGAGAAGCTGATCCTGATCGGCGGCACCGCTTATGCCGGCGAGATGAAGAAGTCGGTGTTCGGCCTTCTCAACTACATGCTCCCCGAGCAGGGCGTGATGCCCATGCACTGCAGCGCCAACATCGGCAGCGACGGATCGAGCGCGGTGTTCTTCGGGCTTTCGGGCACGGGCAAGACGACGCTTTCCGCCGACGCCTCGCGCACGCTGATCGGCGACGACGAGCACGGCTGGTCCGATACGGCGGTCTTCAATTTCGAAGGCGGCTGCTACGCCAAGGTCATCAACCTTTCGGCCGAGGCCGAGCCTGAAATCTTCGCGACGACGCGCCGTTTCGGCACGGTGCTGGAAAACGTCGTCATCGATCCCGTCACCCGCGTCATCGATCTCGACGACAACAGCCTCGCCGAAAACAGCCGCGGCTCCTACCCGATCGACTTCATCCCGAACGCTTCGGAAAAGAACCTCGGGCCGGTGCCGAAGAACATCATCTTCCTCACCGCCGACGCCTACGGCGTGCTGCCGCCGATTTCGCGGCTGACGCCCGAGCAGGCGATGTACCATTTCCTTTCGGGCTACACGGCGCGCGTCGCGGGCACCGAGATCGGCGTCACCGAGCCGAGCGCGACCTTCTCCACCTGCTTCGGCGCGCCGTTCATGCCGCGCCACCCGAGCGTTTACGGCAACCTGCTGAAGGAACGCATCGCCAAGGGCGGCGTCGATTGCTGGCTGGTCAACACGGGCTGGACGGGCGGCGCCTACGGCACCGGCCACCGCATGCCGATCAAGGCGACGCGCGCGCTGCTGAACGCCGCGCTCGACGGCAGCCTGAAAGGCGCGAACTTCCGCACCGATCCGTTCTTCGGCTTCCAGGTGCCCACCGAAGTGCCGGGCGTCGACAGCGCGATCCTGAACCCGCGCGAAACCTGGGCCGACAAGGCGGCGTACGACGCGCAGGCGCAAAAGCTCGTCGGCCTTTTCATCGACAACTTCGCGCAATTCTCCGATCACGTCGATGAAGGCGTGCGTCAGGCGGCGCCGAAGGCAGCCTGAGGTCCGCGGCGCCGCCGGGTCTGGCGCTGCCGCAGACGCTCGCCTACCTTGCTCGTCATGGTACGTCAGACTCGCAACAACGATTGGGGCTTTCCCCGCTGGCGCAGCTACGGCGGCGGGCGCGAGGCGGTGAACGTGCGCCTGTGCGACCGCCACGGTTGCACGGCCGCCGGCGACCGGCCCGCGCCCAAGTCTCCCAACAGCCCCGAACGCTGGTATTTCTGCGAGACGCATGCCGCCGAATACAACAAGGGCTGGAACTACTTCGAGGGCCTGACCAAGGAGGAAGCTGCGGCGCGCGAACACGCGGAGCGCGGCGACACCGCGTTCGAACAGGCCCGGCACTGGCAGTGGACCGGCCCGGGCGACGGCAGCCGCACGCGCGGCGAACTCGATGCCCTGCGCGCGCTCGAGCTGGAGGACGACGCCGACTTCGAAGCGGTCAAACGCGCCTACCGCAGGCTCGCCAAGCAGTATCACCCCGACCACAACCAGGACGACAAGGAGGCCGCGCGGCAGTTCCACGCCGTGCAGGCGGCCTATGAAGTGCTGCGAAGGGGCGAAGAGGGGAAAAACTGGAACGGCGCCTGAGCGCTACTCCCGAACCAGCAGCACGTTCATGTGCGCTGCGGCCACCGGCGCGTCGCGGTCGCCCTGCCAGGCTTCCGCCCGCACGTTCGCGATCCGGCGCCCCATGCGGGTGACGAGGGCGGCTGCGTAAGTCGTCTCGCACGCGGCGGAGCGCAGATAATCGACCGTGACATTGATCGGCTTCACGCCCGGCGCGGTTTCCTCGTGGCCCAGCACATGGACGAGCTGCGCGATCGAGGCGACCTCGAGCAGCCCCGCGACCGTGCCGCCGTGGAGGCGGCGGGGCGACCCGATCAACTGTTTTGCAAAGGGCATGATGATCATGATGCCCTCCGCTTCACGGCGATAGCTCAGCCCCAGGGTCCGCGCATAGGGCAGGGACGAGAGCGGGCCTTCGTCTGCCGCGCCCATCAATTCGCGGACGAGCGTGTCGAAATTCATGATTTCGCGCCCGCCGTGAACATGTAGCACGCGGTCATCAGCGCGACGGGATCGTCCGCGTCGCCGTCGTGCGCGATCCCCTTCACGAACGCGACGGCGCGCGTCTGCCGGATGACTTCGGCGCGGCCGATCACGGTGTTGCCGGGCCTGGCGGGGCGCAGGTAATCGATCCGGAGGTCGAGCGTCGCCTGCTGCATGAGGCGCTTCGATTTCGCGATCACCGCCATGCCGCCCACCGAATCCATCAGCGAGAAGATCGCGCCCGAGGCGATCACGCCGGGCGCGCCGTCGTCGCCGGGATAGGCGACCAGATGCTCGGCGTAGGGCAGCGTCAGTTCCGCCCAGTCGTCGCCGACGGCGCGGAAGCCCATGCCGAGCGCCTTCACGTGCGGAACGAAGTTCAGGAAGCCGTCGATGATGGGCTTCAGGATGGGGTTCATGCCGCAAGCCGGGCGGCGGTTTCGCGGATGAGCGCGATCATGTTCGGGATCCCCTGCGTGCGGTTCGACGACAGGTGCTTGGCAAGCGCGAACGGCGCGAGTTCTTCGGCGATGTCGAGCGCCAGCACCTCCTCCGCCGTGCGGTCCTGCACCAGCGTCAGGATCAGCGCGACGATGCCCTTGGTGATTGCGGCGTTGCTGTCGGCGAGGAAGTGCAGCCGGCCCTTTTCCGCTGCGGTCGGATACACCCATACGCTTGCCGAGCAGCCGCGCACCTTGGTGGCGTCGGTCTTCAGCGCGTCGGGCATCGGCTCCAGCGCTTTGCCCAGATCGATGAGCAGCCGGTAGCGGTCGTCGGGCTCGTCGAGGATTTCGAAATCGTCGCGAAGGGTGTTGAAGTCTGGCAGCGTCATCGTGGCCGCAGACTTGGGCGCGCGATGCCGCCGCGTCAAGCCGGGGCGAGGCCGGCCCCGAGCGGTATGAACGCGATCACACGTCTTGCCGCCATGGTCGGGAGAAACGAACGGAATCGGGCCTGCACGTGCTGGGCTGACGCTCAGTAATCGACGCCGGCGGCGATCGCTTCCAGCTTCTTCACGCGCTCTTTCAGGTCGGCGACGTCGATCCTGCCGGATACGGCCGGGTTTACGGCCGGTCTGCCGTTCCCGAGTTCCGCGCGCTTGAGTTCGAGCCAGCCTTTCCAGCACCAGGCGGCGATACCGGCGAGCATGCCGAGGCTCAGCATCGCCCCGGCGGTGATGACGATCAGACTTTCAAATCCGGGCATGTCCGTCACTCCCTTTCTACCGATCGCGCCCAAGCGCATCGATTTCGTCGGCCAGGCGCCGGCTCTTGTCGGTCGCCAGGCGTTCCAGCGTCGCAATCCGATCCTTCAGGTTGCCGATCTCGCCGCGCAGGCGGTCGTTTTCGACCTCGGCATCGGGCCGCGCCCGGCCTTTCTGCTTCATGTGCTGGAGCACGATGTTGCCGAACACCGCGATCGCGACGATCAGAACCACCATTTCGAATACGTGCATCGGTCGCTCTTTCCCTGTTGCTCCGCAGGCTCAGTTTTTCGGGCCGCGAAGCTGTTCGATCTCGTTTTCCAGCCTGAAGGATCCGTCGGTGACGATGCGCTCGATCGTGGCGAGCCGGTCCTTGACGCTGCCGAGTTCGGCGCGGAGCTGGACGTTTTCGCTGGTGAGCAGCGTGATGCGTTCCTGCGCCTCGGTCGAAACCTTCGGATGCACGGCCATGCCCCAGGCGTTTTCCAGCGGGTAGCCGTGCTTGATGCGTATCCACGTCGTGAACACCCAGCCCGCGATGGCGAGCGCGCCGAGCGCAAGGCCGCCGCCGACGATCCAGGGAAGATAGGGGTAGATGAAGATGTCCATGATCCTGTCCCTTGTTCTGCTAGGCCCTCAGGGCCTCTATTTCGTCGGCGAGCCGTGACGAGCGGTCGATCGCCAGACGTTCGAGCGTCGCCAGGCGTTCGCGCACGTCTTCCATCTGGGTCATCAGGGCGGCGTTCTCCGCTGCGAGGCGGCGCGTCTCCAGCTCACGTTCGAAGCTGAACACGGGCGTCTCGGCGGGGGCTTCGGCAGGTTCGCCTGCCGCGCCGCGGCGGGCGGACACATGCAGCAGCCACATGCCCACGGCTCCGGCAAGGAGACCGATCAGAAATCCGACTTCGGCAGGCATGGTTCACGGTCCCCCAGTCTCGTCCCCGCGCTAGCGAAGACTGTCGATCTCGTTCGCGAGCCGCGTGTTCTGCGACGTATAATGCCGCTCGATATGCGCGAGCCGGCGGTCTACATCGCGGAAGCTCGCGTGGACGTCGCGGATCGAACGGCTCGGCGCCACGCGCACCTTCTGCCAGAACTTCTGGTCCACGACGCTCTCGCTGTAGAATTCCGAAGGCTTGTCCGAAGCCATCAGGCCGATCACCAGATAGGCGATCGGCAGGATGCCCGCGCCCAGTATCGTGCCCAGAACGGCGCCGACGCGCCACCAGAGAACATCGATCCCCGTGAAGTCCGCGAGGCCGGAGCACACGCCCATCCACTTTTTCTCGCGCTTGTTGAGATAGAATTTGGTGCGGCTGGACATGGGGCTCTCCCGTCGTGTCGTATCAGGCGTCGTGGGTGCGCGGCTGGGCGAGCCAGGCGATCAGCAGGTAGACGATCGGCAGAAGGCCGAAGCCCGCGATGGTGCCGATCACCGCGCCGATCCGCCACCAGAGCGCATCCGTATTCGTCATCCGGGCGAAGCCGGCGCAGACGCCCAGAAACATCGCGTTGGTCTTGTCGAGCGCGAAACTCATTTCATCCTCCTGATCTCTGCCGTGCGCGTTTCGTCCGGGCGTTCGCCGACGGGGCTTCCCGCCGAGATCTGACGCCAGTTGGGGTCGTCGGCCGACATGATGCGCTCGATGGTCTGCAAGCGGTCCTCAAGCCGCATGGCGGCCTGGTGAAGATCGTCGAGCATGCGTTCATCCTCGATCGAAAGGCTGCGGTTCTGCTTGGATTTCATCCGGTAGTGCAGGAACAGCCACGGCATCCCGATGAAGATGACAATAAGCGCGACGAGCGGAACGAGTGCGGCATCCATCGATCAACCCTCCTGCTTGTGAGCCATCTTGCTCTTCATCGCGGCGAGTTCGGCCTCGACGGCGTCGTCGGTGCGCAGATCGGCGATCTGCATCTCCAGGGTCCGCGTTTCACCGAGCCCGAACGCATCCACCTGGCCTTCGGCGTAATCGACGCGGCGTTCCAGCACATCGAAGCGCGAAAAGGCTTCATCGACCTTGGGGCCGCGCAGCAGGCTGCGCATGCGAACCCGGTTGTTCGCCGTCTCGAGCCGCGAAAGCAGCCCCGACTGGCGGGTGCGGGCCTCGCGAAGTTTGCTTTCCAGCTTCTGGATGTCGCCTTCGTAGTGCGAAAGCTGTTCGTCGAGAAGATCAACCTCGGCCTGCAGCTGCGCGGCATTGCCGCTCATCTTCTGCTTTTCGAGCAGCGCCGCCTTGGCAAGATCCTCGCGATTCTTCGACAGCGCGAGTTCGGCTTTCTCCGCCCATGTCGACCGCGCCTGCTCCAGCTTCATGATCGTGCGGCGCATTTCCTTCTGGTCCGCGATGGTGCGGGCGGCGGAGGCGCGGACTTCCACGAGCGTCTCTTCCATCTCCATGATGATCATGCGGATCATCTTCGCCGGATCTTCGGCGCGGTCGAGAAGGTCGGTGACGTTTGCGGCGATGATGTCGCGCGTCCTCGAAAAAATGCCCATCGGGTCAGAACTCCTGAAATTGAAGGTTGCGGCCGGAGCGCAACGGTCGACGAACCGATCAGTAGATGATCGGGGTGCTCGTCGAAACCGTGTTCATCTGAACCTGGGCGAGCTTGGCCGGCGCTTCGGCGCGAGCGGGGCCCGCTGCGGCGAAAAGCAGTACCGAGCTGACCGCAACGGCACCGACGGTGCAGAAGAAGGTCCGGAAAAGGTTGGTGTTGCCCTGTGCGATCATTGATGCCTCCTGTGTTTAACTGTTGCTTTCAAATCTGTTGCTTCCTGTTCAGCAAGGGGCGTGCCAATTTTTCTGCGGCAAAGTAAATATCATATTTTCAGTGATTTATAGGAAATTCGCTTCAAAAGTTCGCAAAATCTCACAAGTGCATATTGCGAAAATATGGGATTTTTCGCTAAGTGTTGGCGATGAAAGACTCAGCGACTCTTGTCGGCCAATCGACCCAGCTGCTCGATGCGATCGAGCGGGCGAGTCTGGCTGCGGCGCTCAACCGGCCCGTGCTCGTCATCGGCGAGCGCGGAACGGGCAAGGAGATGGTCGCGGAGCGGCTGCACCGGCTGAGCCCGCGCTGGGAGGAGCCGTTCATTCCCATGAACTGCGCGGCCATGTCCGAGGCCCTGATCGATGCCGAGCTTTTCGGTTACGAGGCCGGCGCGTTTACCGGCGCGGTTTCGACCCGGCGCGGGCGGTTCGAGGAAGCCGACGGCGGCACGCTTTTCCTCGACGAGGTGGGCACGCTGTCTTCCGCCGCGCAGGAGCGGCTGCTGCGCGTCGTCGAATACGGCGAACTGACGCGGCTCGGCGCGAACCGGCCGCTTTCCGTCGATGTGCGCATCGTCGGCGCGACCAACGAGGATTTGCCGGGACTTGTGGAAAAGGGGCGTTTCCGCGCCGATCTGCTCGACCGGCTCTCGTTCGAGGTTATCACGCTGCCGCCGCTGCGCGCGCGTTCCGATGACATCATGGAGCTTGCCAACCATTTCGCGCGGCGCATGTCCGTGGAGCTGTCATGGCCGGATTTTCCCGGTTTCAGCCGCGAAGCGCGCCAGAATCTGCGCGCCCACGACTGGCCGGGCAACGTCCGCGAGCTCAAGAACGTCGTGGAGCGCGCGCTGTACCGCTGGGGAGACCCGTCGACGCCGGTGGATGCGTTGCAGTTCGATCCGTTCGATTCGCCCTGGCGGCCGCGCGGTTCGATCGTGGCCCCAGATGCGGCGCCCAAAGCGGTGGAAGCGGCAGCGACCGTTGCGGTGGCGGCTGCCGAAAGGCGCGCCGCGGTGAGCGACCTGCGCGCGGCGGTCGCGGAATATGAACGCGATATTCTGGTCGGCACGCTGGAAACCTGCCGCTACAACCAGCGTGCTGCGGCTGTCGCGCTTTCGGTGACATACGATCAATTGCGCCACTGCATGCGCCGCCACGGGCTTCTGAACCGCGCGGCATCCTGACACACCCCGCATGTTCGCCCGCAACCTCGCGCGGCGCTCTGCGTTGGTCCACAAACCCCCGCGCATTCATAACGAGGATCATCGATGCCTATTGAACTTCCCGCCCTGCCGTTCGCCAGCGATGCGCTGGAGCCGCACATGTCCGCCCGGACGCTCGATTATCATCACGGCAAGCACCACAAGGCCTATGTCGACAAGACGAATGCGGCGATCGCCGGAACCCCGCTCGACGGCAAGCCGCTGGAGGAGATCGTCCGCGCCGCGAAGGCGAAGGGCGATCAGGGCCTGTTCAACAACGCCGCCCAGGCGTGGAACCACACGTTCTTCTGGAATTCGCTTTCCCCGGAGAAGACAGGCCCGGAAGGCCGGATGAAGGCACTGGTCGATTCCGCCTTCGGCGGGCTCGAGGGGTTTCACGACGCCTTCAAGGCCGAGTCGACCGGGCATTTCGGCAGCGGCTGGGCGTGGCTGTGCCAGGATGGCGACGGTCTGAAGATCATGTCCACGCACGACGCCGATTCGGCGCTGGTTCACGAAGGGCTGAATCCGCTGCTCACGCTCGACGTGTGGGAGCACGCATATTATCTCGATTACCAGAACGCCCGGCCCGATTTTGTAGACATATTCTTAACCAATACGATCAATTGGGCTTTTGCTGCGACCAATCTTCGTTGACGAAATGTTGAAGCCAAAACCTAATGAAGTGTTAACCAACATTTCGTTGCCGTAATTACAATCACTTCGGCTGTCTTAACCATCAAAGTGCCGCACGACACTTGATGTATTAGGCATTTGTTTAGAGTTGGCACCCAAGAATCCCCTCAAATCCGCAATTTTGCGGTCACAACGAGGGGTCGTTGGGGTCAATGAACACATTTTCTGCTGGGCATCTGCGCGGCCGGGGTCACTCTGTCGCTTTCGTATCGGCTTTCATTCTTCTCTCGGCTTGCGGCGGCGGCGGATCGAGCGGCACGCAAACCGACGCGGGGGCCACCGTAACGCCGCCCGCTTCGGTGACACCCGCGCCGTCGGATCCGTCCCCGACGCCAACGCCGACTCCCACGCCGACGCCAACCCCGACGCCGACTCCCACACCAACGCCGACTCCCACTCCCACTCCGACGCCTACTCCCACACCGACACCGACACCGACACCGACTCCCACGCCAACGCCAACGCCAACGCCGACTCCAACGCCCACACCGCCGCCGGCCGATCCGGCGATGCCTGCCGGCCCGGTCACGGTTTCGCTCGCGGGCCAGAGCCTCGTGGCGAAGGCGATGGATACGATCACCACGCCCACGGGCACATGGCCGGTCAGCGATCTCGGCCCGGTCAGCGGCGGCCGCGCCTACAAGTTCGGCCTATCCAGCCGCCCGACATGGTGGAGCGTCTGCATCGTGCGCTATGCGGTGCCGAGCGACACGTCGGTCGGCGAGCGCAACTATGCGCTGTCGGTGAACGGCGTCGAGGTCGGGCTCTCGGTGCTGAACGGCAGCATGAAGTGCATCGACAACGGAGAGCCGGTCGCGCCGTCGATGGAGCGGCTCCGCGCCGCGGTAACCGCCAAGCGCGTGCTTCCCTATTCGAGCGCAGCCTTCGACGGCTGGTCGAAATCGCCAACTCTCGCGACGGAGCGCACGACCGAGAACAAGATCGGCTACGTCCCCGGGCGCATCTACGGCCGTTCGGGCATGAACAATGCGATCGCCTATGCCGTCACGGGCGCGGGCGGCGAATACGGATCGTCACGCGGGTTCATTTCCGGCGACGATGCCGTGATGATCGCTGCGGCGATCGCGGGCAACAGCGCGGTCTTCAACGATGCCGCCCAGCAAAACCGCATCCAGACGCTCTACGGCCTCGGCCTGCCGAACCTCGCGATCTGGTCGGAAAACCACAATCTCCTGCGCGATCCGCAGATTCCGCTCAGCGGCGACAAGCCCTACGTCAACGAGGGCACCAGCAGCAAAGCGGACCAGCTCGGAGACGAAGGCGAATGGTGCGCCCCCACGGATTATCCCTGGCTCAGCCAGATCGGCGCCACCGGCGGCGCCTGCTATTCGCACGGACGCGACGAGGCGCACCTGTTCAACCACGGCTATGCCTACTGGCTGGCCACGGGCGATCCGCGCGCGGCGATCCTGCAACAGGCGATTGCCGCCTACGCGCTCGCCAGCATCTTTCAGGGTTCCTATGCCGATGGCAGCTACCGCACGCGGTTCGGCTATCAGCGCACGACGATGAACGTCTGGTCGGCGATGTGGAAACTTCAGGACGTTGCGGAGAACGCGAGCAGTTCGAATGGCAACATCCTGTGGCCCAAGGCGCGCGCGCAGAAGATGGTCGATGATGTCTTCGCCGACTGGAAATCGCAGCTCGCGTCGATGGACGCGGGCACTTCGGCCCACCAGCGTTCGTCTTCGATCTTTCGCGGTATCGATCTCAATCAGGATTCGGCGTACTCCAACTTCATGATCCAGGCCTATGGCCCGGAAGCGGCCTATCTGTTCGCGTCCAAGGGCGAGCCGGCGATGCTGAAGCGCATTGCCGAAAACATGGTGCTGCGTTTCGGCAAGATCGGCGGAACGCGCGGTGTCTACGGCAAGGGTACGGGATCGGGTTTCCAGATCCTCGAAGGCGCCGTGCTGCCCTATACGGATACGAACAGCTTCATCACGTGGACGAACGCGGGCAACACCTTGCCGACCGATAATTTCGATGGTTCCGCCCAGCACACCGTGCAGCGCGCTTATTGGTCGCTGAAACTCGCCCAGGATGCCGTCAAGCGTGGATGGCTGGCCGCGGTCCCCGGTCTCGACGATGCCATCTCCAAAATCGAAACCGCGCGGGCAAAGACGGCTCCCAACAAGGATCTGGGCGTCGTCGGCTGGAAGCACGCGGCGGTGAACTTCTAGGTTTGGGCTCTCCGGTACCTTGCTCCATCCGGGGCAAGGTGCCAGAACTTCTTCATGACGTTTTACCGGCAACGCTGCGTCCATGCGCTGATTGGTCTTGCAGCCATGATCGGTTGGGAAACACCATCGGCTGATGCCGCGACGCGGTTTGCCATCGATGGCAAGGCCGCCCGGGCCGCTCCGCTGGATGTGCTGCGCACGCCGAGTGGGGAATGGCCGGTCGCCGACCTTGGCCGCGTGGCGGAAGGCCGCGCCTATCTCTTCACGTACCGTTCGAAACCCGGATGGTATTCGGTGTGCATCGTTCGTGCTCCCGATGGCGGCGGTGCGATCGAGGAGCGTCGCTATGCGGTCGTGGTCGACGGATCGGTGCAGCCGATCTCGGTGCTCCCCGGCTCCATGAAATGCGCCGATACGGGCGAGCCCGTTGCGCCGAGCATGGCGCGTCTTGCCGATGCGGTGAAGGCCATGCGCGTGCTGCCGTATGCACCGCGCGCGTTCGATGGATTTCCGTCCCCGCGCAACCGCAAGGAGCCTGCGGTCGATCGCTATCGCCCTGACCGTATTTACGGGCGCTCGGCATCGAAGAACGCCATCGGAATCGTGTCGGGGCAGGCGGGCGAGGCGGGGTCGTCACGCGGGTTCCTCTCGGAAACCGATGCGCGGATGATCGCGGCTGCGCTGCGACGCGACGGAAAGATGTTCGCTTCGGCTGCAGCGCGCGCGCGCGTCGAGGTGCTTTACGGATTGAGTCTTCCCAACCTGGTGATCTGGTCGGATCGGCATCATCAGATGCGGGATCCTCAGATCCCGCTGCCCGGCGATGCGCCTTACGCCAACGAGGGGACCGTGAAGGGCGGGGATGATTACGGCGACGAAGGCAAGTGGACGGCCCCGGCCGATTATCCCTATCTCGCCGAAATTACAGCGGAGGCCGGCAAGGTTTACAGCCATCGCCGCGACGAGGCGCATCTTTTCAATCACGGATACGCGTACTGGCTGGCGACGGGGGATCCTCGCGCGGCGATCTTGCAGCAAGCCATCATGGCCTATGCGCTTGCCAGCAATTACCAGCGCAGCGCAGGGCGCTATCTGCCGCGCTTCAGCTATCAGCGCACGACGCTCAATCAATTCTCGGCAATGTGGAAGCTGCGCGATATCGCTGCGAATGTCTCGACCGAAAAAGGAAATCTGTTCTGGCCGAAGGCGCGCGCCGAGAAAATGAATGCGGACATGTGGGCCGGCTGGAAAACGCAACTCGCTCGAATGGATGCGTCTCGCTCTGTTCAGAACCGCTCTGTCTCAATTTTCCGCGGCATCGACAGCAATGATGACAATGCCTACTCCAATTTCATGATTCAGATATACGGCCCGGAAGCGGCCTATCTCTGGGCGTCCGCAGGATACCCTGATCTTCTCCATCGGATTGCTGAAAACTTCGTGCTTCGGTTCGGCGCGATCGGAGGCGCGCGGGGCGTCTATGGCACCGGTTCGGGAAGCGGGTTCCCCATCCTCGTCAAAGGGGCCATGCCGTATCGTGACAGGGCGTCCTTCATTGCGTGGGTAAACGGCAACAGCGCCCATCCGGTTGAAAATTTCAATGACGCAAGCCCGCACACGGTGTTGCGCGGATACTGGGCCATGAAGCTGGCACGTGATGCGCTTTCACGGGGTTGGATAGCACGCGTGGGCGGCCTCGAAGATGCCATTTCCCGCACTGAGCGTGCGCGTGATGCCACGCGTGTCTGGCGCTATGTGGGCATACTGTCATGGAAGCATTCGGCTATAGACTTCTCCACAATTTCTGATGCGCGCGCGCGATGACGGAGCAACGCGGATTCCAACTGGACGCGCTGACGAGTTTGCGGGGTCTCGCTGCCTGGTGGGTCGTCCTTTATCACACCCGGTCCGTTCTCGAGCCTTATGTATCCGGCGGAGTCTTTGGTTTCCTGAAGAACGGCGATCTCGCCGTGGATATGTTTTTCGTACTCTCCGGTTTCGTCATGTATCTGAATTATCATGCCGACATAAATTCTTCACTCGGCTTGACGTGACCCCCTGGTTTCCACCAGCACGGATTAGAGTCCGGCAGCTTTGTTGCGCATGAGCGCGGGTTGAGCAATGGCCTGCGAAGCGGAGCC
>NZ_JACHNZ010000015.1 GCF_014199685.1 Sphingosinicella soli | reverse complement strand
CGAAACTCGCGCTCAACATCAACCGATCGCCACGCCGCGGTGGGGTCCCTTTTGCACGCCGATCGGGGGTCCCTTTTGGACGCCGATTGACAGACATCGTCGACCGCCGTGCGACCGGCGTTCTGCTGCGCGGCAAGATGGGCACTCGGACGGTAAAGGCGGACGGCGAGGTCATATTGGCCGCCGGCGCGATCCAGTCGCCAAAGCTCCTTCAGCTCTCAGGAATCGGTCCGGGCGAACTGCTCCGTGCTTTTAGTATCCCCGTCGTAGTCGATTCACGCGATGTCGGCCGCAATCTGCGCGAGCACCGCTATCTAGCGCTGCAATATCGCGTCACCGGCAACAGTCTCAACCAGCGTTTCGCCGGGCTCGGCCTGCTATGGTCCATGTTCAGCTACGTGGCGGGCTCGAAAGGGCCGATGACCCACGCCGCGCACGAGATCGGCGGCTTCGTCAAGACGCGCCCCGGGCTAAAACATAGCGATGCTCAGATCGGAATCGGTCTCTATTCGGTTACAGCGACGCCCAGCGGCGTGGCGCTAGACAAGTTTCCGGGCATTACCGTGCTGGGTTACACGACCCGGCCGGACAGCCAGGGCACATTGACCATCCAGTCGGCTGATCCGGACATCAAACCCCATATCGAGGCCAATCACTTCGCGACCGAAGCCGATCGCGCGTCGGCACTATCCCTGTTTCGATGGCTTCGTGCCTTCCCGCGGCAGCCCGCCTTGTCGCGTTGGATTATCGAGGAAACCAAACCCGGCGCTTCGATCGAAACCGACGAAGACATACTGGCGAATGCCGTCGCGCTCGGAGGAACCTCGTTCCACATCTGCGGCACGGCTCGCATGGGATCCGACGCTGCAGCCGTGCTCGATCCACAACTTCGTGTACGCGGCGTGGGTGGGCTTCGCGTCGTCGATACCTCGATCATGCCGACAATCGTATCGGGCAACACCAACGCACCGGCGATGGCGATCGGCCTGCGTGCAGCCGATTTCATCCTCGCCAAGCGCTGAACGGAATATCAGATGACCATCCCCTTCACCGACATCCGCCAGCTTTATATCGACGGCAAATGGGAAAAGGTCGCCGAGTTTCAGGACGTCCTAAATCCGGCCACCGAAGAGGTCATCGGCGTAGCGCCGGTAGGTGACGCCGCCGCCACCGCCGGCGCGATCGCGGCGGCACGCAGAGCCTTCGATCACGGAATATGGCCGCGAATGTCCATGGCCGAACGCGCCGCGGTCCTGCGCCGCGTCCATGCGTCCCTCGTCGCGCGGCGAGAGCGGATGATCGCGCTGATCACCGCGGAAGTCGGCTGCTCGCGCCACATCACTCTTTCGACTCAGATCGATGCCCCGCTGAACCATCTGCTGAGCGCGATTGATCATTCGCGTAACGACGACAGCATCAGGTTACCGATCGAGGCCGTGTCCAATCCCGCCGATCCCGATGGTCTGAAGCTTCTTGGCGGGACGACCGTCGTGCGCGAGCCCATTGGTGTCGTGTCCGGGATCACCGGCTATAATTTCCCCATCTTGCTAAATCTCGCCAAAATCACGCCGGTACTGCTTGCAGGCAATACCCTCATCCTGAAGCCATCTCCCTTCACCCCTTTTTCAGCCTTGCTGTTCGGCGAAGTCGCGGAGGAAGCCGGACTTCCGCCGGGCGTGCTCAACATCATCACCGGGGGGCCAGAAGTGGGCAATCTCTTGACAACCGATCCGGCAGTAGATCTGGTCAGCTTCACCGGGTCCGAGACTGTGGGAGCGCTGATCATGGCTCAGGCCGCACCCACGTTGAAGCGCGTGCATCTCGAGTTGGGCGGAAAATCCGCCATGATCGTTCGCGCCGATGCTGAAATCGAGCGGACAGCGGCCGGCTCGATCGGTATGTTGTCCGTGAATTGCGGACAGGGCTGCGCATTGCTCACCCGCATCCTGGTACATAATAGCGTTCGCGAGAGGTTCGTAGAGATCGCGAAGGGAACGGCCGCGCGGTGGAAGATCGGCAATCCGATCGATCCCACTGTCCTAATGGGCCCATTGATCCGGGAATCGCAGCGGCGCAAGGTCGAGGAGTTCGTACAGATTGGGCATGATCAGGGCGCTCGCCTTGTGCATGGCGGGGGACGTCCGGCGCATCTGGACAAGGGGTTTTTCGCAGACATCACGCTGTTCGATCAGGTCGAAAACAGCATGACGATCGCGCAGGAAGAAATTTTCGGGCCTGTGGGCGTCGTCATCGGATTCGATACCGACGACGAGGCCATCCAGATCGCCAACGATTCACGCTTCGGGCTCAACGGTGGCGTCATGTCGGCCGATGCGGCCAAAGCCTATGAGATGGCGCTTCAGATCCGAGCTGGTAGCGTGATGATCAACGGCGGCACCGGCAAGATGAGCTATGCTCCTATCGGGGGCTATAAGCGCTCCGGCATCGGCCGTGAATATGGCCCGGACTGGCTCCGCGAGTTCCAGCAGGAAAAATCAATCTTCTATCCGGTCGGCCGATAGCGGTCCGACCGGCTCAAAGCGCGTTGCCGAGCTGGATCGGCGACGCCAGCGCGGTACCCCCGTCGACCGCGATCGACTCCCCGGTGATGTAGGACGAAGCTGGCGACACAAGAAACATCACCGCATTGGCGATATCGTCAGGCGTGCCGACACGCGGGATCGGAAAGGTCCGTGCGATACGATCCGCGACTGCCGGATCTAGATGTTCCACCATTCGGTCGGATGCGGTCAGGCCCGGTTCTATTGCGTTGACGGTAATGCCGCGCGGACCCAGCTCTAATGCGGCGCTACGCATGAACGCGTTCAATCCAGCCTTAGCCGCAGCATAATGTGCCATACCGGGAACAACCACGCGTGGTCCATTGGTTGAGAGGATGAAGACGATCCTGCCTGCTCCGCTCGCTTCGAGCGCTGGAATGCTGGCCTGTATGAGCCAGTAGCCCGCATAGAGGATGCTGCGAATGCAGGAATCGAATTCCTCGCCGGTAATCGCGTCGATGGGATTATAGGAAACATTGGCGGCACTGTGGACAACGATGTCGAGGCGCCCGAACGTCGCGATCGTATCGGCCACTGCGGCATCGACCGCAGCTTTGTCGCAGACATCGACCACATGCAATTGCGCAAGACCCCCCCGCGACCGAACGGCGGCCGCAGCGTCCTCGCCACTCGACTGCGTCCGGGTGAGGATGGACACATTGACGCCGCGATCGGCGAGCTGCTCCGCAACGCGTCGTCCCATGCCGCGCCCGCCGCCTGTGACGAGCGCAACCTTGCCGGCCATCCTGCTCGACGCGCCATTCGTTAGAGTAACCGTCAAATATCCACTCCTCAAGTCGCGCTGACTGCAGCCGCCTATTTATCCCAGGTCAGCGGCAGGCGATCGACACCCCATACTGCCCCGGTATGCCATTCGACCTTCTCGCCATCGGGCACGCGGATGTTGAGGAAGCGCGGCAACCACTCCTCCAGAACCACCTTGATCTCGCGCTTGGCCAGATGAATGCCGAGGCAATTGTGCACGCCCGTGGCGAGCGTCAGATTCCGGGTCTTGCGGCCGATATCGATAACGTGGGGGTCCGGATATTTCTTTGGGTCACGTCCGGCTAGATAGGTCGGGATGGTGACCCAATCGCCCTTCTTCATCGCGACGCCGTGAAAATCTAGATCCTCGGTAACGACCCGCATCGTTCCGGTGACGCCAAACGCGCGCAGCAACTCATCGACCGCCGCCGGAATGAGCGAAGGATCCTCGCGCAGTCTGCGCTGGAGTTCTTGATCGCTGGCGAGATGTCGAAAATACCATCCCAGGCTGCTCATCACCGTATCGAGGCCGCCGAGATAGAGCACCATACACATGCCCATCACCTCGCCATGCGTCAGCAGGCGATCGCCGATCTTGGCGGTGACGATCGCGCTGACCAGATCGTCTCCAGGCGCGGCGCGGCGTTCCTCGGCATAGCCTTCTAGGTAATGCATTATGTTGCGGGCAGCCGCGATCTTGACCTCGACGGTATCGCCCCGCGTGAACTTATGCTCCCACTGCAAGAACTCGGGCAAACGACTGCGTGGCATCCCCATCAGCTCGAGGAAGACATAGGAAGGAAAGAGGCTGGCGAACTGCTCAACGAATTCACAACGGCCCGAATTCTCGAATTCCGCGATCAGTTCGCGCGCGATCGAACGCACCATGTCTTCGAGCTTGTTGATTGCCTTTGGCGTGAACCAGGGCTGGAGAACCTGCCGATAGGCGAAATGGTGGGGCGGATCGATCTCGAGCGGATTCAAACGCCAGTCAACGGCGAGCAAGCCCGCGACCGTGCTGAACTCCGCGCTCGAAAAGCGGCGCGCATCCATGAAGACTTCGTTGATATGGTCGAATCGTGTCAGCAGCCAGGCCGGCTGACCGACAAAGGCGCCTCGCGCCCACATGATATCCGGGCCATCGTGCAGGCGCCCCGCCACCAGGAAAGGGTCATCGCCCTGCGCGGCGAAGACGTCGATGTCGTGATCCCAAAATAGTTCGGAGGGAACATGGGCGGGAACCGCCGAGGCGCCGACCAGTGCGTGAGCTTCCATGGTCAAATCTCCACCACCATCAATCATGCGGCTGACGCCGCGGGAACGAACGCCGGGGCGGGCGACCCCATCGTGTCGCGAAATGCGATCGGCGTTTTACCGTCGAGATCCACAATCCCGTAGCGTTGACCCAGTTCCGCGCCAATCAGTGTTTGACCTGAATAGTCGGATAGCTTCGGATCGCTATACAGTGCGTCGATCACCATCCCGGTGAATTCGGGCGTCTCGAACAACGGCCAGAATCCCACCATATCCGGCGGGATGTCCTCCTCTGCGATAGCGGCGATCATCTCGGTACGGATGAAGCCGGGCCACAGCGAGACAGCGTGCACGCCATGCGGACCCAGATCGATCGCCATATCGGCCATCATCTTATCGGTGCCCGCCTTAGCCGCGCCATAAGCGGGGCCGTGGAAATAGGACACCGCACCGTAAAAGGAGATGCTGGCGATCAGCCCCTTGCCCGCGGCTAACATCAGGGGCACCGCATGATAGCTGGCAACATAGTTGGAGCGGAGGCCGACGTCGATCATGTCAACGAGCCGCAGTGGCTTTTCCCAGAAACCACCCGGCGCGGTCAGGTCGTCCGCGTAGACCGCCGCCGCATTGTTGACGAGGATGTCGATGCGGCTTGACGTCGTCCGCACCGTATCGAACAGCTTAGCGACGCTGGCATCGTCGCCATGATCGCATGCAACCGCGATGCCTTTACCGCCATTGGCGGTCACTTCGGCTGCAGCCTCCTGAAGACCGCCTTCGATCGAACGGCCCGTCAGGAATACCGTTGCACACTTTGAGCCGAAGGCGCGTGCGATCCCGCGGCCCAGTCCTCGGCTTGCCCCGGTAACCACCACGACCAGCGGGTCGCGCTGCGTCTTAGCGTTCATCTCATTCGTCTCCCACGCGCCATCAGGACGCTACCCGTTCCGGTGCCCCCACCAGTTCCCGTACCAGCGACATCGTGTCGTGGTCGGCCATGGCGGACTTCATGCGAAGCACATTTTCCTGATTGATGCCCGGCCCGTAATTTATCCTCGGCGTGATCAGCCAGCCGATGAAGAAACCCCAGATCAGCGCTAGGCGATAATCATACCAAGCGGTGTCCCAAGAGGGCGGCGATGCGACACCGAAGGCAGAAAGTTTGGCAAGATAGCGCTTCAGCAGCCTGACCTCATGCTCACGGCGCACATCAACCGGCAACGCCGTGTTGATCAGATAATGGACGTCATGCGCCCAGTTGCCGCGAACCGCCAGCTGCCAGTCGAGGAGACCGACCGATCCATCCCCCAGCGCATAGGTGTTGCCGAGATGTGCGTCGCCATGGAGCATCGTCAGCGGCCCCGTGGACTGGTAGCGTTGGACCCTCCGCAGTCCCGCCCACATCTCCGGAACATCGGTGCCGAGTGCCGCGACCATTTCTTTCTTGAAGCTGTCATTCTCCACTTCGATCGCGACGAATCCTGGAGCGATCTTCTCGAAAAACTCAAAGATGTGTCCGTCGACATGCGATTGTATGACGGCAAGATCACCGGACCAGCGTGGCGTATCCCAATAGCCCGCATGGAGCTCGGCAAAGAGATCGAGCAGTCCCTCGACCCGATCGACCGAGATATGGTCCAGCACATTGGGAAAATGGGGATCGCGCGGCCCGAGATCTTCGAGCAGCAAGGCGAAATTGCCCGTCGCGGAATCATAAGCACCGCCGAGCGATCGCGGGGTCGCCAAGTGCAATTCGGGACGCAAGATCCTATAGAAGGCCACTTCATTTTCATAGAGCGGCGCGGGTAGCAGATCCTCTCGCGCCAGCTTCATCAGTACTTCTTTGGGCAAGTTCTCCGGATTGTACGCGAACTCGAGCCGGACATTGGCCCGACCCGCGCTCGATACCATCTCCTGTCCATAGCGTTTGATGTTCGACAGCTCGAAACGAGCCACGCGCGTGCCGGGATGATCGCGAGCGATCAGGCCGTCGAGCGTCTCAACGGTCAGTTCTTCCGCGCTGCCAGGCACCGACAATTCGCTCATATCCACATCTTCCATCACCTGGGCGGCTTCACCGGACCCGTCAGCTCTGTGCCGCCGGCAGAACGAGCGGAGTCGTCGGGCGATAGCCCAGCGCCATCACATCGGGTGCCATGGTGTCGGACAGGCCCATGCTTGACGTCCCGGCGCGTTCCGCCAGGGTCTTCATAGCGCTCTCCATGTCCGGCGCATCAACGTCGTAGATGGCGAGATAGCGATGGCTGCCGGGCGTCGCGCCCTCCTCAAGTTTGAAGCGCTGGGCCGACACGAAGCCCGGGCAGGCCAGAACGTCCTGCAGGTGAGTGTTGTCGTACCAGTCGTTAAAAACGTCATCCTGGCCTTCGACCGCATTCGACAACACCACGAGTTTGAAAGTCGGCATCTTCTTCTCCTTCGAGCGATGATCATACGACCCGCGCTAGATCGTCAGGCTGAAAAGGGTTCAGGTGTCGGCGCGCTGACCGTGTCGGACCGCTCGACATAGGCCCAACCCTCTTCACCGTCCCAGGTCGTCTTGCAGAAGTTGAGGACATAGCTGATGTCGTTGATGCTATGATCGACGCCGACCGCCAGCGAATGGCTCATCGACGCCCACATCGAGCGGTGTGACACCACATCGAACTCGGTGCGCACGCCGGCCCACCGCAACGCCGCCGGAATCCGCTCGCCAGAAAACAAGAATTCGGTCACGCGCGGCGCAGTATCTACCTCGACGTGCCGCAATATGCCGTCGCTATCGATGACATAACCGCCCTCAAGTGTGATGGCACCATCCGGCGCCCAATAGCGCGACAGTCCCCAGCCCCGCCCGCCCGGGAAGAGCGCACCCATGATCACATGGCCGCCCCATCCCTTCTCCCAGGCATCGCGGCGCCCACGCGAATGGTCGCGCCAGCCGACGCCGTCATAAGCAACCACTTCGCCATTATCATATTGGACCGTACCCTTGACGGTCACCAGCTGCTCATAATGTTCATGCGCCCAGGATTGGGTCGCCATCTCCCCCTTGCCCGTTTCGGCGAGCGCTGCAGCGTGCGCATCCCAGACCGGCGTCTCGCAAACGATCTCCAGGTTGGCGCGGAAGCGCTTCCGGTTGCCGTCGCGCGCCAATCCATCGACCATATCGCTGTTCGACGACAGCAGGGCGAAGCCGTCGAAGGTGGTCCGCCAGCGCCGGAACGGCTCGAGGCATTCAAACGCCAACACTGCGCCGGCTGGCCGGCGCTCGGGCGCGGTCTTGTGATAGCAGCATAGGGAGAGCAGACCCTGATCGCCCGGAAGCATCGCAAGCAGGCGATCCTCCCACATCGTCCATTCGGCCGGCACCGTGCCTAGATGCAGCCATAAGCCGATGTCGCATTTGGCGTCATAGACCGCGAACAGCAGATTCTCCGCCCAACCGGCCTGGCTAGGCGCCTCCTGGACAATCGATTCGGCGTCGAGCGGGAGGCCAGAAGAAAAATCTATGGCATCTGACATCGGGCTAAGCGCTCCTGGAATTCGATATTATCGCGAATGGGAACCTAAATAGCATCATGTCGCGCCGAGACCGCCGTCGACGGGTAGGCAGACGCCATGAATCGACTCCGCCTCGTCAGACGCCAGGAAGTATATGGCATTCGCGACAGCCGCAGTCGTATCCGGCCCGCGGACGCCGAGATGCCGTTGCAGAAGGTCGCCGTCGACACCTTCGGGCCACTGGAGCCCGTCAGCGATATTGGTGCTCATCGTACCGGGCGCGACGGCGTTGACGCGGATTGGATGCTTGAGATATTCGGCGGCCATCGAGCGGGTCAGCTGAAGCAGCCCGCCCTTGCTCGCCGAATAGGGAGCGATATACGCCAGCCCCTTCATCGCGGCCTGCGACACCACGTTGACGATATTGCCGTGCGCGCTGAGCAGATGGGGGATCGCCGCCTGGCACAGATGGAATGGGCCGCTCAGGTTGACGGCCACCACCTTCTGCCACTCGTCCGCACTGACCTCGATGGTGTGGCCAAAGCGCACGATCGCCGCGACATTGCACAAGATGTCGAGCCGGCCGAACAGCTTGACTGTCTCATCAACGATGGCGAAGCAATTTTCACGGATTCCGATATCGGACGTGATCGATCGACAATCGGCGCCGCCTGCGCGAAGATCAGTAGCCAGCGCATCGAGCTCTTGGCCCAGAATGTCCACGAGCATCAGCTTCGCGCCGTTTTTCGCGAACTTCCGCGCTGTCGCCTCGCCGAGACCGCGCGCGCCGCCGACGATCAAAACCACCTTGTCATTCATTGGAGAAACCATGTTCAACCTCATTTTTCGTCATTGCCAGCGCAGCCTTGAATTCACGCATCGAGCCCAGGCCATGGAGTCGCGACCTCGAACTCGTCCGAGAGGTGGAGCATCGTCGCCAGATATTGGATGCCGGGGTTTGCGGTCGCCATATGCTGCGCATTCGCATCGGGCAGCGTACCGCCTTGCCGCAGTAACTTGCTGAGTCGCACCATGATAACCGCCATACGATAGGCGGCAAAGACGAGTTGATACTCCATCGCGTGAGCCGGCCGGCCGCGTGACTGTTCCCAGCGGGCGATCGTTTCGTGCGGCGTGCCGAATCCGGGCAACCGCTCGATCCCGGCCGATATCGTATTGGTGATATCCATGACCGCCCACCAGGCCAAGTCGGACTCACCACCGGCCAACGATACCATGTCCCAGTCGAGCACCGCGGTGACATTGCCGCGGTCGTCGAAGATCATGTTTGCCACGCGGCAATCGCCCCAGGCCAGTTCGGTCGGCGGCCTTTCGGGAAAATTTTCGCGCAACCAGGCTTCCGCTGCCTTGATGACCGGACTGGACGGAACCGCGGTGGTGGCGTGGTACGCGAGCCAATAGTGCAAATCCTGCTCCAGCCCCGATCTTCCCAGTACAGGATCGTCGAGAAATGCCACGCGATCGAGACCGATGGCATGGATACGCGCCATGACGTCCACCGCGTCTTCCCACATCCGGCGGCGCTGCCCTTCGTCGAGTTCCGCGACCCAACCCTCCGCATGGAACGGCGGATTATCGGTCGGCACCCTCCCGGCGATGCGGGACATGATGAAGAACGGGGCGCCGAAGACCTCGGCGCTCTGCTCGTGCGCCAATATCTTCGGTACAGGTACGCCGGCTATGCCGTCCAACGCGCTGATGATCCTCGCCGAGCGGTCGACGGTCGCCACTGGAAACAGCGCATCCCCCGTCTCGATCCGTACGACCACTTCGAAGCTGCTTGGCGACCGACCGTCCTCCCAGCCGAGCCGGGCGAACAACGTCTCGTTGGCGACACCCGTACCCACGGGCAGCGTGCATGCCTCAACGGTCACCGGCGCGTCGAAAATGTGATGGTCGTTGAGCCACTCTGAAAGCGTAGAGGATACACTTCCAAGGTCTCGGCGCTTCGGACTGGTTGCACCGCCCTCGACCCGTAATTTGATGTTGCCGGCAGCTTCCGTCATCCGCCTTCCCTATGGATATTAGCTTTGCTTATATTATTTGAAGCGATTCATGAAGCATTCTTAACAGCAGCACAATGACAGAAAAAATTATGTTAAAACAGATGCATATAATAGAAGGTTGACAATTATAAAGCGCAGTTAAAATCGAATCACCAAACCAGCGGCAATTTCTCGACATGAATGATGTTCCCGACGAAAAACGGAACGCGGAATCCGTCCTTGATGCGGAATTCGGGAATGGCCGCCAGACATTCCTCCGTCGCAATCTGCAATTCGCGACGCGCGAGGTGCTGACCCAGGCAACGATGCGGGCCGAAGCCCAGCGTCAGGTGGGTCGGCTTACGATCTAGCCGTACCTCGTTTGGCGCATCGAAATCCTCGGGATCCCGGCCCGCAAGCACGGTGGACAGCCCGATATAGTCGCCCGGCATGAAGGTAGCGCCGCCGATCGTATAGGGCTTGGTGCACAGGCGCGTCGTGGAGACCGCCGGATAGGCGCGCAGCAACTCCTCGATCCCGACCACAATAGCCTTCGGATTTGCGCGCAGTATCGCCTGGTCCGAGGGCGTCGTCGCGAGGTGTCGGAAGTGCAGCCCCATGTTCGACGTGATTGTATAGTGCCCGCCGATATACAAGTTGAAGCAATGGCCCAAAATCTCCGTATCGGTCCATTTTCGGCCCTCCACCTCGAGAGTCATCGCTTTGCTGATCAGATCGTCGCCCGGCTGCTTGCGGCGCCTTGAGATGGCATCGAGCAAATAGGCCTTCACCGCCCTTATGGCGGAGGTGCGCGCATCCCGGTCGTCACCGTGCAGCAACTGGCCTTCCCAGGTCAGGAACTGACCCACCTCCTCCTGCGGAAAATCTAGTAGATCGAGGAAGATCGTAACTGGGAAGGGTATCGCGAATTCGGCGACGAACTCGCAGCCATCGCGATCCTTGAACTTGTCGATATACAAGCGCGCGCGCTGGCGGATTCGTTGATCGAGTGCAGCCATATTTGCGCGGCGAGAAGACCGGGTTCAGTGCGGAGCGGAAAACGGTGTGCCGTGGCGGATCGAGCTCGGTCGGGATGATGTCCCAGTCTTCGCCGATCATATTGGCATATTGGGTGTTGCCGCGCTTGTGGAAATTTTCGGTGTCCGTGTAGATCGTCCGAATGTCCGCCGCGCGGCGCACGACCCAGCCCGGCGTCGGGCCGGGAAAGACGTTGCTCGTGTAGAATATTGGCGGACCCTCATGGATCTCCGGAATAATGCCCTCATAGGGATTCTCGTAGACCGTGACGCGATCAAACAGGCGGCAGTCGCGCACCATCTCGGGCGGAACATGCCCGGGAATCCAGCTCGCTCGCGTCGCCATCGATCAGGTCCTCTTTATTGGTGTCGCCGATATCGCCGGATTGGCAGATCCCGATTTGCCCGCGTAGGCTATGCCATCCCCGGAGGGTTCGAACATGTCGATGCCCATGATGGCGCGCGCGCTTTGCCTGGACAGCGTGGCCATCGGCAGGTCGATGCCGAGCGCGCCGCCGAGCTCCAGCGCGGCCGCGAGATCCTTTTGCACCAGTCCCAGCGTCGCTTCGCGCAGTCTGAGTTCATCCCCATCGGTCGCGGGATCGGGCCGGGTCAGCCAAATTGTCGGCCCACCGACCGAGCTGGCTTCGATCGCCTGCGCGAACTTGACGACATTGATCCCCGCGGCCGCGGCGAGCTGCGCGCCTTCGTAACCGGCGCGCCATGCGTTGTAGACGATCACGTTGCGCGCGATCTTCGCCGCCATGCCGGAGCCGGGTCCGCCCATGTGCACCACCTGCTGCGCGAAGCCATCGAGAACCGGCAACACCTCCGTCAGCCGGTCAGCTTCCGCCCCGACAAAGCATATCAGCCCATTATTCGCGGCAGCGCTTGGCCCGCCCGTTACCCCACAATCGATCAGCCCAATGGAAGCCGCGTCGGTCGTCTGCCGGACCACTTCCAGATCGCTGAGTGAGACGGTGCTGAGCAGGACGATGTTCAGACCCGGGCGGGCGGCCGACACAATGCCCGACGGGCCCGTCAGCACATCCAGGACTTGCTGCGCCGATATCACCGCCAGGAGAATGACGTCGCAGCATGAAGCCAGCTTGGCTGGGGAACCCAGCACGGGCGGCACACCTTCCAGCCGGCCGGCAGCATCGGGGCGCACGTCATATACCGCTTCAAGAAGGCCCGCACGCGCCAGGCAGGTGGACACGCCGGCGCCGATTTGCCCCAGCCCTATTACCCCGCTCCTGTGCATCATCGTCTGCCGATCATATAATAGTTCGCTTCATCAGCACGCTGCGCGCAAATTGCGATGTCCTCACGTTGCCCAATATGACTGCATCACCAGAACCTTTCCTTCAACTCAAGAAATGATAGCGCTTCACATTCTTACACGATAGTCGGTTTTGAACACGCAGATCGGTCTGAGGGAGCGACGCATGACAATGATGACGACATTTGCCGATGGGATCCCATTTCCCCTCCTGGGCATGGGCGTCATGAAAATTGCCGACGACGCCGTGCCGGCCGCGATGCTGGCTGCCGTGTCGGCCGGTTATCGGGCCTTCGATACGGCTCCCGTCTATGCTAACGAAATCGGTGTAGGAAACGGCATGCGCGATTGCGGATTGGAGCGGGCCGACATCGCCATCACCACCAAATTGTGGAACGCGCGCCAAGGCTATGACGAAACGCTCCGCGCGTTCGACGATAGCCTGGCAGCGCTCGGGCTCGATTATATCGACCTCTACCTGATCCATTGGCCGGTGCCCAAGCTCGGCCGCTATCTCGACAGTTGGCGTGCGCTGATCCGCCTGCAAGAAGAGGGACGGGCCCGCGCGATCGGTGTGTCCAACTTCACCGTGGCGCATCTCGATCGGATTATCGGAGAGACCGGCGTCGTGCCTGCCATCAACCAGATCGAGCTTCATCCGCGCTGGCAGCAGCCCGAACTGCGCGCCTATCACGAAAGGCACGGTATCGTGACGCAGGCGTGGAGCCCGCTCGGGCGCGGAAGTGCACTCGACAATCCGCCTGTTACGGAAATTGCCGCCGCGATCAATCGCTCGCCTTCCCAGGTAATCCTTCGCTGGCTTACGCAACTTGATATCGTCGTCATACCGAAGGCATCTTCGGCAGGTCATTTGCGTGAGAATATCGCGAGCTTCGATTTCACGCTCGACGACCAAGCGATGGCGACGATGGCAAAATTGCATGCCGAGGACGGGCGTTTCGGCCCGCATCCCGACGCGTTCGAGATGATGTGACCAGTCCGGCCGGCTCTGTCCGGCTGGCCAACGCGACATTCCCAACCTGCCGCATCGTCCTATAATGTTGGGGAAGAGCGCATGACGCCGCTCTCCGCACTGCGGCTTCAGGCATTATCGACGCCTGCAGACGGAAATATCGAGTCCGGCGACTGCCAGTCCAGTCGCGCGATGCGGTGCTTGAACAGCCATTGACCATCCAGGAAGACCAGCGTGTCGACATAGCTTCCGTGATGATCGAGGCCCACATTGGTCATCACCGTGAAATAAGAACGTGACCGCGCCTGCCCATTGCCCAGCAACTGGATGTCGGGCGGGGTAACGTGATGGTGGACGATCGGTCTTACGTTCTCGCCCAGCGGCTTGAGGCCGACCTGGCGCATCAGGCCTTCCTTGATCGCCTGCGGGCCAGTCAGCTTGAACAGGTTGGTTTCGAGCACCCCGTCGGGGGCGAAGGAATTCGCCAGCCCGTCCAGCTTGCCGCGATCGCCTGCGGATGCATAGGCGAGCATTAACTGCCGGATCTTCTCGCGATCGATCAGCTCGGATAATTCCAACTTTCTGCCCCCCCATTTCGACCAGTGCGCACTTGGATATGCGCATGCGGAATGGCCGGTCGCTCGCGTCAGCCCTTTACCGCGGCGCGCCGGACCCAGCTTTGCACGATCGCCTCGGCCGCATTGACCAGCGTCTGCGGGTCTACGAAGACGTGGTTGGTAGCGACATACATGTCGGTGAGGCACCGCCCCATCGCGCTCGGCACGCGTAGTCCCTCAGAGCCGCTCCACATATGGCATTTACGGACCACATCGGATGCGACGATATGGGCAAACGTCGCTGCCTGGCGCATCCGCTGGTTCTGCTCGACGTCGAGTGCGACATTGTTTCGGCCATATTCTTGAGCATCGCCAAAGGCCTTCAGCACCATCAGGCGGGCGGCGATATATTGCGCCTCGAGCGAGACGAAGTCCGACTTGAATACCGGGCTGTCGCCGACGACGCCCGGATAGGCCGGCCGCTTCTTGTACGAGGCGATCACGGCGATCTCTTCGAGCGCGCGCTTCATGAGACCCAGCGCCACGCCTGCGTGGCCGGCCGCGCCGAGGCCCATCGCACCAACCTTGAAATGATCGCCACCTCGCAACGGGACGTTAACCGTCCGTTCGAGCGCAAAGGAGAATGGCACGAACTGCTCGGGCACACGATAATCATAGCTGCCCGTGCCCTTAAGGCCCATGACTTCCCAGTTGCCGACGAATTCGACGTTTTCCCGCCGCGTGTAGCAGGCCGCGACTTCGGGCTGGCCCGGTGCGACTTCGCGCTGCTTGCCGCCCTCCCGAACGAGCATGCCGGAAATCAACCAATTAGCATGGGCGCAACCGCTGCCGAAACGAAAACTGCCCTGCACCTCATAGCCGCCGTCAACGATATCGGCGGTACCGCCGGGGCCAGGCATGCCGGCAGCGATCGGCCTGGCGCAATCGCCGAACATCGTCTCGACGGCATCCTCCTGCAGGAAGACGGCAGCCTGACCCGTGGCAAGCGAATTTGCCATCAAGGACCAGCCGCTCGAGCCGTCGGCATAGCTGACCTCTTCGAGCGTCTCGACCAGTTCGACGATATCGCAGCCCAGCCCGCCATAATCGCGCGGGACCAGCATCCAGAAAAGCTCGGCGTCCTTGAACGCCTGGACCGCGTTGGGAGACAGCGTACCCAGCTTGTCAGTGGTCTCGGCCTCTGCCTTGATCAGCGGGACCAGACGGCGGGCCCGCGCGACGGGACCCTCCACGTCCGCGCCGCTAACTTTCCGGCTCAACGGGACTGCCTGATTCATGGAATTCTCCGATTAGCTAAAATTAGTATCGCTTCAAATTTCTTATACGCGTTTTGGGAGGGAGCCAAGAATATATGCTCCCACCATCGAGGGGAGAGCTCAATATTCTTCCCTGAAGCCTCTATCTGTAAGGAAATTGGATCAGTTTGATGCCCAATCTGCATAGACACCCGCCGTGCCTAGCAATCGAACAGTTGAACGACTTGCGGCCTAAAAATTAATGAAGCGCTTCATAGATTATGTAATTAGCTCCGGCTTTTGGGCAAACCAAGCGCCTTCTCGGCAACGATGCTGCGGTGGATTTCGCTTGTGCCGCCATAGATCGTGGTCGCATAGGCCCGGCGATGACCCAGTTCGACCATGCCGAGCGGGTGCGTTCCACGCTCCATGGCGTCGGGCCCGCCCATTTCCATGATTTCCCACGCGCTTTTTACATAGGTCTCGGTGATGAACATCTTGGTCATCGGTCCCCAGGCGCGATTGTGGCGTCCCGCGTCGTCGGCCCAGACCAGCCTTGCCACCATGGCTGCGGCCGCCTCGAAGCGGGTTCGCACGATGGCGAGCCTCGCGCGAACCGACGACCGCTCGATCGGCGCTTCACCATATTCCGTTGAATGCGCCCAGAGCAGCGCATTTTCGAGCATCCGCACCTGCCCCAGATACAGGCTGCCGCTGCCATGTTCGAGCGACAGGGCCGCCCCCATGACGTCGATGCCGCGATCGACCTCGCCCAGCCGATAACGATCCGGCAGGCGGATCTCGTCATAATAAGTGATGGTGGTCTTTTCGTCCTGATAGGTATGGACTGGCTGATAGCTAAAGCCCGGCAACGCGGTGGGGACGACGAACAGGGTCAGCCCCTCATGCTTAGCGCCGCCGCTGCGCGTGCGCGTCAGTAAAATGACATAATCGGCCAGATGCGCTCCGGTGGTGAACATCTTCTGTCCGCGAACGATCCAGTCGTCGCCGTCACGGGTCGCGCTGGTTTGCGCCGAGAAGACGTCGGACCCCGATCCCGGCTCGCTGAAACCCAGGCTGCACAGCGCAGTGCCCGCCAGGATCCGCGGGACGATCTCAGCCCTTGCCTCCGCCGTCGCGAATTGTGCGACCATCTGGCCCACCACCGTGGTCGTACCAAGAACGTGCGTCGTGTAGTTGAACTCCTCGTAGATCTCGGACGAGGCGTACATCTCGCGCGAGCCGCGGCCCTCCCCGCCATATTCGACCGGCCAATTGGCGAACAACAAACCTTCCTCGGCCATCTTGCGGTGAAAGTCCGCATCGTGGCTTGCGGTCGAGTGATGCGCCTTTGTGGCCATTTCCGGCGTGTAATTCGCCTTGAAGAAAGCGCGCGTCTTGTCCTTGAAGGCCGCCGACTTCTCGTCGAGATCGAAGGTAATACCGATCTCCCCCGCGTCGGGCAGCGGCCCGGTGGCACCCTTGAACAGCCGTTCGCCCGCGATTTCTAGCTCGCGATAGGGGTCGCCATTTGCCAAAATGAGTTGATTGGCGCGCAAGTTGAACAGATGGATGTCATATTCGACGGACAGGCCATATCCGCCAAACGCTCGCACCGCGCGCCGAACGGCCGTGGCCGCCGCCTGCGTCTGCCACCACCAGCTCATCGACACGAATGCTGCAGCGTCGGGACGTCGGGACGAGACTGCCCAGATCGCCCGCCGTACCAACAACTGCCCCGCCTCGACGTCGGTCACGGCATCGGCAAGCGGATGTGCCACGCCCTGAAAGCTTCCGATCGGGCGACCGAACTGGATTCTCTCGCGTGCATAGGCCGCCGCCTGCTCGAGTGCCTCGTGCGCCAGCGAGCCGAGCATCGCGCTCGACAGCAGCTTCCACTCCTCCACTGCAGCGAGGAACGCTGTTTGCGCGCCCTCCCCCGATGCGAGCAGTGTCCTGCGGTCGCGAAGCTCCTCCTGGCTCAGTCGCCAATGCTGCCGACCCTCATTATCGGATGCGCGTTCGATCAGGATGAGTTCGCCATCGTGCAGACCGATCGCGGCAGTAGCCGCCGCGCCGGCCGGCATGATCTGCCCGCCTCGCTCAAGCGGATGCAATGCCGGCACGATAATCTGCTCGCCGGAGAGTACCGCTTCAAGCCGCTTAGCCGCAACCTCACTGTCGAGCGATGCCAGCACCTGCGCCACGACGATGGCCTCGGCCAGCGGCGCGGAAGCAAGCCGTTTGCCAGCTTCTTCGCAAATCAGCGCTGCGTCGAACAGCGAGCCGCCGATCCCGCCCGCGGACTCGGGAATTCGAATGTGCAGCGCACCCATTTCGATCAGAGCCAGCCACAGCGTGCGGTCGACCCCATCCTGCGCCGCGGCGCGGACCCGCTCGGGCGTCGATTCCTTAAGAAAGAATTTCCGGAATGAGTCCTGCAGCAGCAGTTGCTCCTCGGTAAGGCTGAGATCCACCAATCACTCCTTAAATCGTCAGGCGCACGCCGTCATGCGAGGAGCCGAGACATGACCATTTAGATCTGTGCTCGCGGGGCTGCGTCCTGCACGCCGGCATCCGTCGGGGCAGGACGGCTAAAATAGACGTCCCGCTCAGCCCTCGTCGCACTCACCATCCGCTCGCGGTCCCGCGAGGCGAATTCCTCGGCATATTCGAGTGCGCGCGCGACCGCCGGGCGCTGCGCGATGTCCGCGTACCAGCGCGCCATATTCGGCTTCTCCAGAATGTCCGACGGGAAACTCGTCATGGTTCGAATCCAGGAGAAGGTCGCGATGTCAGCGATCGAATAATTCTCGCCGGCGATATGACGGTGTCGCCCCAGTTGCCCCTCAATGACCGCGACGATCCGATTCATCTCAGTCGTGAAACGGTGCAACGCATAGGGCTCGTCGCGCGAGACGAAACGGAAATGGAGATACTGGCCGAACATCGGGCCCACGCTCGCCATCTGGAACATCAACCAGCTCAGCACCGCCGTACGCGCGCGGACGGACGAGCCGAGCAACATGGCCGACTGTTCGGCGAGATAATGCAGGATCGCGCCGGATTCGGCGATCACCTGGTCCCGACCGTCGACCACATCGACGAAGACGGGAACCTTCGCATTCGGGTTTAGCGCCAGGAACGCATCTTCGCGCTGCTCTCCCTTCATCACGTCGATCCACACCCGGTGGCAGGGCATGTCGATCTCTTCCAGCATGATCATGACTTTGGTCACATTCGGGCTGCCCGAGCCAAGCAGCAGCGGTCGGCGATCGGGAATCATGAATCGTGATCTCCCAACGGTGGCCGCCTGCCGGAGCATCTAGTCATCGAACCTGATGATGCTGTCGCCGAACGGCTCGTCGCGGATCCGCAAAGCCTCCTTGAGCCCCAGTGACTTCACATTACCGAAAAACTCCGAGAAGGCGGGCGACTGATGTGCACGCGCATCGTTTTCGGCAGCGAGGCGCTGGAGCGTCCCACGCCCCATCAACTCGACGCCCAGATTGACAATACGCTTGTGCGTCGCCTGCAGCCCCGGCTCGACCAGCGCGAGCCGGGCCGCCAAGGCATCGACTTCCTCATCGAGCTTGTCGCGCGGAACCGACTTGAGAACCAGTCCGAGGCGCTCGGCATCCTTGCCAAGCAGCATGTCGCCCGTCATCAACATGCGCTTCGTCCATTGTGGGCCGAGATGATAAAGCCACATATGGTTGGCTGGCGACCCGAGACCGCGCGTCGCCGGGAAGCCGATGCGGGCGTCGTCCGCGGCGATCAGGAAGTCGCAGTTGAGCGCAATATCGGTCCCCACCGCCAGGCAATGGCCGTGGATCTTGGCGATGACCGGCTTGTGAATCTCTTGGATGATCAGCCGCAGGGTCGAGCTACGCTCGGTGCCCCAGGCGTCGTCGTCGAAATTATCGCGGCCACGGTAATCGACCGGATCGAAAGTCCGACCCTCGCCCGAATCCATGCCCTGTTCGAGGTCGCCGCCTGCGCAAAAATCCTTGCCCGCACCCTGCAGGACGATGACGCGCACCTCCTTGAGATCGTCGGCTTCGAGCATCGCGCCGTGCAGATCCATCAATGCACGCATGTTCTGGGCATTGCGTCGCTCAGGACGGTTCAAAGTGATATAAGCTACTGAATTGCGGACCTCGAACGCAATCGTCATCGGAACGTCATCTATCCACTTTCCCACCTATCACCTCCTAATGCTATGATGTTGTAATCGAAGGTCGTCAGTCCAGCGCGCCGGACAATATGACGTTCCGGAGCGAAGGCTTGTTGATTTTGTTACTGTCGGTACGCGGCACGTCCGCGTCCTTCACGACCCAGATTTTTTTCGGAACCTTGTAAGACGAAAGCTGCTTGCGCAGGCCGTCCAGAAGTTCTTGTTCGGTCGAATTCTGGTTGGCCCGCAACACTGCAACCGCAACGACGATCTCGCCAAGATCCTTATGGGGCAAGCCAAGCACGGCGGCCTCGCCTACCATCGGATTTTGCATAAGCGCCAATTCGACCTCGCGCGGCGCGACATTCGCGCCACCCGTTTTGACAAGCTCGGTACTGCGCCCATCGAAGAACAGGTGGCCATCCGGGCAAATCCGGCATAAGTCGCCGCTATGATAGAAGCCATCGGCGTCGAACACCTCGTCGCGCTCGCGCTTGTAGAAGCCGTTCATCAGGCCCGGCCCGCGTACCAGCAACTCCCCCGGTTCTCCGTTCGCTAGCGTCTCGCCGGTCTCAGGATCGATGATCTTGCGTTCGACGCCAGGCACCGCACGACCAAATGATCCCACCTTGTCCGGCGGCAGAAAGCAATCGAGATGCTCCTTGCTGTGCGGGCCGAAGGTTTCCGTCATGCCGAGAGAGTTCGGCGTCTGCTCGGGCGTGGCAAGCCCGACCATCGCATATTGCTGCATGGCAAAAGGCTTGAGGTTAGTCAGATATTCTTCGCGGAATTCTGGCAGCGAACGGAGATTGGCAATCTGCGCCGGCCATAGCGCCAAATGCGTCACCCCGTCGCGTTGCAGCGAGACCATCATAGACGCCGGGGACGGCATATCCGGACAGACGACGGCCGCCCCGCTGTGATTGGCCGCCAGCAATGACGTCGATAGCCCGCCAACCCAGAAAAAGGGTTGCGTGGTGAGCAGCCGGTCACCCCGGACGAACGTCATATAGGTGCTGAGTACATAGGATTGGCGGACGACCGAGCCATGGGTGTGCACCACGCCCTTGGGCCGAGAAGTACTGCCGGACGTATAGATGATCAACGCAAGATCCGCCGGCGTGATTTCCTGCTCGACTTCGTTCAGCAGCGCGTCGGTGAATCCCTCACTATCGCCAAGCCTGGCAAGTTCCGTCCTGCCGCCTCGCGCAAAAGACGGGGCCTGATCCGCCCAGAACCAGATCGACCGCAGCATCGGCGCATTGGGCAAACGGAGCTGGCGTCCGCCATCGGTGGTACCCAAAGACGGCAGCGCCTCGGCCAGGCGTTCGACGTAATCATATTGCAGGAACTTGTCGGCGGTTATCAGCGTATCGATATCGGAGTGCCGGATCACATAGGCCAGCTCCGCGCCCCGTGCGAAGGTGCTGATCAGCACCGCGACCGCGCCGATCCGCGTGATCGCAAAGAATATTACGGCCCAATCGGGTTCGTTAGGCATCAGCAGCCCGACGCGCGTGCCTTTTCCTACCCCTGCAGCGAGCAGCCCACGAGCGACTTCGGCGGACCGCCGCTCGACGTCGTCGAAGGTCAGTATGTTCGCGCCCTGGATTACCTGCGCTGTCGTGCCAAAATATTTCGTTCCCCGACGCAACATGGCGACCGTTGTCGGAGCGGCGTCTGGAAATATCTCAGTCATTAGCCCTCGGCTCTCATCCAGCCCTGGTCGAATGACGGGCGTGACGGTCCCGCTATGGGTTGCGGGCTGTCGTTGATTTCCTGTGCAGCGGCCACCCTCCGAGGTCAAGTATGAATCGCTTCAAAAATGATTACGCGTCAAGATTCGTACGGTGCTGCCTGTTGGCAACGTCGGTCGAGTCATATATGCCGAATGCGGTAGGTTAGGAGATACGGAGTGGGTGCGAGCGACAACTCGGAAGAGGCGCCAAGCAAATCGAAAGTAGTAACGCGTTCGCGTCGTCCGCGCCTGGTCGACGTAGCCCGGCTCGCCGGCGTATCCTTGGGCAGCGCATCGCGCGCCCTCAGCGCGCCCGAGCTGGTCAAGCCGAAAACGCGCGAAGCCGTACGACTCGCGGCAGCGCATCTCTCCTATGTCGTCGATGGCGCGGCTCGGTCGCTAGCGCTCCGTCGCAGTCTGTCGGTCGGCGTGATATTGCCGACGATCAACAATCCCATTTTCGCCGATTTCGTCCATGCGCTGCAACAGCGGCTGAGCGAAGACAACTACTCGCTATTTGTGTCGGCGCACGAATATAGCCGCGACGCCGAAACGCTGATTGTCGAGCGATTGCTACAGCGTAGTGTCGACGGCCTGGTCCTGCTCGGAACCGATCAGGATCGCAAGGCGATGGGCCAGATAGCGCGCGCCGAAGTGCCGCATATCTTCGCGTGGTCGTCCGAAGAAAACAGCCGGATATCCGTCGGTTTTTCGAACCGCCGCGCGATGCAACAGGTTACCCAGCACTTAATCCAACTGGGCCACAGGCGCATCACGCTGCTGTCGGGGCACACCGAATATAACGAGCGCGCCCGGGCGCGGCTTGATGGCGTGCTGGACACTACATCGCTTGCCGGGCTGGACGCGCCAACCACAATATTCAGCGAGTTTTCCGTCGAGGCTGGACGACACGGGCTACGCGAGGCAATGGCCAAGACGCCTCGGCCCACAGCGCTCATTTGTTCGACCGACCTGATGGCGGCAGGCGCACTTTCCGAAGCCGCGATCATGGGCATCAAGGTGCCCGAAGAACTGTCGATAACTGGGTTCGACAACATCGAATTTTCTGCGCTGCTCACGCCACAGCTGACCACCGTCGACGTACCTACGGTCGAGATCGGCACCGCCGCCGGCGATGCGATCCTCGCGGCGATGGCGGGCAAGAGCATCGAACGGGCACCCTTCCCCACCCGCCTTGTTGTCCGCGGCAGCACCGGCCCTGCGCCAAAATAGCACGACGGCGCTGCGGCAACGCTACTATGAAACGCTACTATGACGCGAACTCGAAAGTTAATCGAAGCGCTTCAATTCTAGATGTGTCGGGTTGTAGCCGGCGAATTCGAGCTGTGGAGAGACTATGACGTCGCAGGGTATCATCAAAACGGAGCGCCACGGCGGCGTTGCCATCGTGACCCTATCCAATCCCGAAAAGCGCAATGCCTTTACTCCCGACATGCGCCGATCCCTGACGGGTACTTTAACCGAGCTGAACCGGACTGTGGAGGTAAGGGCCGTGGTGCTGACTGGCGAGGAGAAACATTTTTGCGCGGGGGCCGATGTCTCTGCGATGGGCGCGGGAGCTGCCCCGCGCACAACCGTCCAAATCCGCGAAAACACCAAGGAGGTGAACCACCTTCTCCAGGCGATCGTGACCGCGCCCAAGCCCTATGTCGCGTCGGTCGACGGCGATGCCTTCGGTGCCGGCATGTCGCTTGCCATCGCCTGCGACTTCCTCGTGGCCGGGCCCGGCGCACGTTTTGGAACCGCCTTCGCCAAGATCGGCCTGTTGCCCGACCTGGGCATGCTGCATTATCTGCCGCTGCGGGTGGGCATGACGGCGGCCAAGCGGATGATGATGCTATGCGAGCCGGTATTGGCCGAACGTGCCTTTGCCCTCGGCCTAGCAGACGAACTCAATAGCGAAAGCGCTATGGTTGGCGCCCGAGCGTTGGCGGAAAAGCTCGCCGACGGGTCGCCGCTGGCTATCGGCTATATCAAGTCGGTGCTCGCCGACGGCATCTCGACCTGGCAGGACGCGATGCGCGCCGAACTGGATATTGGCTCGGCGCTGGCCGGCACCGAAGATTTCAAAGAAGGCATCGCAGCGTTGCGCGAAAAGCGCCCGCCGGTCTATCAGGGGCGCTGATAGGGCACCTGCCGCGCCGAACAAGTATAACCATCCCCGCCAATATCCGCAGGACAATTCGCAATGCCATCCTTGGCCGTGCGCTCCGGTCCCCAGTTAGGTGCCTGGCTCCAGCCATTTGGAAGTAGCCCGATAAGGTCGAACGGCCGCCGCATTAGACGAAGGCCGAGGTAACCCGGACAGCAAACTATTGGAGACGCCGCTTGGACATCTCAGACAGTCACACTTCGTCTTAATGCTCAGGCGGCGTCGACGTACGGCATCAGCCAGCGGCCGTTATCGACGAAGAAGTCCTGCGCATAATCTTCGGGCAGGCTCGCCAAGCGCTGGCGGAACTTGCGGATTGGATCCTTACTCCCTTCCAGATGCGGGAAGTCGGTGTTGTAGCAATAGAGCTCTTTCATGCCGTAATGATTGATCATATCGGCGAGAGGTTCGTGGAAAAACGGCCCGACGCGGACATTCTTGCGCAGATATTCGCTTGGCTTCATGTCGAAGTGCCGGCCGACAACGCGAACCTGGAAATCCGCCCACTGGTCCATGCGGCGCGCGCACTCGCCGAGCCAGGTCGTGCCGAATTCGAGCACGCCGAAACGCAGGTTGGGGAAGCGCTCGAACACGCGGCCCATCACCATCGTCTGCAGATAAAGTTCGGCCGGCATATGCGCGACCAGAAGGAAATAGGGGCTGATCGCCTCTTCGCCGCCGCCGCGTTCAGCGGGCGCACCTTTCAGCGATTCCGCATTGCCCCACGCCCGCTCGGGGAACATCGGGTCCGGATCGGGCTGCGAGATGAGTCCGCCACCACCTAGGTGGATCAGCGCCGGCACATTGGCTTCCTCGAGCCGGGCCCAGAAGGGATCCCACTGCGAATGGGCCGGCGAGGTGCCGCCGGGAGGAGCTGCGCATGGCATGTTGATGCCGCCGACGTTGCCGATCTTGAGGACGCGATCGAGTTCTTCTATCGCCCAGTCGACTTCAGTCATATTGAGGTTGATCGCCGGCCACACACGGCCGCTGGCCCCCTTCGCCCACTGTAGATAATAGTCATTGATGCCACGGTTGGTGGCACGCGCTACATGCGAATTGACGCGCATCTCGTTACCGATCGCCTGCGAGAAGGCGAGCTGAGCCTTGACTCCCATAAGGTCGAGCGCCTCGAGTCGGCCCTCGACATCGGTAGCGCCGAGCGCCGCCATGCCCTTGACACCGAAGATATCCGTCTTGTTGCGGGCGAGGCCGTCCTTATACTCGTCCGACTGCAAATGCCGTTTGTAGAAATCGAGAGAGGGATTTGGACCCATTCCTTTGGTGAGGTCTTCATAGACCTCGACCGGAAGGTAGATGTGGCCGTCGATGTCGAGCATCTTGCCGAAGAGAGGGTCGGCCCGCGATGCTTCCTGGGCACTCAATTCCGCGACCTGCGTGGCCATGACGATTTCTCCTGAATATCTTCCGGGTCCATGCGCATTCGCAGCGGCCCACTACAGGAACACATAGCCGAAAACACCGATTTTGCAACCTACTGAATCTCATGAAGCGCTTCATTTTTTGGCAAAGAGCATGCTGTGCCAAGAGTAAGTACAGGCAAGCAGAATTTTCCGACACATACGTGACGGGCGCCTACCTGACCCGGAATGGCTGGGGTTTGTTCATGATCGCCCCGCGATCGACCTGGCTCATTGCGCCCGCATTGCCGATTTGCGTGTAGCTGAGCGCATTTTGGAGCGCTATCGATCTCGGCATGTCGAGCGACTCCCAAATCGCCCTGACCGATCCCTGGATCGCCGCCGGCGGCTTGGCTGCGATCAGGGCTGCCAGACTCCTGCCGTGCGCCCAAAGCTGCTCCTCGGCCACGATTTCCGTAACGAGACCGAGGCGCAGCGCGGTCTCCGCCGAGATGCGTTCGTCGTTCCCGAGCAAGGTCATCCGCAGCACGTCTCCGAGAGGCATCCGGTATACCGCCCCCACCGGCTCCACCGCCGCGGTCATGCCATAAGTGACGTGCGGATCGAAGAAGGTCGCCTCGGGCGAACAGATGATGATGTCGCTCTCGTTCAGCCAGTAAAAGGCGCCACCGGCCGCCATGCCGTGAACCGCGGTGACAACTGGCTTCCAGCAGCGGTTATATTTGGGTCCAAGGCTCTCGCCAGGGTCGGCGGCATGCCAAGCATCGTTCGAGCCGGTGATGTCACCCGGCTCCTTTACATCGACGCCGGTACAGAATGCCCGGCCTGCCGCCGCCCGCAGGAACACCGCGTTAACCTTGGGATCGTGCGCGAGATCGGCCCAAAGATCCCGAAACTCATCCATCATCAGCTTGTTGAAGCTATTCAACGCCTTCGGCCGATTGATGGTTACGGTAGCAACGAGATCCTCGGCCTTTTCCACCAGGATTGTCTCATATTCATAGGTTGGTGCCATGCCCCGCTCCCGATGCTGATGACTGGTTATGTGCTTACCGTAGCTGATCGGGCGACGCCAGCAGACGGCGATACCCGCTGCCGAGCACCCTGTCCCGTCGCGAGGCCGCCGCTATTCGGCGACTGCCGGAGCCGAGTGCGGATGAACTAAAGTCCATTCGCGGCTCGGGCTGCGCGACCATCCCGATGCCGCAAATGTACCGCCATCCACGCTGAGCGTGACGCCCGTTATGTAGCTCGCCATCTTGGAACATAGAAAAATCGCCGCCGAGGCAAACTCTTCCGGCGTACCAACGCGCTTCAACGGAATGTAGCGCTCAAAGGCTTCGTTGGTTGTGAACCCTTGCTGGCCCTCGGAAAAGAAATTGATGCCGGGCGTGTCTATGATGTCCGGCGCTAGGCAATTTACGCGGATATCGTGATCCGATAGTTCGATCGCGAGCGTCCGAGTCAGGCTGACCATGCCGGCCTTGCAGGCGGCATAGGCCGCGAACAGCGGTGCTGCACGAAGCCCTTCGATGCTGGTGATGTTCAGGATGTTACCGCCCCGCCCCGCCCTGACCATTTCGCGCGAAATAACTTCGGTGGGCGTGAAGAGGGCGCCGAAATTCGTCTCGATCTGACGACGCCACTTGTCCGTGTCGAGTTTGATGAACGGCGTCTGCCGTACGCCCGCCGCGTTGTTTACTAGGATGTCGACCTGACCAAAGCGATCCAATGTCGCCTGGAGCGCCTGCTCAACCTGCGGCGTATCGCGAACGTCGGTTTCGAGGCCCAGCGCTTCATAACCTTCGTCTTCAAGCGACTTGGCAACCGCCGCCGCCTTCCCCTGCTTGCGATCGAGCAGCACGACTTTCGCTCCGAAACGCGCGAAGGCGCGCCCCATGGCTTCGCCGAGGCCCTGCCCACCGCCGGTGATCATAGCGACATGGCCGGTAAGCAGGATATCGTTCGGATGCGGCATGTCTTCGCTCCCTATTAGAAATTAGTGCCTCCATCGACGTTGATGTCCGCGCCGGTCATATAACCGTTGGCGCGCGACGCCACGAACAACAGCACGGCGACATATTCCTCAATCTTGCCGTGGCGGCCGAGGCGCGAAGGCTCGTTGCCGAACAACGACTCCATCACCTGGGTCGCGTGATAGGGGTTCGCGCTGTCGAGCCCGGCGTCTTCGAAGCCCTTGTTGATCAACGGCCCCCAATTGCCGCCTGAGACCATGATTCCACCGGGCGACAACGTGTTCACCAATATGCCTTCGGGCGCGAGATCGAGCGCAAGATGCTTGCTGAGCGCAGTCACGGCGGATTTCGTGACATTATAGACCCCGACCTTGGACATGAAGAGCCGGGTCGATGCTGTCGCCAGGTTGACCACGCGCGCCCAATCGGCCTTGCGCATCCACGGCAGACCGGCACGGATCGTGCGCGCATACCCAATGGTGATACGGTTGAAGGCCTCCTGCCAGACCTCGTCGGTAATGGTCTCAAACTGTCCCTGGGTGCCGAAGGAATTGGCGGCGTTGTTAATGATGACGTTGATATGACCCCATCTCTCACCGATCTCGCGAAATGCGGCATCGATGCCTTCATTTTCCGACATGTCAACGACCAGGCTGAAGGCATCGACTCCTTCGGCGCGGCACGCCTCGACCGTCTTGTCGAGCCCATTGGCGTTTCGCCCAAACACAACGACATCGCTGCCCTCGCGTGCCAATGCGATTGCGATCGCGCGCCCCAGGCCGCGCGATCCACCGACGACGACCGATTTGGCACCCGCATATCCTAAGTCCATTTCAACTCTCCAACTGTCTTCCCGCGCCGGGCATCCTGCCGCGCCGATTCGGCTCACTTATGGGCAGAAGACTGCAGTTCGCCGAGCGGGGCGAGTGCCGATGCGACGCCCTGCACGCCGACTGCCCCATCATATCCGCGCGCCGCGTCCTCCAAAATCATGTCTGCGCCCTTTTCACCGATCATCACGATGGCGGCATGGGTGTTGCCCGATACGACGTGCGGCATGATCGAGCCGTCGACCACTCTCAGCCGGTCTATGCCGCGAACGCGCAGCCGCGAGTCGACCACCGAATTCACGTCGGCACCCATTCGCATCGTGCCGCATGAATGGTACAGCGACCCGCCCGTGGCGCGAATATACTCGGCTATGCTGGCATCATCGGACACGCTCCGCCCCGGCGACACCTCGTCCACGATGAAGTTGCTCAATGGCCGGGCGCCGGTGATCTGGCGAATGAGCTTGAAGCCCCTTACCATCACCTGCATGTCTTCGTCTGCCGCCAGGAAATTCGGGTCGATCGCCGGTGCCGCAAAAGGATCGGCGCTCGTCGCCTTTACCGAACCGCGGCTCTCGGGCCGCAACTGGGAAGCGCTGATCGTGAAACCGGAGAAGTCGTGCAAGCTGTTGCCCATCCGATCCGTGCTGAAGTTGATGCACAAAAGCTGGATGTCGGGCGTTGGGAGCGAGGGAAGGCTCTTCAGAAATGCGCCAGCATATCCCGCGCTGACGGTCAGCGGCCCTTTCGACAACAGCAGATAGCGAAGACTGATCCCCGCCATTCTGACGATATTGCTCATGTCGTCGTTTAGGGTGAACCGCTTCGAGGACTTGAGTACATTGCGGACCTGGAAGTGATCCTGAAGATTTTCCCCGATTTCCTTCCGGTCGGCTAGTACCGGGATTCCGAGCGATTTGAGCAGTTCGAGTGGCCCAAATCCCGACAGCTGCATGATCTGTGGGGTATTGATCGCGCCGGCCGACAGAATGATCTCGCCATTGGCCGTGGCCGAATAATCCCGGCCGCCCTTGTGCCATTCGACCGCGACCGCGCGGCCAGCTTCGGCCACGACTCTGGTGACATGCGCCTTGACGATGACTTGCAGGTTTCGCCGACCTCTTGCCGGACGCAGATATCCGGCGGCGGCGCTGACCCTCCGGCCTCGCTCTGCCGTCATCTGATAATAGCCGACGCCTTCCTGGCTGGGACCATTGAAATCCTCATTCTCGGGATAACCCAGGCTCGTCGTCGCCCCGATAAAAGCATCGCACAGCTCGTGTGGCTCCGTTGCGTCTGAAACCGGGATGGGGCCGTCCGCGCCATGCAGCGCATCGGCGCCACGCACCTGCCGTTCGCTCTTACGGAAATAGGGAAGGACATCGTCCCATCCCCATCCCTCTCCACCCAAATCCCGCCAGGAATCGTAATCTTCGCGCTGGCCGCGTACGTAGACCAGGCCGTTAATCGAGCTCGAGCCGCCAAGCACCTTGCCCCGCGGCTGGGGCACCTTGCGGTCGGCCAGGAAGGATTGTGGTGTCGTCTGGTAACGCCAGTTCAGCGTCGCATGATCGAACAATTTTCCGTAGCCGAGAGGAATGCGGATCCAGGGCGATGAGTCTTCCCCGCCGGCCTCGAGCAGCAGAACTGAATATTTACCGGAAGCCGACAACCTATTTGCGAGCACGCAGCCTGCCGACCCTGCCCCCACGATAATGAAGTCAAATGCCCCGGCGGCGATACGCGCCGGTCCAACCAGCTTATGGGTCATTCAGCATCCTCATTTTCGCAGACCTCTCGACGCCAAGCCATCGCGGTCGAGCAACCCACCACGCGTGCCGTATTATATAAAGCGCTTCATTAATATGCTGCAATGCCGTTTGCAACGATTCTGAAAGTCGCGAAAAACACTAATTCCCCCCTAACGGCAACTACATTCCGGTTCAAAGCACCATCCGACCGATCAGGACGTACAGGAATTGCTCCAGTTTGCGTTGGAACAGCACGCTGCACACCGGTAATCCGGCCATAATGAGCTCAATAACTCGGGATTCTGCCGAGCGCCCACCGCAGAATGCAGAGTGAAAATTAGGCCGCATACGCCAGAAAAAACAGGGCCGAATGGCCAAATTTTGTTCGTCTCACGTAATTTTTGGCTTGCCTCTCACTGAGGTTGGTTTAACTGTACCTCAGATTTGAAGCGATAACAAAAAAGCGCAAATATTGTTCGCCGTGAGCTTGGTGGGTGAGTCACCGGCCGCATTCATACTGGGGGAGGGGAATCCATATGTCCTACAACAATAATACCAACGTCGGCCGTATCGTTCTGATGGCTGGTGCGAGCCTACTAAGCTCCGCCGCGTGGGCGCAGCAGGAGGCACCCGTAGCCCTGCCGCAGGCCGAAGAGGCGCTTGGGTTGGACGAAATTTTAGTGACCGCGCGCCGTAGAACGGAATCGCTTCAAAGCGTTCCGGTATCCGTGACCGCGCTGAGCAACGAAAGTCTGCGCGCGCAGAGCATCCAGCGCGTCACCGATCTGACGACCACGACGCCCAATCTCACCGTCAGCAACCCGAACGGCAGCGCCACCTCGACGATCATCGCGATCCGCGGCCAGGTCCAGACCGACATCATCTCGACGCTCGATCCCTCGGTAGGCACCTATGTCGATGGTATCTATCTGGCACGGCCTTATGGCGCCAATATCGATCTGGTCGACGTCGAGCGGGTGGAAGTACTCAAGGGACCGCAGGGCACCTTGTTCGGCCGCAACACGACCGGCGGCGCGCTCAACATCATCACCGCGGACCCCAAGATGGGCGAGTTCTCCGGACTGGTTCGCGCAACCTATGGCAATTACGAGCAGACCAATGGCGAAGTCGTGCTCAACGTCCCGCTCAGCGATAAGATCTCGTTCCGCGGCGCGGGGCAATATGCCCATAATAAGGGTTTCGCCAAGAACCTCTTCGACGGCAAGCGCCTCGGCTCGGACAATAGCTTCAGCGTACGCGGCAAGCTGCGCGCACAGCCGGCCGACGCCCTCGACATGGTGCTTTCGGTCAGCCATTTCCGCGTCAACCAGGCAACCAACCCGCAGCGCCTCATCGAGTTCGAGCCCGGCGGCATCGCCGAAATCTATGTCGGCCTGGTAAGCGGCGGCACCGATGACATCGCCAACTACGTCAACCTGCCTTTCTATCAGACCAGCCTGGGTTTTCCGCATAAGTCCTATGCGCGGGCGACCAACGCCCAGTTGACGTCGACGCTCGATACCGGCATCGGCACGTTCAAGAGCATCGTCGGCTATCGTGCTACCGATGCCCATTCGAGCATCGATCTCGACGCCACGCCCTATCAGATCCTAGATACGAGGACTCGCATCAAGGGTTTCGAGCAATATTCTGGTGAGCTGAATCTGACGTCCGCGGCGTTTAACGACAAGCTGGTCTTCACCACTGGCCTCTTCGCCTTCTACGAAAGCGGCAATGACGGTTCATCAACCATCGCCCTGCCGTTGTTCTCGCCAGGTACCAGCGACACCTACGTCGATGTCACCGCGACCTCCTATGCAGCTTACTTCCAGGGCACGTTCAGCTTCACCGACCAATTCTCCTTCACGGGCGGCATCCGCTATTCGACCGATCACAAGACGATGTCCCCCACCGTCAGGAACAATGTCGGCACCCCGCTTGAAGCCTGCGTCCTGCCGATCGGCTTTCAGGGCGATAATTGCCGCACCACCTTCAAGCGCAGGGACAATGGCGTCTCTTACACCGCCGGTCTCGAATATAAGCCCGTCGCCGGCATCCTCATCTACGGCAAGACCAGCCGGGGTTTCCGCTCGGGCGGCTTCAACCAGCGTGGTTCGACTTTCATCGAAACCTTCGCCGGGTTCGAGCCCGAGGAGGTCACCGACTATGAACTCGGCTTCAAGTCCGACCTGTTCGATCGCCGCGTCCGCCTGAACCTCGCAGCCTTCTACTCGGACTATAAGAACATCCAGCGTTCGACCCCGGTGGCGCTCGCCGGCGGCGCGATCGGCACGATCGTCGGCAACGCCGCCAGCGGCCATGTCAGTGGCGGCGAAGCGGAACTCACCGTGCTGGTCGCCGACGAACTGCGCCTTTCCGGCCGCGCCGGATACACCAACGCCAAATATGACGAATATCCCTACAACCAGATCGACCCGTTGGGTGTCATCACCGTCCTCGATCGCTCCAACGAGCCCTTCCAGAACATTCCCAAATGGACGCTCGGTGGCAGCATCAACTATAACCGCACAATCGGTTCCGGAACCTTCAACGCCTTCATCGACTATTCCTACATCTCGAAACGCTACGGACTGTTCGGCGTCCGCGCCGATGATCCCGATGCAACGGCGATCTCCGCCAGCAAGGTAGTCATGGCAGGCTATGGCCTGATCTCGACCCGGGTGTCCTATGCGATGGACAGTGGCCTGGAGCTCGCAGTGTTCGCCCGCAACCTCGCCAACAAGAAATATGACGATTATAAGGAAGATCTGGTCCCGTTCGGGTTGGGCTTGGTCAACCAGCAGTCCGCACCGCCACGCCGCTACGGCATCGAGGCAACATATCGTTTTTGATCAACCAAAGGAGTGGGACGAGCGTGGCCACAGTCAACGAGCCTAGAGCAGGAACGGGCGGAGCGCGCCCAACCGACGAAATTCTTCTCAAAATTTACAAGAAGGTCACGCTGATCCGCCAAAATGACAACCGCTCGGTCGCTGTGCTCAAGGCAGGTCGGCTGTCGATGCCCTATTATAGCCCGCGCGGGCAGGAAGTGATTCCCTCCTCGGTATCAACCGCGCTGCGGGATGACGACTATATCTGCACCATTTATCGCGGCATCCACGACATGCTCGCGAAGGGCATGCCGCTTCGCGATCTGTGGGCGGAAATTGCGGGTCGCGTCACCGGCATCTGCAAAGGCAAGGGCGGCCCGATGCACCTAACCTATCCGGACAAGGGCATCATGGTCACCACCGGCATCGTAGGCAGCTCGATGCCTATCGCCAATGGCCTCGCCTGGGCATCGCAGATGGACGGTAACGACAAGGTGACGGTCGCCTATTTCGGCGATGGCGCCTCAAACATCGGCGCGTTTCACGAGGCGCTCAACCTCGCAGGTCTTTGGAAGCTTCCGGTGGTGTTCGTATGCCAAAACAACCGTTTCGCCGAGCATACCGCCTATAACAAGAGCACCGCCGCCGACCGGATCGCGGATCGCGCGATCGGCTACAACATGCCCGGCGTGCGGGTCGACGGCAATTCGCCGGTCGAGATGTACCAGGCCGCGAAGGAAGCGATCGACCGTGCCCGCGCCGGCGGAGGCCCGACGCTGATCGAAGCGATGACCTTCCGCTTCTCCGGCCATGTCTATGGCGATGACGACGCCTATATGGACCCTGTCGTGAAAGCCGAATATGTCGCCGCCGATCCGGTGCCGCGTTTCCGGTCCTGGCTGATTTCAGAAGGAATTGCCACGGACGAGCATCTCGGCGCGATCGAGAGGGCGATCGAGGCCGATCTGGACGACGCCGTATCATTTGCCGAGACATCGGCCTTCCCCGGACTCGAGGAACTGGAGCGAGATGTCTTCGCTGGGGAGATCGCAGCATGAGCGCCGCTGAAAAAATCAATATTCTGCAGGCGGTTAACTTAGCCCTTGCCGACGCCATGGCCGACGACGTCAAGGTCGTCGTGCTTGGCGAAGATGTCGGGGATCCCGAAGGCGGCGGCGTTATCGGAATTACCCGGGGCCTGTCGACGCGGTTCGGCGAGGCGCGCTGCCGCTCGACGCCGATCGCGGAACAGGCAATCATCGGTGCGGCGATCGGCGCCTCGCTCGTGGGCTACAAGCCCGTTGCCGAGATCATGCTGATGAACTTTACGGCCGTGGCGATGGACATGATCGTTAATCATGCCGCCAAGCTTCGTTACATGTCGGGTGGACAGACGAGCGTCCCGATCGTCATCCGCACGATGACCGGCGCGGGCTTCTCCAGCGGCGGACAGCACAGCGACTATGTTGAAGGCTGGTTCGCGCACACCGCCGGCATGAAGGTGGTCGCGCCGTCGACCGCCGCCGATGCTTATGGCCTGATGCGTTCGTGCATCGACGATCCCGATCCCTGCCTGTTCATCGAGAACATCCCGACCTACTGGCTGCCTGATACGCCACCCGAGTCCGGTAGCCGCACACTGCTAGGCCAAGCGAAGGTGACACGCGAAGGGACCGATGTCACGATCGTTTCCTATTCACGCGTCGCCAGGGAAGCGCTGGCTGCGGCCGAGGCCCTCTCCGGGGAGGGAATCTCGGCGGAAGTCATCGATCTGCGGACCATCTCGCCCTGGGACAAGAAGACCGTGCTGGCTTCGGTCGCGAAGACCAAGCGGGCCATCGTAGCGCACGAAGCGCTGCGTTATTTCGGTCCCGGCGGCGAAATCGCCTCGACGATCAACGAGGAACTGTTTTCGAGCCTCAAGGCCCCGGTGAGCCGGCTTGGCGCCCCTACCACTCCCGTTCCCTTTTCCAAGCCTCTCGAAGACGCGTTTATGGTGGGAAGCAAGGAAATCGTCGCGGCGGCAAAGGCCCTTGTCGCTTATAAATGAATTAGGACGGTGGCGCGTCACGGCACCCGTCCTCCCCGTGACGTATGCGGAACAACGGGCGCCAGTGCCAGGCAGACGACTGAGAGGAGCATCATGAACCCCCCGGCCAATTTCGACCTCGGCTATGATGCTATCGCTCCGCGGATTACCGATGCGGCAGACCAGGAACGGTGGGATGAAGCCTGCGATGTCCTAGTCGTCGGCATGGGCATCGCCGGCGTCTCTGCCGCTCTCGCGACCTCCGAAACCGGCGGCGGAAGGTCGGTTCTGGTGATCGACAGGTTCAATGGCGGCGGGTCGAGTAGCCTGAGTGGTGGCGTAGTTTATGCCGGCGGTGGCACCAAGGTGCAGCGCGAAGCCGGCGTCGACGATCCGACCGAGGCGATGCTGGCTTATCTGGTCGAGGAAACCGGCGGTGCTGTCAGCACGGAGACACTGCGCCGCTTCTGCACCACTTCGCCCGAAATGATCGAATGGCTCGAAGGCCATGGCGTGCGCTTTTCCTCAAAGGTCGCGCCGCGCAAGGCATCCTATCCGACGCGCGACGGCTATCTTTACCTGTCGGGCAATGAAACTGTGCAAGTTTATGCCGATCATATCCCCGCTGCCCCCCGCGGCCATCGCGTCGTTGCTGCCCCCAATCTGTCAGAGCGCTTCCTGTACCGGGGCGGCGCCAGCCTGATGATGACGCTCATCCGCGCTTTGCGCGCAGCGCCGGGCGTCCGCGAGATACTCCATTGCCGGGTCGACCGCCTGGTCGTTGACAAGGCCGGGCGTGTCGTCGGCGTCGATGTCTATCAGATCCCGGTCGGCTTCAACGCCTGGCGCCATGGCAAGCTGCAACGTATCAGTTCGCATATCGCGCTGGGCGACAGCAAGCTCGCGAAATGGGCGTGGCGCAAAGCGGCTTCGATAGAGAAGCGTCACGCGCGCCGCCGTACGATCACTGTCAGAGAGCGCACGATCCTGGCCGCCGGCGGCTTCATGCGCAACCGCGCAATGGTGCAGCACCATGCCGCAACTTATCTCGACGCAACGCCGCTCGGCGCACAAGGCGATGTAGGATCGGGCATCAGGCTTGGTCAGGGCGTCGGTGGTGTTACCGCCTATATGGATAGCGTGTCGGCATGGCGCTTCATCAATCCACCCTATGTCTGGATGCGCGGAATTATGATTTCTCGCCGTGGCGAGCGGCTGACCAATGAAGAGCAATATGGCGCTCGGCTCGGCGCCGCATTGTTCGAAAAGGCCGAAGGTCGCGGCTGGCTGATTCTCGACAGCAAGATCGTCGAAGACGGCGAGCGTGAACTAAAGCTACCCGAGACTTGGATATTCCAGCGAATGATCGCCCGCGCGATGCTGAAAAACGGAAAGAAGGCCGTGACTGTGGCCGATCTCGAGAAGCAGCTCGAGATCACCGATGGTGGGCTGCAGAAGGCTGTCGAGCGCTACAATCAGGATATCGCCGCGTCTGCGCCCGACGAATTCGGAAAATCGCGGGACCTATGTGCTCCATTGTTGACCGGGCCATTTTATGCCGTCGATGTTTCATCAGATGTCGCCGGCTCGCCGATCCTGGCGATCAGCCTCGGCGGACTGGCAATCGACGAAAACACCGGTGCCGTGCTCGGGACCGACAACAAGCCCATTGCCGGCCTTTTTGCTGCCGGGAGGTCGGCCGTCGGATTATGCTCGAAGAGCTACATCAGCGGGCTGTCGCTCGCCGATGGGATTTTCTCCGGCCGGCGCGCCGGCTCTTTTATTTGCCAATAATGCTCTTGAAGCGATTCAAGTTTCGCGCAAACTTGGTTTCCAAGGACTGGAAGGCACTTTGCTCCCAAAGAGCACGACGCTTGCCGCTACGACCCACTTGTGGAAGATATGAGGATATAGAGATGGCCACTCTCCGTCAGGATCACATCACGCCGCTGCCTAGCGAATCCTTCCTGCCCAAGGAAGCCTATCTCAGCCGCGAATTCGCAAAGCGCGAGCGCAAGCATATGTGGGGCAAGGTCTGGCAGATCGTCGGCCGCGAGGAAGAGCTTAGCCGCGTTGGCGACTATCTGACCTACAATATCGCCGATGAGTCCATCATCGTCGTCCGCAGCGCCGAAGACAATATCAAGGCCTATTACAATGTCTGTCTGCATCGTGGACGGCGCCTGACCAACGGTTGCGGCCGGACCAAAAAGTTTTTCTGCCGCTATCATGGCTGGCAATGGAATCTCGACGGAACCAACGATGAAGTGGTCGATCGCGCGGATTGGGGCACCATCCTCAACGACGAAAATCTGCGCCTCGGCGAGGTGCAGATCGACAGTTGGGGCGGTTGGCTTTTCATCAATATGGATCCGGACGCAAAGCCGCTTCTCGAATGGCTCGGCCCACTGCCCGATGTTTTCCGCAAGCATGATCTCGAGAATTTTCGCTATGGATGGTATCGGACGGTATCGCTTCCCTGCAATTGGAAGGTCGCCCTCGAAGCCTTCATCGAAGGCTATCACGCCACGACCACGCACCGGCAGACGCTCAACTATTCGGGCGACGATCGATTCTTGTGCGAATCCTTCGGCCCCCATTCGCTATTCCGCTTCCGCTCTGCGGATCGCCTGCCGGGTCACCCGTCGCCGCGGCTGAAGATGGCAGCGCCGACCGACATGCGTGAAGCGCTTCTAGGCAATCTCGAGCAGCTCAATGTCGAGCTGGACGCACTAGTCACCAAGCGCGCGGTGGAGGCGGCCCGGAGGATGAAGGAAAAGCTCACCGAGTCGGCGACAATCATGGAGGCGATGGTCACCTATATCGAGATCCATCGCGAGCTGGCCGAAGCCGATGGCGTCGCATGGCCCGATCTGAACTTCGACGACATCAATATGATCGGGGCAGCCTGGCACATTTTCCCGAACATCTCCCTGCTCGCTACCCATGACGGCCTATTGATGTATCGCGCACGCCCCGACAGCGACGATCCGGATACCTGCGTCCTTGATATCTGGTCGATCGAGTCTTTCGCCCCAGGCAAGGAGCCCAAGGCGAAGCAGGAGATTTACGAAAAGTGGCAGGACGGCCCGTGGCCGCGTATCTACACACAGGACTTCATCAACCTGCCCGACGTGCAGAAGGGCATGAAGTCCGACTATTTCAAGGGTGGCCGTCCCAACCCGCTCGCGGAAGCGACGCTGACCAACTTTCACAGTCACCTTTACGACATGCTAAAGGCGTGAGGGCATGATGCCGGATATCGCTGCGCCGCTTTTCCAGCCCTATCGACTGGGCACTTGCGAACTGCCTAACCGTATCGTCATGTCGGCCATGACACGGATGTTCGCCAAGGACGGGGTCCTCGAAGACCGCGTCGTCGATTATTATCGGCGACGCGTCGAAGGCGGCGTCGGGTTGATCATCTCCGAAGGCGCGGCGATCAACGGAATCGGTGCCTATTCCGCTGCGGTGCCGCATTTTTATGGCGATGCCGCGCTTTCCAAGTGGAAGACGATCATCGACGCGGTCCATGCGGCCGGAGGCCGGATGATGCCACAGCTATGGCATGCGGGCCTAGCGAGAATTCGCAATCAGAGCGCCGATCAGGACCTGCCGTCCGTTGGTCCGTCGATGGTTCATCCTACCGTCGGAGATGTCTCCGGACAGCCTGCCCCGCCCTTTCGCGCGCTGAGCGAAGCGGAAATCGGCGAAACGATCGACCAATATGTCGCTGCGGCTCTTTCCGCCCAACGCCTCGGCTTCGATGGCGTGGAGCTCCACGGCGGTCACGGCTATCTGATCGATCAGTTCCTGTGGAACGAAACGAACAAACGCACCGACGGATTCGGTGGTCAAAATCTCGCCGAGCGTGCGCGCTTCGGTATCGACCTGATCAAGGCCATCCGCGACAACGTCGGCCCGGACTTCCCGATCGGGCTGCGCTTTTCGCAATGGAAATCACCCGATTTCTATGACACCCGCCTCGCCGAGACGCCTGCCGAGTTGGAAACCCTGCTTACGCCGCTCTCGGATGCAGGGCTGAGCTTCTTCGACTGTTCCACCAGGCGTTTCTGGGAGGCAGAGTTTCCCCAATCGGGTTCCGATATGAATCTGGCGGGATGGACGAAGAAGATCACCGGCAAAACGGCGATCACCGTCGGTTCGGTCGGTTTGAGCGATGCGTTGGACGTCACATCGCATCATGCATATGGCCAGGACGGCGCGGCCCGCACCGGATCATCCGCCTCGGCGGAGCAGTTCGCGAAGTTGATGCACATGTTCAATCGCGGCGATTTCGACCTGATTGCCGTCGGGCGGGCGCTCATTGCCAATCCCGATTTCGCGAACAAGGTGCGCGATGGCCAGTTAGCCGAGCTCAAACCCTATCGCATGGAAACTTTAACCGAACTCATCTGATCTGGCTCGCAGTGCGAACTGCACCTCGTCTGCGGTAGCCCGACGCGCCGAGCGCCTTCGCCAATCTCATCTTGTCGCCAAGGGACCGCATCATGGTCGTTACATGGTTGTCACCGATCGACACCATATAGGCAGTTCGATACCGAAGCGGCATTGGGATCCAGTGTGGATTGTATTGGAGGCGGTCGTGGTTCGCCGATAGGCTGCTGGCAACAGCGTCGCGAGCGCAGCAGATCAAGCGGGCATCGACAACGCTCCGGCTACGCATAACGCATGCGGCCGCTCGTCGGAACTCTGTGTCGACACATAGTGGCGGCTGGCAAAAAATGGATGACAGGAGATCAGCATGTCGACAGTAGCGGAAACCCTCGCGCGGCTAGCCCCGTTACCTCCCAGCGAATTTTCAGAGTTCGGCGATGTCGAGGTCGTGCCGTTGACGCGCTATCAGCAGCTCTCCGGGGCTTTTCTCGGCAGGAACTGGGTGACCATCCCGCACGTCACTCACCATGACGATATCGACATCGATGGGATCGGTGCACGCAAGGTCGCGTGGGAGCAAGCTCATCCGGGAGCGAAGCTCACGCCGGTCGTCGTGCTGATCAAGGCGCTGGCCGAAGCTTTACGAGGCTATCCGCATTTCAACGCGTCGCTCGGTGACGACGGCAAAACGCTGATCCTCAAACGGTATTTCAACATCGGTGTCGCGGTCGATACGCCCAAGGGTCTGTTGGTGCCGGTGATACGCGGCTGCGACGCCAAGTCGCTTGGGGAGATTGCAACCGAACTGACCGCCTTGTCGGACAAGGCACGCACGAAGGGTCTGTCCATGTCGGACATGTCCGGCAGTTCGATCGCGCTCTCGTCGCTCGGCCATATCGGTGGCACCGCGTTCACGCCGATCATCAACGCGCCCGACGTCGCCATATTGGGTGTATCGCGCAACCGGAGCACGCCGTTTCCGGGAGACGGCGGCGCGATCGCATGGCAGACGATGCTGCCGCTCTCGCTGAGCTATGATCACCGCGTCATCAACGGGGCCGATGCCGCCCGGTTCGTCCGGCTGCTGGGCGAACTGGTGAACGACGACACGCTCTATCAATGAACATGCGATCATTGGCGCTCTCGATGGCTGACGCCGGTCACTTCAGCGGAGAAGCGATATGAAGCTATTCGGCGGTGAACTGGCGTCGCTTGAAGCGGTGGAGCTCGCCGAGACGACGGCGGCGATTCCTCTTGCAGAGTTGCTGAGCGTCAGCGAAGCAATGACCATCGAGGCGCATGGCCCGCTGGTGACCTATTCGCGGAAGATATTCGTACCGCTAACCCAGCTATGCCGGAACGTCTGCCACTATTGCACCTTCGCAACCACGCCGCGCCGCAACGCAAAGAGCTTTCTGACGCGGGAAGAAGTTCTGGCGATCGCGCGGGCGGGCCAGGCGGCCGGCTGCCGCGAGGCGCTGTTCACTCTCGGCGACCGGCCGGAGGACCGCTACGCGGCAGCGCGGGCGGCACTGGACGCGCTGGGACATCTGAGCACGCTGTCCTATCTTCGCGAGATCGCCGGCGAGGTGCTCGCCGAGACCGGGTTGCTACCGCACCTCAACGCCGGGTTGATCGGCGATGCCGATTATGCGGCGCTGCGTCCGGTATCGGCATCGATGGGACTGATGCTGGAAACGGCTTCCGACCGATTGTCGCACCCTGGCGGCCCGCATTTCGGATCTCCCGATAAAGAACCCGCGCGGCGGATGGAGGCCATTGCTGCAGCCGGACGAGCCGCAGTTCCGTTCACCACCGGGCTGCTGATCGGGATCGGCGAAACCCGGCTCGAGCGGATCGAGGCGCTGATCGCGATCCGCGATCTCCATGCGCGCTACGGGCACATTCAGGAAGTCATTGTCCAGAACTTCCGTGCCAAGAGCGGTACGCGGATGGCGCAGCATCCCGAACCGTCCCTCGCCGAGCATCTCTGGACGATCGCGATGGCGCGGTTGGTGCTGGGCCCGGAAATGACGATACAGGCGCCGCCCAATCTTCGCGCGCCCGATGAACTGGCAGCCATATTGCGCGCCGGGGTGAACGACTGGGGCGGCGTCTCCCCGGTAACGCCGGATCATGTCAATCCCGAGGCCCCCTGGCCGAACCTAGAGACGCTCGACCGCGCCACATTGGCGGCGGGACGCGTCCTCCGCGAGCGGCTGGCGATTGGTCCGCGTCATGCTGTTGAGCCCGATCGGTGGCTCGACCCCTCATTGCGATCGGTCGTCCGGCGAACCATCGATGGGCGGGGCCTGCCGGTAACCGATGTATGGCACCCGGGGAACGCAGTGCCGATGGCGGTGCCGTTACCTTCGGGCCGGACGATCGCGACGAAGCTGCTCAAGGATATCGTCGCGGCGGCACGCGCCGGCGAGCGGCTGACGGTCCCAGCGATCGTCAGGCTGTTCGAAGCCGAGGGCGCCGATGTCTCGCTAATCGCGGGGGCGGCAGACGAGTTGCGCCGATCGGTGGTCGGCGACGACGTGACCTTCGTCGTCAACCGGAACATCAACTATACCAATATCTGCGTATACAAGTGCGGCTTCTGCGGCTTTTCGAAGGGAAGCACGCGCAGCCAGCGCGGCACTGCCTATCGGCTCGATCTCGATGAAGTGGCGCGGCGCGTCACAGAAGCGGTGGAAAAAGGTGCGACCGAAATCTGCCTTCAGGGCGGGATCCATCCGAGCTATGACGGCAACACCTATATCGACGTACTGCGCGCCGTCCGAGGTGTGGCGCCCGACATACATATCCATGCCTTTTCGCCGCTGGAGATAAGCCACGGCGCGAGGACGCTCGGCATACCCCTGGAAGACTTTCTCAACCGCGCGAAACAGGCAGGGCTTTCGACCCTACCGGGTACGGCAGCCGAAATCCTCGACGATGATGTCCGAGCCATCGTCTGTCCGGACAAGCTGAGCGTCGCGGAATGGCTCGAGGTGATGCGAACCGCGCATTGTATAGGCCTGCGTTCGACTGCCACAATTATGTTTGGCCATGTCGACAGCTATGCGCATTGGGCCCGCCATCTGCTCGCCATCCGCGATCTCCAGCAGGAAACCGGCGGTTTCACCGAATTCGTGCCGTTGCCCTTCGTGCACATGAACACTCCGATATGGCAAAAGGGTCTGGCCCGATCTGGGCCCAGCGCACGCGAAACGTTACTGATGCATGCCGTCGCGCGACTCGTGTTGCATCCGCTCATACCGAACATCCAGGTCAGCTGGGTTAAGCTCGGCCGCGAGGGCGTTATCGCGGGATTGCAAGCTGGTGCCAACGACATGGGCGGCACTTTGATGAACGAGTCGATCACTCGCGCTGCGGGCGGCGTGAACGGTCAGGAGTGCGATCCCACCTGGATGACTGAGGTCGCGCTATTGGCCGGACGGATAGCCCACCAGCGAACGACATCATATGGTCGCGTCAATCGAGGCGCAGCCTCGCCGACCTTCGCCATGCACAGTTCACGATAGGAAAAGTTCATTGGAAAAGCGCGAAATCATCGCCATCGTGGGCGGCACTGGAAAGCTCGGCGCAGCGATCGCCGGACGCCTTGCAAAAGCTGGGCGTGAGGTCATCATTGGCTCAAGGTCGGCGGAAGCCGCCGAGCAGATGGCTTCGAAGCTAGGCCTCGGGCTAGCGGGCCGCACTAATCGCGATGCCGCCGCCGCCGCGGAGATCGTGATTGTAGCAGTACCTTTCGCGGCGCAGAAGGATACGCTCGCCGAGATCGCGGCGGATGTCGTCGGCAAGATCGTCGTCGACACGACAGTGCCGTTGATGCCGCCCAAAGTGATGCGCGTTCAGTTACCGCCCGAAGGCAGCGCCGCGGTGCGGGCGCAGACATTGCTCGGTGATCAGGTAACGGTCGTATCAGCGTTTCACAATGTCGCGGCCCACAAGCTCATCACCAACGCCGAGATCCAATGCGACGTATTGGTGTTTGGGGACGACAAGGAAGCACGGGAGAAGGTCGTGGCGCTCGCCACCGAGATGGGCCTTCGCGGGCTGCACGGCGGCGCCTTGGTCAATTCGGCCGCAGCCGAGGCGATGACGTCGGTTCTAATCTTCCTCAACAAAACCTATCAGATCGATGGAGGCGGGATCCAAATTACCGGCATCTGAGACGGTCGCTCAATCGAGGCCCGCATAGCCGTTGTCAATCACGATCCGGGCTCAGAAAAGGCAGCGGTAGCTCCCCTTGTTCGGTCCTAGCCGCCATATCGATGTGCTGATTCGCTCGCTCGGCAATACTGACGCCGAAAACCGCGCGTCAAGGCGACGCAGCCTGTTACCGTCCGTCGCAGAGAGCATCGACGATGGCCGCACCCGCTGTCCCATATGTGCACAGGCCGTGATCCAACGGCTCGTGGCGATCTTGCGCGTCACACGCGCAAAGTTCCCTTAGGATCGTCGGGTGCGAGAACGGACCAGGCATCGTCCACCGCGGCGAGCAGCCGCGCAGTCGCTTCGCCGCACCGGCTCCCCTCAGAGGTTAGCTCCATCGAGCGCGATGAGCGGTCGAATAGGCGGCGGCCGAGCACTCCCTCGAGCCGAGAAATAGCCTTGCTGACGGTGGAGGGCTTTAACGACAATGCCCGCGCAGCGGACGAAAAATCTCCTTCAGCTACGACCTGAGTTCAGCTACGACCTGAGCAAAGATGGCAACATCCCTCCATGGCGGCGCCATTTGTGACCGATCATCATAGCAGCTTCGCGTGGTGCGGGGTGGTCACCGCGCACCGTAGCTGCAACACCCGGCTCATGGCACAAGACATCAGCAAAGTGGCATATCAGCTGCCACAACCGGGCGGTATGATCGCCGATATCTTCACGTCCGGCGGGTTGGACCTGGAGCCGGGACTGGGTTCCACAGTCGGACGACGTTTCGTTCAAACCGCTGATCCTGAACCTCAGTCAGAGCTATTATCTCAGCATTCTGCGCGCGCGCCGCTCGGGCGTACCTTCCCATCACCGGTAGAGCGGCCCAGTCCATGCTTTCACGTTGCGCGGTGGCTGGCGCTATCTTGAGCATGATTGGGTCGCGTCGGCCGGCGACTATACGTTCGAACCCGCAGGCGAGACTCACACGCTGATCGTCCCCGAGGATATCGCGAAAATGGCAACCCTGTTCCACGTCACGGGCGGCTATACCTATATCGACCCCTGGGGAAACGCATTGGGCGGGGCGCCGACTACGCCCACCGCTTCGTGCGTTAGCGGCACAGTCCAGAAACGGGCTCCGCGACGATCATCTGGCAGGCCGGGCGGCTGTCCTCCTGTCCGCGTCTACGGTGTTGCAAAAAATGTAGGACATTTTATAACATTCGACAATGGCGAAGATTCGAAAGAGCGATCACGGATGATGACTTCGGATCCGGCCGACGCGCCTCTGTCGCCCGCTGCTGAGGCCTGGTTGGAACGGCATGTCGACGGATATAGCGGCCCGGGCGTCCTAACCAAATTCGGCTTCGGCCAGTCCAATCCGACGTTCCGGCTATCGACGGCCTCGGGTGACTATGTGCTTCGCCGCAAGCCCTTGGGCAGGTTACTGGCCAAGGCCCATGCGATCGAGCGTGAATTTCGCGTATTGAGAGCGCTCGACGGCGGAACCGTCCCGGTACCGCGGGCACATGCACTGTGCGAAGATCCCTCGCTACTCGGCGCCCCCTTCTTCGTGATGGATTTTGCAGAGGGGCGGATCTTCTACGATCAGCGACTGCCGGGCGTCGCACCCGACGAACGCGTAGCGATTTTTGACGGTATGAATGCGGCGGTTGCCGGTCTCCACAGCATCGATCCCTTTGCGATCGGACTGGAAGGCTATGGTCGGCCCGACAATTTCGTCGAGCGTCAGGTGTCGATCTGGACGCGCCAATATCGGGCAAGCGAGGGGGAGGCCATCCCCGCGATGGAGAGGCTCATCGACTGGCTGCCCCGCCATCTGCCCCGCGAGCAGCCCGTCCGCATCTTCCACGGCGATTTGCGCCTCGACAATATGATCTTCCACCCGACCGAACCGCGGGTAGTAGCATTGCTAGATTGGGAACTATCGACGCTCGGCGATCCGGTCGCCGACTTCGCCTATCACATGATGGTCTGGCGGATCGGCGCAGATCTGTTTCGCGGCTTTGCTGATCTCGATCGAGCATCGCTCGGCATTCCCGAAGAGGCGGATTATTTAAGGCGCTACTGCGAACGTACCAGCCGTTCTGAACTCCCGCACTGGAAATTCTACTTGGCGTTCAGCCTGTTCCGGGTCGCGGCCATTTTGCAGGGGGTATCGCGTCGGGCGCAGAACGGCAATGCAAGCTCAGACGACGCAGCTGAAGTGGGCGGGAAGGCGGCGCCGCTGGCCGCGATCGGTTGGGAAATCGCCGGGAGTTAAGCATAGTTATGAGCTTTGTGTCGCCGGATCGGTCACGATCCTTTTAGATGGCTGCCCGCAGTGCAGCGATCGCCCGCGCGATATGGGCCTTGGCGGCATTTTCTGCAGCGGCCGGTTTGCCTGCCATCACCCCCTTGGTGATCCGACGATAATCATCATGACGATGGCGGTGCGTCACCGCCATCTCAGCGCGGAACTGCGTACGGATCAGGTGGATCTGCACCGTCGGAAGAATTCGCTTGAGTTCAGCATTGCCAGACACATCGGTCAGCGTTGCATAGAAATGGTCGCGCGCCAGCGCATGTTCGGGGGCGTTGCTGGCCGGATCGAAATGCACCAGCCGATTGAGCGCGGCGTTAAGTCGCTCCGAATCCTCCACGCCCGCGCGCTCGGCAGCGAACCGTGCCGCTATCCCGACCAGCGACTGAACGATCACCAATATTCCGATCGCCTCGTCCCGGGACAATCGGCGGACCTGGGCACCGCGTTGAAGCGTCAGCGAGACGATACCGCTTGCGGCGAGGCGATTGAGCGCCTCACGCACGGGGCCCCGGCTCACGTGCATACTCTTGGTCAGGTCGATTTCTTTCAATCGTTGTCCTGGTGTGTAGCGCCCGTCGTACAGCCCGCAGATGATACTGCGGACGACCTGCTCGCGCGGGCTGCGACTGTCATCATCCACCCGGTGCGGTGCGCCAGCCTGGCTTTCCCTTGCCACCGGCAAAGCCGGCGCGGACTCGTTACTTGAGAAGCGCGGGGGGACGGAATCGCTCGCCATAAGCTTCCTGCATGATCTCTTGCGCCTGAACGCACAAGCTCAAGGTGACCGCGTCCATCAGCGCGAACGGGCCCATCGGATGGCCCAGCCCCAATCGGCATGCGGTATCGATATCCTCTGGAGTCGCGACGCCTTCCTCCACCAAACGGACCGCCTCAATGATAAACATGTGCAGCATACGATTGACAGCAAAGCCCGCAACATCCTTGACGCGGATCGGCGTCTTGCCCACGGCTGCCATCAACCGCATCGCAATGCTTATCGTTGCCGGCGCGGTCTCGAAGCCCGGAATCACTTCGACCAGCTTCATGCGAGATACCGGCGAAAAATAATGGGTGCCGACGAAATAGGGCCGCCGCGCTTGCGGCAAGAGGCCGGCGAGTGTCGATATCGGAATCGTCGACGTGTTGCTCGCGATGAGGCAATCGGGGCGGCACACGCAATCGAGCTCGGCGAGTATGGCGGCCTTGACGTCCTGTGCCTCGAACACCGCCTCGGTCACCATGTCGACCCCGGCATAGTCGTCGAGCCTGGTGGTGGTGCGGATACGCTGCAGCGCCCGCGCGATTGTGTCGGCGGTATAGAACCCCCGCTCCACGCCTTTTTGCAGCAGTATCGCCAGCCTCGCCGTCGCGCGCTCGAGGCTGGCTTCGTTGCGATCGTTGTGCAGCACGTCATGGCCGGCGAGCGCGAAGACGAGTGCGATTTCCGCACCCATCAGTCCTGCTCCGACGACGCCTATCTTTTCCATGGCTCCGAATCCGAATCCGCTATTGATGGGTGGGGTTCGGCCACAGGCCTTCGGCGGCCATCCTTTCGGCCTGCACGAGCGACAGCACGTCGGCATCGCCACCGGTGCGCGCCGGATCGATGTTCTGGTGGCGGCGGATCTCGAGGCGGCCGATCTGATTGCGGTGCACCTCGTCGGGCCCGTCGGCGAGGCGCAGCAGCCGGGCGTTGGCCGCGGCGGCCCCGAGCAGATGATCGTTGCCAGTGCCGCCGCCGCCGAACATCTGGATCGCCCAGTCGATGATCTCCTGCGCCATCATCGGTGCCGCAACCTTAATCATCGCGATTTCCTGACGGGCGGCCTTGTTGCCGACGGTATCCATCATCCACGCCGCTTTCATAGTCAGCAGCCGCGCCTGCTCGATCATGATCCGCGCCTCGGCGATCCGCTCGAGCGTCACGGTCTGCTCCGACAGCAGGCGGCCGAAGGCGGTGCGCTCTGCCGACCGGCGGCACATCCGCTCCAGGACCCGCTCGCTCAGCCCGATCAGGCGCATGCAGTGGTGGATACGGCCCGGCCCGAGCCGGCCCTGTGCGATCTCGAAGCCGCAGCCCTCGCCGAGCAGCATGTTCGTCGCGGGCACACGCACATTGTCGAAGGTCACTTCGGCAGCGCGATCGGGCACGCCGTAATAGCCGAACACCGGCAGCGCGCGGACGACGCGGACGCCGGGCGCGTCCTTGGGCACAAGGATCATAGACTGACGGCGATAGCTGTCCGCATTGTAGGGATCGCTCTTGCCCATGAAGATTATGACGCGACAACGCGGATCGGTTGCGCCAGTCGTGTACCATTTGCGACCGTTGAGGACATACGAGTCGCCGTCGCGGACGATCGAGCTGCCGATGTTGGTGGCATCGGACGACGCCACCTCGGGCTCTGTCATCGCGAAGGAGGAACGCGCTTCGCCAGCCAATAGCGGCTCCAGCCAGCGGGCCTTCTGCTCGTCAGTGCCGTAGCGCAGGATGGTTTCCATATTGCCCGTGTCAGGCGCCGCGCAGTTGAAGATTTCGGGGGCGAACAGCGAGCGGCCCATGATCTCGCATAGCGGCGCATAATCGACATTGCTCAGCCCGTCGCGCGATTCGGCAATCGGCACGAACAGGTTCCACAGCCCCGCCGCCTTTGCGAGCGGCTTCAGCTCCTCGACGACCGGATAGATCGCCCAGGGGCCGAGTCGCTCGGCCTCCAGATAATAGCGGCGTTCGTTGGGATAGATGTGCTCCGCCATGAAGGCCTCGAGCTTGTCGGCAAGTTCGAGGCTTCGTGCGCTGCGGCTGATATCCATTTCAAAATCCTCTGGAGATGATAAAACGTCCTACATTTTTTGTCCTAGTCCAACAAGCCGCTTCTGTTGAAAGGTGCGTGACGCACGCATGACGGTAATGCTTTTCGGGCATCGAATGCGGCAAATATTGCTATTGGAGTGTTCAGTCTTATTGCTCGATGAAGGTTAAAAGCGCGGCAGTGCCAAGAGGTCCGCTGCTATTCGGAGGGGCATATGGATTTCGACGCGGAGCTGGCGGATCGGCTTGCGATCCAAAGCGTACTGAGCAGCTATTGTCGCGGTATCGATCGGCTCGAAGGAGACAGGATAGCCGATGCCTATTGGCCGGACGCGATCGACGACCATGGCATCTTCGCCGGCACCGCCACCGATTTCGTGCCGTTCATATTGCGCTACATGGCCGATGCCTATTCGAGAACGGCGCACAGGCTCGGCCAGTCCTATATCGAATTCTCCGGGGACGAGGCCGTCGCCGAAACTTATTTTGCCTCACAGCATCGCCTGCGCGACGATGAAGCCCGGATCGAGGCGGTGGACGGGCGATATGTCGATCGGCTGCAGCGCCGCGATGGCGTCTGGAAGATATTCCGACGGCTGGTGGTGATCGATTTCCTGCGGGAGCATGGGGATGGCGCATCGCGGCTCGCCGATATCGAGAGGTTGACCGTCGGGCGTCATGGCGACGACGATCCCTCCTATGCGATCTTCGCCAATCTGAGGGAGAGCCGGTCGTGAAGGCGCTGCTCAGCAGCGTGCCGGGAGGGCCTGAAAGTCTTGCCATCGGCGAACGTCCCGATCCGGTGCCGGGAGTCGGTGAAGTGCGCCTGGCGGTGCGGGCCTGCGCGATCAATTATCCAGACGTGCTGATCATCGAGGATCGCTACCAGTTCAAACCCGAGCGGCCCTTCTCGCCGGGCGTCGAGGTGTCGGGCATCGTCGAGGCGCTGGGTCCCGATGTCGATGGTCTGACGGTCGGGCAGCGGGTGATCGCGAGCGTGGGCTGGGGCGGACTGGCCGAAAAGGTCAATGCCGAAGTCGGCAAATGCGTGTCGATGCCCGACGACGTGCCGTTCGACGTCGGGGCATCGCTGCTTGTCACCTATGGTACGAGCTATCACGCGCTCGTCGACAAGGCGGCCATCGCGCCAGGCGAGACGCTGTTCGTGCTCGGGGCTTCCGGCGGCGTCGGTCTCGCCGCGGTCGAAATCGGGCGTGCGCTCGGCGCGCGCGTCGTCGCCGGGGTCTCGACCCCCGAAAAGGCGGAGATCGCACGTGCAGCTGGCGCGTCGGACGTCGTGATCTATCCGACGACTCCCGACGATCCGCGAGCGCTTGCAGCGCTGTTCAAGTCAGCGCTACCGTCCGGCGCGGACGTGATCTACGACGCCGTCGGTGGAGGCTATGCCGAGCCCGCGCTGCGCAGCATCGCCTGGGAAGGACGCTATCTGGTGATTGGGTTCGCGGCTGGCATTCCGGCACCGCCGTTCAACCTGGCCTTGCTCAAGGGCTGTTCGATCATCGGTATCTTCTGGGGTGCCTGGCTGGAGCGCAATGCGGGCCAGCACCAGCACAACAATCAGGCCCTGTTGCAGATGTATCGCGATGGCCTGATCAAACCGCTGATCTCGGAGCGTTTTCCGCTCGAACGTGGCGGCGAGGCCATTCGCCGGCTCGCCGATCGCAAGGCGGTCGGCAAGCTGATCGTCATTCCCTGACCGGTTGCGGTCCTGTCAAGAACGCCTGCACATGAAAACCGATGCCATTCGGATCAAGAACCCGGCCACGCTCGACAGCCTCCGTCTCGCCACCTTCGAGGTTCCGGAGCCGGGCCCGCGCGACGTGCTGATACGGGTGCGGGCCAGTTCGCTCAACCATCACGACTATCTGGTCGTCACTGGCGGCCTGCGCAGCGAGGACGGCCGCATCCCGATGTCTGACGGCGCCGGCGAGGTCGTGGCAGTCGGCAGCGCGGTAGACGAATTCGCGGTCGGCGATCATGTGCTGGGGACCTTCTTCACCAACTGGCAGGACGGCACGCTGCTGGACGGCGGCTTCCGGCCGGTCCCCGGCGATGGCTGCGACGGTTTCGCGGCGCGTCATGTGCTGATGCCGGCATGCGCCCTCACCCGCATGCCCGCCGGCTATGATTTCGTGCAGTCCGCGACCCTGCCCTGCGCTGGCGTCACCGCCTGGCGCGCGCTCATGGTCAATGACCGGATGAAGGCTGGCGAGACGGTGCTGGTGCAGGGCACGGGCGGCGTGTCGATCTTCGCGTTGCAACTGGCCAAAGCCGGCGGTGCGACGGTGATCGCCACCTCGTCGTCCGACGAGAAGCTCGCCCGGCTGAAAGCGCTCGGGGCAGACCATCTGATCAACTATCGCACAACCCCCGAATGGGGCACGACCGCTGCAGCGCTGACCGGGAAAGGCGGTGTCGATCACGTCGTCGAGGTGGGCGGCGTCGGCACCTTGAGCCAATCGATCGTCGCCGCGCGCAACGGCGGGCACATCGCCCTGATCGGCGCGCTCACCGGGCGCGAGGGTGCGGTGCCGACCGCGCTGATCATGCGCAAGCAGATCCGCCTGGTCGGCCTGACCGTCGGCAGCCGCGCGCACCAGCTCGAACTTATTCAGGCCGTTGAGGCGACCGGCATCCTGCCCGTCATCGATCGCAGCTTCCCGCTCGAGGAGCTGGCCGATGCGTTCCGCTATCAGGAAACGGGCCGCCATTTCGGCAAGATCTGCATCACGATCTGAGCCGCGTCGCCGCGCGCGGGGCGCTCAGCTGGCCGGCTCGATCCGGTAGAAGCGCTCCGCGGTGCGACGAAACAGCCAGCTCTTCTCGTCGGCGGAGGCGCCCCCGGCTATGCGCTTGAGGGCGTTCCAGAGCATCGGGTAGCTGCAGGTGAAGCTATCGACCGGATAATTGCTCTCGAACATGCTGCGCTCGACGCCGAACGCCTCGATCGCGGTTTCGATATAGGGCCGCCAGGCGTCGGCCAGGATTTCGGACGACAGTGGCGCATCGCCATATTCGAAGCCGAAGATGCTCATGCCGAGCCCGCCCAGCTTGATCGAGACATTGGGGCAGGTCGCGAGCTCGCGGATCGACTGCCGCCATATCTCGAACACCTCGGCGCGCTTGCCAGCATAGGTACCGAGGCCGATCGGCGTGCCAACATGGTCGAGGACGATCGGCTGGTCCGGGAAGTTGCGGGCGAGCGCGATCAGGTCGGGTATCTGCGGATGATAGAGCCAAGCGTCGAACGACAGGTCGAACTCGCGCAGGCGGGCGAAACCCCGCTGGAAGGCCGGCAAGGTGTAAAGATGCTCGGGCGGCTCGACCGCCAGCCTGGGCACGGAACCGGTCGGATCGAGCGAAGCGCTCAGGCGGATACCCCGGAAGCGACCGCCGCCGGCCGCGACATGCGCGGCCAGCGTTTCCGTCACGGCGTCGCCATCGGCGAGATAGGCGCGCCCGACGATGCCGGCGCAGATTCGCCGGTCGCCATAGCGACCGCTGGCAGCCATGGCCGCCACGCCGTTGACGACCTCGGTTTCGCCAACCGGCGCCAGCGCCGCCGTGCCCGAGGCCCGATAGAAAGCGCGGGCGTCCAGGAAGACCGTGCTGACGATATTGTGGCCGGCCTCCAGATCTTCGAGCAGTTCGGGCAACAGATAGCGGCGCACCTTGATCGACCGCAGCAGCTCCGAACTGCCATGCTCGTCGAGATGCCAGAGATGATGGTGGGGGTCGCAGATTTCGAGAGCGGGGTCGAGAATCTCTTCCTGATGCTCGGAAACCTGTTCCACCGTCACTTCTCGATCATCTCGCCGAACATGCGCGGTAGGGTGCCGCCGATCGGGACGGGAACCCAGCTATCGCCATAAGGCCAGTTGTTGAAGCCCATCGACGCGTGACAACCGCCGTCGACGTGCAGGGTCGTGCCTGTCACGAAGGCCGCGAGATCGCCGGCAAGAAAGAGTACCGCATTGCCGAGCTCCTCGGGGGGCGGCGGTGCGCCCATTGGTATATACATTTTTCACGCTGCCTCGAAATAGCCCGGTGGAAGCGACTCGATCGCATCCAGCCCCATTTCGCGCATGGCGTTCCAATTGCCCATGCTGGGGGTCTGGTCTGGCGCGATGGTGTTGACCCGGATCCTTTCGGGGCCGAGCTCGACCGCCAGGGCGCGGGAGAAATTCTCGAGCCCGGCCTTGGCGCCGGCATAGACCGCGAAGGTGCCGGCGCCGCGATGCGCCTCGATCGTCGTGAAGTTAATGATGCTGCCGCCGCGCCCACTCTTGCGGATCAGCGGCACGGCGCGCTGGCACGATTGCAGCACATAGCGATAATTGCGCTGGATATCATGCTCCCAATGGTCGGGGCGCGTATCCATGAAGGGGCGGCGCGTCGTCCCCCCGGCGAGATTGACGAGGATATCGACATGGTCGAACGCAGCTTCGACCTCGACGTAGAAGGCCTCGATCGACGCCGGATCGAGTACGTCGGCGGTGGCATGATGGACGCGACCGCCTAGTGCCCGCGCCTTGACGGCGGTCGCGGCGACCGCCTCAGCGTCCCGGTCGCAGATCGCCAGCTCGACTCCCGCTGACGCCAGCGCGAGACTGACCGCCTCGCCGATGCCGGCCCCGCCGCCGATCACGACCGCGATCCTGCCGGCCAGCGCGCAGCGTTCGTCGAGAAAGCCCACGACGTTTGCTCCCCTTAGCTCAGCCCTCGGGCTACTCGCCATAAGCGAGATATTTGTCGAGGAAAGGCTCGAAATCGTCGGGCCCGCTGCAGAAGGCCGAGATGAACACCGACACGTCGGTGCAGCCGATCTTGGCCAGGTCCGGAATGCCGGCGAGGGTCGCGTCGACGTCGAGTCTGCCGTCGCGGATCACCGGATCGGGGTTGAGGCGCAGGCGGAATTTGGTCGGATCCCGACCGAGCTCCTCCATGCGGCGCTTGATGCGGTCGAGCGCCTGGCCGACGGCCGCCGGCGGCATGCCCAGCGGCGTCCAGCCATCGGCCCATTTCGCCATGCGCTCAATGTTGAGATCCGACGGGGCGAGGCCGAACATCAGCGGCGGCCCGCCGGGCTGGACCGGAAAGGGCATGCAATAGATGTCGTCGAAGGCGACATGCTTGCCCTGGAAACTCGCGGGCGCCTGGGTCCACAGCACGCGGCAGGCCTCAGCGGTTTCGAACAGGCGGCCGAAGCGGCCTTCCCAGGGTATGCCCTCGGCATCATATTCGATCTTCTGCCAGCCGGTGCCGATCGACATCTCGACACGACCGTTGGTGAGTACGTCGAGCGTCGCCAGTTGCTTGGCGAGGAGCGCCGCGGGCCGCAGCGCGGCGAGCAGCACGCCTGTCGACAGGCGCAGATTTTTCGTCATCGCGCCGATCACCGACAGCAGCACGATCGGTTCGGGAAAATCGGTGCGGGCGGTGAACATCGCATCGCGCGCCTTGGCGCTTGGCGCATAGGGATAATCGTCGAGGTCGCGGGTGCCCATCACAACATGCTCGGGCAGGTCCACGCCATAGATACCCTTGCGATCGGCGATCTGGATGAGGTCAAGGACCGGTAGCAGCTTTTCGCCATACCATGCCTCCGTCCGGAACGGATTGATCAGAAGCCGCAAATCTCTCTCCCCTCTTTCTGGTGCAGGATAGGGAAACACCGGCTGCGCAACCAATATAATAAAAGGTGGCGGCCGATAACCGATGTGAAGGGCTCAGCTGGCGTCGAGCGCTGGATAGTCGACATAGCCGCGTTCATCGCCGCCGAAGAGCGTGGCCATCTCATATTCGGCCAGCGGAGCGCCGATCGACAGCCGGTGCGGCAGATCGGGATTGGCGATGAATGGCCGTCCGAAAGCGACCAGATCGGCATGACCGTTGGCGACCACGGCCTCGGCGCTGTCGACGGTATAGCGGCCCGCGACGATCAGCCGGTTGCGGAAGCGCCGGCGATAGTCGATGCGCGCGGAGTCCGGGATCGTGGGCGCATCGTCCCAGTCGGCTTCGCCGAGATGGACATAAGCGATGCCGATCGCATCGAGGCGATCGAGCGCCAGCCCGATCGTGCCCAATATTTCGGGATCGTCCATGTCCTTGAAGGTGATAAACGGCGACAGTCGCACGCCAACCCGATCGGCGCCTATCTCGGACGCCACGGCCGAGGCTACCTCGTCGAGAAAGCGCACGCGCCGTTCGGGCGAGCCGCCATAGTCATCGTCGCGATGGTTGGAGTTGCTGCGTAGAAACTGCTCGATAAGATAGCCGTTCGCGGCGTGTATCTCGACGCCGTCGAAGCCAGCTTCGATCGCCAGCGCCGCGGCCCGGCGATAGTCGGCGACGACGCGCGCGATCTCAGCAAGGCCGAGCATGCGGGGCGCGCTGCACAGCACGAAGCCGGCGACGCCCTGCTCGTCGACGATATAAACACTGGTATCCTGCGCGGCGATGGCCGACGCCGATACCGGCGGCTGGCCGTCGGGCTGGAGCGAGACGTGCGAGACGCGCCCGACATGCCATATCTGCAGGAAGATGTGCCCTCCTGCGGCATGAACTGCGTCGGTCGTCAGTATCCAGCCTTCACGCTGGGCGGCGCTGTAGATTCCCGGCGTGCCAGTGTAGCCCTTGCCCTCGGGCGATATCTGGCTCGCCTCGGTGACGATGAGCCCCGCGCCGGCGCGCTGCGCATAATGCGTGGCCATCACCGACGTCGGCACGTCGCCGGGCTGAGAAGCGCGCGCCCGGGTCATCGGCGCCATAACGATCCGGTTGGGAAGGGTCAGCCGTCCCAGGCTGATCGGTGTGAAGAGATGCCGCTGGTCAGTGGCCATGGTCGTCCCTTTCTAATATGCCGCGATGCTCGGCGGGGACGAGATCCAGACCCGCCTTGCGTCCAGCGATTACCGCCGGTCGGTCGCCGACACTCGCGTACCAGCGGGCGACGTTCGGATGAGCCGAGAGGTCCTGCGCATGCATGTCGTAGAACCAGACCCATCCCCAGCAGGCGATGTCGGCGATGCTGTATGTGTCCGCCAGATAGTCACGGCCATCGAGACGGCTGTCCATCACGCGGTAAAGGCGGGTCGTTTCGCTAGTGAAACGCTCTACGGCCTGTATATTCTCGGGCGCGTTTCTGCGAAAATAATGGGTCTGTCCCGCCATCGGTCCAAGCCCGCCGATCTGCCAGAAAAGCCATTCGAGCGCGCGAGCGCGTGCAGATCCCGCGGGGGGAAGCAGCTTGCCGGTCTTTTCGGCGAGATAGAGCAGGATCGCCCCGGATTCGAACAGACTCACCTCGCCGCTGTCGCCGTCATGATCGATGATGGCGGGCACCTTGTTGTTCGGACTTATCCTGAGGAATTCGGCTTTGAACTGGTCGCCGGCCAGCGTGTCGATCGGGACGATGCGATAGGGTAGCCCGCATTCCTCGAGCATGATCGACACCTTCCAGGTGTTCGGACTGGGAAAGTAGTAGAGGTCGATCACGCGCGTCTCCAATCGACGTCAGAAATCCAACGGCAGTCGCACATATGTTTCGAAAACATGGTCGCGATGCTCGATCAGCAGGTCGTCGAGGGCGTCGTCGACCTCGGGCGGCAGTTGGGCGTAAAGATCGTGGACGAAATCGGGAATTGCGGCCCAGTCGCGGCGCACCGGCCGCACCATCAGCGAAAAGCAAGCCCAGTAGAGATCACAGGCGGTAATGCCGTCGCCGACGAACGCTCGTCGTCCCGCCGCATATTGGCGGTGCAGCGTTTCAGCCAGTAGGCGCAATATCGTTGCCGTGCGGGCCGGAGCCTGCGCGGCGGTCTCGGGTTCCAGTCCGTATGAGCGCTGGAGATCATTGGCGCCGCCGCCGCTTGCCACGAACAACGTCAACCGGCGGTTCCAACCGAAGCCGTCGTGGCCGCAGATCGCTTCGGACAGCGCGAGCACGTCGGCGCACGCCTTGGCATCGGCCGGCAAAAGCGCGGGCTCTGGAGCCAGCTGCTCGGCGAGCGCCAGTATCTCGCGCCAACCTGTCTTCGGAACCTCGCCGGGATAGATCGCGACCGGCGCATTGCGGGCGCCTACCCAGTCCAGCAGCTCGGCATTCTCGCCGAACAGCTGCTGCGCGACCGGCAGAAAGGCAATGCGCTTATAAGCGAATATCTGCTTTGCGGATTCGCTCCACGGCCCCGGCACGCCCGCTGTCAGAACAAGCCGCAGGCCATCGGCCTCGCGCGCCTGATCAACGGTCAGATAGTCCATCTAGATGCCATTGGTGGAGATCGTCAGGCCACCGTCGATGACAATGGTTTCGCCGTTCACATAACGTCCCGCAGCCGATGCCAGGAACACCGCCGCGCCCGCGATATCGTCCGCCTCGCCGAGCCGTTTCATCGGCATGGCTTGCATGGCCCGCGCGTGATTGTCGGGATCTTCCCACAGCGCCTTCGAGAAATCGGTACGGATAAGGCCCGGAGCGATGCAATTGGTACGGATGTTGTGGCGGCCATGTTCGACCGCCAGGTTTCGCGCCAGCTGCATGTCCGCCGCCTTGGTGACGTTGTACGCGCCTAGCACCTCCGAACCGCGAAGGCCGCCGATCGACGAGACCAGGATGATGGCACCGTCCCTGCGTTCGATCATTTCGGGCAACACCATCTGTGCGAGCCAGTGATTGGCCATCACGTTGTTCTCGAAAATCTTGCGGATCATCTCGTCGCTGATGTCCGACATCGAACCGAAATGGATATTGCTGGCGGCGTTGCAGACCAAGATGCTGATCGGGCCAAAGGCCGCGCGCGTCTCGCTGACCAGCCGTTCGAGATCCGGCTTGGAGGAGATACTGGCTGGAATGGCGACGGCATGACCAGGGTGCGCAGCATTAATCTTCTCGACCACCGCGTCACACGCGGCCGCCTTGCGCGAGGAGACGGCAACCCGCGCGCCTTGTTCGGCAAGGCGGATCGCGATGGCGCGACCGATGCCGCGCGAAGAGCCAGTGACGATCGCCACTTGGCCCGAAAGATCGAATAGTCCAGCCATGTCAATTCCCAATTATCAGAGCGCGCGCGCGGGTTGCAGCTCGATCAATCGCCGTAATCTGGTCAGTTTGAGTGTGGCGATCAGCCATTGTTCGCCGTGCCGTTCATAGGTTTCATGATAATGGCCCCACCCCTGCATTTGATACAAGCCGTAGGGATTGCGCGAACCCTCCGGCCAAAAGACACGGTCCTCCATCGCCCAAATGGCTCTGGCGGTGTCCGAAGTGAGTATCTCGATCTCGGGCATGTGGCCATGATGGATCGTGGCCGCATCGGCCAGAGTCTCGCCGATGAATACCATGGCCTGATCGACGGGCTGGGGACCCGTGTCGGGATTGGAATCGGTATAATGGAGCGTCGCATGGTCGCAAAACAAGCCGCGCAATCCGGCCCAATCTTTTGTGTCGACGAACCGGAAATAGCGAGCCTTCAGTTCTTTGATATGCTCCGCTGCGACCAGCCGGGCCATGTCGTCCATGTCGTGGTCCCTTTCCGCCCGGCCCGCCTAGCTGCCTCTCAGCGCGTGGTCGGCCGCGATATAGGAAAACACCATCGACGCCCCGATGCTCGCGCCGGCACCAGGATAGGATGGGCCCATCACCGACGCGGTGATGTTACCGGCGGCGTAAAGCCCGGGGATCGGCTGGCCAGCCTTGTCGAGAACGCGGGCATATTCATCTGCGACCAGGCCGCCGCAGGTTCCGACATCGGCAGGGAAGACCTTCACCGCGTAAAACGGGCCGATCTCGATCTTGCCGAGGCTGGGGTTCGGCTTATTGGTTGGATCTCCCCAGACGCGGTTATAGGCGCTCTCTCCCTTCCCGAAATCGGCATCGTGCCCGGCCTCGGCAAAGCCGTTGAAGCGGTCGACGGTCTTGCGCAGTTGCTCGGGCGGAATATCGCACTGCCGGGCCAGATCGTCGATCGTGTCGGCGCGCTTCATATAGCCGCTGGTAATCCAGTCTTCGGGGGTCTTGCCCGCCGGCGCGATCCCCATCCGGTAACGATCGCGATGCCGGCTCTCGACGATGAACCAGCTCGGCACGGCAGGGACGGTCTTGTCGCGCTCGAACATCGCAAGCCCGACCGTCACATAGGAGGTGGATTCGTTGACATAGCGTGAGCCGCCCTGATCGACGACAATTGCATGGGGTTTGCCCATATCGATAGGATTATGCCACGAAATCGATCCATCGGGCAGGAAAGACGCGGGAATCCACCAGGCTTCCTGCGTCATAGCGGTATCGGCGCCGAGACCGGTCGCCATCTGCATGACTTCGCCGGTGTCGCCTTCGTTCGCCACGGTCCATCGGCTGTGCGGGACACGAGACATATTCGCGCGCATGTCGGGATTGCGGGCGAATCCTCCGGCGTCGAGCAGCACGCCGTAGCGGGCTCGCACACGGACGTCGCGGCCATTCTGCCGCACGACCACGCCGACGACCCTGCCATCCTCGCGGATCAAGTCGGTCAACGGCGAACCAAGCCAGATTTCCTGGCCAGCATTTTTGGCGAGCAGGAAAAGCCGACCCTGCAACGACGCGCCGGCTGCCACCAACAGCCGTCCGAGCTTGCGCTGGATCATGCGCCAGCCGACCTTGACGAAGGTGATGCGGCTTTTCCAGGTCCGTCCGCTCAGCACGAGCTGGCCGATTTCGGGAACCGTGGCCGGGATTTCCTGTATGCCCGAGGCGCGGCGCATCTTGGGAAGCCAGTCCCCGAGCCGGTTCAACGCGAACAGCTTGCCGCCCAGAGATCGTCCGCGTGCCAGACCACCGGGATATTCACCTTCATGATAGTCCGAAAAGCCGTCGAGATAGGCGAATTCCATTCCCTCGGATTCGAGGAAGCTGATCATTTCGGGGCCTTTGCTCAGATAGGCTTCACGGCGCTCACGCGTGGTGCCAGCAGCGTAGGGGCCCGCGCAGGCGTCCAGATAGGCACGGCCCTTTTCGATGCTGTCATCCGCACCAGCTCGCAATAGAGGGGCTGCATTGGGGATCCATGTCACGCCGCCCGATAGTGCGGTCGATCCTCCAAAGAACTCGGCCTTTTCGACGATCAGCGCCGTCTTGCCCCATTTTCTCGCGCGCAACGCCGCGGTCACGGCGCCCGCGCCGCTGCCGACGATCACCAGATCGACCTCGTGATCCCAAGGCAGGCTTGCTTTCGTCACTCACTTCCTCCCGTCAGACCGAATCCGAGGTCCAGAACATCCTCCGTCGGGACGGACAAGACCGGCGGCGCTCTCGCGCCGCCCGCCCCTATTAAAACTCGTAGCCGACGCTGAGACCGATTTCGAGCGGGGCCTGATAGACCACATTGAAACCGGTCGCGTTGACAAGATAATTGTTGATCGTGGTCTTGTTCGTCAGGTTCTTGCCCCAGACACTGACCTTCAGGCCGCTATTCTCGGGCGACCAGTAGACTTGGCCGTTGACGAGAGCATAGCGGTCCTGATGCACGAAGCGCGAGAGCTCGTAGAAGAAGTAGGACGAATAGCTGACGTTTGCCGAGGCGCCAATCGTGCCGAAGGAGACGCTGGTCTCATAGGCGGCCAACGCGTTGAGCTGCCATTTCGGCGTTTTGGCGATGCGGGTTCCTGCAAGGTTGGGAACGATCGTGTCGACACCCCCGCCGCCGGCGACCGGTGCCACGAACGCAGCATTCTCATAGTCGAGATATTTGGCCGTAGGGATATAGGAACCGCTGCCGCTGACCCGGAATTCGGGGGTGATGCGGTAGTTGATCTCGAGTTCGCCGCCCTCGATCCGCGCCTTGCCGGCGTTGGCCAGAACGGCTAGACCCTGTTCGTTGTTCGTCTGGGTCTGCAGATCACTGACGGTATAGCGGAAGAGCGCACCGTTGATCTGGAGACCAGCGAATGGCGACGTCTTGAAGCCCGCCTCCCAGGCATTGAGCGTTTCGGGCTCAACGGGCACACCTGGCAGGCCCGAAGTGTCGAACAGGCCGCTCTTGAAGCCTTCGCCATAGCTTACATAGAAGTTGTAATCGCGATCGGGCGAGTAGCGGATCGAGACACGCGGGGTCCAGTCGCGGAACGTTGCCGAAGCGCGCTGTTCCGGCACGACCGGTACGACCAAGCGGCCCCGAGCTTCACGGTTTTCGTAGCTATAGCGAACGCCGCCGGTCACGGTGATCGTCGGCGTCACCTTGGCGGTGGTCTCGACGAAGCCCGCGAAGGCATCGGTCCGCGAGGACGAAACGATCTCGTAAAACGTGGGACCGGGGAGCGCGGCACGCACGGCGAGGGGGGTGAACTCTTCCTTGCCATGATAGGCGGTGGCACCGACCAGGAAGCTGAAGATGCCGAAGTCTCGGGACGCGAAGCTCAGATCCTGGGAAATCGTCTCGGCCGGCTGATTGAGATCGTAGATGTTACCGGCCGTGGGAGAACCATCGGCATCCGCAACCGCCTGCGGCTTCACGCGGCCATAGCCGGTGATGCTGGTGAAGGTACCGGCATCGGTCTCGATGCTGGCCCTGAGATTGACGCCGTACTGTTCCGTCTTGAGGAAACCTTCGGTGTCGTTCGCGATGTCATATTTCTTGGTCGGCGTGTTCGGGAACGGCGAGTTACGGTTCTGGGTCGCGAACACGCTGTAATCGTTCTTTTTGCTGTAAAAACCGTTCAGCAGGAAGCTCACGCCGTCACTGGGTTCGAAAAGCATCTTGGCGCGAAAATTCTTGGACGTGATTTTGCCGGCGCGCTTGTTGCGCAGCACATCGCGGAAATAACCGTCATTATGGGCGTATTGGCCTGAAACACTAAGAGCCAGTTGCTCCGAGAGCGGCGTGGTAAAGAAACCCTTCACGCGGAAATCATTTCCCCCACCATCGAATCGGCCGTTTGAGATCTCGACATTCCCGGTCGTTGTGAACTCGGGATTGCGCGTGTACACCAGAATAGCGCCGCCGGTGGCGTTGCGGCCGTACAGAGTTCCCTGAGGACCCTTCAGCACTTCAACGCGATCGACGTCCGGAAGATCGAACGAGTTGCCGTAGATGTTCGACTGATAGAGGCCGTCGACATAGATCGCGACGTTGTTCTCGGCGCCAGCAGCGGTGCTCTGGCTGGAAATGCCCCGCATCGTGGGCTGCGCCGCGCCGCCGATGAAAGTGAAATTGAGGCCGGGAGTAACCTGACCCAGTTCCTTGAACGAGACGACGCCCGACGAGGCGAGCCGCTCACGCGACTGCACGTTGACCGTCAGCGGCACCTCGCTCAGTCGTTCGGAGCGCCGCTGCGCGGTAACGACGATTTCCTCGACCGAGTTGGAGGTTTCGGCGTCCATGTCGGCAGCCGTCGTCTGGCCTAGTGCGACCGCCGGCACCAGCGCGAGTGCGCTGGCGCCAGTCAGCACCGAAAGTCGCAGCAAAGAAATAGAGTTCATGTTCCTCTCCCCGATGTATTTTCTATTTGCCAGCGTTGTAGCGCGGGTTGGTTTTCTGTCTGCTATCCGGCACAGCAACCGTCAAATATAATTGATATGCCTTTTTGATGCCGAATTGATATCAGTTGGTGATGAACGTGACTGGCTAGAGCATTTAGCCATTAATCTGCAAAAGTATCCGGCGTGTTTGAGGTAATTCCAGCATTCGTCTGGCGAGTAGAGTTCGCAGATCGATCCGATGACCTGCCACAGGGCATTGGCCTTTCGCAGGTGCGCTTTGAGCTTGGCGAAGGCCATTTTGATGGGATTGAGATCTGGGCTGTAGGGCGGCAGGAATAGGAACCATGCGCCGCGCTCTTTGAGGTTGGCGGCCGCTTTTTCGCTTCTGTGGCTGGAGAGGTTGTCGAGGATGACGATGTCGCCGGGCTTCAGCGTCGGAGCGAGCTGGGTCTCGACATAGGTTTCGAATATCTGGCGGTTCATCGGGCGGTCGATCACCCAGGGTGCGGTCAAGGCGTCATGACGCAGGGCGGCAATAAAGGTCTGGGGGCCGCAGTGGCCGAAGGGCACCTTCATCTTGAGCCGCTGCCCCCGGCGTGCCCGCCCCCCGGCAGCCGGGTCATCTTGGTGGTTGTGCCGGTCTCGTCGATGAACACCGGCCGCTGCGGGCGTTTCTTCATCCACGGCTGGCGGTGAACTGTCCATATCCGACGCCTCCGGACGATGTCACCGCGATCGGTTTCGCTCGCCAGCAGTGTTCATTTTTTTTGACTGTAAGCCGTGCCGGATCAGCAACCGTGACAGCGAGGCTGGGTGCGCCTTCACCCGCGCTCCGCCAGCAGCCGCGCTGCCAGTTCCGGCATAGTGATGTCGCCATCGGCTTCCACCCAGCCCACAAGCGCATCAACATGGGCCGCAAGCAGACCGCTCTCCGCAGGGCGGCCCTGCCGCGCAGGAGCCAGCGACCACGTCTGCGCCTTGCGCTGCGCAATCCGGATCGCCGTGCTCGGCGCACCCCAAAACCGCAGCGCCGCCGCACGGCACGATTGGCCGCTCAATCTCGCCGATAATCCGAACCCGAAGATCAACCGAACTGCTCTTGCCCATAATCCACCTCCAATAAAGCTGAATCATAAATCTTAGCTCACGGGAATCCCCACGATTCAGATTTCAGGCCCGACGCTCTAGATCTGGCCGGATGCTGCGCGGAAGCATCGCTTGACGGGAAGCCGATTCATCGAGACAATCCTGTGGCATCCCGCGTATGCGTGTCGAAGTCATGCTCATTTACCGTCGGAACTATAAAAATGAATTTGCGACGCTTGCGATACTTCGTGGCTGTAGCGGAGGAGGAAAATATCCACCGCGCATCGGCACGCCTTCACATCGCGCAGCCCGCCCTGTCCCGCCAGATAAGGCTGCTCGAGGAGGAGCTCGGCACAACGTTGTTCGTGCGTCTGCCGCGCGGCATCGCGCTTTCTCCGGCGGGCATATCCTATCTGGAGGACGCGCGCCAGATATTGCGGCTGTCCGATCAAGCGCGCAGCCGGGCGATCGCGGTCGAAAGCGGCCAGATGGGGACGCTGCGGGTCGGCTTCCACGATGCTGCGCACCATTATCCGGTGGTCAAGTCCGCCTTCAGGAGCTTTCGTACCGAATTTCCCAATGTCCATTTCCGGTTCATTTCATCATCCTCACAAAATCAGTTCGAGGCGCTGATCATCAACGATCTCGATCTCGGCTTCGCCTATGGCTGGGAGCAGCCGATGGCCGGCCTGCAGCATATCAAGCTGGCCGACGACGATTTGGGGGTTGCGCTAAGTCCGGACCACCCGTTGGCGAACAAGCCGAAAATCTATGTCGACGACATACGGAACGAGCCGTTTCTGTGGGCCGACACCATTGCCTTCCGGTCGCACAGCGACGCGATCATGAGCGCATGTGCGGCCATCGGTTTCATCCCAAAAATCTGGCATCAGGGGCTGACCAGTCTTGAAGCGATGATCAGCCTGGTTGCGGCAGGCATGGGCCTCGCGATCATCCCAAAGGCGGCCGGTTCCGGAGATGTCGTCGTTCGCACGATCGAAGGCATGTCCCACCCGGTCGAACTGATGTTGGTCTGGCAGGGTGAACGCAGTTCGTCGGCGGTGTCCAATTTCATCGGCCATACCCGTCGGGAAGTAGAGAAACGACAGGCGTGACGCGGCTTGGCGGCGGGCGGCGAGGGGTCGGTCGGGAAAGAGCACACGGCGGCCTGGACGCCGGCAGCCGGCGGTCGAAACCGCCTGTTATCGGATCGTCAGCCCGCCATCGACCACCATGGCATGTCCGACCATGAAGGCGGAATCCTCCGACGCCAGGAACAGCGCCGCGCCGGCCATCTCCTCGGGCGATGCCAGCCGGCCGATTGGCTGCGCCGACATCACCTTTGCGGCGATCTCGGGATTCTGCATCCATTCGGCGAGCATCTCGGTATTAGTCCCGCCCGGACAGAGGACGTTGATGCGGATACCCTGCCCGATATAATCGAGCGCCGCCGACTTACTCATGCCGATGACGCCGTGTTTGCTGGCGGAATAGGACGCGGCGCCGGGCTCACCGAACAGGCCGGCGACCGACGAGGTGTTGACGATTACGCCGCCGCCGTTGTTCAGCATCGCCGCGATCTCATATTTCATGGAGAGATAGACGCTCTTCATGTTGATGCCGACGATTCGGTCCCAGGTCTCCTCCGGTTCGTCAGCAGCGAGCATGCCAGCGCCAGCGATCGCGCCGTTGTTGAACGCGATATCAAGCCCGCCGAAGCTGTCGATCGCGCGACGCACCATCGTCTCGCAGTCGGCGGCGCTCGCCAGATCGACCGGCTGGAACACCGCCACGCCGCCTGCGGCGCAGATTTTGTGCGCAACATCCTCGCCTTTATATTGGCGATCGGCGATGACGACCTTCGCACCTTCGGATGCGAACCGGCGCGCGGCTGCGGCGCCTATGCCGGAAGCGCCTCCGGTTACGATTACGCGTTTGCCGGCGAAGCGTTCGGTCATCCTGTTTGCCTTCTAGCTATGTTGTTGTCGACGTGGCTGTCGCAATGGCCACCGGCGGGCGGTGGCGATGCGCAGCTCAGCCCTTCTGCAGGTCCGGTTGCGGCCCGGCCGGGCCGAGCACCAGTTGCAGTCTGCTGATCTGCCAGCGGCCATCAACTCTCATCAACTCGTCGACATAGCGGCCGTACATCGTATCTGGACGGGTCGCGCCCCGGGCGATGGTCATGCCCTGCAGGGTCCAGCGTCCCAACGCCCTATCACCGTCGATATCCACGATCGGGCTGTGGAAGCTGTGCCACAACCAGGACAAGCTCTCCTGCATCTGGCCGCCATAAAGATCCACTATGCCCTGACGGCCCGACAATTGCATCGAGGCGAAGTCGATCTCGGCATCGACGGTGAACAGCGCGCACAGTGCGTCAAGATCGTTCTGGTCTATCCGGTCGGCAAGCCGGTCGACCAGCTCGCCATAACGATGCTTCACCTTGAGGATCGCCTCGACCGCTTCGAGACGGTCAAGGCGCGCGGCCAGCTGTTCGGTACCGCCGATGCCTGCATCTCCTGTCATTGCGGCGGCCGTCATTCGGCCGCGTGCGCGGTCGGCACTTGCGAACGCGCACCATCCGGATCGGGCGAGACGAACTCGTAAAGAGCCCGGTGGAAGTTGGACACTGCCTGTTCCTGAACTGGATTGGTGCGCAATCCCTTAAAGCCCATGGACTTCATCCCGCGCTGCATCTTCTCAAGATTGATGAAATCCTGCCTCAGGATCTGCCCCCAGCTGCAGTCGTGCCAATCCTTGTAGAACTCGCGCTTGAGCTGCGGCTCGGCACCCGGCGCATAGCGTACGAGGGACCAGATATCGAAGATGCAGCTTTCCGGATTGTCACCATTGGGACGCGCGCGGTACCAGAGCACGCCATCGACGCTCGAGTGCAAAAAAACGGTGTTGGGAAACACGTGCCAGTCGACATGCGACCGTTCGATGTCTTCCATCGTGATTGGCGGCCATCCAGCACCGTCCGCGATCGCTGCTTCCTGTTGGAACTGAATCCACTTCGCGACCACCTCGTCGGGCGATGCGTCCGCGGACACCTCGGTCCTTAGCCGCTGGGTTGCCTCGTAAGCACGCGGCGTGATCATAGCCGCAAGCTCCTTATGGAAATGCTCGACGAAACCCAGGATATATTGGCGAGCGTCAGGCTGGGGCTCGCGCCCGAGCCGGGACGATCCGGTCATCTGATGCGGGCCATTTTCCACCATTGGATACCAAAAGGCGGAATGTCGGCCATAGCCCCCGCTATTGGAATAATCCTCCAGCCAGTTCAGCACCTGCCGGTGGGTGGTCTGGACATGGTAGGACTCATTGAAGGCTTCGACCGCCAGCTTCCAGTTGCAAGGCAGGACGACGGTCCGGTACCAGCGGAAGCGCAACTTATCGAATTCGTAATTCTTGCAGCGCTCGTTGACCGGATCGAGGAATCGCTCGAGCGGTTCGGCATTCCGGTCCATGTTGATGAACACGAACCCGCCCCAGATGCTGACCAGCGCTTCGCTGAGCCTGACATCTTCGTCGGTCAGGTGATCGCCCCAGTCCTTGCGATCGACGACGAGCGTGTTATCGCCCTGCAGGTTCCAGCTCCAGCCGTGGAAGCCGCACACGATCTTGGTACACCGGCCTTCGCCGTCGATCAGTCGCCGTCCGCGATGCGGGCAGCTGTTGTGATAGGCCTTGATCGTGTCGGGCGCAGTGCGGATGACGATCAGCGACTCATCGGCGACATCGTAGGTGATATAATCGCCGACCTTAGGAATCTCCTCCTCGCGGCAGGCAACCTGCCAGACCTTCGGCCATAATTCTCGCGCCTCGATCTTCACGAACTCGGGGTGGAGATAACTGTCCTTCGGAACGAAATCGGGCCGTACCTTCATGTCAAAAAAAAACGAGTCCTGATGGTATGCCGGCATGCCCTGCTCCTTGGTGATGAAATCTCGCCGTCCCCCTTTGTCGAGGCTATCGGCATGGCTGAAGTCGTTTCAGTCGATATACCCCAAGACGGTGCCAACCGGATAGGGGCCGCCGGGTACGACCGCGATACGCAACTTTCCGCTCGCGGGCGCCTCGACCTCCTGGGTCGACTTGTCCGATTCCAGCGCATAGAGCGGCATGCCCTCCGTTACATCGCCGCCATCGGCGACCAGCCATTCGGCGAGCATGCCTTCGCCCATTGAGAAGCCGAGTTTCGGCAGTAATATTTCGGTGCTCATACTTGTAACTACTTTCCAGTCAATGTTGATCGAACCGCGGACTCCAAGTTCGCCTCGCTCCACATGAACGCCTTTTCCAGCGTAGAAGAATAAGGCACCGGGGTATTCTTGGAAGCGACACGTCTAACCGGCGCGGCAAGTTGGCCGAACAAATCCTCATTGATATGAGCGGCGATTTCCGCCCCCACCCCGAAACTGCGAACCGCCTCATGGACGATTACGGCGCGCTTTGTCTTCGCGACCGATGCGAGGACGGTCTTCATGTCGAGCGGCGCGATCGTGCGCAGATCAATGACCTCGACGCTGATGCCTTCCCTGCCCAGCCGTTCGGCGAGCGAATGCACATCGGCGATGGGGCGGCCATAGCCGATTACGCTGACATCGGTGCCCACGCGGGCGACATTCGCCTTGCCCAGAGGGATGCTGTAGCCCGGCTCCGGCGCCGGTGTCTTCATGCCGGACATCACCATCATCGTGCTCTCGATGAACACGCAGGGGTTGTCGTCGAAGATGCAGGCCGTGAGCAGGCCCTTCCATTCGGTCGGGTCCGACGGTACCACGACCTTCAGGCCAGGGACATGCGCGAGCCAGGCTTCGAGCATGTCCGAATGCTGGCCGCCAAAGCCGCCGCCCGCACCGCTCATTGTACGGATGGTGAGCGGCACGCCGGTTTGGCCGCCTGACATGAAGCGGATCTTCGCCGCGTGGTTGACCAGCTGGTCCATCCCCACCGTAAGGAAATTCATCAGCATGATCTCGGCCACCGGGCGCATACCCGCAACCGCCGCGCCAACCGCCGCGCCGAGGATCGCCTGTTCGGAGATTGGGGTCGACCGCACACGCAGATCGCCATATTTGGCCGACAGGCCCTTTGTGCCATGAACGATGCCGCCACCCTGACCATCGGCGACATCCTCGCCGAAGACAAGGACGTGGGGATCGGCGGCCAGAGCCTCGTCCAGCGCCATGTTCGTCGCTTCGGGCCCGGTGATCATGCGAACGTTGGTGTCGGTAGCGGCATTCATGGTTCGACCTCTTCGAGCAGGACATCGAGTCGCAATTCACTGTCCTCGGGATAAGGGGAGGCAAGCGCGAATTCGACGGCGTCGGTGATCCGCGCTTCGATATCAGCTTCGATGGCAGCCAATTCCTCCTCGGCGGCCAAGCCGCCTTCTAGCAGCGATTTGCGAAAGGCCGGGACCGGATCATTGGCCAGTGCCTCGGCATATTCCTCCTTGGGTATATAATCGCCTGAGTCACCGAAGACATGGCCGTCGAAGCGGAAGGTCATCGCCTCGATCAGGGTCGGCCCTTCCCCTGCGCGAGCGCGGTCAATCGCGACACGGCAGGCCTTCCACATCTCTACCGGATCGTTGCCGTTCACGCGCACACCAGGCATGCTATAGGACGTGGAGCGGCCAGCGATTGTCGGGCTCGCCGTGCCCAACTCGTAGCTGGTATGTTCGGCATAGCGATTGTTCTGGCAGAGAAATATCACCGGAAGTTTCCAGAGCGAAGCAAGGTTGAGCCCTTCATGGAAGGCGCCGATGTTCGACGCGCCGTCGCCAAAGGATGTCACGGTGACCTTGCCGTCTTCCCTAACCAGCGAGGCCCAGCCGAGGCCGTTGGCGATCGGGATCCCGGAACCGACGATGCCCGTCGTGACCACAACACCGCTGGCAGGATGGGTTATGTGCATCGGGCCGCCCTTGCCCTTGCACGAACCCGTCGCCCGGCCGGCATATTCCGCCCACAACTCGCGAAGCGGCACGCCCTTGGCTAGGTGGTCATGCAGACCACGATAGATGGTGATCATATAATCGTCGGAATTCAGCGCGACACCCATAGCTGCAGACACGATTTCCTGTCCGCGTGGCGAATAATAAGGCGCCGCGATACGACCGGACCGGATCACCGAAGCGAAGCGGTTGCCGCAGAGCCGAATCAAAGTAGCACGCGTGAATATATCGACCAGCGTTGCGCGATCGGGCTCGCCGACGGCAGTTGTATAATGGGATACGCCAGACGAGGTCGGGCCTTCAGCTATAGATTGACCAGTCTGCATCACCTCTCCTTAATTGCGACTTTTGCCGTCCAATAGCGCGCAGAGATCCAATACGCGACCGGCGCGCGCCGGCCCCATTACCAACCACGAATTTCGCACTGCCTAGCGTCACGGTCCAATATAATTCTAACGGCTGCGCGATGCCGTTATCATATCAATCTCCCGAAATTCGCTAAAATCGGTAGGGCATTCATCGGGTACCGTACATATGTAGTGGAGTATACGTATATTAGTCCACTCGCCGGCCGGCCATCCCTTCGGCCTTGGCCTAGTGCCATTGCTGTAGGCTAAGCAGGTAATTGATACCAAAGGAGCATCATCGGGCCGTCCAAATTGTATTGGAGGACGAGGTCTTCGACCGATAATTTGGATTCGCCTGCTGCTCAGCAGGGATTTGGGATGAACAATTATGAGCAGCGCAATGGCTTCATCGGTCAAAACGCCTCCCCACACACCGGTTTCACCGCAGACGACGAACATTTCGCACGAGGGGTGGATAGCACGTGCGCGACAGATCGCGCCCCTGATAAGGGCCGAGGCGCTCAACACCGAGCAGGGCAATACATTATCGCCGGCGTCCATCGCGGCGATGCGTGACACCGAATTGTTTTGGGCTGTCGTACCGGTCGAGGTGGGCGGCCATGGCTGCCGTCTCATCACTGCTATCGAGATCATGGAAGAGGTCGCCTTCGCCGACGGATCAAGCGGCTGGTCGCTGATGGCCAATAAGTTGGCCACGGCGGTGGCCGGCGCCTTTGTCGGCGATGATGCCGCGCATGAGATATTCGGCGGGAGCGAACGCCCGATCTTGGCAGGCATGTTCGGCCCCGGCGGAAAGGCCGAGGCGGTCAACGGCGGTTATCGTGGTTCAGGGAAATACAGCTTCGGCAGCGGATGTGGCCATGCGAACTGGATGGGTGGCGGCATGTTCCTTATGGAGGATGGCGCGAACAAGCTCCTGCCGAACGGCGCCCCGCAAGTCCGGATCTGCTTCGTGCCGCGCGACAAGGTCGTCTTCACTGGCAACTGGAATGTGACGGGCCTATCGGGTACCGGCAGCTTCGATTACGAAATCTCCGACCAGTTCGTGCCCGAAGCCTTCACGATGGAACGCGCCGAGCTAACGCCGCAGCGCGGCGGTGCGATGTTCGATCTCGGCCTGCAAGCATTTGGATGTGCCGGACATTCTGCAATAGCGCTGGGTATCGCTCGTCGCGCGCTGCAGGAAATCGCGCTGATCTCGACGTCCAAGAAGCGCGTGGCATCGTCGTCCCTGATTTCGGAATCGCCAATCTTCCGGCATGGATTTTCGGTGCAGGAGGCCAATTATCAGGCCATGCGGGCCTATGTCCTCAAGGCGTTCGACGACGCCGAGCGCCTTGCGGAGAGCGGCCAGCCGGTGCCGGCTGAGGTGCGGCAGCGGCTTCGCCAGGCGACGGCCTGGTCGCATAACATGGCGGTCGGCATCGTCGACTTCTGCCATCTGTGGGGTGGCTCGGCGTCGATCCGCAAGCCAACTGCGTTGGGGCGGTGCATGCAGGACATGCATGTTGCCACCCAGCATATTTTCGTCGATCAGCATATTCTGGCCGATGTCGCGCCGACGCTGCTCGAACATTGGACGGGGCCCGACGTATAGCTGCCGGGCATATGTCGGCTTTCCACACGGGAAAGATTGCTCGATTTCGAAAATGAAGCGCTTCGGTACCGTGGATTTGACCGCAACGTGGAATGACTCTCGGCCGGAATAGAGAGTGGGGATGAGCGATGGATCACAAAGCGCTGCGGCTGCAGCCATTGTCTTATACATGCCTGGACGAGCCGTTTACCGGCCTGCTGGCGTTCGACGAGACGGTGGACGGGCCGCGACCGGGCATCCTCATCGTCCATGATGCCTGGGGCATCGCCGACAATGTGAAGATGCGCGCGCAAACGCTGGCCGGGCTCGGCTATGTCGCTCTGTGCGCGGATATCTATGGAGACGGCCAGCGGCCGGCCGACATTAGCCAGGCGCAGCAGCAGGTTGACAGATTCCGCGTCGATCCAGAATTGTTGCGCGATCGCGCGCGTGCCGCCCTGGACGCGCTGGCGGCCCTGCCGCAGGTCGACGCCTCAAAGCTTCTCGCGATCGGTTATTGCTTCGGAGGAATGACCGTTCTCGAGATGGCGCGTGCCGGCGCCCCTTGCCTCGGCATCGTCAGCTTCCATGGCTTGCTGAAGACCAGCCTTCCTGCCGCCGCCGGCGGCATCATGGCGAAGCTGCTCGTCTGCACGGGCAGCGAGGATCCGCTCGTGCCGATCGAGGACGTCGTCGCATTCCAGCAGGAAATGCGGGAGGCGGACGCCGACTGCCAGATCATCCTCTATAGCGGGGCAAAGCATTCCTTCGCCAATCCTTTCGCCAGCAACAATCCAGGCATCGGCTATCATCCGGACGCGGACCGTCGATCCTGGGCGGCGATGCTCGAACTGTTCGCCGAAGTGCTCGGCTCCTCCAAATGATTCCGCCCGTGGCCAGCGACCGCCCGGACACGATGCGCGATGCGGGACCCGTGGAGGCTATTCTCGACATCTATGACGCCGCGTTGGCGCGCGCCGGGGATGGGCCGGCAATCATCTACCTCGACACGGCCATCAGCTATGCCGAACTTGACCGGATGAGCGACGCGCTGGCGTCCTTGCTGATCGAACGCGGCTTTGCCCCCGGCGACAGGTTGGCGCTGTTCCTGCAGAATTCGCCGCACTTCGTGATCGGTATGATCGCCGCCTGGAAGGCAGGCGGTATCTGCGTGCCCATCAATCCAATGAACCTCTCGCGCGAGGTCAGCCTGATCTTCGCGGACTCGACGCCGGCGGCGTTGCTGGCGATGCAAGAGCTGTTCGACGATGTGATCGTCAATGTCGACGCCGCGCTCGTGCCGGCTATCCAGCTGAAGATATCGGCGCTCGAGTTCCAGACCGGCGACGATCCTCGGATCTTTGCCGGCATCGCCGCGCCCGCGTCCGATGTGACCCGCTTCGACGCCCTGCTCGAAGGCCGCGATGTCCCTCGGCCCGCCGTACCGCGTCCTCGTCCCGATGATCTGGCCATGATCGTCTATACGTCGGGTACCACCGGCCTGCCCAAGGGCGCGATGATTTCACACGGCGCGTTCGGTTTCAATGCCGGCGCATTTTGCACCACGGCCGCATTGCAGGATGGCGATGCGGTTCTGGGCATCGCGCCGCTCTTCCATATTACCGGAGCTGTCGCGTGCCTTGGCGCTGCCTTGAGGCTCGCCGCGCCGCTGATCCTGACGTTCCGCTTCGAACCGGGCGTCGTGCTCGATGTGATCGCACGCTGGCAGCCACGGTTTGTGGTCGCGGCGATCACTGCCTTCATCGCTCTCTACAATCACCCCGCCGCTACCCGCGAGGGACTGGCGAAGCTGGGCAAGCTATTTTCCGGGGGGGCTCCAGTGCCACCCGCCTTCGTAGAGCAGTTCGAGGCGAAGTTCGGTCATTATATTCACAATTGCTATGGTCTTACCGAAACCTCCTCAGCCACGCACATCACACCGTTCGGCGAACGTGCGCGGGTCAGCGACGATGGGATATTGTCGATTGGCAAGGTCGGGCCCGGCGTCTCGGCGCATGTCGTCGGCGAGGACGGCAGGCGCCTGCCACCGGGAGAGGTCGGCGAACTGATGATCGAAGGCCCGATGGTGGCGAAAGGTTATTGGCGCAATCCCGCCGAAACCAGCACCGCGATGGGCGAAGATGGTTTCATAACCGGCGACATGGCCTTTTACGATGGCGACGGCTGGTATTATCTCATTGATCGCAAGAAGGACGTGATCATCAGTTCGGGCTACAAAGTCTGGCCGCGTGAGGTGGAGGATGTCCTCTACGGGCATACTGCCGTTCGCGAAGCGGCGGTGGTGGGCATCGCCGACGCTTATCGCGGCGAGACGGTTAAAGCCTTCGTCAGCCTCAAACCTGGTAGCGATGTCGATGCTGAACAGATCATCAGCTACAGCAAGGCGCGCATGGCGGCCTATAAATATCCCAGGCAGGTCGAGATTCTTCCCGACCTGCCGAAAACGCCCACCGGCAAGATACTGCGCCGTGCGCTGCGCCGCTGATCGGCTCTGAAGCGCTGGGTATTGGTGGTGGATCCGGACGCCATGATGGTAGGCCCATAGATCGACGAGCCGGCCCGTAAATTCGCTGCCATAGCACATTGGGAAGCGGCCTATTGAAGGGCCACATTGCCTTGATGGAGACAAGGGTGCTTAGCCGCCCGCCGACTTCATCAAGGCAGTCATGATCGGCCAGCAGGTCTCTAAAGTGAAGTTGTCGATACAACCTTTGGAGGCTGACCGCTTATGACCAAGCGTAATTCTAGCCGATGATCTGCTCTTCCGAAAACTGCTTCCGCTTCGTCTGTCCGTCCCCTCTGCAGGGTCGCACTCTAGCTCCAACTGAAGGAAAAAAACGGGGGTCACGTCACTGCCCTCGCCTGATCCACGCAGCCAGTCAGAGCGTGCTTCCCTTGCGGTTCCGGGACCACGGGGCGCCAGCTTTGCGGAGGAAGCGTAGATCGGCAGGGCGATCCATGTCCGTCGCCAGCCCCTCTCGGCAGCAGGTAGTGAAGTGAAGTCCGCGCGCGAGAGCTGCGGACCGATGTTTCTCGAGACTAGCGCCGCCGAACACATAGGGCATCAGCCGTGGCTGGCGGAAGAGAAGAGCGTTCGTTCCTGTATGGGTACGATCCGGCGCCGCGACCACGTCGACGTCGTCCAGAAGGGCAAGCATCGCGCGCAAGTCGTCTGCCGCTAACAACGGAAGGTCGGCACTAATCGTCAGGATGGGCTTCTCTCTGTCCAGCTCCGCCGCGGCCTGCTCAAGAGCCGGGTTGAGGCCATACGCCGTCTCCGCGATCGTACGGGCGCTAAGCGCCAATATGGCGGGGCAGCGCGTCACCACGTAGGTGTCGCCTACGGCCTGCGCGCAGGCGAACACATGACGGAACATCGATTCCCCGAACTGTGCCCGTTGTTCGGGAGACATCGCGGGAGAGAGCCGTGTCTTGCCTTCCGCGAAAGGGCGCACCGGGATGACGATACTGACGGTCACGTGCGAGAACCGATGCTCAGGGCAAGGTTCAGAACGTCGTGTGCAAGGCGTTCCTGCTCAAGGAGGTCGCGCATCAGCGTATCGCTGGCTACAAACGATAAACCGTGCACACGCCGTCCGGCTGCGGGATCATCAAGGTCGCAGAGGATGATATCGACCAATCCGGCATAAGCCGACGCCAGACTCGCGGCCCCTGGGACAAGTCCCAACTCTCGCATGATCTTGGCCGCGGGCCCCTTTACCGTTTCGCCGGCAATGAACGGCGAAACCGCGATGCATGGCACCCGGCGGCTGATGAGAGCGCCATGAATCGCCTCTACCGCGAGAAACGGCCCGATGCTGAGGATAGGATTGGACGGGCAGATGACGATCGCTTCGAGGGAGGGATCGGCAAATGCCTCGGCCAGGCCCGGTGCCATCCGGGCGCTGTCGGCCCCGTCGAATCGTATTCCCCTATATCGCGGTTCGCAGCGTCGACGCACGAAATAGTCCTGGAAGGAAAGCTCGCCCTCATCGGTTTCCAGCACACTGCGCACGGGATCGTCGCTCATGGGTACGATATGCTGCCTAATGCCGTAGCATTCGGCAAAATCGGCCGTGACCTGCGAGAGGGTGGCACCTTGGCGGAGTCGTTCCGTGCGGAGGACATGCTTTGCCAGATCTCGGTCGCCGAGGTTGAACCATCCCGGACCGCCGAGCGCGTTTAGCGCGTCCATGAACGCCCATGTCTCACCATCCACGCCCCACCCGACGTCTCGGTTGTTGCAGCCGGCAAGGGTATAGATGACCGTGTCTATGTCCGGGCAGATTGCTAGCCCGAGATGGGTGAAATCGTCGCCGACGTTCACGGCCACCGTTAACCGACCGGGGGCAACCGCATGCGCGAGACCGTTGGCAAGCCGCGCGCCGCCGACGCCGCCCGCGAGGGCGAGAATCATTGGAACAAGTCCATTTGCAACGGCCGGATCAAGTCGGCCGCCGCTCCTTTCGCCAGCAGGATGGGGAGGCCCCGCACGAGGACGACGGGGTATCCCTCGTTGGCCTGGCCCATCGCGAGAGATGCCGCGGCAGCGATCTCGTCGGCCCAGGCCAGTTCACTGGACTGAAGCGCACGGCCATTCAGGTCTTTCCTGCCGCGCAGATCGACGAGGGCAGGCATTCCGGCAACGCCGATTGCAGTGCCGATCGTACCCATCCGCCACGCCCGGCCGATACTGTCGATGATAAGAACGGCCACCGACCTTCCAGTGGCGGCATATATACCCTCATGTAGAGTGGCTGCACTGGAGTCCGGGTCGACAGGCAGAAGGATAACTTGGTCTTCGCTGCCATATCCCTCACCAATGCCCACGTTCGACTGGTCTATACCTGCGTTGGCAAGCGTGAGCCCAAGCCTGTGACGCACGATGATTAGATCCTGGCGGACACGCACCACTTGCTGCGCCTCGGAAAGGATGAGTTCGACGATGCGGGGATCCTTGCCTGTTTCCCGCGCCAGCTCTTTGGCGCGGGCAGACGGGGAAATACTGGTCAAGGCAATTTGCCGCCCTTCGGACTTCGACACGATCTTCTGCGCAAGCACCAGAACGTCGCCGTCTTTGAAGCTGCCAATGGAACGGCTCATGGCGCCGATTATGATTCCGATCAGATCGTCGCCTGGACGAATAGCCGGCACGCCCGGCAAAGCGGTCACGCTAAACATATTGTCAGTCATAGGATTGCGCTAGCTCATTCGGGCAAAGGATGCCGCCACACCTCATCAAAGCGATTCTGTTCACTCTTCGGCATTTCTTTGTCACGAGCAACGTTGGCCGTGACAAGGATCATTAAAACGGCGTGACACCGAACCAACGTAGCTGACGCCTTGAGCATACCCTAACTGAATATGAACGCCACTAAGTTTCTTCTAGTTTCGATCCTGCGTAGATGCCGTAATCGGCCGGCGTCTCAAGAGTAGCCAGCTTGGGTGGCTGTCCCTTCAGAACCATGGTGTTGAAACGTGGTCCGAGCAATCGGCCTGAACCGCGCCGGGTCTACCGGAGGCGTTGGGTTGTGAGTCATGCTGCCATATCGATGTTGTCCGCGGCAGCATAATATTGATTTTCGGCTTCGGCAGGCGGGATGTTGCCGATGGGCTCCAGCAGCCGGCGATGGTTAAACCAGTCGACCCATTCGAGGGTCGCGTATTCCACCGCCTCGAAGGATCGCCAGGGTCCACGGCGATGGATGACCTCGGCCTTGTAGAGGCCGTTGATCGTCTCAGCTAAAGCGTTGAGGCTCCTATATTTGTCAAGCGATGGCCAGGGGTGTTTGTGAGCGACACAGGTGGGCGAAGATTTCGCGGACGATGTATCGCTTGAGGCAGC
>NZ_JACHNZ010000014.1 GCF_014199685.1 Sphingosinicella soli | reverse complement strand
TCTGCTCTTCCGTAAACCTCAGTCGCTTCATCGTCCGTCCTTCCATCAGGGCCGGACTCTAATCACGCGTGGAGGAAAATCAGGGGGTCACGTCAGGACCAACAGGATGCAGAAAAATCCGTCGAGCGCGACGAATGTTGCGGTCGGCACCGTAAAGCCCCAAAGTTTGCGATCTACGGAATGTTCAATGAACAAGAGTCCGGCGTTGAATTCCTGATAGTATGCGGCGATCGGAAACATCGTGATAAGCATGATGGCCGTCAGCGCGGCGATGGTCCGCCAATCTCCAACCTTGAGAGATGCCTGCCGCTTCGTCTCCGAACCACGGCCAGGTTCGGTGGGCAGATGCCGCCAGCCAGCCAAATAGGTTGCGAGTGCTACAACCATAAGGACACTGGCCGCTCCAAAGCCTGCATGCCAGCCGTAAACTTGGGCCAGTATGCCGCAAGCGATTGGCCCGGTCAGCGCGCCAAAGTTAATGGCTGCCGAAAAAATCGTGAAGGCGCGCGTTCGGCGGCTCTCGTCATCCTGGTTATACAGAAGGCCGATCTGGCTTGAGATGTTGCCCTTCAGGCAGCCAGTCCCGACAATCATAAGCGTCAGCGCCAGAATGAAGCTTGCGTCGAACGCCATTAGAAAATGGCCCCCTGCCATCATCGCCGCGCCGGCGACCACAGCCGCCCGGCGTCCGATCCATCGATCGGCCAACAGTCCTCCCAATATCGGCGTGAAATACACAAGTGCTGTATAGAGTCCGAGCAACTGACTGGCGAATGCCTGGTTCGAGAGCGGACCGGCCAAGGCCTCGACGCCCGCGCGGACCGCCGCAAGTCCGTGGACGTTTGCCGCCACGTCCGGGGTCAGGAGATATTGAATCATGTAGAGGAGCAGCAAGGAGGACATCCCGTAGAAGGAAAATCGCTCCCAAGCCTCAGTGAAAGCAAGGAATGCCAGTCCGGTAGGATGGCCCAGAAAGAGGGAGGTGCCGCGATACGGTTCGACATTGAGGGCCGATGCAGGCGGATCTGCCGACTTCACTTGAATTTCCCCCAAACCGTGTAAGACTTTATAGGGGTGGGGTCATTCATGTCCCTTGGTTCAGCCATGTCGCAAGTTTAGCATTTGCGATTTATCTCTCTTTATCCCCGATGGCTCGACGGTAAACGAAGGCGTTATGTTCAGCCACTCTTTCAAGTCTTGTGGCATACGCGATCGAGGGACACCGAACCATAAATTCTGACGCTACCAGCAGTTTTTGCCGATGGTGCGGGTCAGTCAGGGTTTGGGTAGGCCACAAGGCCAGTTTGCAGAGTGCCTATTTTTTTCATACCCCCGGAAGCGATACTTCAGGCGCCAAAGGCGGGCTCCAGAGGGCTGAATCAGGAGAAAAAGACCCCTTTCATCAGCCATTTTATACGCATTTTTGCGTGGCTGAGAGGCGCGGATTTCTGCGGCTTTCAGAGACATTTGGGGGCCACCGATTTTGTTTCCGTTTCGTGGCCCCCACCGTGGCCCCCAAATCGCCCGGAAAGGGGTGGATCGGAGTGGACACCGGTGGATGGCCGATGTCCAATTTTACTCTATTTTAGAAGGGCTTGCGAGCGAATATGGATCGCCGCGGAAGGGCTCCTGGTGCCGGGTGTCGGACTCGAACCGACGACCTACCGCTTACAAGGCGGTTGCTCTACCAGCTGAGCTAACCCGGCGCGCCCGCCCTATTGCTGCGGTCGGCGGTGCAAATCAAGCGTTTCAGCGCTCCGGCAGAGGGTCGCCCGGTGCGGCGGCGGCGATTGCGAGGGCGTGGATGCTTTCCATCAGGTCGCCGAGCGCGGCGTAGACGGCGCGCTGGCGCTGCACGCGCGACTTGCCTACAAAGGCTTCCGAGATGATGCTGACGGTGAAGTGGCTCTCGCCTGTGCCGTCGTGCCCGGCGTGGCCGCGGTGGCGGTCGCTGTCGTTGCGGACGTCGAGGTGGAGGGGCTGAAGCGCCGCGAGGCGGCGTTCGATTTCGGCGCTGATGGTGGACATGCAGCCTTTATACAGCAATTCGGCGGCGTGTCAGCCGGTCAGGCGACGTCGCTGCGGCGTTTCCAGAACCGGCGCGAGCTTGGGACGATCGGGGGTTTTTCTCAAAAGAGAATTTTCTCCGATCCGGCTCGTGGCTGCCATGGCGGCGCGGGCTTCCTATATAGGCTGAAAACCCGATTCAGGATTGCCGCGATCACGACCCCCCGCAGACCCCGCGAACGCTTCCACGGCCGCGTTGACGCGCCGGACCCGGCCCTGTGCGCAGAGCCCGGCTGCGACCAGCCCGGCGAGTTCCGCGCGCCGGTTTCCAACCGGACGTCTGCGGGCTGGAAATACCTGTGCCTCGATCACGTGCGGGCGTTCAATGCGGCCTATTCCTTCGAGGACGACGGGGTGAAAAACGCCGTGCCGGGATGGGAGCGACAGACGCGCGCCTTCGCGGCGAACGCCTACGCGGGCGGATTCGACGATCCCATCGGCGTGATGAGGGCACGCATGGGCGGTTTCGCAGCGCCGAAAGCGCGCGCCGGACATGTGCTGGACAAGGCGGATCTGAACGCGCTGCGCACGCTCGACCTTGACGAAAACGCGAGCTTCACGGACATCCGCGCGCGCTACAAGGAGAAGGTGCGGGTGCTGCACCCGGACGCAAACGGCGGGGACCGCACCCATGAAGCCGAGTTGCGCCGCGTGATCGATGCCTATACGCACCTTAAGGAAAGCCCGGCATTCGGGGCTGAACAGAAGAGCAGGAAGAGTTAAGTGGCGACGCAGCTGAAGGACAATGAACCGCACGGCACGCTTATGAACACGCCCGATCTGGAGGTTGATGCGCGGCAGGTGTTCGGCATCGACGTGGACATGAAAATCCCGGCCTTTTCAAAGGCTGACGAGCGTGTGCCCGACCTCGACACCGACTATGTGTTCGATCCCGACACCACGCTCGCGATTCTTGCCGGTTTCGCCTTCAACCGCCGCGTGATGATCCAGGGCTACCACGGCACCGGAAAGTCTACGCACATCGAGCAGGTGGCGGCGCGGCTGAACTGGCCGTGCATCCGCATCAATCTCGATTCGCACATCAGCCGCATCGATCTGATCGGCAAGGACGCGATCGTGCTGCGCGACGGCAAGCAGGTGACGGAGTTCCGCGAGGGCCTGCTGCCGTGGGCGCTGCAGACGCCGACAGCGCTGGTGTTCGACGAGTATGACGCGGGCCGGCCGGACGTGATGTTCGTCATCCAGCGCGTGCTCGAGGTGGAGGGCAAGCTGACGCTGCTCGACCAGAATCGCGTGATCCGCCCCAACCCGTTCTTCCGGCTGTTCGCGACCTCGAACACGGTCGGCCTCGGCGACACGACCGGGCTCTATCACGGCACGCAGCAGATCAACCAGGGCCAGATGGACCGCTGGAGCATCGTGACGACGCTGAACTATCTGCCCGCCGAGACCGAGGCGGCGATCGTTTCGGCCAAGGTGAAGGGCTTCGAGGCCAAGACCATCGCCAACATGGTGAAGGTGGCCGACATGACGCGGCAGGGCTTCATCGGCGGCGACATCTCCACGGTGATGAGCCCGCGCACGGTGCTGACCTGGGCGCAGAACGCCGAGATCTTCGGCAACATGGGCTTCGCGTTCCGGGTGAGTTTCCTCAACAAGTGCGACGAGGCCGAACGCGGCATCGTTGCCGAATACTACCAGCGCGTCTTCGGCGAGGAGTTGCCGGAGAGCATCGCGAAGAAGGCGTGAGCAAGGACAACAGGATCGAGGATTTCCGGCACGCGCTGGCGGCGACGCTGCGCGCCATGGCGCACACGCCGGAGTTCGATCTGACCTACACGGCCGACAAGCCCGGCGCTTCGGGCAATCAGGCGCGCGTTCCTCAGCCGGCGCGCGGACTTCCCGCCGATCAGGTCGCGGAGGCGCGCGGCTGGGCGGACAGTTTCGCGCTGCGCCGCCGTCACCACGATGCGAAGCGTCATGCGTCGCTCCAGCCGCCCGCAGGGGTGCCGCGCGACGTGTTCAACGCCGTCGAGCAGGCGCGGGTGGAGGCGGTCGGCGGCCGCGACATGGCGGGCGTCGCCGTCAATCTTTCGCAGATGAACCTGGCGCGCGTGAAGGCGGACCCGCTGATCCGCGCCCGCAACGCTGAAGAGGTGCCGCTTGCAAGCGCCGTCGGCATGATCGCGCGTGAACGGCTGACGGGTGAGCCTTCCCCCGCCATCGCCGACGCGGGGCTCTCGCACGTGCGCGACTGGATCGAAGAGAAGGCCGGCGCGCATCTCGACGACCTTGCCGCCAATCTTGACGATCAGGCGCGCTTCGCCTCGCTCACGCGCCGCATTCTGGCCGATCTCGGCCTCGGCGACGACCGGGGCGAGGAGCCCGAGCAGGACGATCAGGAAAGCGGCGAGGACGAGCAGCAGAACGAAGGCGACAGCGACGAGGGCGAGGACGAAGGCTCCGCCGGGCAGGATTCCAGCATGGACACCCGCGCCGAAGAGGGTGAGACGGGCGATCAGGAAACCAGCCAGTCCGCCGAGATGGACAGCGACGCGATGTCCGACGCCGACATGGCCGAAGACGGCGACGAGGGCGTCGTGCCGTGGCGCCCGAACACGCCGACCAACGATCTGTCGCCCGACTTCGACTATCACGCCTTTACCGCGAAGTTCGACGAGGTGCTGACCGCCGAGGAGCTTTGCGACGCCGAGGAACTGACGCGCCTGCGCGGCTATCTCGATCAGCAGCTCGTGCATCTGCAGGGCGCGGTGACGAAGCTCGCCAACCGCCTGCAGCGCCGCCTGATGGCGCAGCAGAACCGCGCGTGGGACTTCGATCAGGAAGAGGGCCTGCTCGATCCCGCGCGCCTCACCCGCGTGGTCGTGAACCCCGAGCACGCGCTCAGCTACAAGATCGAGCGCGACACGGATTTCCGCGACACGGTGGTGACGCTGCTGATCGACAATTCAGGCTCGATGCGCGGCCGCCCCATCTCCATTGCGGCGATCTGCGCGGATATCCTCGCGCGCACGCTGGAACGCTGCGCGGTGAAGGTCGAGATTTTGGGCTTCACGACGCGGGCGTGGAAGGGCGGGCAGAGCCGCGAACAGTGGCTCGCCGACGGCCGCCCCCAGAAGCCGGGGCGCCTGAACGACCTGCGCCACATCATCTACAAGACGGCCGACGCGCCGTGGCGCCGCGCGCGCAAGAACCTCGGCCTGATGATGCGCGAGGGGCTGCTGAAGGAAAACATCGATGGCGAGGCGCTGCTGTGGGCGCACAGCCGCCTGATCGCGCGGCCCGAGGAACGGCGCATCCTGATGGTGATCTCCGACGGCGCGCCGGTCGACGACTCCACGCTGTCGGTGAACAGCGGCAATTACCTGGAACGCCACCTGCGGCAGGTCATCAAGTGGATCGAGGGCCGCTCATCCGTGGAACTCATCGCCATCGGCATCGGCCATGACGTGACCCGCTACTACAACCGCGCCGTGACCATCATGGACGCCGAACAACTCGGCGGCACGATCATCGAACAGCTCGCGCAGCTCTTCGAGGAGGAAGGCGCGGGCAGGGGGCGGAAGCGGCGAGCGGCTTAAGGGTGTTCGGTGCGTCCTCCCGTGCGATGAGCCGTTCATCGTGTCTGTCGGATACCTGACAGACACATTCACAGGCCGTTCAAGGGCCGAGTCGCAATCTTCACACGTGGTCATCGGCGGCTGTGTTCCCCTCCCGCCGATGACCGCGAGCACAGTGTGGAGAGATGATATGTTCAGCAAGATTCTGATGGCCGCTGCGGCGATGACGATGCTGACGGCCGCCCCTGCGATGGCCGACAACGACCGTTGGGATCGCGGCGGCAAGCATTGGCAGAAGGACCGCCACGACGACCGAAAAGCCTATCGCAAGGGATATAACGACGGGCGCAAGTATGATCGCCGGGACGACCGCCGCGACAATCGCCAGGCCTACCGCGAAGGTTATCGCGAGGGCCGTTTCTACGACGGGCGCCGCACCTACAACAGCTATCGTCCGGTGTATTACCAGAGCTCCAGCGATTATCGCGGCGGCTGGTACGGCAAGGGCGGCCGCCATTATTCGAGCTACGATCGCTGCCGCAAGGACAGCAACATCGAAGGCACGCTGATCGGCGGCGTTCTGGGCGGTGTGCTCGGCAACACGGTAGCGGGCCGCGGCGACAAGACCGTCGGCACCGTGATCGGCGCGGGTCTCGGCGCTCTTATCGGGCACGAGATCGACGACAACGGCAGCAAGCGCCGCTACTGCTACTAAAGGCCGCGCCGCCGGTTCGCATTGAACCCCATCGCCGCCGGCGGAACGGGCCGCCCGGACTTGTGCCGGGCGGCTCTTTTATTTCGCGCAAAACCGGCTAACAAGCGGGCGAAGAAACCGCAGGATCAGAGCATGACCGAAACCGACAGCCCGCCCGACCGCCTGAGCGCGGACCCGGACAGCCCCTTTTTCAGCGAAGCCGCGATGGAACGCGGCGTCGGTATCCGCTTCAAGGGGCGCGAACGCACCGATGTCGAGGAATACAGCGTGGGCGAAGGCTGGATCCGTGCGGCGCTCGGCAAGAAGGTGGACCGGCGCGGCAAGCCGCTCACCATCACGCTGAAGGGCGAAGTCGAGGCGTACTGGCGGAGCTGAGCCGATGCTGGAAGGCGCGCAGAAGGTTCCGAGCCCGAAGCTCGACCTTTATATTTGCAGGCGCTTTCTGGCCCCGGAGGCGTGCGCGGAGATCGTTGCGCGGATCGACGCGCGGCGGCGCCCGTCGGAAATCGCCGACGATCTCGGCTATGCCGCCTATCGCACCAGCGAGACGTGCGACCTTGACGGGAACGATCCCGTCGTCGCGGCGCTCAACGCGCAGATCTGCGCCTATATGGACATCGACGCGGCGTTCGGGGAACCCCTGCAGGGGCAGCGCTACGGCGTGGGGCAGGAATTCAAGCAGCATACCGATTATTTCGAGCCCGGCGGGCCGGATTACGCGCGCTACTGCGCCGTGCCCGGCCAGCGCACGTGGACCGCGATGATCTATCTGAACGAACCTGCAGCAGGCGGCGCCACGCGCTTCAAGGTGATCGACAAGATCGTGCAGCCCGAAACCGGCAAGCTGCTCGCGTGGAACAACCGCCGCGCGGACGGCACGCCCAATCCCGCGACGCTGCACGCCGCGTTGAAGGTTCGCAGCGGCGCCAAATACGTCATCACGAAATGGTTTCGCGAGCGGCCCTGGGGATGAAACGAAAAAGGGCCCCGCGCAGTGCGAGGCCCTTGTCGTCTGACCCGGGGTTTCAGAATGTTGCGCTGAGGCCCAGCGAGAAGGAACGGCCGACGTCGTATGTGTTTCGGTCGATGCGCGCGCCGTTGAATTCCTGATAGTCGGAATAGCCGCGCTTCGTGAGGTTGCGGGCCTCGAACTTGAATTCGAGAGCCTTGCCGGCGAGGGTGAAGCCTTGACGCGCCACGAAGTCGAGGCGAATGCCCGGATTTTCAAGGAAGTCGATGGCCTGCCCGTCCGAGGTAAAGCGGTTCAGGATGCGCTTGCTGCTGTAGGTGAGCATCAGCGTCTGCTGCGAGAGGGATTCGCTGTCTTCGAAGCCGATCTGGATGTTGGCGATGTGATCGGACTGACCCGTCATCGGGGTGCCGTCGCGGAAATAGTCGGAAGCCGGGCGGACGACACCCGCCGTATCGGGCGGAATCGTCGTATCGCCGGCGCCGACATTGATCTGCGACTGGGTGTAGGTGTAGTTCGTCGCAATCAGCAAATCACGTGTCGAGAAGAAACCCTCGCCGAAGATGTCGGAAAGCGGGAAATACTTCTGCACCTCGATTTCGCCGCCGTACAGCACCGCTTCAGGCGCGTTCGCGTAGGTCGTCATCAGCGTTTCGGTGCGGATTTGCGAGATCGCTTCCACCGGCTTGTCGATCTTCTTGTAGAAGCCTGCAACCGAGAACCGCTCATTGCGTCCCATGTACCATTCATAACGCGCTTCGAGGTTCAGAAGCTCGCTGTCGGTCAGGTAGATGTTGCCGATGAACAGGCGTTCCGATTCCGTGTCGCGGTACTGGATCGGCGAAAGCTCGCGGAACTGCGGGCGCGCGATCGTCTTCGACGCAGCGAACCGAAGCTGCATGTCGTCCGTGAAGTTCCACGTCAGTGTTGCCGCAGGCAGCCAGTAATCGTTGTTGTTCGGTTGGCGGTAAGGGTTCGCTCCGAAAGTCTGCACGAACTGGTCGGCGGTTTCGTAGCGCACGCCCACAGTCGCGCGCAGGAAGTCCATCAGTTCCGTCTCGGCCTGAACGTATCCGGCGTGGACCCGGAGACCCGCATCGTAACGCACTGCGTCATCGGCTGAAATCGCGTTCAGCACGATGCCGTAGGTATAGATGTTGTAGTCCGAAAGCAGATAATCCGGACGCTGCTGCGCAACCGCGAGCGGCAGGTTCGTGACCGGACGATAGCGGAAATCGTAACGGGTCGAGGTGCGGGTCGTGTCGGTGTAGGCGTAACCTGCGGTAAGGGTCAGATCACGCGCAGTCGGCGCTTTCCACGACACGTTCGCGGAGCCCGCCCACACATCTTCGCTGAGGTCGCTGAAAGCGATGGTGGCATCGCGCCCCTGGCCCCCGAGATTGTTCGTGAAATCGCCCACGGACGGATCGAAACGATAGCTGAACGTGCGTTCGTAGGGTGCTTCGCGCTGGGTGTTCGCATAAGTGCCGCGAACGTCGAGCGCGACGTCTCCGAACTTGAATTCACCGACGATCTGCGTGTCGATGAGCTGGCGTTCGAACCAGCTGGTGTAGCTGCGGTTCAGTCGGTCGGACCCGACGTTGAGATCGTCGACACCGTCCTCGATGCGCGCTTCCTTCACGGTGTCGCGAATATAAAGGTTGGTCCAGCGCAGCGTGTGCTCGCCGAAGGAGTAGCCGAGGCCGAGCAGGCCATGGACGACGATCCGGTTTTCCGTCGACATGAAACGGAAGTCGGAATTCGGATAGATCGTCTGTCCGCCTTCACCATCGGCGGCAAGGCCGGCCGTGCGCTGGTTGAGACCGCCGCGGGTTTCCCAGGCGTTGTCCCAGCCGAACGCGGCGATGACACCCAGCCGATCGCTGCCGATATCGAGCGACAGTCCCGCGCTGATGTCGAGCGCGCCGTTCAGCGGAATGTCGTGGTTGCGCTGAACGAGCGTTGTCGGCGCATTGACGAGGCTGGCGGCAAATGCCTGCCGTTCCGCAACGCTCAGCGTCGGGAACGCCTGTCCGCTGTTCAGCGCCGTTTTCAGGCCGCGAGGCATGTCGCGCGTACCGTTGTCGAAGCCGGTCCAGTCGGTCTGGCTGCCGTAATACGTGTAGCCGGTTTCGAAGGTCGTCTCGCTGTCACCGCTGAGACTGCCCCCGATCTTCAGGAAGCTCTCTTCAGGGATCGCCGCTGTCGTCAGGTTGATGACGCCGCCGCCGAATTCGCCCGGATAGTTCGCGGAGTAGCTTTTCTGGACGACCGAACTCGCGATGATTTCGGTTGGAAAGATGTCGAGCGGCACGACGCGGCGCAGCGGCTCGGGCGAGGGCAGGGGAAGGCCGTTCAGCAGCGCGAGCGAGTAGCGTTCGCCGAGGCCGCGCACATAGACGAAGCGTCCGCCGACGAGGCTGAGGCCGGTAACACGCTGCAGCGCGCCCGCGATGTCGCCGTCACCTGTGCGGGCGATTTCGGCTGCGGAAAGCACGCTGATGACTTCGGATGTCGCGCGGATCGTCTCGGGGATGTAGCGGCCCTGCACGACGATCACCTCGTCGGAGACGCTGACGCCCGGCGCGGAGATATCCACCGGCGCTTCGCTGCGTTCCTGGCTTTCGTCCTGCGCCCAGGCTGATGTGGAAACCAACGGTGAAACAAGGGCGCTTGAAAGCAGCAGCGCGCCGAGGGACGATATCCGGTTCATGGCAGGCCTTTCGGGCGTTCGATGGAAAACAGGAGGGCGGCGGCGCCTTTCACGCCGCCGCCCAGCTTGTCGAACTGGGATCAGTCGAAGGACACCACAGTGCAGGACGGTTGACCGTTCAGGCCGCAGGTCCAGCCCGCGTACCAGGTGTCGGACGCGTTCTGCACGGCACCGATGTAGCTGGTGTTCACGAAGTACGAACTGATCGTCGAGGCATCGAAGGCGGTGACCGCATTTTCGTTCGCCCCGTTGATGAACGTGCTCTGGAGCGTGGACGTGCCGTTGAGCGTGTTGTTCGTGCCAGACGTGAGCAGCGCCTCGGTTGCCGCAACGGTGATGTTGCCGTCGTCCTCGACTGCCGTCGGGCACGAGAAGAACACCGATTCGAAGCGGGGCGGGCCGACTTCTTCATCAGCCGCGCCGGCGGCCTGCATGGTGGTGTTGCTATCGATGTCGAGGCAGAAGTTGCCGCCGGTTACGACGCCGTTCAGCAGCGTGAAGTCCGTGCCGCCGCGCAGGTGGATGCTCGTGGTGCCCGGACGGGTCACGAACGTGAAGTTGGAAATGCGCGTGTGCTGGCGCGGCGTGGCGTCTTCGTTGCCGTTGCTGTCCGATTCGATGACCTTGTCGCCACCGCCGGCGCGCTGCACGACGATAACGAACTGGAGGTGGCCCTTGAAGCCGAGGTCGGTGTCGATGCTGTCATCGTCCGCGCCGGTCACGACGAGATGTCGGCCGTTGACCGTGCCGCCGAACCATTCGATGCCGTCATCCGATCCGTTGTGCACCTGGATGTTCTCGAACGTCGTCCCGAGGCCGACGCCGCCGAGGGTGATGCCGTTCAGCTCGTTGCCGGGGGCAACCTCGAAGCCGGCGTAGCGCACCTGAATGTACTTCAGGCGGCCGGTGTTGTCGTTGGGCAGCGCGCCGCCGTAAAGACCGCCGCTGGTGCCTTCGATTTCCGCCTGGCAGTTGGCCGTGCCGCCGATGGCGCCCGGTGCGTTGCAATCGCTGATCGGTGCGCGGCCGAGCAGAACGATGCCGCCCCATTGACCGATATTGGCGTCCGTGGTGGTGCCTTCCACGTTCTGACGGCTGGTGAAGATGATGGGTTCGTCCGCTTCGCCTTCGGCGAAGAGCTGCGAACCGCGGTTGACCAGCAGGAAGTCGGCGCCCGACGAGCCCATGACGACCACGCCGGGACGGATGGTCAGAATGCCCTGAGCCCCGCCCGGAGCCGTACCGTCGCCGCCGACGTCTTGACCCACGTCCACGCGACCGGAGAGCGAATAGACGACGCCGGGAATTTTTTCGAGCACGAGATTGCCGGTGATGACGCCTGAAATCTGGCAGTTCTTCTGCCCTGCGACGCTGCCGACATCGGCCGTTCCGGTGGGGCATGACGCCGGTGTCGGCGTGGGGGTCGGTGTGGGCGTCGGTGTCGGTGTCGGCGTCGGCGTGGGGGTAGGCGTTGGTGTCGGGACGACAATTACGCCTTCACCCGGCGACGCGACATCGTCGGCGCCGCAAGCGCCCAGCGCAAGGGCCGTGCCGAACAGGAGTGCGGAACGCAGATGCTTCATTTTAGAAATCCCCTTGTGTCCTTTGAAACGGGGACGTCCGGCGAATCTGAAAACCGTGCCGAGCGTCTTGGAAGGACGCCTAGGTCCGTTGCATGGCGAAAATATTACAGAAAATAGGTAATATAGTCATGTGTTATCGGGATTTTTTATTTAATGATTTTGAAAAATTACTTACAAAATTCTGCAATAAAATTGTAATGTTTTATGCTGTTCGTAAGCGCGTAGCCCTGTCCATCAATCCTTCAGATTGATTGCTGCGGTGTGCAGGGTTCCATCTCTTTCAAAGCTGATCCGCATATGCGTGGAATGCCCGACATCGTATGCGAGCTCGAGAAGGCGTTCCATGGTGAAGTGGCCGTCGTTCACCGCGACGATGGTGTCACCATCGCGTAGCCCGGCGCGAGCAAGGAGCGGCATGGTGGAGAGACGTCGAACGGTGAAGCCGGGGGCGTCAGCCCGGCGGACGAGGCCGAGCTGAAAAGCAATCGTCTGCTTCCGCATGTTCGCCTCGCCGGTGTAGGGCCCTCTTGAGAGAGTCGGAACGGCGCTGGCCGACGGCTTGGGCAACGCGGATGCTTCTGGGCCCGTTACGGCCTGCGCTGCGGGGGCGGTGCCATCGAAGGTGAGCAGCGGCAGCTTCAGTCGCGCGCCGCCGCGCGTAACGATGATGTGGCCGGGCGCGGTGCTCTCGATCGTGATGCCGGGCAACAGTTGACGGCCGACCGCGACGCGTTGCTGTGCTTTGCCGCCGACCGAGACGATCGCGGCATTCCCCAGCGTTCCGTAGACGCGCACCTCCGCCACGTCCGCCGGAGTGAGTGACGGCACGGGCGGCAGCGGTTGCGGCGTAGCGATAGGCAGGGCAACGGTCGCGGGCATCGGCGGCGGGGAGGGTGGTGGCGTGTCGCGCGAAGCCCAGATCGCAAGCGCGCCTGCGCCGCCGGCGGCAAGCAGCGCCAGCGAAACGGCTCTGGGGTTGAGCCTCCGGGGAATTGTGATAGCCACGAAAAGGCCGGTTAGGCCGGAGACATGACAGATTTGCGACACGGGCGGTCGCGGAAGGGGCAGGGCGGAGCTGTGTTGCCGGGGAGCGGAATAGCCGGGGGGCTGATCCTCGCGTGCGGGTTCCTGGCCGGAACGATCGCCGGCAGCTTTATGGCGCTTGTCGCGGCGCGCCTGCCGCTACGGCGTACCATCGTCGGCGGGCGTTCGCAGTGCGACACGTGCGGACGTATTCTCGGTCCGCTGGAGCTTGTGCCGATCGCGTCTTTCCTGGCGCTGCGCGGCCGGTGCCGGGGCTGCAGCGCTGCGATTCCCGCGTCCACGTGGGTCATGGAACTGCTCGCGGGGATCGTCGGGCTGCTCGCCGTGCTGCTTGCCCGAACGCCTGCCGATCTCGTGTGGGCGGTGTTCGGATGGCTGCTGCTGCTGCTCGCCGCGCTCGACCTTCGGCACTACTGGCTGCCGCAGCGTCTCACCGCGCTCCTCGCCTTCACGGGCATCGTGGCCCTGTTCATCACGCGCGGGGACGTGGCGGCGTCGCTCGCGGGCGGCGCGGCGGGGTTTCTCGGCCTCGAAGCGGTGCGGATCGGATATCGCCTGCTGCGCGGGCGTGAGGGGATCGGCGGCGGCGACCCCCTGCTGCTGGGCGGCATCGGGGTGTGGATGGGCTGGCAAGCGCTGCCCTTCGTTCTGATCGTCGGTTCGCTCGCGGGGTTCGGACTCATTGTAATCTGGAAGCTGCGCGGCGCGGATGTGGGCCCTGCGACGCGGCTTCCGCTCGGCGCCTGCCTTGCAATTGCGGCGATCGCTGTGTGGGCGGCGGCGGCGCGTGCTCCCATCGTTCCGCTGGCGTTGCTATAGGCGTGTCGCAATGTCCCGATATGAGACGCGATGGCGCTCGCCGTCATCAAACTGACATGCTAACTCCCTAGCGGGGCGATTTCGTGAAGGCGGGCCGGACGCAATGGGGTTCACTGACAGGCAATGGTTGCAGCGCGTAAGCGCCCGCGATCTCGTTGCAGCAGCGCAGGTTCTGCTGGCGCTTCTGCTTGCCCTGGCGACCGCGCGGCTGGTGTGGGCGCTGCTTGCGCCGATCGGCCCGATCGGTTCGCCGCCGCCGCAGGCCGTTGCGGCAAAATCCGATCTCGCCGTGCTCGGCCGATTCGATCCGTTCTTCCAGATGCTCGACGGCGGCCCTGCGGTCGTTTCCGATCTCGCCATCGATCTTTACGGCACGCGCGTCGATAACGTCAGCGGGCGGGGCTCGGCGATCATCGGTGTGGACGGGACGCAGCGCAGCTTCCTCGTCGGCGAGGAAATCATGCCGGGCGTCATTCTGCACGGCGTGGCGTTCGACAGCGTCACGGTGCGCCGCAGCGGCGCGCTCGAACAGTTGTTCCTCGATCAGTCCGTGCCTGCACGCGCCGTATCGCCCGCGCCGGTCGACGCCGCTGCGCCGCCGCCGCAGATCCCGCTGGAGCGGGTCGGGGCCGAAATCACGGGCGAACTGGTGCGCAAGGGCAACCAGGTGGATGGGCTCGCGCTGAAGCCCATCGGAAGTGGCGGATTGTTTAACGAAATCGGGCTAAAGACCGGCGATGTGCTGCTTTCGGTGAACGGCGTGCGAATCGATTCGGAAACGCCGCCCGGAGGCATCGCGAACCTCATCGGCGACAGCGATGTCGCGGTGCTGGAAATCAGGCGCGGGGCCGAGGTGCAGTCTGTGACGTTCGAGATCGTTCAGTGAAGGCTGGCCGCTTCCTGCTTGGCGCGGCGCTTGCGCTTGCATTCGCCATGCCGGCGCCCGCGCAGCAGGTCATCAACCTGCGCGATGCCGATATCCGCGCCTATATCGAAGATGTCGCCCGCACCACGGGGCGGACCTTCATCATCGATCCCGCCGTGCAGGGGAAGGTGTCGGTCGTCGCCGACCGGCCGCTCTCGCGCACGCAGTATTTCGAAGTGTTCCTCTCGACGCTGCGCGCGAACGGCTTCATCGCGATTCCCACGGACGGCGGCGCGTTCCGCATCGCCCCGGCGGCAAACGCCGCGCAGCAGCCCTCGCGCGGCGGCAGCAGCAGCTTCGTCACGCAGGTCATCGACCTGAAATCGATCGATACGCAGTCCGCGATCGAGGCGCTGCGCCCGCTCGTGAGCGCGCAGGGGCAGATCACCGCGAGCAAGACCGGCAGCGCCGTCGTTATCGCCGACTACGCCGACAATCTGGCGCGCGTGCGGTCGGTTCTGAAGGAAATTGACCGCGACCGCACCACGATGCGGCTGCTCACGCTCGACAACGCCGGCGCGCGCGAGATCGCCGCGGCGATCGAATCGGTGTCGCGCGCGGCGGGCGGGGCAGAGGGCGCGGGCGCGGTCTCCGTGATCGCCGTCGACAGCTCGAACAGCGTCATCCTTCGCGGCGATCCCGATGCGGTGGCGCGCATGGCCGCGATCGTCACCGATCTCGACAAGCGCGCGTCCTCGGGCACGGACATACAGGTCGTGTTCCTGAACAACGCCGATGCCGGTGCGCTGCTTCCCGTGCTTCAGCAGATCGCCGGGCAGCAGGTGCAGGTCACCGTGGTGAACAGCACGCCGCAATCCGGCGAAAACGGCCAGATGGCGAATGCGGCGGCCAGCGTTTCGACGACGCCCGCGGGCAGCGCGCCTCCCGGTCCGGGCCGGGCCGTCATCGCGCGCTACGAAGGCGCGAACGCGCTCGTCATTTCCGCGCCGCCCGATGTGCAGCGCTCGCTCAGCGAAGTGATTCGCAGGCTCGACGTGCGGCAGGAGCAGGTGCTCGTCGAAGCGATCATCGTGGAGATTTCCGACAACGCGGCCAAGCAACTCGGCGTGCAGTTCCTGCTGGCGGGCACAAGCGGCAGCAGCGTTCCCTTCGCTGTCACAAATTATTCAAACAGCGCGCCCAATCTGCTTGCAATAGCAGGAGCCATCGGTGCGCGCGATCTCGACAGGACACAGACAACGACAAGCGACGGCGTCACCACGACGGGCCGCACCTCGTCGGCTGCCGGCGATGCGCTTGAACAGGCGGCGGTCAATTCGCTTCTGGGCGTCACCGGCTCGCTGTTCGGTTTCGGCGGCGAGATCGGCAATGACGCACTGTTCGGCGCGGTGATCAACGCGGTGAAATCCGATACCGCCTCCAACGTGCTGTCGACGCCCTCGATCATGACGCTCGACAACCGCGAAGCGCGTATCCTCGTGGGCCAGGAAGTGCCGATGACCACGGGCGAGGCGCTGTCGCCCAACTTCGACAACGCCTTCCGTACCGTGCAGCGGCAGGATGTGGGCGTGCAGCTCGAGGTGAAGCCGCAGATCAATGCGGGCGGTTCGATCAAACTGTTTCTGCGCCAGGAAGTCTCCTCGATCGCGGGGCCCGTGGCGACGGGGTCTTCGGACCTCATCATCAACAAGCGCGAGATCGAAACGACCGTCACCGTCGACGACGGCGATATCATCGCGCTCGGCGGTCTGATCGATGAAAACGAACGCCGCACGATCGAGAAGGTGCCGCTGCTCGGCGACATCCCCGTGCTCGGCGAACTGTTCACCAGCCGCTCGCGCAGCCGCACGAAGACCAACCTGATGGTCTTCATCCGCCCCACGATCGTCCGCAACCGGCAGGACGCGCAGGCGATCAGCGCCCGCCGCTACAATTATGCGCGTGAAATGCAGCGGGAGCGCTATCCCAAGCAGGAACCCTCGCTCGACGCTCTGGTGCGCGATTACATGGGCGCCGCGCCTCCGGTCGCGCCGCAGCCCGTCCCGCCATCGGAGTAGGATCATGACGGCCGCCGATGCCGCACCGCTGCCCTCGGGGCGCTCGCCGCAGATCCCCTATGCCTTCGCCAAGCGCTTCGGCGTGATCGTGCTGGAAAGCGAAGGCGCGGAGATCGGGATCGGCCTTCGCGAAGGCGACGATCCGCGCGCGCTCACCGAGGTGCGGCGCATTCTCGGGCGCCCCATCGTCGTGCGCTTCATCCCGCGCCGGACCTTCGAAGGGCTGCTTCAGGAACGCTACGCAACCGATGGCCTCAGCGCCGAACAGGTCTCCGACCGGCTCGACGAGGTCGGTGATCTGGGCGCGCTCGCCGAGGATATTCCGGCGGCCGAAGACCTTCTCGATACGCAGGACGACGCCCCCGTCATCCGCCTCATCAACGGCGTTATCGCCGAAGCGGTGCGACAGGGCGCGTCGGACATCCACGTCGAGCCTTACGAAACCTCGCTGATCGTCCGCCTGCGCGTCGACGGCGTGCTGCGCGAGGCGCTGCGCCTGCCCGCCAAGGTCGCGCCGCTCGTCGTCAGCCGCATCAAGGTGATGGCACGCCTCGATATCGCCGAGCGCCGCCTGCCGCAGGACGGGCGCATCGGGCTTTCGCTCGGCGGACGCGCGCTCGACGTGCGCGTCTCGACGCTGCCGTCGCGCCACGGCGAGCGCGTCGTGCTGCGCATCCTCGACAAGGAACAGGCCGAACTTGGTCTTGAAGACCTCGGCATGCCCGCCGATCTGCTCCGCATCGTTTCCGAGGCGCTGAAAGAGCCGCACGGCATCATCCTCGTCACCGGCCCTACAGGCTCGGGCAAGACGACGACGCTCTATTCGGGGCTGCGGATGCTGAACGACGGCACGCGCAACATCCTGACGGTCGAAGACCCGATCGAATACGCCATCGAGGGCGTGGGCCAGACGCAGGTGAACACCAAGGTCGGCATGACCTTCGCGGGCGGCCTGCGCGCCATCCTCCGGCAAGACCCGGACGTGGTGATGGTCGGCGAAGTTCGCGATTCCGAAACCGCGGACATCGCCGTGCAGGCCTCGCTCACCGGCCACCTCGTGCTGTCCACGGTTCACACCAACGATGCCGTCGGCGCGATCACGCGCCTCAAGGATCTCGGCGTCGAAACCTTCCTGCTCGCCTCGTCGCTGCGCCTCGTCGTCGCGCAGCGGCTGGTGCGGCGGCTGTGCAGCGTCTGCGCGCAGCCGGTGCAGGCGAGCGCGGCGGATGCCGCGCCGCTCGGCCTCGACGCGGGCGTCGTCATTCGCCATGCGGTCGGCTGCCCGGCGTGCGCCAACACCGGCTTTCGTGGTCGCATCGGTGTCTATGAAGCGGTGCGGATCGACGAGGATATCCGCCAGCTAATCCTCTCGGGCGCGGACGAGGCGGTGATCGCGCGGCAGGCGTTCGTGCGCGCGCCCAACATCGCGGCGGCGGTGCGCCGTCTTGTGGTCGACGGCAAGACCACGGTTGAAGAGGCGGTGCGGATCATGCGCCGGGATTCGACGGTTAATGCCGACCTTTGAGTATCTCGCGCTCGATACGGCGGGCCGCGAGCGCACGGGATCGCTGAGCGCGGCCAGCGAGACCGATGCGCGCACGCTGCTGGAGCGTCGCAAGCTGCTCCCCGTCCGTCTCGGCGCGGCGGCGGAGACACGTTCTGGATCCTCGCCCGCACTCGCCGCCGGGTTCAATCGCCGTAAACTTTCCACCAAGGCGCTGACACTTTTCACGCGCCAGCTCGCTACGCTTATTTCCGTGTCGCCGCTTGAAGAAGCGCTGCGTTCGATCGCCATGCAGTCTGAGCAGAAGAAGGTCGCCGATATCGTCTGGCGCGTCCACGGCGGCGTCGTCGAAGGCCGGCGCCTCGCCGATGCGATGGCGCTCGAACCCGCGAGCTTCCCGCCGCTCTACCGCGCGATGGTCGCGGCGGGCGAAGGTTCCGGCGGCATGACCGAAATCCTCGAACGCCTCGCCGACCTTCACGAACGGCAGGCCGAGGTGCGCGGCAAGATCCTCACCGCGCTCGCGTACCCCGCGATGCTTGCGCTCGTCGCGCTGCTCATCGTCATCGGCATGATGACCTATGTGATCCCCAAGGTCGTCGAGCAGTTCAACGACATGGGGCAGGAACTGCCGCTGCTCACGCGCATCGTCATCGGCATTTCCGAATTCATGACCGGCTACGGCCTCATCGTGCTCGTGCTTCTGGGGGTCGGCGTCGTCGTCTTCGGACGGATGATGCAGCGCGAGGATTTCCACATGAAGGTCGATCGCCGCCTGCTCGGCATCCCTCTCATCGGCCGTCTGCTCCGCGATCTTCATGCCGCGCGGCTGGCGCGCACGCTCTCGACGATGGTCGACAACGGCATGCCGATCCTCGACGGCCTTGCCGTCACCTCGCGCACCATCCGCAACCGCGTGCTGCGCGGCGCGACCGAGGACATGGTCGAATCGATCCGCGAGGGCGGCAGCCTGTCGGGATCGATGCGGCGCACCGGCATCTTTCCGCCGCTTCTCGTCCACATGACCGCATCGGGCGAATCGAGCGGCAAGCTCGCGCAGATGCTCGGCCGCGCCGCCGATTACATGGAGCGCGAGTTCGACGCCTTCACGAAAAGCGCGCTCAGCCTGCTTGAACCGCTCATCATCGTCATCATGGGCGGCGTCATCGCCACGATCGTGCTATCCATCCTGCTGCCGATCCTGCAGCTCGACACCATCGCCGTTCAGTAAGTCGCCATCCAGTGAGGTTCCCCGTGCAGAAGCCCCAACAGAAGACACGCGAAAACGGATTCACGCTCGTGGAGCTGATGGTCGTTCTCGCCATCATCGGGCTGCTCACGACGTTCGTGGTCATCAACGTGCTGCCGAGCCAGGACCGTGCGATGGTTGAAAAGGCGCGCGCCGACGTGGCCCTCATCGGCCAGGCGATGGAAATGTACCGCATCGACAACATGACCTATCCGCGCACCGAGGACGGCCTCCAGGCACTCGTATCGCCGCCCGCCACGCTCGCGCGGCCGGATCGCTATCGCAGCGGCGGGTATCTGCAGCGGCTTCCGACGGACCCGTGGGGCAATCCCTATCAATATGCGTTCCCCGGCACTTACGGGCGTTTCGACATCTTTTCGTTCGGCGCGGACGGCAGGCCGGGCGGGGAGGGGGATGATGCCGACATCGGCAACTGGCAGAATTAGGGAGGGGCTTTCGGGGCGCTCCCGGGGCTTCACCCTCGTCGAGATGATGGTGGTGCTGGCGATCGTCGGCCTCATGGCTGCGGTGGTCGCGGTGAACGTGCCGTCTTCGGAATCGACGCTCGCGCGCGAGAGCGATCGGCTTGCCGCGCGCCTGCTCGCGGCGCGCGATCATGCCATTCTGGCGAACAGGGGGACGTCGGCGATCCTCGATGCGCGCGGCTACCGCTTTGTCGAGCGGCAGGGCAAGACGTGGAAACCGCTTGCCGACGCGCCGCTGGCCGATGCCGCATGGCGCGGCGGCACGGTGCCTCTGCTCCCGGAAAACGGCGAGATCCGTATCGGTTTCGACAGTGTCGGCATGAGCGAGGCGCAGACGCTGACGCTGATGAACGACGACCGCCGCGCCGTTGTTCGGGTGCTCGGCTCGGGCGAGGTGAGGGTCGATGCGGGGGCGTGAGCAGGGCTTCACGCTGATCGAGGTGATGGTCGCGATGGCTGTGCTCGGCCTCGCCGTGCTCGCGCTCATTCGCCTGGGCGCCGCCAACGCGATGACGGCGGGGCGCGTGGAAGACGTTCTGCTCGCCGATATCGTCGCCGAGAATGCCGTCGTCGATGCGCTGACCCAGCCCGAGCCGCCTGCGCTCGGCGAAACCAGCGGCACGGTGGTGAACGCCGGGGTGAACTGGATGGTGACGCGGCAGGTCGCCCGCACCGAAAACGCGCGCCTCATCCGCATCTCGGTCGCCGTGCGCGGCCCCAGCGGCGCGGCGGGCGATCTCACCGCGTTTCGCGGCGTCGCGGCACCGTGAGGAACGGTTTCACCCTTGTCGAGACGCTGGTTGCGCTCTTCGTGTTCGCGCTGCTCGCGGGGGCTGCGGTCGTCGTGCTCGGCAATTCCGCCGATGCGCAGCTCCGCCTGTCCAACGTGTCGGCGTCGGTACAGGATTTGCAGCGTCTGCGCGCCGCGCTCCGCGCCGATCTCGCGCAGGCCGCCGAGCGTATGCCGCGCGGCGAGGCGGGGGAGGTTCGCCCGGCGTTCGAAGGCGCCGACGGCAGCGGTCGCCTGTTCGCGTTCGTGCGGCGCGGCTGGGAAAACCCCGGCGCCGCGCCGCGCGCTTCGCTGCAATATGTCGAATACCGACTTGAAAACGGCGCCGTCGTCCGCCGTGCCCGGCCGATGGTGGACGGCGCCGCGTTCGGCGAGCCCGCCGTTCTGGCGAAGGGCGTAAGCAGCGTCGAGGTCGCCTATCGCGCCGCGCCCGATCCCCCGACCACCGCCGCTGCCACCGCCACCGCCGACTGGCGCGAGGCCTGGGATCCGCTTCAGCCCGCCATGTTGCCCATTGCCGTGCGCATCGATGCGACGACCGCGCGTTTCGGCATCGTCCGCCAGCTTTTCCTCACGCAGGTGCCGCTGTGAAGCCGCGCATGCGCGAACGCGGCATGGCGCTGCTCACCGTGCTGATGCTGGTGGCGGTGATGGGCGCGCTGACCGCGACTGCGCTTGAAACGATCAACCGCTCGGTGCGCATGGCGGGCAACAGCCGCGTGGCGATGCAGGCGCGCTATTATGTGCTCGGCGCCGAGGTGATGGCGCTCGAACGCATCGCAACGCTCGTCGGCATGGCGGGCGAGCGGATGCCTGCGGGCGGCTGGAACGGCCGCGAGTTCACGTTCCCGACACCCGACGACACCGGAACGATTCGCGCCCGCGTTTCCGATGGTGGCAACTGTTTCAACCTCAACAGCGTTACCGACGGCGCAAGCCCCACCACGCTGCGGGCGAGGCCGCGCGGCATTGCGCAGTTCAGCGCGCTGATGACGACGCTCGGTATTTCCGATGCCGAGGCACGGCGCGCCGCCGCTTCGCTCGCGGACTGGGTGGACGGGGATAGCTCGCCGCTACCGCTCGGCGGCGAGGATGAAGCCTACATGCGGCTTTCGCCTGCCTATCGCACCGGAAATACGCTGCTCGCCGAAGTCAGCGAACTGCGCGCTGTTGCGGGGATCACGCCGGAAATCTATGAAGTCGTGAGACCTTGGGTGTGCGCCTTGCCGACAACTGAACTTTCACCGATCAACGTCAACACGCTGGAGGCCAGTCAGGCGCCGCTTTTGACGATGATCCTTCCGGGGCGGCTCTCGCCCGACGCGGCCCGTCAGGTGATGGCGAGCCGTCCTGCCGGCGGCTGGACGGATGTTCTCGATTTCTGGGAACACCCCGCGCTCGTCGCTTTGTCACCGGCAAGCGAGGAACTCGATCAGGTGAAGCTCGTATCGCGCTGGTTCGCCCTGGAGGTCGATGTCGATCTCTCCGGCTACACGCTCACCGAAACCGCGCTGCTCGACGTGTCGCGCGACCGAGCGCGCGTCGCCGAGCGCCGCTGGACCGTAGAAGAATGAGCCGCCGCCTTTTCGTTCTGATCCCCGCGTCGGGAACGGCCCTGCGCTGGCGCACGCAGGGCGAGGACGGGCGTACGCTCGCGTCCGGGCTGCTCGTCGACGACGACGAGGCACAGATCGACGAGGACACGCGCGTTACCGCCGTCGTGCCGGGAACCGCCGTGTCGCTGCACTGGGTCGAACTTCCCGCAGCCTCGCCCGCGCAGGCCGCTGCGGTCGCGCGCCACCTGGCTGCTGATTTCGTCGCCGCACCGATTGCCGACCAGCATGTCGCCGCAGCCGCTGCGGCCGAAGCCGACGGCAGGCGCCTCATCGGCATCGTCGACCGGGACGTGATGGCGGGCTGGCTTGCCGCGCTTGCGCATCATGGACTCGATCCCGACGAGGTGGTGCCCGCGCCCCTGCTGCTCCCGGTGGCGGACGATGCGGTGAGCACGCTCCGCTCGGGTGATATGCTGATCGTGCGCGCGCCGGACCTTGCGACGGAAACCGAAGCCGGGCTTGCCGAAATGCTGATCGGCGGACGCGCGCTGCGGCCCATCCTGCGCGATATTCTCGATCTTCCGTCCTATCCCGACACGCCGCTCAACCTGCGGCAGGGCGCCTTCCGCAAGGCTTCGCAGCGCGCAGTCGGCCGGGTGGATATCCGGCGCATGGCGCTGCTTGCCGCAGGCGTCGTCGCCGCATGGCTCGGCGCCGATCTCGCGCTCGCGCTGCGCCATCACTTCGCTGCGAACGCGATGGAGGCGGAGATGCAGGTGCTCGCCGCCAAGGCGCTGCCGGGCACCGCGATCACCGATCCGGCGCTTCAGATTCAGCAACGCTATGCAGCGTCGGCATCGAGCGGCGGTTTCACGGGCATGGCGGCTTCGCTGTTCGGCGCGCTGCAGGCCAGCGGCACGACCCGGCTCGAATCGCTGCGCTACGAGCCCGGCGGCGCGATGCGCGCCACGCTGATCGCGCCGATGGGGGCCACGATCGATACCATGAAGCAGCAGATGGCGACCGACGGATTGAACCTGATCGAAGGCGCGTCGCGCAGCGGCGACAACGGCCAGCGGATCGATATCGAGGTCACGCGGCTGTGATGCAAACAGCGTTAACATGGTGGCAGGCGCGCGACGTGCGCGAGCAGCGGCTGCTTGCCGTGCTGGAGCTGATCCTTCTCGCGATGCTTGTCTGGCTCGCGATCCTGCGCCCGCTTGCGGCGTTTCGTGAAAGCGCGGCGGATCGTCATTCCCGCATCGCCGCGCAGATGCCGTCCGTGCGCGCCGCCGCCGCCGGGATCGCTGCCGAGGGTGCAGCGCCCGCGCGCGGTGAGGGCAGGGACATCCGCGAACAGATTGCCGCCTCCGCAAGCGCTGCAGGACTCGAGTTCAGCGCGACCCAGCCGGAGGAAAGCGGCGTTCTGGTCAGCATCGCAGCGGTGAAACCGACCTTCCTGTTCGGCTGGATCGCCGGGCTGGAAGCCGATGGCGTCGTTGCCGATCGGGTGCTTGTTCAGCGGAACGACGATTCCACGGTTTCCGCGCAGATCGGTTTTTCGGACGGTCCGGCATGACGGCGGTGTCGACGCGCCGCCTCGTCCTCGTGTTCGCGGTCGCGCTGGTGCTGTGTCTTCTGCTGATGTTTCCGCTCGCGCTCGCGCTTTCGCTGTCTTCGCTTCCCGCGCAAGGGTTTCATGCGCGCGCCGTGTCGGGTTCGATATGGGCCGGGCGCGCTGAAGGCGCCGGGTTCGGAAATGCGCCGCTCGGCGACCTGCGCGTGTCGCTCTCGCCGCTCGCGCTGTTCACCGGCAAGGCGCGCTTCCGCTTTGCGCCGGTTGAAGGCACAGGCGGACCGACGGGCGCGGTTGTCGCTGCGACGGGCGCGTTTGCGGCGGAACGTATCACCGCCGCGATCCCGATGCCGCCGCTCGTGCCGGGTCTTGGCGCGACGCTTGCGCTTCAGGATTTCAGCGTCGCCTTCGCCGACAAGACCTGCCGCGCGGCGTCGGGCGGCGTGACCGCCGACGTTCGCATGGAATCCTCCGGCATGTCGCTTGCCGGCACCGCGACGTGCGCGAACGGGCGCCTGCTGCTGCCGCTCACCGGACGCACGCCCGCAGGCGACGCGAGCCTCTTCGTGCATATCGCAGGCGATGCCGCCTACACGTATGAAATCAAGGTCGCCGCCGGAACGCCCGCAACCGATGCCGGGCTCGCCGCTGCGGGCTTCGTTCAGGAAAGCGGCACGCTCGTGCTGCGCGGCGAGGGGCGTCTGCAATGACGCGCGCCGCGATCCTGCTCTGCGTGCTCGCCTTTGCGGCGTGCGGCGCGCCGCGCGGCCCGGCGCCGCGACCGCCTGCAACCAGCATTTCCGCCGAACGCCCGCTCGCCGAACTGCCGCCGCAGGATCTTGGTCAGGGCCAGTGCGGCATGGCGCTGTGGCAGCGCACCGAACCTGCGCGCCGCATCGCCTACATTCTGGACGAGCCGCCCAGCGCGCGTGTTGTCGATTCAGGAGACGTGATCGCGCTCGCGCGCACGTCGTCGGAAGGCGATGCGATCGCCCGGCACGCGCCTTTGCAGCGCTTCGCGGGCGCCGGGCGCAGCCTCGTCATCGAAGTCCGCATCGAGCAGCGCGAAGGTCTTCTCTCGGGGGCGATCATTCCCGAAGGCACGCTGACCTGGCAGTCCGCGAGCGGCTCCGTCGTGGTCCCCGTGTTCGGCCTGATCGGCTGCCGTTAGAGCGGGCAGCACGCTGCCCGCTCTAAATCTTTGTGGACGCATCGTTTTTGCGGAAAACCGGTTCCCACTTTTCCGCACGATGCTTTAGTTACGCGCGGCGGTTGCCGTCGTCTGCAGCGCCGATTTCGCGACCGTGTGCGCGGAAACGACGCGTCCGTTCGAAAGCACGAGCTGCATGTCGTCGTTCTCGAGCACCTTCGCATAGAGGTCGCGCGCCGCGAGGTCGCGCTCGGTCATGCGGTAGATTTGCGCAAGATTGAGCAGGCGGGCGGGATCGTCGGCATCGGTGCGCATCAACTGCGTCTCGGCCTTCTGCAAGTCCCCCTTCATCATCGCGGCATAGCCGAGCGCGCCCGGCGTGTAGCCGATTTCGGCCTGCTGCGTGGGTGACGTGGTGCAGCCTGCAAGGAGCGCGGCGGCGGCAGCAGCAAAAGCAAGTTTCATGGCGAACCTCCCTCGACTCGGTAAACTCATCTTGAATCGAACATTACAGTTTTATGACAGTCGTGTAAATGAATTATTACAGTTTTGTGACAACGTTCGGACCGAGCTGAAAACTGGGCTAGGCCGCGCAAAAGACTTTGTACTTTGTTTGGTAAGGGCAGTTCGCGCATAGAGCCGTGCTATGAAGCCCTTGACCCACCTCGACCGCCTGGAATCCGAAAGCCTGCACATCTTCCGCGAGGTCGTCGCGGAGTGCGAGAAGCCGGTGATGCTCTATTCGATCGGCAAGGACTCCGCCGTGATGCTGCATCTGGCGAAGAAGGCCTTTTATCCGGCGCCGCCGCCGTTCCCGCTGCTCCATGTCGACACGACGTGGAAGTTCCGCGCCATGTACGATCTGCGCGAGAAGGCTGCGGCGGATGCGGGCATGGAACTGCTCGTCTGGCACAATCCGGAGGCGCAGGCGCAGGGCATCAATCCGTTCGATCACGGCTCGCTGCACACCGATATGTGGAAGACCGAAGGGCTGAAGCAGGCGCTCGATCACCACGGCTTCGACGCGGCCTTCGGCGGCGCCCGCCGCGACGAGGAGGCGAGCCGCGCCAAGGAGCGGATCATGAGCTTCCGCACCGCCACGCACCGCTGGGATCCGAAGAACCAGCGCCCCGAACTCTGGAACCTGTTCAACGTCCGCAAGAACAAGGGCGAGAGCATCCGCGTGTTCCCGATCTCGAACTGGACCGAGCTGGACATCTGGCAATATATCCACCGCGAAAACATCCCCATCGTGCCGCTATATTTCTCGGCGCCGCGCCCCACGGTGAAGCGGGGCGGTCTGCTGCTGATGGTCGATGACGACCGTTTCCCGCTCGACGGCGAGACGCCCGAGATGCGCTCGATCCGCTTCCGCACGCTCGGCTGCTATCCGCTGACGGGCGCTGTCGAAAGCACGGCGGCGACGCTGCCGGAGATCATCCAGGAGATGCTGCTGACGACGACGTCGGAGCGGCAGGGCAGGGCCATCGATCACGATCAGGCCGCCTCGATGGAAAAGAAGAAGCAGGAGGGGTATTTCTGATGGCCCTCGAAGTTTACGGCTCCTCGGACCTCATCGAGCGCGATATCGAGGCGTATCTGGAGCAGCACGAGAACAAGTCGCTGCTGCGCTTCATCACCTGCGGCAGCGTGGACGACGGCAAATCGACGCTGATCGGCCGGCTGCTCTACGATTCCAAGATGATCTTCGAGGATCAGCTCGCCAAGCTCACGGCGGATTCGAAGACCGTCGGCACGCAGGGCGGCGCGCTCGATTTCGCGCTGCTGGTGGACGGCCTCGCCGCCGAGCGCGAGCAGGGCATCACCATCGACGTCGCCTACCGCTTTTTCGCGACCGACAAGCGCAAGTTCATCGTCGCCGACACGCCGGGCCACGAGCAGTACACGCGCAACATGGTGACGGGCGCGTCGACTGCCGACCTCGCCGTCATTCTCATCGACGCGCGCAAGGGCGTGCTCACGCAGACGCGGCGGCATTCCTACCTCGCGCACCTGCTCGGCATCCGCCACCTCGTGCTCGCCATCAACAAGATGGATCTTGTCGGCTACGACCGCGCCGTCTTCGACCGTATCGTGCTCGAATACCGGTCGTTCGCAACCGAGATCGGCGTCACGCGCTTCAAGGCGATCCCGATTTCCGGTCTGGGCGGCGACAACATCGGCAGCCGCAGCGAGAACACGCCGTGGTACGAAGGCCCGAGCCTCGTCGAACATCTCGAAACGGTCGAGGTCGATGCCGCCGCGCGTCAGGCCGGGCCGCTCAGGATGCCCGTGCAGTGGGTGAACCGTCCCGATCTCGATTTTCGCGGCTTCGCAGGTCTCGTTTCAGCGGGCAGCGTGAAGCCGGGCGATGCCGTGCGCGTCGTCCCTTCGGGCAAGACCTCCAGCGTCGCGCGCATCGTCACGGCGGGCGGCGACCTCGATGAAGCTGTTGCGGGCCAATCGGTCACGCTGACGCTTGCCGACGAGATTGATTGTTCGCGCGGCGACGTGATCGTTTCGGCGGACTCACCGCTCGAAGTCGCGGACCAGTTCGAAGCGACCGTCGTGTGGATGTCGGACGTGAAGATGCTGCCCGGCCGTCCCTATTGGCTGAAGCTCGGCACCACCACCGTGTCCGCGACGATCACCGAGCCGAAGTACGAGGTGAACGTCAACACGCTCGAAAAGCTCGCCGCGAAGACGCTCGACCTGAACGCGATCGGCGTCGTCAACATCGCGCTCGGCAAGCCGATCCCGTTCGCGCCTTATGCCGAAAGCCGCGAACTCGGCGGCTTCATCCTCATCGACCGGATGACGAACGCCACCGTCGGCGCGGGGCTCATCCACTTCGCGCTCAGGCGCTCGCAGAACATCCACTGGCAGACGGCGGACGTAACGCGCGAGGCGCATGCCGCGCAGAAGGCCCAGCAGGCGAAGCTGCTCTGGTTCACCGGCCTTTCGGGCGCGGGCAAGTCGACGATCGCGAACCTTGTGGAAAAGAAGCTGTTCGCGCTCGGCAAGCACACCTTCCTGCTCGACGGCGACAATGTGCGCCACGGCCTCAACAAGGATCTCGGCTTCACCGAGGCCGACCGCGTGGAGAACATCCGCCGCGTCGGCGAGGTCGCGAAACTGATGACAGACGCGGGCCTTGTCGTGCTTACCGCCTTCATCTCGCCGTTCCGCGCCGAGCGGCAGATGGTCCGCGCGATGCTGCCCGAAGGCGACTTCATCGAGGTGTTCGTCGATACGCCGCTCGCGGAGGCCGAGAAGCGCGACGTGAAGGGCCTCTACAAAAAGGCCCGCGCCGGACAACTGAGCAACTTCACCGGCATCGACAGCCCTTACGAAGCCCCGGAAAATGCGGAAATCCGCATAGACACGACGCAGATGACGCCGGAAGCGGCGGCGGATGCGATCGTCGAGCGGCTGCTTGCTCAGATTGACTAAGTCTTCGGACTAAGCTAAGTCTGAATGATGGCTGTCGTCATCAATGTCCACGAAGCGAAAACGCATCTCTCGAAGCTGCTCGATCGCGCGCACGCGGGTCAGGAAATCATCCTCGCCAAGGCGGGGAAGCCGTACGCCCGCCTCATGCCGCTCGCGGCGGATATGGGCGCGCGGCAACCCGGGCGCCTGAAGGGCCGGCTGCCGGAGACATTCTTCGATCCGCTGACGGATGACGAACTGGCCGCATGGGAAGGGCGGTGAAGCTCCTCCTCGATACGCATGCGCTGCTCTGGTGGTGGACGGATGACGCCGCGCTCCCGTCATCGGCGCGCGACCGCATCGCGGATTCCGCAAACGAGATCGTCGTCAGCGTGGCAAGCGCCTGGGAAGTGGCGACGAAGGCACGGCTCGGCAAGCTGCCGGGTCTGGAGATGGCCGCAGCGCGTTTCACCGAGCTTCTTGCCGCCGACGGTTTCATCGCACTGCCCATCACCATGGTCCATGCCATCCGCGCTGAAACGTACGATTCTGCACATCGCGACCCATTCGACCGGATGCTGGCGGCACAGGCCGAAATCGAAGGCATGCCGATCGTGAGCCGCGACCCGGCGCTCAGCGCATTCCCTTGCGAAATCGTCTGGTAGACACCACCCTCCCGGAATGAAGGGCGGACCCGCCGCGTTCAACCTGCCATGTCTCGCCGGCTCTACAGCCAAGGAATGACGCACGCATGAGAGACAATCCGCGCCGCCGCGATTTGGGCGCCTATCCGTTTCGGATCGACATGGTGCCGCGCTTCGGCGACATGGATCTCAACAACCATCTCAACAATGTCGCCGTCGCGCGCTTCTACGAGGAAGGGCGCGTCCGCTTTCATTTTGATCTGCACCACCGGCCGGGGCTTGATCGCTTCCGGGGTTTCATCGCGCACCTTGCGATCGATTATCTCGCCGAGGGGCACTGGCCCGATCCGGCGCAGATCGGCGTCGGCGTGGTGCATATCGGCGGTTCGTCCTACCGCCTCGGCCTTGCCTTGTTCCAGCGCGGCGTCTGCATCGGGCTTTGCGATTCGGTGCTCGTCCACCGGGGTGAACACGGCAGCGAACCGCTGCCGCCGCTTTTACGCGAGGCTTTGGAGAGCCTCCGCCTGCGGGACGAATGAACGGCGCGAGAGCCACCAGAAGCGCGTGAGCAGGAAGCCCGCCGAGAACAGGCTGGCGATCACCACCGACCAGGCGAGCCCCACCAGCCCCATGCCCATCGGCAGCCCCAGCACATAGCCGAGCGGCAGCATCACGCCTGCGTAGCTGATCGTGTGGGTGAGCGTGGGCAGCCAGACGTCATTGCGCGCGCGCAGCGCGTTGGCGGCCACGACCTGCAGCCCGTCCGCGACGAAAAACAGGGAAGCCAGTGCGAGTGCCGGCACGGCAAGCACGATCAGCGACGGATCGGCCGTATAGGCGCTGACGATCGTTTCGGGCAGCAGCGCCACGACCGCCGCGATCACGACGAGCACGGATCCGGCCGCAGCAAACCCCAGCAGGCCGGACCGGCGTACGGCGTCGGGAGAGCGCTCGCCGTAGCCGCGCCCCACGAGCACTGCAGTCGCGGAGGCAAAACCGAGCGGCACCATGAAGACGATCGCCGAGACGTTGAAGACCACCGCCCATGCCGCCGCCTCCAGCCCGCCGAGCAGGCCCGCGATGGCATTCATCCCCGCAAAGGCGCTGGTTTCGACGAACAGCGACGCCGCCGACGCGCCGCCGATCCAGATCAGCGGCTTCCACCCCGGCGCGCCGGGCGCTGCGGCGAAGAGGCCGTATTTCCGGCGGGCGTCGGCCCACATCACGAGATAGGCGGCAAGCCCCACGACGAGCGCCGTGCGCGCGATGAACGTCGCGGCCGCCGATGCCACCGCGCCTTCGATCGCAAAGGGCGACGTGCCCGGCACGAGCCAGAGGTTCGCCGCGAGATTGACGATGTTGGCACCCCACATCAGCGCTGCGGCGGGCCCCGGGCGGCCCAGCGCTTCAAGCCAGTAGATCAGCGCGATCGAGAGCAGATAGGCGGGTATCGACAGTGCAAAGGTTCGTGCGACCGCCGCCGCGCCCTCGGCGAGCGCGGGGTCTAGGCCGATGGCGTGCATCGCGGGGGCGGCGCCGAACCACAGGGCCGCGCCGAAAGCCACGCCGACGACGGCTGCGAACAGCAACCCGCGCCGCAGCACGGCCCCCGCGTCCTGCGGGCGGCCTTCACCGATACGCTGCGCTGTCAGCACCTGCACACCCGCCAGCAGGCCCACGCCGGTCGTCAGCGCGATCATCGTCGGCGCCCAGCCGAGCGCGTGATAGCCGAGTTCGATCGAGCTGTAGTGCCCCACGACGATCGCGTCCGTCAGCCCCATCATCATGATGCCGAGGCGCGACAGGATCACCGGCGAGGCGAGCGCCAGCAATTCGGAAAGGCTTCCGCGCGCGGGTATTCTTGTCTTCAGCATGTCGATCGATCCGGTGTCCAAAGCAGCCGGGCCGGATACGCGAAACCGATGACATTGGCGAGTGCATCCGTGTACGGTGCCGACCGTAAAAGGCGAAGGAGACGGGAATGGGTCGGGGACACGGCATGTCGCCTGAGCGCCTTGCGCGGATCGATGATTTCCTCGAACGGAAATACGTGGCGTCCGGCAAGATTCCCGGTTCGCTCACGCTCGTCGCGCGCAGGGGTGAGATCGCCCATCTCGGCGTGCGCGGGCTTGCCGATCGCGAACGCGGCACGCCGCTTGCCGAAGACACGATCTTCCGCATCTATTCGATGACGAAGCCGATCACCTCGGTCGCGTTCATGATGCTGGTGGAGGAGGGGCGCATCGCGCTCGACGATCCCGTCCATCTTCATATCCCGGAATGGCGCGACCTTCGCGTTTATGCGGGCGGCGATGAAACGGCCGGGTTCGAGACGACCGCGCCCGCCCGTCCGATGCTCGTCATCGATCTGCTGCGTCACACCGCGGGTCTCACATATGGTTTCCAGAACCGCACCGACGTCGACGCCGCCTACCGAACGCGCGGGATCGGCGAGATCGAGAAGGGCGCGATCACGCTCGATCGGATGATCGCGGGGCTGGCCGGGCTGCCGCTGGAATTCTCGCCCGGCGAGAAGTGGAACTATTCGGTGGCGACCGACGTGCTCGGCTACCTGATCGAGCGCATCTCCGGGCAGGCCTTCGAGGATTACCTGCGCGAACGCCTGCTGACCCCGCTCGGCATGGTCGACACGGACTTTCAGGTGCGCGCGGGCGCGGAACACCCCCTCGCCGCCTGCTACGCGCTGACGCCGAGCGGGCGCACGATCCTGCAAGATGATCCCGCGCTTTCCAGCTTCCTGAAACCGCCCGCGTTCGTCTCGGGCGGCGGCGGCCTCGTCGGCACCGCGCAGGACTATCTGAAGTTCGCGCAGATGCTGCTCAGCGGCGGCGCGGCGGACGGCCGCCGCTACATCAGCCGCAAGACGCTCGACCTGATGACCGCGAACCACCTGCCCGGCGGCGTCGACCTGCCCGCGCTGTCGGTCTCGCTGTTCTCGGAAGCGAACTACAACGGCATCGGCTTCGGCCTCGGCTTCGCGACGACGATGGACCCGGCAAAAACGATGATCGCGGGTTCGGCCGGCGACTATTTCTGGGGCGGCGCCGCCTCCACGGCATTCTGGATCGACCCGGTCGAAGACCTCATCTGCATCTTCATGACCCAGCTCATCCCCTCATCGTCCTACCCCGTCCGCCGCGAACTCAAGACGATGGTCTACGCCGCGATCGAGGATTGATGGCGATTATGTCGTTGGCGACTTATGGCGAGGAGCGCACATTTGATGCCCCGCAAAAAAGAACTGCACGCGCGACCAAGGGCCGGAAAGTGAGTGCAGTCAGCCCCGTCGTTTCCTCTCGCCTGCAGCAGTAGCGCTTTCTGTGTCGTGATACTCGTTTGCTAAATTGAATTTTCCAACCTTATCATATTGTTCGTCAGCTTTGCGCGATACAACCTTCAGGAAAATCCAATAGCGCCAGAATACAAAGAGGTTCCAACCTATAAACCAAACGCACACCGTCATGGTCAATGTAGGGGTGTTTCCGGTCACGGGGATCAGCAGCAGCGGTAACATTGCTGGCAAGAGTAGTATTTTGAACCGTAATCCCGGGGCGCGCCACTGACGATCTACCCAGTCGCGAATGGCGATATAGACTTTCACTGGCCGCTCTCATCAAAAGAACTTAATTGCTCGGAAGGGTAGTATTATCTTGCAACGTCGGCAATTGACCTGAATCGGTTATCGCACAACGGGTTTTAAAACAATTTTGTCGTGCTTGAAGAGGCAGAAAGGGCGCCGCGTTACGCTGCCTCCCCGAACGCCAGCGCCTCATAACGCTGCAAATGCCAGTCCGTATTCCCGAACTGGCTTTCAATCATCGTCGCGCGCTTGAAGTAGTGGCCGACCGCGAGTTCGTCGGTCATGCCCATGCCGCCGTGGATCTGGATGGCTTCCTGTCCGCTCAGCGTCAGCGCCTTGCCGATCTTCGCCTTGGCCATTGAAACGGCGGCGGGGTCGGGGAGTTTCAGCGTCGCCATCAGCGCCATCGATGCCGCCTGCTCGGCCTCCATGAACATGTCGACCATGCGGTGCTGGAGCACCTGGAACTTGGAGATCGGCTGGCCGAACTGTTTGCGCTGCTGGGCATAGTCCTGCGTCTGCCGGTGGAGTTCGCGCAGCACGCCCACGGCTTCGGCACAAAGCGCAGTGGTGGCCTCGTCGATGATCCGGCTGACGAGCGGGAACGCGCCGTCCGCCTCGCCGAGCAGCGCGTCGCCCGGCACCTCGGCGTTTTCGAAATAGACCTCGGAGGCGCGCCCGCCGTCTGCGGTCGGATAATCGCGCCGCACCACGCCCTTCGCGCCGTTCTCGATCAGGAACAGGCTCACGCCGGCCTGCTCACGCTGCCCGCCGCCCGTGCGCGCGGTGACGATCAGGTGGCTCGCGAACGGCGCGTCGCGCACCACGGCCTTGTGCCCCGAAAGCGTCCATCCGCCGCCCGATTTTTTCGCGGCGGTCGCGACGTTCGCCGGATCGAAGCGGCCCCTGGGTTCGGCCCACGCGAACGCTGTCGTCATCATGCCCGCGATGATCGCCTCGATCAGGTCGTTGCGGCCCGTCTCGCGCGCGAAGCCACCGCCGATCACCACGGTGGAGAGATAGGGTTCCAGCACCAGCGCCTTGCCCAGCTCTTCCATCACGATCATGTTCTCGACCGCGCCGCCGCCGAGCCCGCCGAGGCTCTCGGAAAACGGCGCCGCGAGGATGCCGAGTTCCTCCGCGAAGGCGCGCCAGATGCCGGGCGACCAACCCTCGCCGCGCGATATCTTCATGCGCGCTTCGTGGTCGTAGCGGTCGGCAAGGAAGCGCGCGAGCGTGTCGCGCACCATCGTCTGCGTTTCGGTGTAGCTGAAATCCATTGTCCGCCCCCCTAAAGCCCGAGAACCATCTTCGCGATGACGCCGCGCTGAATCTCGTTCGATCCGCCGTAGATGGAGGTCTTGCGCATGTTGAAATAGGTCGGTGCCGCGCGCAGCGCATAGTCCGGCCCGATGGCGTGTTCGTTGTCGCCGAAGTCGCGGAACCAGGGCGCGCCGTAGTGGCCCACCGCTTCGAGCGTCAGTTCGGTGATGCGCTGCTGGATTTCGGTGCCCTTGATCTTCAGCAGCGAGGATTCCGCTCCCGGCGGCTTGCCCGCCGCGAGCGCGGCAAGCCCGCGCAGCTCGGTGAATTCCAGCGCGGCGAGATCGATTTCCAGTTCGGCGATTTTGCGCCTGAAGAAGGGGTTTTCAATGAGCGACCGGTCGCCGTCCAGTTCCGCCGCCGCGATCGCGCGCAGCTTCTCGATGCCCCGCTTCGATCGCGCGACGCCCGCGATGCCGGTGCGCTCGTGCGCGAGCAGGAACTTGGCGCAGGTCCAGCCCTTGTTCTCGTCATGCACGCGGTTCTCGACCGGCACGCGCACGTTTTCCAGCCACACCTCGTTCACCTCGTGCTCGCCGCCGAGCGTGATGATCGGGCGCACGGTGATACCCGGCGTTTTCATGTCGATCAGCAGGAAGGAAATCCCCTCCTGCGCCTTCACCGAAGCATCGGTGCGGACGAGGAAGAAGCCCCAGTCGGCGTGCTGGGCAAGCGTCGTCCACGTCTTCTGGCCGTTAACGACATAATGGTCGCCGTCGCGCTCGGCCTTGGTGCGCAGCGAGGCGAGGTCGGAGCCCGCGCCCGGCTCCGAATAGCCCTGGCACCACCAGTCCTCGCCCGAAAGGATGCGCGGCAGGAAGCGCGCCTTCTGTTCGGGCGTGCCGAACGTGTAGATCACGGGCGCCACCATGCTGATGCCGAAGGGCAGGATGGGGATCGTGTCGGCGCGTGCCAGTTCCTCGGAAAAGATGTACCGCTGCGTCGCGCTCCATCTCGGTCCGCCGTATTCGGCGGGCCATGCGGGTGCGACCCAGCCTTTTCTGCCCAGAATGCGGTGCCACGAGAGATAGTCTTCCTTCGACCACTCCTCGCCCTCGTCGAGCTTGCCTCTCAGCGGCTCGGGGTAATTATCCTCGATGAAGCGGCGCACCTCCTCGCGGAAGGCAGCGTCTTGCGGGCTGAACGACAGGTCCATCGCGATGTCTCCTCCGGTGCCGACCGGGGGCAACCGCGCGCCCAGATTCGGGCGAGGCGCCGAGCGCGTCAACTCACCCGAATCAATAGGGCAGGGCGATCAGCCGAGCGTCGAGCGCAGCATCCACGCGGTTTTTTCGTGATACTGCATCCGGCCGACGAGCAGATCGACCGAAACCTCGTCGCCCGCGTCTTCCACGGTCGAGAAAATCTTGCGCGCCGTGCGTGCGACGGCTTCGTTGCCCTCGGCGAGCTGCTTGACCATTTCCATCGCCTCGGGCGGCTGCTCGGGCGCTTCCTTGATGCTGGTCAGCTTCGCGAATGCGCTGTAGCCGCCCGGCGCGAAGTGGCCGAGCGCGCGGATGCGTTCGGCGATCTCGTCGGTCGCGAGCCACAGCTCGTTGTACTGCGTCATGAACATCGCGTGCAGCGAGTTGAACATCGGACCCGTCACGTTCCAGTGGAAATTGTGGGTCTTCAGATAGAGAGAATAGGTGTCGGCCAGAACGTGCGCGAGGCCGTCGGCGATCTTGGCACGGCCCTCTGCGGCGATACCGATATTGGATTCTGTGTCGGACATGGTGTTTCCTTTCATCAGGGCATCGTGGAGGAAATCCAAAGCCGTCGCCAATGGATTATCTCATTGACTGCAATCAAAATTTCAATGAAACAAAGGCGTTTCAGGCTTTTTCAAGCGTGCACTGCAAAGGGTGCTGATTCTGTCGTGCGAAATCGAGAACCTGGTTCACCTTGGTTTCCGCCACTTCATACGTGAATACGCCGCACAGGCCCACACCCTTGTGATGAACCTGCAGCATCACCCGGGTCGCGTCTTCGGTGGACATGCGGAAAAAGCGCCGCAGCGCCTCCACCACGAACTCCATCGGGGTATAGTCGTCGTTCAGCATCAAGACCTTGTAAAGCGCAGGCTTTTTGGTCTTGGGCTTGGTCTTCGTCGCGACGCCGGTGTCGGTGCCGGAACCGTTCCGGTCGTCTGACTCGCGATCAGTCATTCATCCGCTCACTCACGAGGTTTCGCACAGGCCCATAATATTGCAGTTGGGGCCGCGATAACAAGACCATGAACGAAAAGGGCGGCCGCAATCGCGACCGCCCTTCGTATTCCAACGTGTCCGCTGTGTCGCTTACTTGGCGACGGCGACCGTCTTCAGCTTGTCGGCCGCAACCGCGAAGCGGCCGGAAATCGGCTCGAACATGTCGTTCGAAAGTTTCACGAACGCTTCGGTCATCTTGCTGCTGTCGGCAATGAACTTGTCGAACTGGCTGCGTGCGAAATCGCTCTGCAGCTGAAGCAGTTCGTTGGCGCTCTTGGCCGAGGAGAACGTCTTGAAGGCCGTCGTGGCGGCTTCGCCGTTCTTCTTGGCAAGCTCCAGCGCGGACTGCGTCAGCGTTTCGAAGCCCTTGGCGGCGATCTTGCCGGATTCGACGAACGCCTCGACGTTTTCGCGCGTGAAGCTGCCCATTTCCTCGGCGGCTTTCGTGCTCTTTTCCATCGCTTCGCGCGTCTTCGTCTGGAACTGGTCGACGGCAGCCTTGCCCTGCGCCATCGCGGTTTCGGCCTGCTTTTTTACGGTGTCGTTCATGGTCATGATGATTGCCTTCTGCTTCGGGGGAACGCTGGCCTTCGCGAATACAGCTGCGGCGGCCACAGTTTTGGGTTTGGGTGTCGACTTCGGCGGTGTCGGTGCTTTCGCAGCCTTCGCCTGGATTTTGGCAGCGGCCGGCTTCACCGGCTTCGCTACGACCTTGGGGCTTGCCTTCGGCTTTGCAGCGGCTTTCGGTGCCGGCTTCGTTTCAACCTTGGCGACCGGCTTTGCGGCCGGCGCGGGCTCTGCCTTCGGCGCGACGACGGCTTTCGCCGGCGCCGCGGTGACGGGTTCCACTTTCACTTCCACTTTTGCTGCTTCAGCCATCGTGATCTCCGCGCGCACCTTATGCTGCACTGCAACATAGGGGCGACACCTCGATCCGTCAAGGCACTTTTGTGCACTGCAACATAAGTGAAATGTGAGGGCTGCTCAGTGTCCGGTCAAGGTCGCGAGACCTGATGCGGAGAGCTGTTCGTTGATCGCGGCGACGAGCCGCTCCAGCGCCGCCTCAGACACAGCCTCCGCGCGCGCAACCAGAACATCCTGCGTGTTGGAGGCGCGCAGCAGCCACCAGCCGTCGGGCGTGTTGACGCGCGCGCCGTCGGTGCGGTTCACGTTTGCGCCGCTGGCCTCAAGCCGCGCGAGGACTTCATCGATCACCGCGAACTTGCGGCTTTCGGGGCAGGGGAAGCGCAGCTCCGGCGTGTTCACCATCGCGGGCATCGCGCCGCGCAGCTCGGTGAGCGACGTGCCGCTGCGGTCCACCGCGCCGATCAGCCGCACCGCAGCATAGATCGCGTCGTCGAAGCCGTAATAGCGGTGCGCGAAGAAGATATGCCCGCTCATCTCGCCCGCCAAAGGCGCGCCGGTTTCCTTCATCTTCGCCTTGATGAGCGAATGGCCCGTCTTCCACATCAACGGCTTGCCGCCAAGTTCTGCGACGCGATCGTAAAGCGCCTGGCTTGCCTTCACGTCGGCGATGATCGTGCCGCCGGGCACATCGCGGAGTACGTCTTCGGCCAGGATCATCAGCAGCTGGTCGCCCCAGATGATGCGCCCGGTGCTGTCGATGGCGCCGATGCGGTCGCCGTCGCCGTCGAAGGCGAGCCCGAAATCGAGGCCCTTTTCGGCGACGACACGGCGGAGGTCTTCGAGGTTCTTTTCCTCGGTCGGGTCCGGGTGATGGTTCGGGAAGTCACCGTCGACGTCGGTGAAAAGCAGATGGTGCTCGCCGGGCATCACGGCGGTCAAGCGCTCCACGATCGGTCCGGCGGCGCCGTTCCCCGTGTCCCACGCGATTCGATAACCGCGCGCGGGGACATCGACGCGCATGCGGTCCACATAGGCCTGCGACACGTCCACCGTCCGGTTCGATCCCGTTCCGCTTTCCCAGTCGCCCGCCGCCGCCATCGTGCCGATCCCGGTGATGTCGGCGCCGTAGAACGGCCCGTGGCCGATCATCATCTTGAAGCCGTTGTAGTTGGGCGGGTTGTGGCTTCCCGTAATCATCACGCCGCCGCCCGCGTCGAGGTGGTGCACCGCAAAGTAGAGCATCGGTGTCGGCCCCAGGCCGATGCGCAGCGCCTCGCAGCCCGCATCCTCAAGCCCCCGCACCAGCGCCGCTTCGAGCGACGGTGAGGAATGGCGTCCGTCGTAGCCCACGGCGACGCTGGTTCCGCCCGCACGGCGCACCCGCGTCCCGAACCCGCGCCCGATGGCGTAGGCGTCGTTCTCGCCAAGGGTTTCGTCGATGATGCCGCGGATGTCGTATTCGCGAAGCGAAGTCGGGTGGAAGTCGTGCCGGTCCAGGATACTGCCCAAAATACTGCCCTTGCTGTGAGAGTCGCGACTGTATCGCGTCAACGCTTCGTATCGCGAAGATGTTTCAGGAGCGTATCCCTCGCCGCGTTGATCCGTGCCGAGGCTTCGGCGGATCCCCCCTTGTCGGGGTGTGCCTCCGTGATGAGCCGCCGCCACGCCGCATTGATCTCCACCGCACCCGCTTCGGGCGAGAGGCCGAGCAGGCGTCCGGCTTCCTGGGGCGACATGTCGGAACTGCGGCGGCGGGGCAGCCGGTCCAGCGCCAGCCAGGCCGTCACGCCTGCAACGGCGAGCGCGCCGAGCCATTGTCCGGTCATCAGCAAGCGCAGCGCGAGGGTGGCGGCGGCGGCCAGGCCGATCCAGCGCAGCCGTGCCGGTGTCAGCGCACCGGCATACCACAGCGCGCCGAGAGCACCCGCCGCGAGGGCGAGAACCACGATCATCAGCTGGCCAGGCTCTGCGCTTCCTCGGCTTCGGGCAGGGCCAGGCTGTTCACCAGCTCGCGCAGCTCGTTGCGCGCGGCGATGTGGCTCATGTTCACGTCGTCGATCACGCCGATGTCGAGCAGCGTCAGTCCGCGCGGGAAAAGTTCGCGGTAGATGACGCGTTCGGAAAGCCCCGGCGAGATTCGGAAGCCGATGCGCTTGGAAAGCTCGTCGAGCGCGCTGCCCACGCGAATCATGTTCTTGGCCGCGAGCGAGGACATGCGGTTGCGCAGCACCACCCAGTCCACAGTGCCGCCGTCCGACTTCGCGCGCGCCTTCCGCGCGTCCCAGATCAGCTCGGCATAGAAGCTCGGGCGCTTGACCTTGAACGTGTCGGGGTCGACCTGCCCGATGAGATCGAAATCGACGAAGCTGTCGTTCATCGGCGTGATGAGCGTGTCGGAGCGGCCGAGCGCGACGCGCGAGAGCGGGCTGTCGCGGCCCGGCGTATCGACGACGATCACGTCCACCACCGGCGCCCAGGCGTCGAGCGTGGTGCGCAGCAGCGTTTCGCCGTGGCTGTCGTTGTCGTCGATCACCTGCAGGCGCGGCGTCTTCAGCCCCAGCCCATGACCGTCGGAGAAGGCCTGCCGGTTTTCCATGTAGCGCGTGAAGGTGCGCTGGCGCGAATCGAGGTCGATCGCGGCGACCTTGCGGCCGCTGTGCATCAGCGCGACAGCGATGTGCACTGCGGTCGTGGACTTGCCTGTCCCGCCTTTTTCATTGCCAAGAACGATGACATGGGCTTTGGCCATAAAACGAACGCGCCCCCGATGGCTGGATTCCGTTTAACGGCGGACTGTTTCATTCACGGGCGCCGGGGAGTCAATCGAGGAGAGGCAAGATTCCGGAGGCTTTCGAAACCGTGCGGACAGTCGCGGCGCTTCGCGCGCGCGTGCGCGAGTGGCGGGCAGCGGGCCGCAGCGTCGCGCTGGTGCCCACGATGGGGGCGCTTCACGCGGGGCATCTGGCGCTCGTCGCGGCGGGCTTCGCCCGCGCCGACCGGGTCGTCGCCAGCGTTTTCGTGAACCCAAAGCAGTTCGGTCCGAACGAGGATTTCTCCCGCTATCCGCGCCGCGAGGCGGAAGATGCGGCCGCGCTCGCGGGGGCCGGGTGCAACCTGCTGTTCGCGCCCGCGCCGGAGGATGTTTACCCGGCGGGGTTCGCCACCGGCGTCCATGTCGCGGGCCTCACCGCCGATCTCGACGGCGCGCACCGCCCCGGCCACTTCGACGGGGTGACAACCGTGGTCTCGAAGCTGCTCAACCAGGCACAGGCCGATTTCGCCATGTTCGGGGAGAAGGACTATCAGCAGCTGCTGACGGTCCGCCGCATGGCCGCCGACCTCGACATCGCCACGCAGATCGTCGGCGTGCCCACCGTGCGCGAGGCGGACGGTCTCGCGCTGTCGTCGCGCAACGCCTATCTCTCGGCCGACGAGCGCGCCCGCGCCGCGCTGTTCCCAAAGACGCTGATCGCGGCGCGCGACGCCGTTCGCGCCGGAACGGCGGTCGAAGCCGCGCTGGCCGAGGCGGAGGCTGCGCTCCGCGCGGCCGGGCTCGTGCCGGATTACGTGGCGCTTCGTGATGCCGAAACGCTGGAGCCGGTGCGTTCGCTGGAACGCCCGGCGCGCATCCTGTCGGCGGTGCGGCTCGGCTCGACGCGTCTTATCGACAATCTGGCCGTAGAAACCGCCTGAATCCGCCCGCGTTAACTTTTCATTAGGGTTTATCAATAACGATTAACCCCGTTGCAGGGAGCCCGGCGGAGACCCGCTATCGTGCGGATTCCGGCCGTTGCAGCGGAGCATCTGGATGCAGGACTGGCTGACTGACGCCATGGAACCCCCGGGGGATGATCTTCCCGGCCGGGCCGTCGATACGTCGATCCGGCCTGCCGCGCTCCTGTCCGGTCCCGATATCGCGCTGTGTCTCACCGGCGGGGTCGCCGTGGTGATGGGCTCGGAGCCGGTCGGGCGCATTTCCGGCGCGCGGCTGGCGCAGGCGCTTGCGCGCGCTGTCGAGATCGCGGATCGGGAGGCCCGCACCGCGCGCGACGAAGTCCGCCGCCTGCGCCGCGACCGGCGGATGCTCGCGGCCAATCTCAGCCATGAACTGAAAACGCCGATCAACGCCATCAGCGGCTATAGCGAACTCGTGGCGCTCGGCCTCGAATGCGGCCGCACGCATGCGGCGGCCAGCCAGAACGCGGTGATCTGGGAAGCCGCGCAGGGCATGCTTTCCACGCTCGATTCCGTCCTCGATCTCGCGCGCATAGAGGCGGACGCTGCGCCGCTCGATGAAACCGACGTCGATATCCGGCAGCTTGCGACATCGGTGCTGCGGATGCTGGCGACGATGGCGGAGGCGCGCGGCGCAGGCGTTGCCGTGGAGATGCCTGCGGATCTGCCGCTGCTTCATGCCGATGCGCGGATGCTCCGCCAGATACTCGTCAATCTCGCCAACAATGCGCTCAAGTACGGCGGCGAAAACGTCAGGCTCACGATCGCGGCGCGGGTCGATCGCGCCGAACGCATGCTCATCGAGGTCCGCGACAGCGGGCCGGGCATGTCGCCCCGCGCGATCGAAACGGCGATGAAGCCCTTCGCGCGCGGGCAGGATGACACGGGCATGCTGGCGGGCAGCGGCCTCGGCTTGCCGCTCGTCAAGGCGCTCACCGAGCTTCACGAAGGCAGTTTCAAGCTGCTGTCGTCGCCGGGACGGGGCACGCGCGCCGTGGTCACGATGCCGCCGGGACGCGTCCGTCTGGACCGGCGCGGCCGTCAGGAGGCGTTCGCCTTCCGCCGGGCCAATTCCCTGTTCGGCTGATTTTGAAGGGATTCAGCCAGATTTTCGGCGTTAACCATTTCTTGAACAAGCCGCGCCAAATGTCCCTCATCGAGGGGGATTTTCGAATGGCAAGTCATCCGGTCACTGAAGTCCAGTTTCTCCACGCGCAGATGGCGGCGGCAATGGCCGGCCAGCCCGATGCGTATTACGAGCTTGGCGTCGCGTATGCGGTCGGCAGCAGCGGCGTCGACATCGATCTCGTCGAGGCGCACAAGTGGTTCAACCTTGCCGCCATGTCGGGGGACGAGCGCGCACAGCTCGATCGCAGCGAGGTCGCAGCGTCGATGACGCCCGCGGAAGTCGCGGCGGCGCAGCGCGGGGCCCGCGCATTCCTGATGCAGACGCGCCACTAGCGGATCGCCGAATCACTGGAAGCCTGCGAAATCAAACGCCTGGGGCTTGCAAATAAAAGCGAAATGACTGTTTGGTATACTTGCTGTCATGAGCAGCAGGGGGACTGGCGCCTTGGCGACGCAATTGTCCGGAAAAGTATCGGAAATCAAAGCATTTCCGCCGAAGTCTTCCGATTCGCGTGAAGACGAGCTTCTTGTGCTGCGCGCAGAGCTGGCGCGCGAAAAGGCACTTCGCCAACGCTACGAGACCCAGCTTCGTCAACTTTCCGCATCGCTGCCGATGGTCATCTGGATGGCCGACGAGCGCCGCAACGTCACCTTCATCAGCGACAACTGGTACGATCTCACCGGCACCAACCAGCACGACCTCGGCAACTGGATCACCACGGTTCACCTTGATGACCGCCGCCGCGTCGTCGAGGAACTGGTCACCGCCACCGATCGGCGGGAACGCTATGCGGTGGAATACCGCACGCAGCGGGCGGACGGCTCGATCGCCTGGGTGCTCAACATGGGCGCCCCCCGTTTCAATGAAAACGGGGCCTACGACGGCTATGTCGGCGCCGTTATCGATGTCAGCGAGCGCCGCGCGGCGACGGAAACGCTGCAAGGTCTCGAAACGCGTCTCTCGCTCGCGCTCGACGGCACGCGCGTCGGCGTGTGGGACTGGGACATAACGTCGGGCGACGTATGGCTCAGCGACAGTGCGCTCGGCATTCAGGGCTATGCCAAGGGCGAGGTGAAGGGGCACGCCTCAGGCATCGCCCATTATGTTCACCCCGATGATCTTGCCGAACTCCATCGCGCGATGACCGCCTGTCTGAAAGGCGATCAGCCGATGGTGAACCTGGAACATCGCCTGCGCGGCAAGGATGGCGGCTGGGTGTGGGTCGCGGAGCGTGGCCGCGTGGTGGAGCGCGATGCGAACGGGCGCGCGCTGCGCATGATCGGCACCCGAACCGACATGACCGAACAGCGCGAACGCGATGACCGGCTGCGCTGGCTCGCGGCGCACGACGTGCTCACCGAGTTGCCGAACCGGGGCCGCTTTCAGGAGCTGTTGCTGGCGACGATGCGCGAAACCGATGCGCGCGGCGGACGCATGGCGCTGATGCTCGTCGATCTCGATCACTTCAAGGGCGTCAACGACAGTTTCGGCCACGATGTGGGCGATGCGCTGTTGCGGCGCACGGCGCGGCGCCTGCGTGATGCGTTCAGCAACGGCTGTGTCGCGCGCCTCGGCGGTGATGAATTCGCGATCATCGTTCCCGATGCCGGGCGGCACGGCGATGATGTGATGACGCTTGCGGAGAAGGCGATATACGCGGGGACGAGCGGCGGCGATCCGGGCGAAAGCACGGCGAGCGTCGGCGTCGCGCTGTATCCCGATCATGCGGCGACGGCGACCGAGCTCTCCAAGGCGGCAGACGTTGCGCTCTATGCGGCAAAGCAGGCGGGCCGCGCCTGCGTGCGGCCTTACGAGCCGCGCCGATAGGGCGTGAAGGCCGCCATTGCGCTGATGTCGGCGGCGATCGCCGGTCGTTCGCTCTCCAGATACGCCTCGATCGCCCGCCTGAGGCCGGGATGCAGGATGTGGTGGGCCGATGTCGTCACCACGGGCGCATAACCGCGCGCGAGCTTGTGCGGCCCCTGTGCGCCTGCTTCCACGCGGGCGAGGCGATGCGCAATCGCGTAGTCGATGGCCTGATAATAGCACAGTTCGAAATGCAGGAAGGGCAGATCGATCGCGGCGCCCCAATAGCGCCCGTAAAGGCAGTCCCCGCCGATCAGGTTCAGCGCCCCCGCCACGGGCGTATCGCCGTCCATCGCCAGCACCAGCAGCACGCGGTTCGCCATGCGTTCGCCGAGCAGGCTGAAGAAGGCGCGGGTCAGATAGGGGCGGCCCCATTTGCGGCTGCCCGTGTCCTGATAGAAATGCCAGAACGCGTCCCAGTGCGCCTCGCGCAGGTCCGCGCCGGTCACGGCCACGATGCGCAGCCCGCATTCCGCAGCCTCGCGCCGTTCCCGCCGGATCGTCTTGCGCTTGCGAGAGGCGAGCGTGCCGAGAAAATCCTCGAAGCTGCCGTATCCGGCATTGTGCCAATGAAACTGCTCGGTGTGGCGGATCAGCCAGCCCGCGGCTTCGAACAGCGGCACCTGCTCGGGCGCGATGAACGTGGCGTGGGCAGACGAGATCTGCTGCTGCTCGCAGAAGTCTTCGATTCCGGCGATCAGCACGGGCGCATGCGCGGCATCCTTCAGCAGCAGGCGCGGGCCGGTCGCGGGCGTGAACGGCACCGCCATCTGATATTTGGGATAATAACGCCCCCCGGCGCGCTGGAACGCATCGGCCCAGCCCTGGTCGAACACGTACTCGCCCTGCGAGTGGGACTTGGCGTAGGCGGGCGCGATGCCGAGAATGTCGCCCTCGGTGCTTTCGAGCACGGCATGCACCGCCTGCCACCCGGCGGCGGCCGACGCGCTTTCCGAATCCTCAAGCGCGGAGATGAAGGCGTGCAGCGTGAACGGGTTATTGTCCCCGGCGCAGGCGTTCCACGCGTCCGCCGGGATGCCGGAGGCCGAGGTGACGATACGCAAGGCCGCCGGAGCGCCGGTCATGCAGGTTCCGGCGTGCCCTCGAAAATGATCTGGTCGGCGTTCGCCCGCGCGCGCGCGCGAAGCGCTTCGCCTTGCACCGTCCAGGTCAGCACCGGGCGGCCCTTGCGCCGCTGACGTTCGGCAAAGCTGCACGGCAGCGCGTTGATATCGAAGGCCAGGAAATGCGGGCGCGTGCTGCGCACCGCGAGGTGGCGGGAAAGCCAGCCGCGAACGCCTGCGTTGCGGCTTCCCTCCTTCGTCACCACGAGCCCGCGAACGGTTTGCGGGCTGTGTTCACGGAACCAGCGCACGATGCGCGGATCGAACGACATCACCGCCGCCCAGCCGTTTGCGCCTTCCAGCGCGCGGCGCACCGCGCGGCACAGGCTGCCGCATCCGCGCCGCCCCGGCGATTTCACCTCCACCAGCGTCGGCGTGCGTCCGCCGATCTCGCTCAGCACCTCGCGCAGCGTGCGGATCGGCTCGTCCGTGCCCGAAAGGCGGAACGCGCCCAGCTCGCCGACGGTAAGGTCGGCGATGCGCCCGCCCGCGTTCACGAGGCGCGGCAGTTCGGCGTCGTGAAACACCACCGCGTCCTTGTCTGCGGTCAGGCGGACATCGAGTTCGATGCCGAACCCCGCATCGATCGCACGCGCGAACGCCGCGCCGCTGTTTTCAGGCGCGCCCTGCACGCCATGCAGGCCCCTGTGCGCGAAGGGCTGGCGGGTGAGGAAGTCGAGATCGCGGGGCGTGTTTCTCAAAAGGCGGCTCCGTGTCAAACCTTCACGGCGATAACGGCATCAACCTCAACGGCGACGCCGCGCGGCAGGGCCGGTACGCCGACCGCGCTGCGCGCATGGCGTCCCGCGTCGCCCAGAACCTCGACCATAAGGTCGCTGCATCCGTTGGCAATACTCGGCTGATCGAAGAAATTCGGCACGCACGAAACGAATGCGCCGAGCTTGAGCACGCGCTCGATGCGGTCCAGGCTGCCGAGCGCGGCCTGCGCCTGCGCAAGAATGCCGATGCCGCAGAGCCGCGCGGCGGCCTGACCGGCTTCGATATCCATGTCCTCGCCCAGCCGTCCGAGCACCAGCGTGCCGTCTTCGCGGAACGGGATCTGCCCGGAAATATACAGCGTGTTTCCGTGCAGCACCGTCGGCACATAGTTCGCGACGGGTGCGGCGGCCTTGGGCAGCGTGATTCCGAGTTCGGCAAGGCGCGCTTCAATACTCATGACAGGATAGTCCCCTTCGTTGCATTCCAGGTTGTTACGGCGCCGCCTGCCTCAGCAGATACGGTAATGCCTCAGACCAGATATCGATCCGCGCATGCGCATCGTCCGCAGCCGGGATCAGGGGCCTCAGCTCCGGATCGGCGACCATGTGCAGGCGGTGAACATGCGGCGCGTCCCGCTTTACCGAACTGTGGTGCGGCGGCAAGTCGTCGATGAACACGGCGGCGTCGCGGCTGTGCTCGCGCATCAGCGTGGTGACTGCGGGGCCTTTCGGGCCGTCGTTGACATACACCGGAAAGGGCATGCCGAGCGCGGCGATCTGCGCGCGGCGGCGGTCGCGGTACGTATCGCGGATGTTGGTGAGGATCACGATCTCGTAATGGCCCGACAGCGTCGCCAGCGCATCGACGGCGCCGTCGACGACCGGCTGGCCTTCCATGGCGTTCGCGAAGAAACCATCGACGAGCCCGCTCACCTCGCCGCGCGCGATAAGGCCGCCGTCCGCCTTGCGCCGGATGTTGCCCGAAAGCGCGAAGCTCTCGAAATTCAGCTCCAGCGCGTGCGCCTCGTCGAGATAGGTGCGGAAGGGGCCTGCGAAGTGCAGCAGCACCTCGTCGCAGTCGCAGATCAGCAGCGGTTTCGTCATCGTCCGAGCGCTCCCCGCGCTGCCGCGAGCCGGGCGGGCTCCGCGCCGATCGCTTCGGCGCAGGCGATGAAGTCGGCTTCGTGCGCGGCAAGGAAATCGAGCGTCGCGCCCAGAAGCTCGGCGCTTCCCGCGCGCGCCCTCAGCGTCGGCGCATCGAGGCCGGTCAGCGCGAGCAGGCGCGGCCCGAGCCGTTCATCGCTTGCGATCCAGGCAAGCGCCTGCAGCGCCATCACCTCGGCATCTTCGCGCGTTAGGGCTGTTTGGTAAGATGTCATTAACTCTGGACAATTAAGATTGCATAAACCATTCGCCAAGGCGATTGTTCAGCAGGCCGATCCGCGGGGCTCTGAAATGCGGCAGGCTTGCGAAGAGGGACCATGCAGAAAACAGTCCTCGTCGTCGAGGATAATGACCTCAACATGAAGCTGTTCTGCGACCTTCTGGAAGCGCACGGCTATCGCACCATAAAAACGCGCGACGGGCGCAGCGTGCCGGATCTGGTGCGGGCCGACCGCCCGGACCTTATTCTCATGGATATCCAGCTGCCCGAAGTTTCGGGGCTGGAGGTCACTGGCTGGCTGAAGAGCGACGCGGCGCTGAGCGACATCCCCGTGGTCGCAGTCACCGCGTTTGCGATGAAGGGGGATGAAGAGCGCATCAAGGCCGGCGGCTGCGAGGCGTATATCGCCAAGCCGATCTCGGTGATGCGCTTTATCGAAACCGTCCGCCAGTACGCCTGAAAGCCTACGCTTTACAGGGCGCCCGACGCGCCGCCTTACTTGATCTTCGCTTCCTTGAACTCGACATGCTTGCGCACGACGGGATCGTACTTGCGGAAGGTGAACTTCTCGGTCTGCGTGCGCGGGTTCTTCTTCGTCACGTAGAAGAAGCCGGTGTCAGCCGTGCTGACGAGCTTGATCTTGACGGTGGTTGGTTTGGCCATGGCCCGGCAGTCCTTGCGCTTTATCGTGCGATTTACAAAAAAGAACGCGGCGTTTGTGCGCCGCGCTTACGGGCGGGCTAATGCCGAAACCGGCCGGCAGAGTCAAGCGGGGCCGTGCATTCGAATGCGATTCCGGGGCGCGGTGCTTAACCCTGTTCTAACGACTTTCGCACTAGCCTTCGAACATGATCGACGAAGATTTCGAATCGCTGCATCAGGATTTGTCCGACAAGCTGGAGGATATCCAGCTGTTGCTGCTCGCGGGCAGCTACGGCGAGGTGCAGCGTCAGCTGCATTCGCTCAAGGGGATCGCGAAGGCTTTCGGCTTCAACGATTTCGCCGCAGAAGTTCATGCGGCGGAGGAAACACCGGCGAACGTCGCAACGCTCCAGCCGCACCTCGACCGCATGTTCCGCCTGCTCGACGCGGCCTGACCTTAACCGTCATCCCTACCGCTTCCGCCGCACCTTGCCCGCGCCCCTGGGAAGCGGCGGGCGGCCCTTGCGCTGCGCCGGCCGACCCTCGCGGCCCGCGCGCGGTGCCGGTCCGTCGGGAAATTCGAAGCGCAGCGCGCCGCTGATCGGGTTCGCATCGGCAAGCCTCAGCTCCAGCCTCTGCCCGACATGGTACGTCGTCCCGGTCGTCAGCCCTTCGATGGTTTTCGTCGCCTCGTCGAAGTGGAAACGCTCCGCGCCCAGCATCGACATCGGGATCAGCCCGTCGCCCCCGATGCCCTCGACGCTCGCGAACAGCCCGAAGCGCGTCACGCCGCTGATTCGTGTCCGCACGATCTGGCCCACCTGCGCCGCGAGATAGGCCGCCACGTAGCGGTCGATGGTGTCGCGCTCGGCTTCCATGGCGCGCCGCTCGGTCATCGAGATATGCTCGGCGGTGCGGGGCAGGGCGCGCATCTCCTCGTCGGTCAGCGCGCCGTCGCCCAGCTTGTAGGCGCGAACGAGCGCCCGGTGGACGAGCGTGTCCGAATAGCGCCGGATCGGCGATGTGAAGTGCGCGTAGCTGCCGAGCGCGAGCCCGAAGTGGCCGAGGTTGTCGGTGCCGTAGAAGGCCTGCGCCTGGCTGCGCAGCACCTGCGTGGAAACCTGCTCCAGCAGCGCCGGGTCTTCGATCTTCGCCAGCAGCCGGTTGAACGTCGTCGGCGTCACCACCTGCCCGAGCGACAGGCTGAGTCCCAGCGATTTCACATAGTCGCCGAGCGCCACCAGCTTCTCGCGGCTCGGCCGCTCGTGGGTGCGGTAGACGACCGGCGAGGTCTTCGCCTCCAGCGCCTTCGCCGCCGCGACGTTCGCCGCGATCATGAAGTCTTCGATCAACTGATGCGCGGGAAGCTGCTCGCGCAGACGGATTTCCGCGATGCGGCCCTGCTCGTCCAGGATCACGCGCCGCTCGGGCATGTTGAGCGCCAGCGGGTCGCGCCTGTCGCGCGCGGCTTTCAGCGCAGTCCAGGCCGCCCACAGCGGTTTCAGAACGCTCTCGGTCAGTTCGTGTTCGATCTTGCCGTCGATCGCGTCCTGCACCGTCTCGTAAGCAAGGTTCGCGACGCCGTGCATCACCGCGCGCGTGAAGCGCCAGTCTTTCACCGTGCCGTCGCCCGCGATGGTCAGGTGGCACGCGAGCACCGCCTTGTCCGCGTTCGCGTTGAGCGAGCAGGCGTCGGTGGAGAGCGCCTCGGGCAGCATCGGCACCACCTGATCGGGGAAGTAGACGCTGTTGCCCCGCTCGCGCGCCTCGCGGTCGATCGCGGTGCCGGGGCGCACGTAGAAGCTCACGTCCGCGATCGCGACGATCGCCTTGAAGCCGCCGGGGTTTCCGGCGGCGTCGTCGGGCGCGGCCCACACCGCGTCGTCATGGTCGCGCGCGTCGGCGGGGTCGATGGTGAGCAGCGGCAGGTCGCGCAGGTCTTCGCGCTCGCCCAGCGGCAGTTTCGCGGCCTTTTCCGCCTCCGCGAGCGCCTCGTCGGAAAACGTGTGCGGAATGCCCTTTTCGTGGATCGCGATCAGCGAGAAGCTGCGCGGCGCCATCGGATCGCCCAGCCGCTGCAACACGCGGCCCGTCGCCCGCGCCCCGCGCCCGGATTGTTCGGCAAGCACCAGATCGCCCGCGTCGGCTTCGCCGATGTCGGTGATCTTCAGGTCGAAGCGCAGCCTTTTATCCGTCGGCACAAGGAACCAGCCGGAGGCATCGCGCCGCAGCACACCGAGCAGCGCGTCTTCGGATGACGCGCCGATCTTCTTCATAACATGGGCAAGGTGTCCGCGCCCGGTCTCCTCGATGCGCGCGAGGACGCGGTCGCCGACGCCAAGCGCCGCGCGCTTCCGCCCCTCGACGATGCGTATCTTCGGCGCAGGCGTATCGTTCGCCCAGCCTTCGGGCACCGCGACCGCGCGCCCGCCTTCGATGCCGACCACTTTAAGCACCGTCACCTTGGGCAGCCCGCCGCTCTTGTGGAGGCTCCGGCCCGGCCCGCTGTCGAGCAGGCCTTCGTTCGCCATGTCTTTCAGCATCGCCTTCAGCAGGATCTTGTCCTGCGCGGTCAGCCCGAAGGCCTTGGCGATTTCGCGCTTGCCCACCGGCGTCGGCGCCTCGTCGACGAAAGCCAGAATCTGTTCGCGGGTGGGGAGGCCGGGGGAGGGTCGTTTCGCCATTCTCTCCCCTGTCGGGCCTTCGGCCGTTGGCGGCAAGCCCTAACCCTCCGAAACCTTCATCAGCACCAGCCCGCCGACGATCAGCAGGGCGGCAACCACGCGCATCGGGCTGATGCTTTCGCCGAGCACCGCGACGCCCACCACAAACGCGCCCACCGCGCCGATCCCGGTCCACACCGTATAGGCGGTGCCCAGCGGCAGCGATTTCATCGAAATGGAAAGCAGCGCAAAGCTCGCGATCATCGCGATGATGGTGACGACGCTCGGCGCAAGCCGCGTGAAACCGTCGGACTGCTTCATCGAAAAGGCCCAGACGATCTCCAGCAGCCCCGCGATTCCAAGATACACCCAGGCCATGACGGCGCTCCTCTTCAAAAGAGCCGGGCCGTCCCGGACTTCTACCCATGAAGGGGGAGGACGTGGCCTCGCGGGTCTTATTTGGCGGCGGGGGACGCGAGGGTCAAGTCTGTTGAAACTACCACATATTGGTATATATTGGCATCACAAGGAGAGGTCATGGCACGAAACACATCCATTTCGCTGGGCGACCATTTCAGCGGCTTCATCGACACGCAGGTCGGCAGCGGCCGCTACGGCTCGGCAAGCGATGTCGTGCGTGCAGGCTTGCGGCTTCTCGAAGAGCGCGAGGCAAAGGTGCGTGCGTTGCAGATGGCGCTTGCGGAAGGGGAGGCATCGGGCGAGCCGCGCCCCTTCGACAATACGGCCTTTCTGAACCGGATGCGCGCCCGGCATGGCGGATAGGGGCGGAGGTTTCCGCCTAACCCCCCGCGCCGAAGCCGATCTCGAAGACATCTTCGCCTACACGGTCCAGCGCTGGTCGTTCATGCAGGCCCAGGACTATCATGCCGGTTTGATGGCGGGCCTGGAAAGGCTCGGCAGCGGGGAGCGTTCCGGGCAGCCGCTTGATATCCCCGGCGCATACCGCAAATATGCCGTCGGCTCCCACCTCGTCATCTACCGGATCGCCGAAACCGACATCGTGGTCGTGCGCATCCTGCACCAGCGGATGGACGTGGAACGACACCTCGAATAGCCGCAGCGGCGCTATTTCGCCTTCTTCTTCGCCGGGGCTTTCTTCGCCGCAGGTTTTTTCGCCGCTCCGCTCTTGGCAGGCGCCTTCTTTCGCCCCTTGCCTTTCGCGGGGCCCTTGGCGGCCTTCTCGTCGATCAGCGTCGCGGCGGCCTCCGGCGTCAGCGCCTGCGGGTCGGTGCCCTTGGGCAGCGTCGCGTTGGTGGTGCCGTCGGTGACATAGGCGCCGTAGCGGCCGTCCATCACCTTCATCGTCGCGCCCGATGTCGGGTGCGCCCCGAGTTCCTTCAGCGCGGCGGGGGCCTTGCGTTCGAAGCCCTTCTTCTGCTCGGCGAGCTTCACGACGGCGGCGTTCATGCCGATCTCGAACACCTCGGCGGTGGAGGTGAGCCGCGCATACTTGCCGTCGTGCAACAGATACGGGCCGTATTTCCCGATGGAGGCGGTGATCGGCGTTGCCGTTTCGGGGTGCGTCCCCACCTCGCGCGGCAGCGCGAGCAGCTTCACCGCCATGTCGAGTTCGATCGTTGCCGCGTCCATGTCCTTGGGGATCGAGGCGCGCGGCGGCTTCTCGCCTTCGCCGCGCTGGATAAACAGGCCGAAGCGGCCAGAGCGGATCGTGATCGGCTCCCCGGCGTCCTCGCCGAGCAGGCGCGGCTGGTCGCCGCCTTCGCCTGTGCCGCCGCTTCCGTTCTCGCTCGCGAAGGGCCGTGTGAAGCGGCACTCGGGATAGTTGGAGCAGCCGACGAACGCGCCGAACTTGCCGGTTTTCAGGCTCAGCCGCCCGTTGCCACACACCGGGCAGACGCGCGGATCCTTGCCGTCGCCGGCATCGGGGAACAGCAGCGGCGCGAGGAATTCGTCGAGCGCCGTCGTCACCTCGGAGGGTTTCAGCTCCAGGATTTCGGCGGTCTTCGGCTGGAAATCCTTCCAGAACGCATGCAGCACCGCCGTCCAGTCGATGGTCCCGGCGGAAATCTCGTCGAGCTGTTCCTCCAGCCCGGCCGTGAAGTCGTAGCTCACATAGCGTTCGAAGAAGCGTTCGAGGAACGCGGTGACGAGCCGCCCCTTCTCCTCGGGGTGGAAGCGCTTCTGATCGATGCGCACATAGGCGCGGTCCTTCAGCACCTGCAGGATCGACGCATAGGTGGAGGGACGCCCGATGCCGAGTTCCTCCATCTTCTTCACAAGGCTGGCCTCGGAATAGCGCGGGGGCGGCTCGGTGAAATGCTGGTCGGCGTGCGCGCCTTTTATGGCGGGCGTGTCGCCCTTGTCGATCTTGGGCAGGCGCTTGCCGTCGTCGCCGTCCTCGTCGTCGGGATCGTCGGCGGTTTCCTGATAGAGCGCGAGGAAGCCGGGGAAGATCGTGACCTGGCCGGTCGCGCGCAGGTCGGCGCGGCCGTTCTTGTCCTTCAGGTCCACGGTCGTGCGCTCAAGGTTCGCCGCCGCCATCTGGCTCGCCAGCGTGCGCTTCCAGATCAGTTCGTAGAGCCGCGCGTCGTCGCCTGAAAGACCGGCTTTCGCAGGGCGGCGGCTCATCTCCACGGGACGGATCGCCTCGTGCGCTTCCTGCGCGTTCTTCGCCTTGGTCGTATAGAAACGCGGCTTGTCGGGCACGTGGCGGCCCGAAAAATCCTCGGCGATCACGTCGCGCGCGGCGGCGATCGCTTCGGGCGCCATGTCGACGCCGTCGGTGCGCATGTAGGTGATGTGGCCGCTTTCATACAGCGTCTGCGCGGTGCGCATCGTCTGCGTTGCGGAAAACCCCAGCTTGCGCGCGGCTTCCTGCTGCAGCGTGGATGTGGTGAACGGCGGGGCGGGGTTCCGCGACACCGGCTTCTTCTCGACCGAGGCGACCACATAGTCGCCCGCCGCCGCGTCCGCGCGCGCTTCGTTCGCAAGCGCGGAATTGTTCAGCGAGAACTTGTCGAGCTTTTTGCCCTGCCAGTGCGTCAGCCGCGCGGTGAAGCTCTGCCCGGTCGCGGTCTCGAACTGGCCGTCGACGGACCAGTATTCGCGCGACCGGAACGCCTCGATCTCGCGCTCGCGCTCCACCACCAGGCGCAGCGCCACCGATTGCACGCGCCCCGCCGATTTCGCGCCGGGCAGCTTGCGCCACAGCACGGGGGAAAGCGTGAAGCCGACGAGATAGTCGAGCGCGCGCCGCGCCCGGTAGGCGTCGATCAGCGGCGCGTCGAGTTCGCGCGGCGCGGCCATCGCCTGCGTCACGGCGCTCTTGGTGATCTGGTTGAAGGTCACGCGCTGCACCTTGGCGGGCAGCGCCTTCTTGGCCTTCAGATGCTCGTAAAGATGCCAACTGATCGCCTCGCCCTCGCGGTCGGGGTCGGTCGCCAGGATCAGCGTGTCGGCGGTCTTCGCGCTGTCGGCGATTTCCTTCAGCTGGCGCGACCGGTCGGCGGAAACCTCCCACTTCATGTTGAAGTCGTGGTCGGGATCGACCGATCCGTCCTTGGGCGGCAGATCGCGGACATGGCCGTACGAGGCCAGGACTTTGTAGTCCGAGCCCAGATACTTGTTGATCGTCTTCGCCTTCGCCGGGGATTCAACGATCACGAGTTGCATAGGGAGACCCTCACCGACCTCAATGGGTGCGGGGCCTTACAGCGCTTTACCGGGACGCCGCAAGTCCGGGGGCGGAAGAAACTCCGCGATCACCCCGGAAGGGCGGCACAGTTTCGCCCGCTTTCCGTCGATCACGACCGGCCGGTTGATGAGGATCGGGTTCTCGTGCATCGCCGTGATGATATGCTCTTCGGTAACGCCGGGTTCCAGAAGGCCCATCTCCTTGGCGAGCGGCTCCTTCGCGCGCAGCAGTTCATGCGCCGCCATGCCCGATTTCCGCAGCACGTCCTCGATTTCGGGGCGGGAAGGGATGTCTTCCAGATACTCGCGCAGGTCGAAGGGGATGGCGTGCTCGGTCAGATAGTCGCGCACATTGCGGGCTGTTCCGCAGCGGGGATTGTACCAGACGATAACGCGCATCACGCCTCCGATCGCTTCAGATTTCGCCGGCCCAGATGCCGGGTCTGCGATCATACCATAAAAGTTCGCGTTCGAGTTCATAAGCAAGCGCAAGCAGCCGCGCCTCGTCTCCCGGCGCACCGGCAAACTGGATGCCGATGGGCAGCCCGTCCTTCGATTCGCCGATGGGCAGCCCGATGGAGGGAGCCCCCGTCACGTTCTCCACGCCCGTGTAGCCTGCGTAGGCGATCAACTTCTCGCGCTGCTCCGGCCAGGGGATCGTCGGCGCGATATAGCCGATCGGCACGGGCGCCTTGCCCAGCACCGGCGTCACGTAGATGTCGATGTCCTTGAACTGCGCGCGGTAGGTTGCCATCGCCTCGTCGAGCGCGGCGAAATTCACCTGCATCTGTTCGGGCGTATATGTCGCCGCCTGCGCGGCCATGCCGAGCGTCAGCGGTTCCATGATCGTCGCGGGGTCGACACCCGGCGCCCGCTTGGCGATCTCCGCCGCGATCTGCCCTGCGCCCGATTCCCACAGCGCGATGAACGCGGGGATCACCACGTCGCCCTTGTAGGGGGCGGGCACGTCCTTCACCATGTGGCCGAGTTTCTGGAGAAGTGCGGAGGCTTCGCCGAACACGCGCTGCACGTCTTCGTCGGGGAGGCCGCCCGAAGGGTGTTCCAGCCGCAGCCCGACCCGCAGCCGGTCTTTCGATGCGCCCGTGACGAGCGCCGCTTCCGGGAACGCCGCGCCTTCGCCGCGCGCCTGTGTCGCGTGGAACCACGCGGCGGTGTCGCGCACGGTGCGCGAAACGCAGCCGTCGACGCCCAGGTGCGTGGCGATATCGGGGGAGGCCGCATCGCCCGCCATCCGCCGCCGCGAGGGCTTCAGGCCCACAAGCCCGCAGCAGCTTGCCGGGATACGGATCGATCCGCCGCCGTCGTTCGCGTGCGCCACCGCCACGACGCCCGCCGCCACCGCAGCCGCGCTACCGCCGGAAGATCCGCCCGTCGAATGGTCGAGGTTCCAGGGGTTGCGCGTCACGCCCGTCAGCAGCGGTTCGGTCGTCGCCGTCGCGCCGAATTCGGGCAGTGTCGAGCGGCCGATGGAAACGAGCCCCGCCGCCTCGATCGCGGCCGGGTAGGCGTCGGTCTTGTCGGCGATCATCGTCGCGAGCGCGCGGCTGCCCTGCGTGTAGGGCAGCCCGTCCTGGTGGACATTGTCCTTGATAAGCGTCGGCACGCCCGCGAGCGGACCTTTCACGCCGCTTGCCGCCATTTCGCGCGCGCGCGCGAAGTTCGGGAATTTCACGGCGTTGATCTTGCCGTTCACGCTTTCCAGCCGCTTGATCGCCGCCTCGACGAGCGCGGCGGGCTGCACCTTGCCCTCGCGCACCGCCTGCGCCTGCGAAACAGCGTCGCTCCACGTGCTTGGCGCGGCCTTGGGCGCGGTGGTCTGGCGGCACGCGGAAAGCGCCGCAAGCGCGCCGCCCGCTTCCAGAAAACGGCGACGTGAAACCAAAGCCATGCAGACCTCCCCCGATTCGGATGGCGGGACTGTCTCAGCCGCCGCCCGAGGATGCAAACTGACAGAATGGAGGATATGGAAAAGACCGAATAAGAGTGCTATATAGAGCATTCTTAAAGATATGGAATGTGAGCATGACACACACGGTCCTCGCGGAAACCACGGCCAGCGTATCCGAACTGAAGAAGAATCCCATGGGCACGGTCGCTGCGGGAGAGGGCTTCCCCGTCGCGATCCTGAACCGGAACGAACCGGCCTTTTATTGCGTGCCGGCGAAGGCGTTCGAAGCCATGCTGGACCGGCTCGAAGACCTCGAACTGAATGCGATTGCCGACGCGCGTGCTGGCGAAAAGGTCGTCAGAGTCGCGCTCGATGACCTTTGAGCTTGGGTTCCTTGAGCCTGCGCTCAAGGAATGGCGCAAGCTCGACAGCCAGACGCGCGAGCATTTTCGCAAGAAGCTGATCGAGCGTCTTGAAAATCCCCGCGTACCCTCCGCCCGCCTTTCGGGAAGCCGGGATCGCTACAAGATCAAGCTGCGGCACATCGGCTATCGCCTCGTTTACGAGGTCCGCGACTCGGAGGTCATCGTCGTGGTCGTGGCTGTCGGTCGGCGGGATCGCAATGCCGTCTATCGCGCAGCCGAAACGCGCGGCGCGGGCCCGATTGCTGGAAACGAATGATCACTCTGCGCTGCGCTTCGTCTCCAGCCAGTTTTCCAGCCACTTGATCGTATAGTCGCCGTTCTGGAACTCGGGGTCTTCGATCAGCGCCTGGTGCAGCGGGATCGTCGTTTTCGGGCCGGAGATGATGTATTCCTCCAGCGCGCGGCGCAGCCGCATCAGGCAGTCGTTGCGCCCCGATCCGTAAACGATCAGCTTGGAGATCAGGCTGTCGTAGTTCGAAGGGATGCGATAGCCGCTGTAGAGCGCGCTGTCGACGCGCACATGAAGCCCGCCCGGCGCGTGGTAGTGCTCCACCTTGCCGGGTGAAGGCGTGAACGTCGCCGGGTCTTCGGCGTTGATGCGGCACTCGATGGCGTGGCCGGCAAAGCGGATGTCTTCCTGCTTCACCGAAAGCGGCAGCCCCGCCGCCACGCGGATCTGCTCGCGCACGAGGTCGATGCCGGTAATCATCTCGGTGACGGGATGCTCCACCTGCAGCCGCGTGTTCATCTCGATGAAGTAGAAGCGGCCTTCCTCGTACAGGAACTCGATCGTCCCGGCCCCGCGATAGCCGAGGCCGGCGATGGCCTTGCGCACGATCTCGCCCATTTCCGCGCGCTGCGCGGCGTTGAGCGCGGGCGAGGGGGCTTCCTCCAGCACCTTCTGGTGGCGGCGTTGCAGCGAGCAGTCGCGTTCGCCGAGGTGGATGGCGTTGCCGTGCGTGTCGCCGAACACCTGGAATTCGATATGGCGCGGATTGCCGAGGTATTTTTCAAGATACACGGTGTCGTCGCCGAACGCGGCCTTCGCTTCGGCGCGCGCCTGCGCGATCAGCGTGCCCAGCTTTTCGGGGCTGTCGACGACCTTCATGCCGCGCCCGCCGCCGCCCGATGCGGCCTTCACCAGCACGGGATAGCCGATCTCGAACGCCACGGTCTCGGCTTCCGAAAGGTCGGTGATCGGCCCGTCGCTGCCCGGCACCAGCGGCAGGCCGAGGCGCGCGGCGGTGCGCTTGGCTTCCACCTTGTCGCCCATCATGCGGATGTGTTTGGGCGAGGGGCCGATCCAGCCGATCTGGTGCTCCTCGACGATTTCCGCGAAGCGCGCGTTCTCGGAGAGGAAGCCGTATCCGGGGTGGATCGCGTCCGCCCCCGTGATCTCGGCCGCCGAGATGATCGCCGGGATGTTGAGGTACGATTCGGTCGCGCTCGGCGGTCCGATGCACACGGCCTGGTCGGCGAGGCGCACGTGCATGGCGTCGGAATCGGCGGTCGAATGGACGGCGACCGTCTTGATGCCCATTTCATGGCATGCGCGGTGGATGCGAAGCGCGATTTCGCCGCGGTTCGCGATGAGGATTTTGTCGAACATCGTTATTCGATGACCACCAGCGGCTGGTCGTATTCCACGGGCTGTTCGTTCGCCACGCAGATTTTCACGACCTTGCCCGATTTCGGCGCGACGATCGGGTTCATCACCTTCATCGCCTCCACGATCACCAGCGTGTCGCCTGCCGAAACGCTGCTGCCTTCCTTCACGAACGGCGGCGCGCTCGGGTCGGCGGAGAGGTACACCGTGCCCACCATCGGCGATTTCACCGCGCCGGGATGGCTCTTCAGGTCGCCGTCAGCGGGGGCAGCGGCGGGAGCGGCCATGGGCGCTGCGGGCGCGGCCGCGACGGCGGCCGGCGCGGCGGCGACGACGCTGCTCACCTGCCGCGCGACGCGAATCCGGCGCCCCTCGTCCTCGACTTCGATTTCCGTAAGGCCGGTTTCATCCAGCAGTTCCGCGAGCTGGCGAACCAGCTTGGTATCGACGTTCATGCCCGTCTTGCCATTGGTCACGTTGCGTCCTCGATCTTGTTGTTATGGAGGGGGTTATAAGTGTGCGGCGGCGTCCAGCGCCAGCGCATATCCGTGGATTCCCAGGCCCGTGATCGATCCCTTCGCGACCGGTGCCACATGGCTCAGGTGACGGAAGGTTTCGCGGGCGTGAGGGTTGGAGATATGAACCTCGATCACCGGAACCGCAATCGCCTTGATGGCGTCGCGGATGGCGATGGAGGTGTGCGTAAGCGCCCCTGCGTTCAGGATCACGGCTTTCGCCTTGCGCGATCCGGCTTCCTGAATCCAGTCGACGAGGTGCCCTTCGTGGTTCGACTGGCGCATGTCGATCTCCAGCCCTAGCGCCTTCGCACGGTCCTCCAGCATCGCCGCCACGTCGTCGAGCGTGTCGGCGCCGTAGATCTCCGGCTCGCGCGTGCCGAGCAGATTGAGGTTCGGCCCGTTCAGGACCAGCACCAGCGGCGATTTTGCCATTCGAAGCCCCTTTGTCCCCCAATGCTCCCGAGCACTGGCCTAGGACGAAAGCGGTCCTTATATGGACGCTCCGCGCGACAGGGAAGCCTGAGAAGATAAGGACCGATGACCATCAGCATCACCGTGAACGGCGATCTGCGCCGCATTGCCTCCGGGGCCAGCATCGCATCGCTCGTCATCGATCTGGATCTCGATCCCAAACGGGTCGCGGTGGAGCGCAACCTCGAAATCGTGCCGAAGTCCGCTTACGGCGATGTCCTGCTGATGGATGGTGATCGCCTGGAAATCGTGCATTTCGTCGGTGGAGGCAGCGAGGATGACGGCTGGGAAGTCGCCGGTCGCCGCTTCACCTCGCGGCTGATCGTGGGCACCGGCAAGTACAAGGATTATGCGGTGAACGCCGCCGCGGTCGAAGCCTCGGGCGCCGAAATCGTCACTGTTGCCGTGCGCCGCGTGAACCTCACGGACCGCTCGCAGCCGCTTCTCACCGATTATGTCGATCCGAAACGCTACACCTATCTGCCCAACACGGCGGGCTGTTTCACGGCGGACGAGGCGATGCGCACGCTGCGCCTCGCGCGCGAGGCGGGCGGCTGGAATCTCGTGAAGCTAGAAGTGCTCGGCGAGGCGAAGACGCTCTACCCCGACATGGAGCAGACGCTCCGCGCCACGAAAGAACTGGTGAAGGACGGCTTCGACGTCATGGTCTACTGCGCGGACGACCCCATCGCCGCAAAGAAGCTGGAGGATGCCGGCGCCGCCGCGATCATGCCGCTCGGCGCGCCGATCGGCTCGGGCCTCGGCGTCCAGAATCCGGTGATGATCCGCCTTATCATCGAGCAGGCGAAGGTGCCCGTTCTCGTCGATGCGGGCGTCGGCTCGGCGTCGGACGCGGCGGTGGCGATGGAACTCGGCTGCGACGGCGTGCTGATGAACACCGCGATCGCGGAAGCGAAGGATCCGGTGATGATGGCGCGCGCCATGCGCCATGCCGTCGAAGCCGGGCGGCTTTCCTACCGCGCGGGCCGGATGCAGCGGCGGCTCTATGCCGATCCGTCGAGCCCGCTCGGCGGTCTCATCTGAGGCTTTGCGACGAACCGAGGAACTGCGCAGCGGTCCCGAGCATTCTTCTGAGGTGCGCATCCCCCGGCGCATGAGCAATTTCAGGAGTAAAATCATGGGCGAATTCAAGGATCGCGCGAAAGGCCTCGCCAACGAGGCGGCAGGCAACGTCAAGCAGGCCGTCGGCAAGGCAACGAACAACCCCCGCCTCGAAGGCGAAGGCATTGCGCAGGAGCGCAAGGGCGAAGTTCAGAACGCCAAGGGCAAGGTCAAAGGCGCCCTCGGCGACAGAGTCTGACGCCTAGCACGAAGAAAAACGGCCGGGTCCACCAAGGGCCCGGCCGTTTTCTTTATTCCTCTCCCGCCCGCGGGAGAGGATACAAAGCCTTCGCCGAAAGGCGTAGGCGAAGTTGGTGAGGGCCAGCGAAGTTGGTGAGGGCAGGGCTAAAGCCGCGCCATCGTCAGCCAATCCGCCTTCCCCATCCACGCCTTGGCGAACGCCGCCCGCGTCGCCGTCGCGCCCGCGCTGTCACCCGTCCGCGCCTGCGTCTCGCCGAGCCCCCACAGCGCCCACGCATTGCCCGGATACTGCACCAGCGCCTTCTGGAACGCGGCCTCCGCGCCCTTGTAGTCCCCCGCCATGTAGAGCGCGCCGCCCAGCGACTGGTTCACCGGATAATACCAGTAGGGCGGCTCGGTGTAGTTCACCCGCGTCTCCGCCTCGGCGCCCTTGCGATAGAAGGCGGCCGCCGCCTTGTAGCGCTTCTTCGCCATCGCCTGCCGCCCGAGCGCGACATTCTCGGCGACCTCCAGCAGCGCGGGAACAGGCACCAGCCCGTCGGTCAGCGGCTTCCAGTCCGCCGTGCGCCCGATGTCACGCATCGCATCAAGTTCGGCCCTGAACCCCTTGTCATTCCTTGCATCCGCCTGCGCCACGGCGCGCGCATAGCGCCACATCGCCTGCACATAGGGCAGCCGCGCGTCGGGCGCGGGCAGCGCCATGATCTCCTTGGGCGTCGCGAAATGCGCGTAGGCGAGATAGGGCGCGGCATCCACGGGCTGCACGAACGGGATCGTCACCGTCACGTCCGCGTTCAGGATCTCGCGCAGCTTCGTCGCTTGCGAAATCGCCGTCTCCATGTCGCCCGCCATCTGCGCGGCACTCACGATGAAGTGGACGTTGTGCGGATAATATCCGAACCGGTAGATGCCCGCGAGCGGCGAGGATTTGAGATAGGCCTCGTCGGTCTTCGCGGCGTCGATGTTCACGCGGATCGCGTCGCCGTAGCGCCCGACACGGTAGAACAGATGCCCCGGCATGTGGACGAGGTGCCCGGCGGAGGGCACCAGCGGCTTCGCAAGCCGGTCCGCCGCCGCTTCGGCCTGCGCGGGCCGCGCGGAGGCTTCGAGCAGGTGGATATAAAGATGCGCCGCCTGCGGATGATACGGGTCGCGCGCCATCACCTGCTCCACCAGCCGGATCGCGGGCACGATATGCGGGTAGGGGGTCAGCCCGCCCGGCTCCCAATAGTTCCAAGGCGACGATGTCATCGCCGATTCCGCCGCCAGAACGCCGATGTCGTTGTCCAGCGGATAATCCGCCGCCACCTTCATCATCGCCACGGAAAACGCCTTGTCGAGCGCGCTGCGGTCGGCGGGCGGGGTCTCGGCGTAGCGGGTCTGCAGCGCCTCGATCAGCGCGCGCTCGCGCGGGCTCACTCTGTCCTTCAAGGCCACAGCCTTCTGCAGCGCGGCCCATGTCGCTTCGTTGGTCGAAGGGTCCATCGGCGCGTTGACGTTGGATCCGTGCGAAAAGGCCTCGCCCCAGTAACACATCGCGCAGTCGGGGTCGCGTCGGGCGGCGGCGCGGAAGGCGCGGATCGCCTCCTGATGGTTGAAGCCGTAAACCAGCATCAGCCCCTGATTGAAGAAGGCCCGCGTCTCCGCATTCGCCGTGGTGATCGGGAAGTTGACACTGCCCAGCCCTTCGTAGAGCGGCGGTTCGCTGTCGAACTGCGGCAGCGTGTTCGCCATCGCATACTGGATGCGCTGCGGCAGCAGCGATCGCTTCTTGCCCTGTCCGCAGGCCTGCCCGAACGCCGTGGAGGGGTCCAGCAGCCGCAGCGCCTCAGGCGTCAGCGCGGCGGAGGCGGGGATCGATGCGGGAATGGCGGCGAGGGCTGGCAGGGCAAGCAAAGCAAAGGGAACCCGAGCGAATACACGCATGGCAAATCTCCCCGATTGAAGGTGAGACGCTACAGCAAAAACCCTTTTGACTCTACGCCCATCATCCCGAGCGAAGTCGAGGGACGCACCGCCCCGCCGCTACGCCAGAAGCGGCGCGAACTCCTCCAGCACATCGATATAAAGCTGCCGCTTGAACGGCACGATCAGGTCGGGAAGCACGGCGGGCTCAGCCCACTTCCACTCGCTGAACTCGGGGTGCTCGGTCTCGATGTCGATATCGCTGTCCGTGCCCGTGAAGCGCATCACGAACCACTTCTGCCGCTGCCCGGCATAGCGGCCCTTCCAGATCTTGCCGATCAGCTCGTCGGGCAGGTCGTACCAGTACCAGCCCGCGCTCTCCGCGATGATCTCGGCCTTGTTCGTGCCGATCTCCTCGCCCAGTTCGCGCACCGCCGTTTCCACCGGGTCTTCACCCGGATCGATACCACCCTGCGGCATCTGCCAGGCTTCGGCGATCATATCGATCCGCTTCGCCACGAAGACGTGCTTCTTCGGATTGAGCAGCATGATCCCGACACACGGCCGATACGGAAGCCCGGAGGGGTGGACGCGTTCTTTCACTCGGCTGCCGCCTTCATCATGGTGAGGTCGGCCCCGGCTTCGTTGATGATGTCCCTCAGCGCCGTAAGGCATCCGGCAAGGTCGCCCTGCGCCGAGGGGATCGCCTGCCGCAGCGTGAGGCAGCCGTGGATCTGGCCCTTGGCTTCGCGGAACACCGTGGGCACGCCGCTTGCGATCAGCTTCGCGGCATAGGCGCGGCCCTGGTCGCGCAGCGGGTCGAGCCCGCAGGTGAAGACGAGCGCGGCGGGCTGGCTGTCCAGCGCAGGCGAATGCAGCGGCGATGCGCGCGGGTCGGCGGGGTCGGGGAGGGTGCCGATATAGTGGCGCATGAACCACGCCATGCTCTCGGCGGTCAGCAGGTATCCGTCGGCATAATCCTCCATCGATCCCGTGCTCGCCGTCATGTCCACGCCCGGATAGATCAGCCACTGCGCGATGATCGGCACGGCGAGCGTGCCCGCCAGTTCCTGCGCGGTGATCGCCGCCAGGTTGCCGCCCGCGCTGTCGCCCGCCACCACGATGCTCGTCACGGCGTGGCCGATCTCGCGCGGCGAGGCGGCCGCCCAGCGCGTCGCGGCGATGCAGTCTTCGCCCGCCGCCGGAAACGCGTGTTCGGGGGCGAGGCGGTAATCCACCGAAACGACGGTGATATCGAGGCTGCGCGCGATCTCGGCGCAGACGCCGTCGTGGGTTTCGAGGTCGCCGACCACCCAGCCGCCGCCGTGGAAGAACATCAGCACGCTCTGCGGCGGTCCGCCCGCCCGGCGCGGGCTGTAGAGGCGCAGCGGGATGCGTTCGCCGTGCGGCCCGTCGATGGACATGTCCTCCACGCGCGCGATGTCGCCGCGCGGCACTTCGGCCATCTGCACCATCATGCCCATCATCTGGCGCGCCGTGGCGGGATCCAGCTCGTGCAGCTTCGGCCCCGGCTGCGCGTTCAGCATGTCGAGGAACGCCTGCACGTCTGGACGAACGAATGCCATGTCTCGAATCTCCCCATGTGTCGCCGATACGCCGCGAACTATCGGCGTCCGCCCCCGGCGCCGCAAGTCGCGCTATCGACAGGATGCCGACAGCAAGCCTGACCTTGGGAGCCTCACATAAAATCTACTTTGCCGAGGCGGCCTTGCAGGCTTAGAGATTCCAGCGAAAGCATACACAGTCCCGGGATCGCCAATGGCCACCAAGTTCAAAGACCCCATGCCCGCAGAGGGCGCGGCGATCGCGCGCGACGCCGTCGTTGTCCGCTTTGCAGGCGACTCGGGCGACGGCATGCAGCTCACCGGCGGGCAGTTCACGCTGTCGAGCGCGCTTGCCGGCAACGATTTCGCCACCTTCCCGGACTTTCCGGCGGAGATCCGCGCGCCGCAGGGCACGACCTTCGGCGTGTCGGCGTTCCAGATCAATTTCGGCTCCACCGCGATCGAAACCGCGGGCGACGCGCCCGACATTCTCGTCGCGATGAACCCGGCGGCGCTCAAGACCAACCTGTCGGCACTGCGTCCCGGCGGGCTCATCATCGCCGACAGCGGCGAATTCACCGCCCGCAATCTCAAGAAGGCGGGCTACGAGGTCGATCCGCTCACCGACGGCAGCCTTTCCGATTACCGGCTGGTCGCGTTCGACATTTCCGCGCGCACGATGCAGTCGGTCGCCGATTTCGGCCTCGGCAACAAGGAAGCGCTGCGCTGCAAGAACATGTGGACGCTCGGCCTCGCGCTCTGGATGTTCGATCGCGATCGCCAGCCGCTCATCGATTGGCTGAACACCAAGTTCTCGAAAAATCCGGTGCTTGCCGACGCGAACGTCGCGGCGCTGAACGCGGGCCACGCCTACGGCGAAACCGCCGAAATGGGCACGTTCGCGCGCTACAGGGTGGATGCCGCCGCGGCCGAGGCGGGGCTTTACCGCACCGTCACGGGCGCCGAAGCGCTCAGTCTCGGCCTCGTCACCGGGGCGAACCTTGCGCATTTGCCGCTGTTCTTCGGCTCGTACCCGATCACGCCCGCCTCCTCGATCCTGCACACGCTCGCGCGTCTCAAGGAGTACGGCGTCACCACGTTCCAGGCGGAAGACGAGATCGCCGCGATCTGCGCCGCGATCGGCGCGTCTTATGCGGGCCAGCTCGGCGTCACCTCGTCGTCGGGCCCCGGTATCGCGCTCAAGGGCGAGGCGATGGGCCTCGCGATCATGACCGAGCTTCCGCTCATCATCGTCAATTCGCAGCGCGGCGGGCCTTCGACCGGCCTTCCCACCAAAACCGAGCAGTCCGATCTCTATCAGGCGGTCTACGGCCGCAACGGCGACGCGCCGCTCGCAGTGATCGCCGCGTCCTCGCCGTCCGATGCGTTCGATGCCGCGATCGAGGCATGCCGCATCGCGGTGCAGTACATGACCCCCGTGATGCTGCTGACGGACGGCTACATCGCCAACGCCGCCGAACCGTGGAAAGTGCCCGATATCAGCACGTACGAAGAGTTTCCTGTCACGTTCCATGAAGAGCTTCCGGCCGAAGGCACAGAGCTGAACCCCTATGCCCGCGACGAAAAGCTCGCCCGCGTCTGGATCAAGCCCGGCACGCCCGGCCTGATGCACCGCATCGGCGGCATCGAAAAGAGCTTCAATTCGGGCCACATCGATTACGCGCCCGAAAACCACCAGAAGATGACCGACACGCGCAAGGCGAAGATCGACGGCATCGCGAACGACATACCCGAGCAGGACGTCTGCCTCGGCGCACCGGGCGAAAAGCTCGCCGTCGTCGGCTGGGGCTCCACCTTCGGCCCGATCCATCAGGCCGTCCGCCGCGCCCGCGCGAACGGCGCGAGCGTCGCGCACATCCACATCCGCCACATCTGGCCGCTGCCCAGAAATCTCGGCGCACTTCTGAAGACTTACGACCGGATTCTCGTCCCCGAGATGAACACCGGCCAGCTCAAGACCCTGCTGCGCGATCAGTTCCTGGTCGACGCCAGGCCGCTCAACAAGGTCTCCGGCCAGCCGTTCAAGATCGCCGAGATCGAGGCCGCGATTGAGGGAGCCCTCGCATGAACGTCCAGACCCCGCTCAAGCCCGCCGACTTCGCCACCGATCAGGAGGTGCGCTGGTGCCCCGGCTGCGGCGACTACGCGATCCTGAAGGGCGTGCAGCGCACGATGGCGGAAATCGGCGCGCGGCCTGAAAACACCGTGTTCGTCAGCGGCATCGGCTGCTCGTCGCGCTTTCCGTACTACATGGCGACCTACGGCTTCCACACCATCCACGGCCGCGCGCCTGCGGTGGCGACCGGCGTGAAGCTGGCGAACCCGGAGCTGGACGTGTGGCTCGTCACGGGCGACGGCGACGGCCTGTCGATCGGCGGCAACCACCTGCTGCACCTGCTGCGCCGCAATCTCGATTGCCAGGTGCTGCTGTTCAACAACGAGATCTACGGCCTCACCAAGGGGCAATATTCGCCCACCAGCCGCATCGGCACGCGCACGCCCACGTCGCCCTTCGGCTCGGTGGATCGCCCCGCGAGCCCCTGCGCCTTCGCCATCGGCGCGGGCGCGCGCTTCATCGCGCGCTGCATCGATACCTCGCAGAAGGAAATGCCCGGCATCCTGAAGCGCGCCCACGCGCACAAGGGCACCAGCTTCGTGGAGTTGTACCAGAACTGCATCGTCTACAACGATGCGGTGTTCGAGGCGTTCACCGCAAAGGCGAACGCCTCGGAAAGCCAGATCTGGCTGGAGCACGGCAAGCCGATGCTGTTCGCGGGCGGCACCAGGGGCCTCACGCTCAACCGCCAGGATCTGCGCCTCGAAGTCGTCGAGGTCGCGGACGGAAACTGGGAAGCGGCGGGCGTCATCGTCCACGATGAAACCAACAAGGGCGTCGCGCAGATGCTGATCGACATGCCGTTCCCCGGCTTCCCGATCGCGCTCGGTGTCATCTTCTGCTCGCCCGCCCCCAGCTACGAAAGCGCGCTCGTCGAACAGACGAAGACGCTGACGCAAGGCAAGATCGCCGACCTCTCCGCGCTGATCCGCAAGGGCCAGACCTGGGAAGTCACCGAACGGCGTGACTGACCGGACGAGACGGGGGGGGGCAGTCCCCATGGCCGAACTCATAAACCTCCGCCAAAGGCGCAAGGCGAAGATGCGCGCCGAGGCGGAGGTGAAGGCCACCCAAAACCGCCACCTCCACGGAAGAACCCTCGCCGAGAAGCGCGCGGCGAAGGATGAGACTGCGCGTCTGGAAAAGCACGTCGAGGCGCACAAGCGCGAGGAATAACCCGGCCTCCACACACACGCGTCATACCGGCGAAGGCCGGTACCCATGCAACGGCCGAATGGGCCCCGGCCTTCGCCGGGGTGACGGCGATGGGATAGAATGCAAACCTGACACGTCTCGACGGCTGTTACACACGAGCGATCGCTTCGACGTCAGACCGACCAAGCAGGCTCTGCCGAGGCGCCATGACCCCTTCCAAGGTTTAACCAACCGCCCCCACACACACGCGTCATACCGGCGAAGGCCGGTACCCATGCAACGGCCGAATGGGCCCCGGCCTTCGCCGGGGTGACGGCGATGGGATAGAATGCAAACCTGATACATCTCGACGGCTGTTACACACGGGCGATCGCTTCGACGTCAGACCGCCTCCAGGCAGGCTCTGCCGAAGCGCCGTGACCCTTCCAAGATTTAACCGACCGCCTCCACACACACGCGGCATACCGGCGAAGGCCGGTACCCATGCAACGGTCGAATGGGCCCCGGCCTTCGCCGGGGTGACGGAGATGGGATAGAATGCAAACCTGATACGTCTCGACGGCTGTTACACACGGGCGATCGCTTCGACGTCAGACCGACTCCAAGCGGGCTCTGCCGAGGCGCCCAGACCCTTCCAAGGCTTAACCGACCGCCTCCACACACCCCCACGCTTCCATAATAGGAAAACCTGTGCCTCCCTCCGGCACATGACCCAAGCCCCCGCAGCCCTCCCGCCCCGCGCCGCCCCCCAACGCCACGACGGCTGGACCCCCGACCGCCAGCGCCTCTTCCTCGAAAAGCTCGCCGAATGCGGCACCGTGCAGGATGCCTGCCGCGCCGTCGGGATGAGCCCGGCGAGCGCCTATGCGCTGCGTCAGCGCAAGTCCGGCGCGCTGTTCGCGCTCGGCTGGGCCGCTGCGCTCCGCCATGCGCGCGAGCGGCTGGCGGACGAGCTGCTTTCGCGCGCCATGCACGGCTGCACCGAAACGGTCGAGCGCGGCGACGAGGTCATCACGCGCCACCGCTTCGACAATCGCCTGTCGATGGCCATGCTCACCCGGCTCGATCGCGAGGCGGAGAAGCTCGACGATGCCGCGCGCACCGTCACCACCGTCGCGGACGATTTCGAGGCGCTGCTCGACTGCGTGGAAACGGGCGATACAGAGGCCGAAGCCGCGTTCGCCGCCGCGCACCGGCGCGCCCCGCTCGGGCAGCAGAAACCTGCGCTTGCGGACCCCGGCCTCATGCACACGCTCACCGAAGCGCAGCGCCGGAGGGCCTATGCCGCGATGCGCCCCGAAGACATCGACACGTCCGATCTCGATCCGGCGAACAGCGAAGACTGGACCGCCGATCAGTGGGAACGCGCCTATCATAGCGGTCTCATCGACGAGGTGGACGACGGCGACGACGCTGCCTACGATCCGTTTGCCGCCGACGATGACGACGATGAAGACGATGCCCCCGATAACGATCAGCACCCCGACCCGGACGCCCGCGCCGCTGCGCGAACCGGCGGCGGCGAGCGTCCGCCTGAAATCCCGTGGCATCTCTCAACTTCGTCAACTTCGCCCGGTCGGTGATCGCCGCGAAAAACCTGCGGGGGACTCCGGCGGTCGCCCGCGTATCCTTTCACGATGTTGCAGGTGAATAGGGGCGCCGAGCGATCGGACGAGCCGGGGGTGCTCATGGTTGCCGTGCAGAGCGGCGACGAGGATGCCTTTCGCCGTCTCGCCCGCCGCCTTTACGGCCCTGCCATCGGCATCGCGACCAAGGTTCTGGGCGACCGGACCGAGGCGGAAGACGCGGTGCAGGCGGCGCTGGTGAAGCTGTGGCGGCAGGCCGCGTCGTTCGATGCGGGCAAGGCGAAGGTGGAAACCTGGTTCCGCCGCATCGTCGTCAACGCCTGCATCGATCGGAAGCGGGCCTTGAAGCCGGTGCAGCCGCTGGAGCTGGTGGCGGAGCGGGCGAGCGACGACCCCGATCCGGAGGTGCTGGCCGGGCAAAACGCCCGTTCGCGGCAGATTTCCGCCGCGATGGCGCATCTTCCGGCGCGGCAGCGCACGGCGATCGCGCTCTTTTACGGCGAGGGCGCGACGATGAACGAGATCGCCGAGGCGCTGGAGACGACGACGAAGGCGGTGGAGGGACTGTTGGCGCGTGCGCGCGTCGAACTTGCGGAGCGGCTGCGGCCGCTCGCCGAAGAGGTGAAGTGATGGAACGGGCAAGAGTGATCGAAATCATCGCGGCATACGGCGGCTATCCCGCCGCGTGGCCGCCCGAAGAGCGCGCGGCGGCGGAGCGGCTCGTTCTGTCGGATGCGCCGCTCGCCGCCGCGATGAACGAAGCGCGCGGCGTCGATCGTCTGCTGCGCGACTGGGCCTGCGAACTGGTTCCCGCCACCGATGCCGAGGCCGATGCGGCGGCGGACCGGGCGCTTGCGGAGGCTTATCTGTCGGGCGCGCCGCGCCGCATGTGGATGCGCGCCGCGTTCGGCGGGGCGATCGCCGCGTCGCTGGCGATCGGCGCCGTGCTGCTGTCGCGGCCCGATGCCGTGCCGGGCCCGGCTGCGCCTGATGCGCCGCCGCCCGTTCAGGTCGCGCTCGGCGATCCGCTCGGCGAGGATGCGCAGGCGGCGCACGACATGCTGGTGTGGGGGAACGTGTTCACGCCCACCCCCGAAGAGGAGATGGTGTTATGAAAGCAGCGTTCGCAGGCGCGATGCTGGCTGTCGCCGTGCTGGGCGCGACGGCGGCGGTTGCGGGCGATGATCCGCGCGCGCAGAAGCAGGGCCACCGGCTCGAATGGAAAGCGCCCTTCGCCGAGATGTCGCCGCAGGGCGCGGCGATCATTGCGCAGGCGCTGCAGGCGCAGCGCATCCCTTCGAACGCGGAAGAGGTGCGCAAGGCGCGGCAGAAGGTGCTCGATCTGATCTCGGCCGAAAGGCTCGATATCGATGCGATCCGCAAGGCGCAGGCCGAGGAGCGCGCGCTCGCGATCAAGGAGCATGCGCGCGCCCAGGAAAAGATGCTCAAGGCCTATCAGCGCCTCTCGCTTCAGGATCGCCGCGCGTTTGCAAACGGGATGCGGGCGCAGGAGGAGCGCATGATCCAGCACCTCGCCCGCGCGCGTGAACGCATGAAGGACGCGCAGCAGCGCAGCCGCATCGATGCCGAGCGCATGAAGCGGGAGATGGAAAAGATGCGCAAGGATATGCTGCGCGTCACCAAGGAAACCGGCAGCCTCTGGATCGTGATCCCGCCGATACCGCCCGTCGCCGCGCCGCCCGAACCCGTCGAACCGGGCCGGAACGGCTGATCGTTCAGCGCCGCCAGCCGGTCTGGCGCTCGACCTCGGCCCAAAGCGCTTCGGCGAGCCGGGCCGTCACCGGGCCGGGAACGCCGCTCCCGACCGGGTTGCCGTCGATGCTGATGACCGGCAGGCAGGGCACGCTGGTCGAGGTGATGAAGGCCTCGGCGGCATCCAGCGCGTCGGCGACCGTGAAGGGGGCTTCCTCCACCCGGATCTGGTGCTCCCGGGCGAGCGCGAGCAGCGTGCCGCGCATCACGCCGTGAAGAATGCTTTCGGAGGCCGGGTGCGTAACGATGGTGCCGTCCTTGCGAACGATCCAGGCGTTGGTGGACGCGCCTTCGCTCACCGTGCCGTCCGGGTTCACGAACCAGGCCTCGAAGGCCCGGGCATTGCGCGCCGATTGTTTGGCAAGCACGTTGGGAAGCAGGGCGATCGATTTGATATCGCGGCGCTGCCAGCGGTTTTCGGGCTGGGTGACGATGGAAATGCCGGTTTTCTGCTGTGCGGTCCGCACCCGGAAATCGAAAGGCCGCGCGGTCATCACCAGCGTCGGCACGGCGTGGGCGGGGAAGGGGTGGTCGCGCCGCGCCGCGCCCCGCGTCGCCTGCACATACAGCAGCCCGTCGCGGATCCTGTTGGCGGCGAGCACGCGGCGGGCAACGATGGAAAGCGCGGCCTCGCTCATCGGCGCGGTGATGGAAAGTTCACGCAGGCTGCGCCCGAACCGGGCGGCGTGCTGCGGCCAGTCGAGCATGGCGCCGTTCAGTACGGCGACCACTTCATAGACGCCGTCGGCAAACTGGAAGCCGCGGTCCTCGATGTGAACCGTGGCATCGGCGATCGGCACGAGGCGACCGTTGACGTAAGCGATGCGAGACATTCTATCGTTGCGACTCCGGGCCGTTTTCGGGAGCGATTTTGAGCCTGTGAGTAGTGCTCGGGGTAGGGAAGAACAAGCTGTGATGAAGGCAAAAGCATGAGCGGCGCGATCGTCTGGCTGCGCGAGGATCTGCGGCTCGCCGACCAGCCCGCGTTCGCAGCGGCGGCGCGCGAGGGGTGGGTGATCCCCGTTTACGTGCTCGATGATGAAACGCCCCGCCACCGCCGCATCGGCGGCGCGCAGCGCTGGTGGCTGCACCGCAGCCTGGCAAGCCTCGACGCCGATCTCCGCAAGCGCGGCTCCCGCCTCGTTCTGCGGCGCGGCGTGGCGGCGCATGTCCTCGCCGATCTCGCCGCCGAAACCGGCGCGCGGCGGGTCCATGCGCTTCGCCATTATGCGCCGTGGTGGCGCAATGCCGAGCGCGCGCTCGCCGACAAGGTCGATCTCGTCCTCCACGACGGCGTCTGCCTGCTCCCGCCCGGCGAGGTGCGGACGGGGGCGGGCGATCTCTACAAGATCTTCACGCCGTTCTGGCGCGCCCTGCGCGACCGGATGCCCCCCGCCGCATCGATTCCGGCGCCCGAACGCCTTGGAACACCGCAAGAGTGGCCCGCGTCCGACAGGCTGGAGGACTGGGCGCTGCTGCCGACCCGTCCCGATTGGGCAGGCGGCTTCGATGTCTGGACACCCGGCGAAACCGGCGCTGCGGAGAGGCTGGAGGCGTTCCTGCCGAACGTCGCCGCTTATGATGCCACGCGGAATCTGCCGTCGGAGGAAGGCGTTTCGTATCTGTCGCCGCACCTCCACTTCGGCGAGATTTCGGTCGCCGAGGTCTGGCGCCGCGCGTCGGGGCCGGGGGCCGAACCGTTCCTGCGCGAGCTTGCGTGGCGTGATTACGCGCAAAACGTCATCCTCGCCCGCCCGGATTACGGCAAGGCGAACGGCCTGCCCGCGTTCGATCCGTTCCCCTGGCGAGACGTGGCGGATCCCGAAGTCGCGGCGGATTTCCGCGCCTGGTGCCGCGGCGAAACGGGCTACCCCATCGTCGACGCCGGGATGCGCGAGCTTTGGGCGACCGGCTGGATGCACAACCGCGTGCGGATGATCGCGGCGAGTTTCCTCGTCAAGCACCTGCTCATCGACTGGCGCGAGGGCGAGCGCTGGTTCTGGGATACGCTCGTCGATGCCGATTACGGCAGCAACAGCGTCAACTGGCAGTGGAGCGCGGGCACGGGCATCGACGCCAACATGTTCGTGCGCATCATGGCCCCGCTCAGCCAGTCCGAAAAGTTCGGCGCGGCGGACTATATCCGCCGCTGGGTGCCGGAACTCTCCGGGCTCGACGATGCCGTGATCCACGACCCCGGCGAGCACGGCGCGCGGCCCGCCGCCTATCCCGAAAAGCGCATCGGACACCGCGCGGCGCGGGAGCGGGCGCTCGCTGCGCTCTCCATGATTCGCTAGGCTTTGAATTCGCATGGAAATGCCGCATACTCACCGGCGGGGAGAGACGGATGGCGACACATCCGGGAACGCGCGGCGCGCGCGTCGTCGAAGCGGACCGCCGGTTCTGGATCGGCGGTGTTCCTGCACGATTGTTCGCCGGAAGCCGCCAACGTCTCATCGAACGCGTCGACGCCGGGCTGGCTCGCGGCACGCTGACGCTGATCGAACCGGATGGCCGTGTCCAGCGGCTGGGTGGCCGCGCACCGGGTCCGCAGGCGGAGCTTCGCCTCGGCAACTGGCGTCCGTTGCTGCGTCTCGCCGCAGGCGGATCGGCGGGCTGGGCGAGGGCGTATTTCGACGGCGACTGGACCAGCCCGGACGTCCCGGCGTTCTTCGAAGTGATGATGCTGAACCGCCGCGAACTCGGCAGCACGGGGCGGGGCGCGCGTCCGGGCCGCCTCGTCAACCGGCTGATGCGGGCGCTGCAGGCCAACACATTGACCGGCGCGCGGCGCAACATCCAGTTCCACTACGATCTCGGCAACGATTTCTACGCCGCCTGGCTCGACGAGACGATGGCCTATTCATCGGCGATCTTCGGATCACCGGAGGAAACTCTCGCCGAGGCGCAGCGCCGCAAGGTGCGCGTGCTGCTCGACCGGCTGCAGATGAAACCGGGCGAGCGCCTGCTGGAAATCGGCTGCGGCTGGGGCGGCCTCGCCGAGATTGCGGCGAAGGAATACGGCGTTCACGTCACCGGCATCACGCTCAGCCGCGAACAGCTCGAATATGGCCGGCGCCGCATGGCCGCTGCCGGACTTTCGGATCAGGTGGACCTGCGCATCGCGGACTACCGCGAGGATATCGGCCGTTTCGATCACATGGCGTCGGTGGAAATGTTCGAGGCGGTGGGCGCACGCTACTGGAAGACCTTCATGCGCTCTGCCTTCCGCGCCCTGAAACCGGGAGGGCGCGCGGCGATGCAGGTCATCACCATCGACGAGGCGGTGTTCCCGGCCTACCGCTCCGGCGCGGACTTCATCCAGACCTACATCTTCCCCGGCGGTATCCTGCCGAGCGAACCGCGCCTGCGGTCATCTGCGGAAAACGCGGGTTTTCGGTGGGAAGGGGCGGAGGGATACGGCCGGCACTATGCCGAAACGCTCCGTCAGTGGCGCGAACGCTACGACGCCGCGCGGCATCAAAACCGCCTCCCGCCCGGGTTCGATGCCGCCTTCGATACGATCTGGCGTTATTACCTGATGTACTGCGAAGGCGGCTTCCGGTCGGCCGGTATCGACGTTGTGCAGGCGCTGCTCAGGCGGCCCTGAAAGCGCTTCCAAAATAGGGAAAGTCGTGAGACGGAAACACCTGCTCTTTGAAACGACCTACGCGGCGGCGAAGCCGGCGAGCCGCTGACGGATGATCGCGTCGGCTTCCGCCATGATCCGGTCGATAAGCTCTTTGCATGTGGGAATATCGTGGATCAGCCCGGCGACCATGCCGCAGCTCCACGCGCCCGCGTCCATGTCGCCGTCCTTCATGATGCGCGGATAGACGCCAGCCACCTCTTCGATGATGTCTTCGAATTTCAGGTTGTCGCCCAGCTGCTTCTCCTTTGCGAGCAGACGTTCGACGGCGGCGTTGTTGAGCACGCGCTCGGTGTTGCGCAGGGGGCGCATGACAAGGCGGGTGTCGAGTTCGCCCGCCGCGACGAGCGCCTGCTTCACCTTCTCGTGTACGGGCGCTTCTTTCGTGGCGATGAAGCGGGTGCCCATGTTCATGCCTTCGGCGCCGAGCGCGAGCGCGGCGACGAGGCTGCGTCCGTCGGCCATCCCGCCCGAGGCGACGAAGGGAATATCAAGCTCTTCGGCGGCGCGCGGCAGCAGGATGAAGTTCGGCACGTCATCCTCGCCCGGATGGCCGCCGCACTCGAAGCCGTCCACTGAAACAGCGTCGCAGCCGATCGACTGGGCTTTTAGTGAATGGCGCACCGAGGTGCACTTGTGGATCACCTTGATGCCCGCATCCTTCAGGTAGGGCAGCACCTGTTGCGGATTGTTTCCTGCGGTTTCCACGGCCTTTACGCCGCCTTCGATGATCGCGCGCACATAGCCGGGATAGTCGGGCGTGTTGACGATGGGCAGGAAGGTCAGGTTCACGCCGAAAGGCTTGTCGGTCATGTCACGGCAGCGCGCGATCTCGTTCGCAAGGTCGGCGGGGGTGCGCTGCGTAAGACCTGTGATGATGCCGAGGCCACCTGCATTCGAAACGGCAGCCGCCATTTCCGCGAAGCCCACGAAATGCATACCGCCCTGAATGATCGGGTGCTGAATGCCGAAAAGCTCGGTGATCCGCGTTTTCATCATATCCTCCTTCTGTTCATCAGCAGAATATGACTTTTAGATATATGTAGACAAGCCGTATTTTGGACAGGTGCAACCAGCCCGGCCTCGTTCGCCTACAGTCGCATGAAGGACGGCAGAGGCTCGAACATCAGGGAAATCAGCCCGTAGAGGCTGATCGCGATCAGGATGGCGCCGACGCCCATGAGCAGTTGTCGCGGCGCGATCCGGCCGGTGAGCCAGGCGCCGAGCGGTGCGCCGACGATTGCGCCGACAAGGAGTCCGGTTGTTGCAATCGTGAAAGCGGCGAGGCCAAGTGTCCCTATGAACGCCGAGAGGACGGTGACGGCGACAAAGAATTCCGCGGCGTTCACCGTTCCGATGGCCATGCGGGGCGTCATCCCCTGTGCCAGCAGATTGCCCGTTACGACCGGCCCCCAACCGCCGCCCGCCGAGGCGTCGAGGAAGCCGCCCACGGCGCCGAGTGGGCCGACGAATCGCATGCGGCGAAAAGTCTGCGGTCGCCGCGGCGCCCGCCAGATCAGGTACACGCCGATTGCCGCCATGTAGACGAGCATGGCGGGGCGGGTGATTTGAGTGTCGATAACAGAGAGAAACCAGACGCCGGCAAGGCCCCCGAGAATGCCGGGTATGACGAGACGCCCGAACAGAGGCCAGTCGATGTTCCGCTGGAGGGCATGGCTGAGCCCGGAAATACCGCTCGCGAAACTTTCTACCGTGCGCGAGGTTGCCGATGCTGCCGACGGCGGGAATCCGAGAAACGTCAACAGTGCATTGGAAACCAGCCCGAACGCCATGCCGAACGCGCTGTCCACGAGCTGCGCGGCGAAGCCGATAAGCAGGAACGGCGCGAGCTCCGACCAGGGAATTGCAAAGCTCATTGCTCGCTCCGGTGTTTCAGACGGCCGGATGTCGAGCGGCGGCTACGACCGGCAGGCGTTGTGACCAGGAAAAGGACCGGGAAGGCGAGGGCAAGCACCGACAGCCCTCCGCTCAGCATCGCGTGGGCGCCGGCAAGCCACGGAAGCATGGCTGCCCAGATCGAAACGCCAAGAACGACGACAAGCGTCCGCTCCTGCTCCCAGGCGTCGAGCGCTGCCAGATTGGTGCGGACCCGGCCTTCGAACAATGTGCGCAGCCCTCGGTGCGTGCGCCCTTTCGCGTCGATGAGTGCCGAGGGCATAATGGCCTGCGTGAGCGTGGAAATCCCGGCACCGACGAGCCTGATACCGACAGCGCTTGCAAAGCGCCGATATCCCTTGCTGCGGTCACTGATGGCACGCAGGCCGCTGCGCCCGCCGAATGCGAGTTCCGCAAGCGCGGTGCTTTCCGCGACCGGCGGAGCGGGTGAAGGTGCGTTCTGCGTGGAGATGATCCAGTCCAGCATGGCAGTGGGTACGTCCAGACCTGACGCGCGTTCCAGCCCCTCAAAACCGGGGGCCGAGTTCGCCTCGCAGATGCGGTAGCCGTCCTCGTCGAACAGGATGTCGATACCGGCGATGTCGAGTTCGAGAATATCGGCGGCCTGCACGGCGAGGTCTGCCATCTCCGGCGGCGGATTGTATGCCGCGCCGACGCCGCCCAGAGAGACGTTGGACTTGAAATTGCCTGTAAGAGACCGCCTCTCCATCGCAGCGACAACGCGGCCGCCCACGACCAGAACACGAACATCGCGTCCGTGGCTGGCGCGGACATAGTGTTGCAGGATGAAATCGGCTTTCGCGTCGGCACTTTCGAGAAGTCCGGCCAGATCCTCGAACTGGCTGCGATTCTCGCATTTCAGCACGCCCGCCCCGCGTGTTCCCTTCAACGTTTTGACGATGACCGGAAATCCGAGTTCACGTTCAACAAGGCCGATATCCATTGGAAATCTGCCGAGGATGGTCCGCGGGATTGGAAGGCCCGCGCGGATCAGAATCTGGAGCGAATGGAGCTTGTCCGCAACGCGTTCGATCGCGGCAGGGTCGTTGATGAGGCGAACGCCGCGCCGCTCGAAGTGCCGGAGCAGTGCAAGCGTAAAATAGTCCGTCTCGGCGCCCGTCCGGCAAATGATGAAATCGGGTCGGTCTATGGGGCCGTCCCGATATTTCACCGCCCAGTCATCATCAGCGCCGACAACGAGCTCGAACGCGTGTGGCTGAAGAACCTCGAGTTCCAGACCCATCGCAGAGGCAGCTTCCTGAAAACGGAAGATTTCCGGAACTTCCGGCAGCGCAGGATCGAGTTCGCGGTGGAAGAGGATCCAGCCTCGCATGTCCTTCGTCTCCGCTGATGATGGAAAGAACTGACGCGTCGGCAAATGTTACCCGTCCACACCATGGGGAATGTCGCAACGGAGCGTTTGGTTCCCTCAGCCTGGTATGCGCCTGTCCGGAGCGCATCCGGACAGGCGCATTTTCTCTTTAGAACGCCACTTTGACGGTTCCGCCCCAGGTGCGGGGATCACCGGGAAGACCGGCGATCAGGCCGGTGCTGCCGGGTCCGACGAACAGTTGCTCGAAATATTTCGCATCGAAGGCGTTGCGTACCCAGGCCGAGATATCGAAGCCGTCGTCAGCGCGGAAACCAACCCGGAAGTTGGAGATGCTGTAGCCCTTGACCCAAGTGTAGGCTGAGGGCGAGGCGTTGGACGAGAAGTTGGAACGGTAGCTGCCGTCGTAACCCAGATAAGCCTCACCGTCCTGGCCAAGCAGGCTGACCGGCGCATTGGCTTCGGCGCCGAACGAGAACGACCACTTCGATACGCCGGGCAGGCGCTGCCCGGAAATATCGCAATTGGCCGGGCTGAATCCGCCGGGCGTGCCGGGAGCACTGGGCGGATTGGATCCAGCTGCGGTTCCGCCTGCCAGTTCCGGCGGGCACGGTGCATCGACGAACTTCCGATATGTGGCGTCGGTGTAGGCCCCGTTGACGTAAGCATTGAAGCGTTCGCTGGGCCGGATCGAGAAATCCGCTTCGAAGCCTTGCGAGCGTACCTTGTCGGCATTGGCCAGATAGCCGCGCAGCACGCCGAACTGCCCGTTGTTCACCGTCGCCTGATAGTCTCTGATTTCGGTGCGGAAGGCAGAGAGGTTCAGCGTTGCCTGGCGGTCCCAGAACTGCGCCTTGATACCGATTTCGAAGTGGTCGACCTTCTCCGGCTTGATCTGACCGGCCGCCTGGATCGGGTTGCCGTCGGCATCCGTGGGCAATCCGTTCTGGTTGATGCCGACGGTCTTGAAGCTCTTTGCATAGGTGGCATAGGTCAGCACGTCGTCTGCAGTCTGTAGCTCAGCGTCAGATCGTAGCTGAAGTTCCAGTCACTCGTCTCGGGTGCACTAGGCGCTGTCTGCATTCATTTTATCCAGATCATCGCGCAAGCGAGATGGACGAATCCCATGAATGCGGTGAGGGTTTTCTCGCAGCGGAGGGC
>NZ_JACHNZ010000013.1 GCF_014199685.1 Sphingosinicella soli | reverse complement strand
CGTCAAAACCCGTCTGCTCAAGGTTCGTCTCCTTCCACGACCTTGAATCAGAACTCCAACTCAAAGGGAATCCTGTGAATGCAGACAGCTCCTAGGGTGCGTGGGGAAAAGCGGGAACCGGTTTTTCGCAGAAAACGATGCACCCACAAAGATTTAGTGCTGTTTCATGTCATCTTCTGACTGAACGCACCCCATAGGCTCAATCGATATCGATCCACACCGGCGCGTGATCCGAGGCCTTTTCCAGCCCCCGCGCCTCGCGGTCCACGGTGGCGTTCGTCAGCCGGTCGGCAGCGCGCGGGCAGAGCAGGAAGTGGTCGATCCGAAGGCCCGCGTTTCGCGGCCAGCATCCGGCCTGATAATCCCAGAACGTGTAGAGATGATCGTCTGACGGGTGGACGCTGCGCAGCGCCTCCGTCCAGCCCTGATTGACGATGCGGCGGAGCGCGGCGCGCGATTCGGGCTGCACGAGCGCGTCGTTTTCCATCGCCTTGATGCTGAACACGTCGCGGTCTTCGGGCGCGACATTATAGTCTCCCGCGAGCACCGTGAGCGTTTCGGACTCGCGCAGCATCGCCGCGCGCGCCTCCAGCCGCTTCATCCAGCCGAGCTTGTAATCGAACTTCGGTCCCGGCTGCGGGTTGCCGTTGGGCAGATAGATGGACGCGATGCGAACACCGTTCACTTCGGCTTCGAGATAGCGCGCCTGCTCGTCCGTCTCGTCGCCGGGGAGGCCGCGCTGCATCTCGATCGCCGGTTCGCGGCTAAGGATGGCGACGCCGTTGAAGCCCTTCTGGCCGTGGACGAGCACGTGATAGCCCGCAGCCTCGATATCGGACGCGGGAAAGCGCTCGTCGATGCACTTGATTTCCTGCAGGCAGGCGACGTCTGGCTTCCGGCTTTCCAGCCATTCGAGCAGGCGCGGCAGCCGCGCGGCGATTCCGTTTACGTTGAAGGTGGCGATACGCATGGCTGACGGCTAACCCGTCACGCGCATGCGGTCAAACCGAGAAGGATGTCCCGCAGCCGCAGCCCGAAGCCGCGTTGGGATTGCGCACCTGAAACGATGCGCCGCCGAGGCTTTCGACGAAATCCACTTCGGACCCTTCCAGAAGGTCGAGGCTGACCGGATCGACAACGAGCTTCACGCCCGCCGTTTCGGTGGTGAGATCATCAGGCGCGATCGCGGTTTCCAGGCCGAAGCGATACTGGAAGCCCGCACAGCCGCCGCCATCGACCGAAAGCCGAAGGATTGCAGGCACGCCGCCCTGACGGACGGCAATGGCCGCGACACGCGCGGCAGCGGATTCGGTGAGGTGGAGTGCGCTCATGGCCTATAGATAGGCGCTTGCAGGACGCGATTCAATGACGCGTGGGTGCGTCGCGGGAAACGATTAGTGGCCGGCCGGTTCCGCAGGCCCGCCGACCGCGATGGCGCCTGCGCTCTGCTGCGCGGCGAGCACCCGGTCGCCGGCTTCGAGGAACGGCATCGGGTTCACCTGGCGGCCGTCGATCAGCACTTCGTAGTGAAGGTGGCTGCCGGTGGAGCGCCCTGTCGAGCCCATGCCGCCGATCTGTTCGCCGCGGGCGACGCGGTCGCCCTTCTTCACGTCGAGACGCGACATGTGGCCGTAGCGCGTCACGATGCCCGCGCCGTGATCGATTTCGACATATTTGCCGTAACCACCCGGATGATACCGCGAATCAACGACGACGCCGTCCGCCGCCGCGTGGATCGGTTCGCCGACCGGGCCTGCGAGATCGACACCCTTGTGCATTGCGGTGTCGCCCGAGAACGGATCATAGCGGACGCCGTAGCCCGACGTGTAGGTATAGGACTTCACCGGCTTCAGCGACGGGATCGCGCTCATGCCCTTTTCGAGCAGATCGAGCTTCTGCCAGCTGGCGAACAGCGCCTTGAACTGCGGCTCTGCGCCCGTGAGCGGCGAGTCTGCCGTCTCCTCGGGTCCACCCATGCCGAATGTCGACTGCTTGAGAAAACGCGCCGGCTGAAGTCCCAGACGACGAATGAGCGCGCTCGATGTCTCGAAGCGGGCGTCGGCCGCCGTGCGGGCATGATCTGCCAGCGCAAGCTGTGCGCGGTCCAGTTCGGCAAGCGGTTTCAGAACCGCTGAGCCGGCCACGGCCGCTGCAGGGGCAAGTGCGGGCATCAGCGCGCCAAGCTGCGCCGGATCCGCCTTGCCGGAAACGAGTTGAGCGAGAAACTGCTGGCGCTGCTCGACGCGGGCGGTCGTTTTCGCAACGCCCTGACGCAGAGCGGCGAGTTCAGCGCGCATGGTGGTGACTTCACTCTCCGCCGTGGCTTCGACCGAGCTGCTGCCGATCATCGCGCTCGTGGCCACCGCAGTGTAGGTGAACAGCGCGGCAAGGCCGGCAAGGCCCATGACCTGCACGCGCGTCGTCAGGCGGTACACCTGCATGCCGACATCGCGCTTGTAATGAAGAAATTCCCGCTCGGGCAGCCGCTTTGCGACCTTGTCCCGAACCTGGGATGCGACCTTGTTGATTTCCAGCACCAAATGAGACCCCCGCACTGCGCGAACGCGCGTCCGCGCAATAGATTCGTCTAACTCGTGTTTGGACCCATGCCCTCTGAGCCCGGAGCGTTAGGTGACAAGCCGCCTAAGCGCTTGCAAGTGAATCATAAAATGCCGGGGTCAGTCCGGCCTCGATTCGCGCCGAGTCGTTGAACGGGCGTTTGAGCGCACCTTTGAATCGGGAACCGACAAGGGTTTTGAACGTTTGTTCCGGCCCGATTCGCAAGCCATCGCAAAGGTGCCGGAACCAGCGGTTTCCTACCGAAACGTGAATAATTTCATCGTGATATATGGTGTTCAGGATGTCGGCGCTGAGCGTATCGCCCGCCGCGCGCAGCCGCGCTTCGGTCGCCGGGGTCACGTCGAGGCCGCGCGCTTCGAGCACCTGCGGCACCACGGCGAGCCGTGCGAGCAGGTCGTCCGCGGTCGCCATCGCAGCCTCCCACAGCCCGTCGTGCGCGGGCAGATCGCCGTAGGCGGCACCGAGGTCGGAGAGCCGATCGGCGAGCAGCCCGAAGTGCCGCGCCTCATCGTCCGCCACCGCCACCCAGTCGTCGGTGAAGGCGCGCGGCATGGCCCCGCCGAACCGCCCCGCCGCATCCCAGGCGAGGTCGATGGCGTTGAACTCGATGTGCGCGAGCGCGTGCAGCAGCGCGATCCGGCTGCGCTCCGAGCCCGCCCTGCCGCGCTTCGGCATCTGCGAGGGCGGCAGCAATTCCGGGCGCGGAGGCCGGGCCGGGCGCTCCGGCATCGCCGCATCGTAGACGGCGGCGACCTCGCCTGCACGCCAGCGCGCCGCGTAGTGCCTTGAAAGCCGGGCCTTTTCAGTGGGGTCCGCCGTCAGCAGAACGGCGGCGGCGGCCGCACCGATCGCGTCAGCCAAGCGCCTGCGCCGCCTTCAGAACGGCTTCGGCGTGGCCGGGCACCTTCACCTTGTGCCAGACTTCCGCGATCTTGCCATCGCGGCCGATCAGGAAGGTGGCGCGCTCGATGCCCATGTATTTGCGGCCGTAGAGCGTTTTTTCGACCCATACGCCGTACGCCTCGATCGCGGTCGCGTCCGGATCGGACCCGAGCTTCACGCCCAGATCATGCTTGGCGCGGAATTTCCCGTGCTTGGCGACGGTATCCTTGGAAACGCCGATCACTTCGGTGTCGGCCTTGGCGAATTCGGGCAGCAGCCCGGTAAAATCGATCGCCTCGCGCGTGCAGCCGGATGTGTCGTCCTTGGGATAGAAATAGAGCACGAGCTTCTTGCCCGCGAAATCCTTCAGCGACAGCGCGCCCTCCTCGCTGTCGAGCGTGAAGGCCGGTGCCTTCGATCCCGGCTTCGTCATCATCGTGCCTTTCGTTTGACCTCGAAAACCGCTTCCCAGGCGGCAAGAACCGCCCTTTTGGCGTCTTCCAGCGCGGCTTTCAATGTGTCGAAATCGGCCATGCCCGTGGCGGCCGCCAGCATCGCCTTCGCCGACGCCGGCTGTTTCTGGGGCTCGTCCCCTTCGATAAGCCGCATGACGACGAGCAGACGCGTCATCAGCTCATGGGCCGCGAGGACATCTCCGGCGAGCACGCCCGCATTCACGAAATGCGCCGTCGCCGCGCCGAGATCGGGATCAAAGCCCTCGCGGCGGGAAAGCTGGAGGAAGTGCACGATGAATTCCAGGTCGATGAGTCCGCCAGCCGCGTGCTTCACATCCCACAGGCCGCCGCCCGAATGCGCTTTCACCATGTCGCCGCGCATTTCCAGCACCTCTGCCTTGAAGCGCTCCGTATCGCGCGGCTTCATCAGCGCAGCGGAAATGCCGCCCGAAACGGCGGCGCGGTCTTCGTCTGTCCCGTAAACGACGCGCGCGCGGGTGAGCGCCATATGCTCCCAGCTCCACGCCTCCTCCCGCTGATAGCGCGCGAACGTATCGATATTGACCGCGAGCAGCCCCTGCTGGCCGGACGGGCGCAGGCGCGTATCCACCTCGAACAGCGGCCCCGCCGCCGTGCTGACGGTCAGCGCGCCCGTCAGCCGCTGGCCGAGGCGGTTGAACCATGTCGTGGCGGGCAGCGGCTTGCCGCCGTCCGACATCGCTTCGTGATGACCGCTGAACAGGAACACGAGATCGAGATCGGACTTTTCGGTGAGGACCGCGCCGCCGTAGCGCCCGAAGCCGAGCACCAGCAGACGCCCGCCGGGCACGCGCCCGTGCGTTTCGGCGAACTCGGCCTGCACCGCATCGGCGAGCACGGCGATTGCGGCGTCGGCGAGCTTGGCATGATCGCGGCCGACGCGAATCGGGTCTGCGCCGCCCTCGATGATCTGCACGCCGAGCTGGAAACGCCGCTCCGCCACGAAGCGCCGCACCTCGTCGAGCTTCAGTTCGAGCGCGCCGTGGCGGCGCAGCCGCGCGCGCAGCATGTCGGTGAGGTCTTCGGCGCACGGCAGCGGCGCGAACGCCTCGTTCGACAGCATGATGTCGACGATTTCGGGCCGCCGCGCGAGCTTGCCCGCAAGCACCGGCGCCAGTTCCAGAACGCGTGCGAGCAGCAGCGCCACGCGGGGGTTCGCCTCGATGAGCGCGAAGAACTGGATCGAAGACGGCAGCGCGCCGAGGAAGTCATCGAAACGCAGCAGCGCCTCGCGTCCGGTTCCAGCCTCGGCGAACGCGGCGACGAGGCCGGGCAACGCGCTTTCCAGCTCGCGCTGCGCCGCATCGCTGCGCAGCGCGCGGTAGCTGCGGTCGCGCCAGCGAGCGATGAGATCGGCAAGATCGGCGTGCGGACCGATCCCCGCCGTCTTGAGCGCGGCCTTGAGCTGGGCGGGCTGGCGGGGCAGCCGGTCCACCTCCGCCTCGGCGATCAGCGCATCGTAGATACGGCCCACGGCCGCTGCGTGGCGCTTGATGTCCCGCTCCATCGCCGCCCAGTCACGAAAACCCGAAAGCAGCGCCAGATCCTTGCGTTCGGGCGCGCGCGTGGGGATCTGGTGCGTCTGCGCATCCTCCAGCATCTGCAGGCGATGTTCGGCCGTGCGCAGCAGGCGGTAGGCGGCGGCGAGCGTTTCGGCCTCCTCCGTCTTGATGCGCTCCGCCGCGACCAGCGCCGCAAGCGCATCGAGCGTCGCGGGCTGGCGCAGCGTCCAGTCGCGCCCGCCGAAGATCAGCTGGTGGATCTGCGCGAAGAACTCCACCTCGCGAATGCCGCCGCGCCCGCGCTTCAGGCAATAGCCCGGGCCGACATCCTGACGTTCATCGTAGTGATCGCGGATCATCAGCGACATGTCCTGGATGTCGCGCACCGCCGTGTAATCGAGCGAGCGGCGCCAGACGAAGGGCTCGATCGCGGCGAGGAAATCCTCGCCCATCTTCATGTCGCCGCCGACAGCGCGCGCGCGGATGAACGCCGCGCGCTCCCACGCCAGCGCCTCGGACTGGTAATAGGCCTCCGCACCCCGGATCGGCATGGCGATCGGTGTCACTTCGGAGGCCGGACGCAGGCGCAGATCGACGCGGAACACATAGCCGCCCGAATCGCGCGCCTGCATCAGCTCCACCATGCGGCGGGCGATGCGGACGGCGGTATTGTCAGGGTCGTCGCCCTCGCGCAGCGCAAGCCGGTCGCGGTCGTAGAGCAGGATCAGATCGACATCGCTCGAATAGTTCAGCTCGCGGCTGCCGAGCTTGCCGAGCGCGATGGCGGTGAAGCCGTCCGGCCCGGCGCCGGACATGCGCTCGTCGACGGCGATGCGGATCGCGCGGTCGATGGCGCGGTCGGCAAGGTCCGAAAGCGCCGCCGTCACCTTTTCGAGCGGCCAGCGGCCCGAGATGTCGGCGAGCGCAATGGCGATAGCCGCGATCCGCTTCGCCTCGCGCATGGCCGCCCCGTCGGCAGGACCGGCGAGCAGCGCCAGCGCCGTCTCCATTAGCGGTTCGGGGCCGTCCGCCAGGTAACGCAGGAGGATGTCCTCCTCGCGGCGCATCAGCCCCCGCAGATACGGAGAGTGGGTCCATGCGCGCGCGCAGGCGTCCACATCCTGCGGTGCGGCGGCAACCGCCGCGTCAGCGAGGATACGTGCAAGTTCGGCCGGCAGCGCTGGCGTTTTCTCCGCCAAGGAGAGCCCTTTCGTTATTCGCGCGCCAGCTGATCCACCTGTCCCATGATCTCGTCAAGCGCCGTCGTGCCCGATGCGGTCGAACCGCGGCGCGAAGGCAGCCTGCCTTCGGAGATGACCAGTTCGAGCGCCGCGCGGCCGCGCGCGACGCGGCTCTTGATGGTGCCGACCGCGCAATCGCAGATCGTCGCGGCCTCCTCGTAGGCGAAGCCGCCCGCCCCCACGAGGATCAGCGCCTCGCGCTGCGCCTGCGGCAGCTCGAGGAGCGCGCGCTGCAAATCGGCAAGCTCGATCTGCTTGTCCTGCCCGGCGGGCGCGGACAGCAGCCGATCGGCGACAAGTTCGTCCCATTCGCCCTTGAAGCGCGCGCGGCGCATCTGGCTGAGGAACAGGTTGCGCAGGATGATGAAGGTCCACGCGCGGATGTTCGTCCCCGCCTGGAAGCGGTCTCGCGCCGCCCACGCCTTCAGCAGCGTTTCCTGCACGAGGTCGTCGGCCGTGTCGCGGTTGCCTGAAAGCGAACGGCCGAAGGCGCGAAGCTGCGGGATGATCGCCGACAGTTCGTCCTTGAAATCCTTGTCGGAAAGCTGTCCGGCTTTCGTTTCCTCGGGGCCCGTTTCGAGCCGCGCGAGCAGATCGAGAAAAACCTGGGGCAGCGGCTGCGTCGCCGCCTCCGCATAAGCGGAACGAAGAAAGCCGCCGATCTCGTCCGCGCCCACAGGGCTTACGCCGGCGCTGCGGCCGACCGTCTGTTCGATCATTCTATCCCCCTAGATCCAAGGTTCAGCGCGACCAGAAGAAGACCAGCGCCGAGAAGATTACGACCACCAGCGTGACCGAGAACAACAGGACGTACCGAACGATATGCGGGGTTTCCCCGGCTCTCGCCTTGTTCGTCCCCAGGGTTTCGTGGTCCTGTTCCATGGCGTTTGGCTCCTGTCTGTGAAGGCTATGCCCCCGCCCGCCCGTTCACAAGGCGGGCGGAAGGCACCATCATTGCATCGCCGCCGTACTGTTGAAGAAAAGCGCCTGAGCGATCGCCGCGGAAACGGTCGAGCGCTGAAACGGCTTGGTGATGAGAAACGTCGGTTCCGGCCGCTCGCCGGTGAGCAGACGCTCGGGAAACGCGGTGATGAAGATCACGGGCACCGTGAAGCGGCTGAGAATTTCCTTCACCGCATCGATGCCCGAACTGTCGTCGGCAAGCTGGATGTCCGCGAGCACGAGGCCGGGCTGGGATTCGATCGCCAGCGCCACGGCTTCATCGCGCGTAACGGCGATGCCGGTCACGTCGTGGCCGAGATCGCGCACGATGCTGTCGAGGTCCATGCCGATAATGGGCTCGTCCTCGATGATGAGCACACGCGTGCGCGTCTGGCGGCCGATCTCGTCCATCGCTTCCTTCACGAGCCCCGAAACGCCGTCGGGATCGAGATCGATGAGATAGCCGACATCCTCGTGCGAGAAGCCTTCCATCGCCGTCAGCAGCAGCGCCTGGCGCGACAGCGGCGTGATCGCGGCAAGCCGCTGATGCGCCGCGCGTTCGAAATCGGATGCGCCCGGCTGTTCCGAATCGACGTCGATGTTCGACGACGCCCAGATCACGTGGAACGTGCGATAGAGCGCCAAGCGCTCGTCGACATCGCTCGGGAAATCCTGAGGTGCGCTCACGATCGCTTCCAGCGCCGCGCGCACATACGTATCACCGTCCCGCTGCGTTCCCGTCAGCGCGCGCGCATAACGGCGGAGCAACGGGAGATGCGGCGCGAGTTTCGCAGCCAATGTCATATAGCCTTCTGCCTCCTTGACGTCCGGTCACGCCCGAATGGTGACCGGCACCCTTTTCGTAAGTGACGCCCATCAGTGGAACGGTCGAGGGTTTCTTTTGTTTCGCCCCATACTTAAGTTCGTTTGGGACAATGTTGGAATCAACCGAAATCCAAGGTTCGGGGCCGAGACGCTCTCTATCGTTTCAGCTTGCCGTCGCACTCACGCTGGCTCTGTTGCCGATCGGCGTGCTCGCCGCCGTGCTTGCCGCAGACGGTATCCGCAGCACGCGCGAGGCGGAACTCGTGCGCGCCGAGGACCAGTTCCGAACGACGGCGCGCGTCGTCGATGATCTGCTCAGCGTCGATTTTCTCGTGCTGCGCGCGCTGCTCCGCAACGAAAGCGGCCTTCAGGACGGGCGAACATGCAATACCGAAGCCGCCAACGCGCTCGACGACGCGGAGACGTTCGATGCCCTCGTCTGGGCCGACATGCTCGGGCGGCCGGTCTGTGAAAGCCGGGGCGGCACCAAACCTTCAACGGCGGAACTCACGCGACTTGCTGCGGAAGGCGAACGTGAAAACCTGATCTGGCCCGGCGGCGACCACGTATTTTTTGCGGTGCGGGAGGCCGCTTCAAGGGGGCAGCCCGGCCTTATCGTGGCCACCGCATCGATATCACGCCTGCAGGCGCGCCTGCGCGAGATCGCGGCGATGGAGGGCGATGTCACGGTCTGGCTGGGCGACAAGGCCATCGTGGGCGATCCGCCGCCCGGCATCTCTGCTCCCGGCGGGCTGCTGACGGTGCGGCGTGTCAGCGAGCCCGGACAGAGCGACAATGTGGTCGCGTCGGGTCCGCTGTCCATCGCGCCGTTTGCGCTCACTACGGTCGTTCCCGGCGCACGGCTTGCCTTTGCCGACATACTGGCGATCGCGGCGCCGTCGCTGATGTGGATTGCCGCGCTGCTGATCGGCTGGATGGTCGTGCAGCGCTTCGTCGTGCGCCCGCTTCAGAACATGGCATCGGGCGTTCGCGCCTACGGCGCTGGAAACGATCACGTGCGCCTTTCCGGGGCAGCGGGGCAGACCGACGAGATGCAGGCCTTTGCGGAAACCTTTGACGCAATGGCCAAGAACATGGCGGACGCCCGGCAGGACGTGGACACCGCGCTCACCGAGCAGCGGCGCCTGACGCGTGAAGTTCATCACCGCGTGAAGAACAACCTGCAGATCATCACCAGCCTCATCAGCATCCAGGCGCGCGAGGCCGAAGGCGGCGACGTGTCGCGCGCCTACGCCAGCATTCAGATGCGCGTGGGGGCGCTGTCGATCGTACACCGCTGGCTTTACGAGGAAAGCGCCGCGCACGGCGTCGATTTCACGGCGCTCACCCAGGATCTCTGCGCCAGCCTCCAGCAGACCATTCCCACGGCGAAACTCGTCGAGCCGCGCATCAATACGCATCTCGAACGCCTGCACATCAGCCAGGACGCCGCCGTACCGCTCGCCTTCCTCATCACGGAGGTTATCGCCTTCGCCGCGCGGCTCGCAGCGGCGGAGGGAGACACAAGGTTGACGATAGACATTCACGTCAAGCGCACGGAAACCGGCGGCGAGCTTCAAATCTGCTCCGACGCTTTCGGGGAAAAGGATGCGCTCGCCCCCACCGAAACGCGCGCCGCCGCGCGTATCGTAAGCGGCATGGTCCGGCAGCTTCGCGGCCGCCTCGTCTTCGATTCGGGCGTCCCCTGCTATACGGTCGAGTTTCCCCTGAAACAGAGGCCGGATAAAATTCTTTCAGACGCCGGAACCAAGCCTGCGATCGGGAGTTGATGCAACACGGACAGCGAACTCTGCCCCCCGCTCTCGCTGTCCCCACAGAGCCCGTTTGCCTGCTCCCCCCGCCGGCATCGGGCTCTTTTCTTTTTATACCGGCCTGAGAACGACCGGATGCAACCTATTAGGGCGCCGACCGTTTCCACTCGGCAGTTTGTTGGGAGAAAAAACATGCGCAAGAACCTGGGTACAAAGCTCGTCGTCGTCGTTGCCTTCCTCGCCGCTGCGGCTTGCAACACGGTCGAAGGCGTCGGCAAGGACGTGCAGTCGGCCGGCGAAGCGGTAGAAGACACGGCAAACTAAACGTCGAGTGAGGGAAGCGGGGGCGCGGCTATTCGGCCGCGTTCCCGGCTTCTTCCGCCGCCGATTCTGCCGCTGAGAGTTTCGCGGCGCGCCGGTTGGTGAGAACGATACCGATGATCCCCACCTCATACAAAATCATGAGCGGGATCGCCAAAAGCAGCTGGGAAATAACGTCCGGCGGCGTGAGCACCGCAGCCACGACGAAAGCGCCGACGATCGCATAGCGACGAAACGAGCGGAGTTGCGCGACATCCACGATCCCCGCGCGCGCCAGCAGCATCAGCAGTACCGGCAGCAGAAAACAGAATCCGAACGCGAAGATCAGCCCCATCACGAACGACAGATAGTCGTCCATGGCGGGAAGCGCCTGCTGCGGTATGCCCGCATCCGTCGTCTGGAACCCCAGCAGGAACGTGAAGACCGTGGGCATCACCACATAATAGGCCAGCGCCGCGCCTGCCGTGAAAAGCACCGGCGTCGCGATCAGGAACGGCAGGAACGCGCGTTTTTCCGATCGATAAAGTCCAGGCGCGATAAACAGCCAGAGCTGGTTGGTGATGATCGGAAAGGCCATCAGGAAAGACGCGAACAGCGCCACCTTGATTTCCACGAAGAACGCTTCGTAGAGCTTCGTATAGATCAGCTGCGAAGCCTTCGCCTTCACCAGAGGCTGCACCAGGAAGGCAAAGATGTCGTCGGCGAATGCAAAGCACACCGAAAACGCCAGGATGAGCGCGATCACGCAATAGAGCAGGCGTTGACGCAGCTCGATCAGGTGATCGAGCAAGGGCGCCTTGCTGTCGTCAATTTCTCTCATGATCGCGGCTTGCCGGTATCGGGATCGGGCGCTGTTTCCGGGGGCGGCGCTCCGGCTGCTGCGGCCTCGCCGTGCTGCGAAGGGGCGTCGGGCGCGGAAGGCGCTTCAGCCCCGGCCGGGTGCGCCTTCATGATCGCGGCGTTCTGCATTTCCCACTGCTTCTGCATATCCTCCATCTCCGCCTCGCGGATCATGGCATCAACGCCGGTGCGGAAATGGCGCGCCGTCGCGCGGGCCTTGCCGATCCAGTTGCCGACCGTGCGCAGCAGGCGCGGCAAATCCTTCGGGCCCACGACGAGCAGCGCAACGATCGCGATAACGAGGAGTTCGGGCGCGCCGACGTCGAACATGTATCCGTCCGGATCGAGGACTGTCAGCTACGCGGCGTTTCCTGCGGCGTTTCGCTGCGGATCGTCTGATCGGCCGCGTTCTGGCCGATCTGACGGGGCTGAGCGGGCGTTTCGTCCTCGGCAAGCCCCTTCTTGAAGCTTTTGATGCCCTTCGCGAGATCGCCCATCACGTCTGAAATCCGGCCTTTGCCGAACAGCAGTATGACGACGATGCCGACGATCAGCCAATGCCAGATGCTGAAACCACCCATGGTCCGTACTCCGTTTCCGCCGCCCGCGATATCGGCGGCGCTTCAGCCCCTGTCTAGTCCCTCCGCAGCAAAATTGCGAATCCTACGGAGCCTCGTCCTCCATTTCCTCTTCGATGTCCGGTTCGTCCGCCTCCGGGGTTTCGGGCGGCTTTTCGAAGTGGAGCTGGTTGAGCGCGACGTCGATCGGCTCCAGCAGTCCCGCCGCCTTGAGTTCGGCAAGGCCGGGCAGATCGCGCCGGGTGGTGAGACCGAAGTGGACGAGGAAGCCCTGTGTCGTCGCATAGAGCAGCGGCCGTCCCGGCACCTCGCGGCGGCCTGCGGGACGCACCCACCCGGCTTCCATCAGCACGTCGAGCGTGCCCTTGGAGATGGAAACGCCGCGGATTTCCTCGATCTGCGCGCGCGTCACGGGTTCGTGGTAGGCGATGATCGCCAGCGTTTCGAGCGCCGCGCGCGAGAGCTTGCGCGACTGTTCCTCCTCGCGGCTGAGGATATCGCCGAGGTCCGCTGCGGTCTGGAAATGCCATTTGCCGCCGCGCTGCACGAGATTGATGCCGCGCGGCGCATAGCTCTCGGCGAGGCTGTCGAGCAGCGGCTGCACGGGTGTGCCTTCGGGAAGAAACTCGGCGATCTGCTCGCGCGTCAGCGGCTTGTCGGCGGCGAACAGCGTCGCTTCGACAATGCGCTGGAACCGGAGATCGTCGTCAATCGCGTCGCTCATTGGCGCTTTCTGAGAAAGAGGGGGGCGAAACTGTCCGCCTGCGACAGCTCGGTCCGGCCGAGCCGCGTGAGTTCGAGCGCGGCGACGAAGCTGCTTGCGACGCTCGACCGCCGAAACTCCTCGTCCATGACGCCCTCGGGCAGAAAGCTCGACAGCACGGTCCAGTCCAGCGCGGTGCCGAGCATCGATTCGAGCCGCGCGAGCGCATCTTCGAGCGAGAACACAGGCCGGCGGCGGACGGCATATTCGCTGGGCGTCCGGCGGCTGCTGATCGCGCCGTAGGCTTTCAGAAGATCGTAGAGTTCGCAGTCCCACGAGGCGTTCTTCACCACGCGCACGCCTTCGGGCGCGCCGCGCATGAAGGCGTCGCGTCCGATCTGGTCGCGCGCCAGCAGCCGCGCCCCGGCTTCGCGCATCGCGTCGAGGCGCTGGAGACGGAGTTGCAGACGGAGCGCCAGTTCCTCGGCGCTCGGTTCCTCCTGCTCCTCCTTCGGCAGCAGCAGGCACGATTTAAGATAGGCGAGCCACGCCGCCATCACGAGGTAATCCGCCGCCAGTTCCAACCGCAGCTTTTTCGCGTCGGCGACGAAGACCAGATACTGCTCGACCAGCTCGAGGATCGAGATTCGCGCAAGATCAACCTTCTGCGCGCGCGCGAGGTGCAGGAGCACGTCGAGCGGCCCTTCCCAGCCCTCGATATCGAGGTTCAGGCGTTCGCTTTCGCTGCCGTTGAAGTCGAGCGACACGATATCGGTCATGCGGCGGAGACTAACAGTGCGTCGCGCCTCGCGACAAGCGCCGCGATATCGGTTTCGCCGTCCGCCGCCGCCCACGCCATCGCCCGCGCCAGCCGGTCGAGCGCCTGCGGCGTCATGTGCGGCGCGGCTTCGCAAAGCGCGGCGTTCTCGGCGAAGTCGCCGCTGCAGTGGAGCGCGAGGTCGCAGCCCGCCGCGATGACCCCCGCCAGCCGCTCGGGCAGCGTCCCGCCAAGCGCGCGCATGCCGAGATCGTCCGCCATCAGCAGTCCGTCAAAGTCGATCGCTGCCCGAATCGTCTGCGCGACGACAATGCGCGACTGCGACGCGCAGGCGTCAGGATCGAGCGCTTCGTAAAGCACATGCGCCGTCATCGCCATCGGCGCGGCGGCGAGCGCGCGGAACGGCGCAAAGTCGGTTTCGAGCGCAGCGATGTCCGCCGTCACCACCGGCAGTTCGAGGTGGCTGTCCGTCGCTGCGCGCCCGTGGCCGGGGATATGCTTGACGACGCCCACCACCCCGCCCGCGCGCAGACCGCGCAAAACCGCGTCCCCGAGTGAGGCCACCGCTCCCGGCTCCTGCGCAAAGGCCCTGTCGCCGATGATATCGTGCGCGCCGGGAACCGGCACGTCGAGCACCGGCAGGCAGCCGACGCTGATGCCGAGGTCCGCGAGCGTCAGGGCGATCGCCTTGGCATTCATCCGTGCCGCTTCGATGGCAGTCACCGGCGCGACGGCGAACGCTTCGCCGAAACGCCGTGCGGGCGGAAATTCGGGCCAGTGCGGCGGGGCGAGCCGCGCCACGCGCCCGCCTTCCTGATCGATCAGGATCGGCAGATCATCCCGCCCGGCAAGCGCGCGCAGATCGGCGGTCAGCGCCCGCACCTGCTCCGGCGTGTCGATGTTGCGCGCGAAGAGAATATAGCCCGCCGGGTTCGCCGCCCTGAACAGCGCGCGTTCGTCGTCGGTGATCGTCCGGCCCGAAAGGCCGAGCAGCAGCGGCGTCACGCGCGGCTCAGCGCACGATCACGCACTGTTCGCCCGCCGCCTGGACGGCAGCACAGACACTGCCCGCCTGCGCTTCCGAGGCGATGCCGCCCGCGCGCAGCCGGTAGAGCGTCTTGCCCCCGGCTTCGACGGGCTGCACCGACTTGCGGAGCCCGCCGAGCGCGCCGACGCGGCCCGACAGCTTGGACCAGACCTGATCGGCGCTCGCCGTGCTGTTGAACGCGCCGAGCTGGACGGTGACACTGCCTGCCGCCTGCACGGGCGCCGGTCTCGCAGGCTCCGGCCTGGGCGCCGGCTTTTTCGGTTCCGGCACCGGCGCAACCTTCGCGGGCGCCTTTTCGACCACTTTGGGCAGCGCCTTTTCGGCGGGAGCCTTCTGCGCCGGGGGCGGCACGGTTGCCGCCGGGCGGGGTTCCGGCACCGGCGCGGCGGAAATCACCGGCACGGGCTCTTCGGGGATCATGCCGATCGCCAGTTCGCTATCGGGCTCCTGCCCTTCCGCCACCGAGTGCGTCAGGCTGTCGGCATCGACATCGAGACCGCCGGGGTTGTCGGGGCGCATCTTGTAGGGGCCTTCCGCCGCCTGGATCAGCGGCACCTCGTCGGTCGCCGCGATCGGATCGGTGCCGCGCCCGCCGCCGATCCATTCGACGACGAACCAGAGCACCGCAACCGTCGCCACGATGATCGCGCCCGCGATGATGAGCCCGCGATAGGGAAAGGCCCCGCCTTCGTCCTCGTCCTCGGGCTCGGCGGCTTCGAGCCAGGGCAGCGCATCCTCGTCTTCATCGTCCCGGTAACCGCGCGCCATCTCAGTGCATCTCCTCGACCGGGGTTACCCCCATCACATGCAGACCGTTCGCGATAACCTGCCCCACCGCGCGGGCCAATGCCAGCCTCGCATTGGTGATGCCGGGGTCGCCTTCGATCAGATAGCGTTTGGAGGGGTCGTCGTTGCCGCGGTTCCAGTTGGCGTGGAAGGCAGCGGCAAGATCGCCCAGATAGAAGGCGATGCGGTGCGGTTCGTGGGCGTTCGCCGCCGCCTCGACAATGCGCGGCCACTGCGCCGCGAGGCGCACGAGATCGAGTTCGGTGCTGTCGAGCCGCGCGAGATCGGGCGCCGACGGCGCCGCGATCGTCATTCCCGCCTCCGCCGCGCGCCGCGCCAGCGAATAAATCCGCGCATGTGCATATTGCACGTAGAAAACCGGATTGTCCTTCGACTGCTCGACCACCTTGGCGAAATCGAAATCGAGCGGCGCATCGGCGCGCCGCGTCAGCATCATGAAGCGCACGACGTCCTTGCCGACCTCGCGCACCACGTCCGCGAGCGTCACGAACGAGCCCGAGCGCTTCGACATCTTCACCGGCTCGCCCGCGCGGAACAGGCGCACCATCTGCACGAGCTTCACGTCGAAGGGCTTGCCGTCCGTCAATGCCGCGACCGCCGCCTGGATGCGCTTCACCGTGCCCGCATGGTCGGCGCCCCAGATGTCGATCAGCTGGTCGGCGCGCTCCGCCTTGCGCTTGTGATACGCCATGTCGGCGCCGAAATAGGTCCACGACCCGTCCGACTTTTTCAGCGGCCGATCCACATCGTCGCCGAACGCGGTCGAACGGAACAGTGTCAGCTCCACCGGCTCCCAATCGTCGGGAAGCTCGCCCTTCGGCGGCTCCAGCACGCCTTCGTAAACATAGCCCTTGGCGCGCAGCTCGGCCTCGGCGCGGTCCGCCTCGCCCGCCGCCTGCACCTCGGCTTCCGATGAAAACAGGTCGTGGTGAATGCCGAGCAGCGCAAGATCGGCCTTGATGAGCACCAGCATGGCATCGACCGCGCGCGTGCGGAACAGCGCCAGCCATTCGCCCTCGGGCTTGCCGACATACCGATCGCCGAACTCCGCCGCGAGCGCCGCGCCCACCGGCTTCAGATAGTCGCCCGGATAGAGGCCTTCGGGAATCTCGCCGATATCCTCGCCCAGCGCCTCGCGGTAGCGCAGATGCACCGAGCGTGCGAGCACGTCCACCTGCCCGCCCGCGTCGTTCACATAATATTCGCGCGTCACCTTGTGGCCCGCGAATTCGAGCAGCGCGGCGAGCGCATCGCCGACGACAGCGCCCCGGCAGTGCCCCATGTGCATCGGGCCGGTCGGGTTCGCCGAAACATACTCGACGTTGATATGATCGCCTCTGCCCTCACCGGCGCGGCCATAATCGCCGCCTGCCGCCAGAACGGCATTCAGTTCGTCGATCCATATGGACGGATCGAGGCGGATGTTGATGAAGCCCGGCCCCGCCACGTCCACGGACGCCACACCGCCCGCCTTCGCCAGCGCGGCGGCGAGCGGCTCGGCGATGGCGCGCGGGTTCTTGCCCGCAGGCTTCGCCAGCACCATCGCGGCGTTGGTGGCGAGGTCGCCGTGCGAGGGGTCGCGCGGCGGCTCCAGCGCCACGGCCTTGCGGTCGAGCCCGGCCGGGATCGTGCCTGCGGCTTCCAGCGCATCGAGCGCGGCGTGGACCGCCGCCGTATAGGTTTCAAAAACAGTGCTCACGACCAGGCCCGCTCTCTGCAAGGATGAGATTTGACCGGGGCCTTACACCGCTTTCACCGCGCGCGCCAAGCATCCGTCACCCGCGCGCACGGGTGGCGGGCGCGCGCGTCAAAATTCATCCGTAACGGTTTCTTATCGGCCTTCGCCCATGATGGGCTGACACGAACCCCTTTCAAAGAGTATGTGTACGCCGACTCAATGAATCGCGTGATTGCCTTTGTATTTCTGGTGCTTATCGCCGCCCTCGCGGGCGGTGAAGCGCGTGCGGACGCGCGCTATTGTCATGCCGTAACGGACCTGTCGGCGGCAAAACCGGGCGCCTTTGCCTGTTCGGGGACGCCTGCGGACTATCATCAGCGCAGTCTCTGGCTGAAGATCGAGGTGCCGACCGATTCGCGCATCGTCTATGTGCATCAAACCCGCTTCGATCGGCTAACGGCGCTTTTCGTCTACGAGGACGGACACACGGCAGCGCAAACGGTGCGTCGCGGCAATTACGGCGCGCACTGGCGGCTTGGCGGACAGATCGCGTTCGAACCGCCCGTCCTCGCCGCGCCGGTCAAAACCGTCATGCTGCGCTTCGACGGGCTCGCAAGCCACGAGCTGCTCAGAATCCGCCTGCCCGGCGCCGACGAGGCGAACGCGCAGGCTGCGGCGCTGCCGGTCATCGTCGGCGGCACCATCGCACTCCTTACGCTCGGCGCGCTCTACACGCTGTCGGTGGGCATCGCGCTGCGGCGCGAATACCTGCTGTGGCACGGGCTGTGGGCGGTCACGATGGTTGTCTGGGGTTTGCTCTGGTCGCAGCTTGCATTGGTCGCGGCGCCCGGCATCGCCGGCTGGTCGTCGCAGATCTGCACCTTCCTTGCATGCCTCGCCGTCACGCTTGCCACCGTCAGCGGCGTCAAGGCGCTGGGAGAGACGATGGGTCCGCGCGCGCTGCGTTTCGGCACGCTGATGCTCGGCTTTCTCATGATCCCGATCGGCATCATGGTTGCGCTGGAAACCGGCGCCGCGCTCGGCTGGCAGCGCACGGCGCTCGGCGTACTCACCTTGTCGGTCCTCGCGCTTGTCACGTACAGCCTCGTCAAGGGCTGCCGCGCCGGGAACGCCGATGCGAAGGCGCTTGCATGGGCATGGGCCGTGCCCATGGTGACGCTGGCGCTCACCCAGATCGTCGATATGGACCCCTGGGTCTTCGGCGGCGGGCCGCAGGTCGTGATGCTCATCGCCGCCGCGCTCCAGACCGTCTGGCTGTCGATCGCCGTCACGATACGCATTGCGCACCTTCGCGAGGAACGCGACCGCGCGCGCGCCGCCGAAGCGCGGATGAGCGAACTGGCCAGCCGCGATGCGCTGACCGGGCTTCTCAACCGGCGCGGCTTCGTGGATCGCGCCGAATTCATGATCGAGGCCCGCTCCTCGCCGGAAGAACATTTCGGCCTGCTGCTGATCGATGTCGATCACTTCAAGCGCGTCAACGATACCTACGGCCATGAAACGGGCGACGCCGTGCTCTGCCGCATCGCGCGCCGCCTCGAACGCTGGGAAGGGCCGCTGTGCGTTTCCGGGCGCATCGGCGGCGAGGAGTTCGTGCTCGGCATCACCGGCCTGACCCCGATCGGGATCCGCCAGTTCGCCGAAAGCGTGCGGCGCGGGATCGCCGATCAGCATCATCCCGAGCTGCGCATCGGCCACGTCGTGACGGTCAGCATCGGCGTCGCCTCGGCAGACCGCGCGCTCGGCTTCCAGCGCCTTTACGGCTGGGCCGATCAGGAGCTTTACAGGGCGAAGGCGAGCGGGCGGAACCGCGTGGCGTTTCACACCGGCGACCGGATGCCGCAGGCGGCTACCGGCTGATCAGATGATCGCGCCCGGCGGAAACGTGATCCGTCCGCCCAGCACCTCGAAGGTCTTCAGCGCGTAACGATCGGTCATTCCGGCGATGAAATCCGCGATGTGCCGCGCGCGCCCGGGTTCCGATGCCGGGAGCCGCGCCCCCCAGTCCGCAGGCAGTTGCGACGGGTCGGCGTGCAGCGTGTCGAACAGTTCGCCCGTCACCGCGGCGGCGGGCTCGCGCATCGCGAGGTTGCGCGCATGGAAATACATGTTTGCATAAAGGAACCGCTTCAGATCGCGCTCTGCGGCCTGCATCGGTTCGGAAAACCCCACGACGGGCGCGTCTGCACGGCGGATGGCGTCCACGTCGGCGGGCGCCAGCGCGGCCAGCCGCCGCGTGGTTTCATCGATCAGGTCGTCGGCCATGCGCCCGATCTGGAACCGCACGAGTTCCGCCGCCAGCCTGTCGTCAGGCGCGCCGGGATGCAGCGCCCGCACCGCCTCCAGGCATTCGGCGACGAGCGGCACCGCCGCCGCGACCTCTTCGAGCGTGAACAATCCCGCGCGCAGCCCGTCGTCGAGATCGTGATTGTCATAGGCGATGTCGTCGGAAAGCGCGGCAAGCTGCGCTTCGGCGCCCGCGTGCGTGGCGAGTTCGAGATCGTGGCGCGCATTATAGCCTGCAAGTGCCCAGCCCGGAGACGCCACCGGCCCGTTGTGCTTGGCAAGCCCTTCCAGCGTCTCCCACGAAAGGTTCAGCCCGTCGAAATCGGCGTAGCGGACTTCGAGCGCCGTCAGCATCCTGATCGTGTGGCCGTTGTGATCGAAGCCGCCCCACGGCGCCATGCGCGCGGCAAGCACGTCCTCGCCGACATGGCCGAAGGGCGGATGCCCCAGATCGTGCGCCAGGCAAAGCGCTTCGGTCAGGTCTTCGTTCAGCCCCAGCGTGCGCGCGACGGCGCGGCCGATCTGCGCGACTTCCAGGCTGTGGGTCAGCCGCGTGCGGAAATGGTCGCCGTCGGGCGACACGAACACCTGCGTCTTGTGCTTCAGGCGGCGGAATGCCGTCGAGTGGATGATGCGGTCGCGGTCGCGCTGAAACGCGTCGCGGCGCGCGCTCGGTTTTTCGGAATGAAGCCGCCCCCGCGAAACCGCAGGGTCAGAGGCATAGCGCGCGGCCATCAAAGCGGCGCGATTGAAGAGCCGGCGGGTGCCCGGTTGATATACGAGTCCACGCCCGCCGCTTTCAGGCGCCGCGAAACCTTCTGCGCGTCGTCGGCGGAGCGGAACGGGCCGATCAGCAGGCGGTGCGTGCCGGCGGCGCTTTGCACATAGGCGTTGTAGTTGCCGATCGCCCCGGCCTTGCGCTTGAACCGCGCGAGATCGCCCGCAACGAGCCCGCGCTCGGGGCTGCTCGACAATTGCAGCCAGATATATGCCGCCCGCAGCTGCGCGGGAGAGAGTTTCGGCAGTCCGGCAGGCAGCGGCTCGGCTTTGGGCGCAGGCTTTCCGGCAGCGGGCTTTGCGGCGGCGGGTTTCGCGGGAGCCGGTTCCGCGCGCGGCGGCGGGCTTTCGATCACCCGCGCTTGCTCCACGATCGGTTCGGGCGGCGATGCCTGCACGACTTCGGGCGCTTTTACCTCTGCCTGGACCTGCGCCTGCGCCTGCACCTGCGGGGGCCGGGCCGTGTCGGGCAGGATGCCGAGATGAACGGCAGCCGCTTTCGCAGCCGGGGTCGGCAGGCTGGTGATCCGCTCGAGCACGTCCCCCGCCGCCGATGCCGCCTGCGGACTGAGGTTGGCCGTCGCGATGCGCCGCGCGAGATCGAGCCGCCCGCCGAGCGCGTGGACGAGCACCAGCGTGCGTTCGAAGCTCGCCTGTCCCGATGCCAGATCGGCCTCGGGTTGCAACAGCTGCATCGCCGCCTCGTTGTCGCCGCCGATCGCAAGGCTCAGCGCCAGGTGCTCGATGATCGATCGGTCTCCCGGAACGCGCTGCATCGCATCGGCATAGGCGATCTGGGCATTCTTGCTTTGCCCGAGCAGGTCGAACGCAAGGCCGCGCTGCATGGCGATCGCGGCGAGCGGTCCGCCTGCGGCCTCGGCGAGCGCGAACGATTTCTGCGCCTCCGTCGGGCGGTTCTGCTGCACCAGCGCGGCGCCGACCGCAAGGTGGGCGAGCCCGTCCTTCGGTGTCGCCCGCACCCAGCGCTCCGCGTACGAGAGCGCCTGCGGCATCCGCATCGCGAGCGACACTTCGGTCGATGCCCGCAGCGCCGCCACGAAGCCCGGATCGATCCCGAGCGCGCGTTCATAGAAGCTCAGCGCCAGCATGAAGTCGCTGGAGGCGCGCGCGTGGTCGCCGATGGTCACGAGCCGCGCCGGGTTGCTCAGCGCCGCAACCGCCGTGTCTTCCTTTTCCTTGCGCGCCTGGGCGAGCGACGGGTCCGCCGTGGCGGCAATCAGCAGAAAGGCGGTGGCGGCGCGGATCATGTGGCGACAGCCTTCGCGCTTTGCAGCGCCTCTATGTCCGCATCCGAATAGCCGAGTTCGCGGAGGATTGCCGCCGTATCGGCGCCCGAGCGCGGTGCCGGTGTCGGCGTGTCCGTCCGCGTTTCCGAATAGCGCGGCGCGGGCGCGGGCTGCGTCATGCCGCCGACGTCGATGAACGTGCCGCGCGCCGCATTGTGCGGATGCAGGGGCGCCTCGGTCAGCGACAGCACCGGCGCGAAGCACACGTCCGTGCCTTCCATCAGCGCGGTCCATTCCTCGCGCGTTTTCGTCAGGAACAGCGCCGTCAGCCTGGCCTTGAGCGGACCCCACCGCGACGGGTCCATCTGCGCATCGAATTCCGCGTCGTTCTCAAGCCCCGCGATACGGCGCAGCGCGGCGTAGAACTGCGGCTCGATCGCGCCGATCGAGATATGGCCGCCGCCCTTGCAGGCGTATGTGTCATAGAAGTGCGCGCCCGAGTCGAGCATGTTGACGCCGCGTTCGTCCTTCCACACGCCCTGCCCGAAGAAGCCCCAGATCATGCCCATCAGCACGGCGGAGCCGTCGGTCATCGCGACGTCGAGCACCTGGCCCTTGCCCGTCTTCTGTGCCGAAAGCAGCGCTGCGGCCATGCCGAACGCAAGCATCATGCCGCCGCCGCCGAAATCGCCGACCATGTTGATCGGCGGCGTCGGCTGCTCGCCCGCGCGGCCATAGGCGTGAAGCGCGCCCGAAAGCGCGATATAGTTGATGTCGTGTCCCACGGCGCTGGCGAGCGGGCCGGTTTGTCCCCAGCCGGTCATGCGTCCGTAAACGAGGCGCGGATTGTCGCCGAGCAGCACATCGGGGCCGAGCCCCAGCCGTTCCATCACACCGGGCCGCAGCCCTTCGATAAGGCCGTCGGCGGTCTTCACCAGCCTGCGCACGACAGCGACGCCCTCGGGCGATTTCAGATCGACGACGATCGAGCGCCGCGAGCGGCCGAGCACGGTCTCCTGCGCGCCGCCGGGCCTGTCGATGCGGATCACCTCAGCGCCGTGGTCGGCCAGCATCATGCCCGCGAAAGGCGCCGGCCCAAGCCCCGCCATTTCGATGATACGAACGCCCGAAAGCGGTCCCGCCATGCTTTTCCCTCTCCTGTCATCGATTTGCGACGCCCCGTCGATGCGGTCAAGCGGCGTGCGCAGGCAAGGTCACGAAACAAAGAGGGCCGGGTTTGCCGCCCGGCCCTCTTTGTCTGCCTGATCTGAGGATCAGTCGTTGACCTGACGGCGGAAGAACCGCGGAATTTCCAGCGGATCCTGCCCCGCCGGCTCTTCGGGCGCGGGCGCCGGTTCGTCGGCGCGCGCCTTGTCGGCGCCGCGGCTCAGATTCATCATCCGCTCGAACAGCGTCGGGCCCGGCCGGGGATCTTCGCGTGTCTGGCGCGGCGCGACATAGGGGCGCTCGACCGGCTCGTTGATCGGCGCGGGCGCCGCGGCGACCGGCTCCGGCTCGGCTTCGCGCACCGGCTGCGCCTGCGGCTCGGGCATGCGCAGCGGCATCACATTGTCCGAAAACCCGGGCTGCGCGTCTTCGATCAGTGCGGCCTCGGCAACGGCAGGCTCCTCCGCCATCACCGGCGGTTCGAGCGTGATCTGCGCTTCCTCGGGCTGCGTCGTGGGCGCGGGCGCGGCGACAGCCGGGCGGATGGCCGGGCCTGCGGGCGCGAAGCTGCCCGCGACCGCGCCGAAACCGCTCACCGAGTTGGACGTCCGCGCAAGCTGCTCGGCCGACTTCGTCGCCATGTCGATCCCCGTCGCGACGACCGACACGCGCATCTTGCCGTCAAGGTTCGCGTTGAACGCCGAGCCGACGATGATGTTCGCGTCCGGATCGACCATCTCGCGGATGTGGTTCGCGGCTTCATCGACTTCCATCAGGCGCAGATCTTCGCCGCCGGTGATGTTGATGATGACGCCCTTGGCGCCGCGCATCGAAACTTCGTCGAGCAGCGGGTTGGCGATCGCCTTTTCCGCCGCTTCGATGGCGCGGTTTTCGCCTTCGGCCTCGCCGGTGCCCATCATCGCCTTGCCCATCTCGCTCATCACGGTGCGGATGTCGGCGAAGTCGAGGTTGATGAGGCCGGGCATGATCATCAGATCGGTGATGCCGCGCACGCCTTGGTGCAGCACCTGGTCGGCCATTGCGAACGCGTCCTTGAACGTCGTGTTGGCGTTGGCGATCAGGAACAGGTTCTGGTTCGGAATGATGATGAGCGTATCGACATGCTTCTGAAGCTCGGCGATGCCTTCTTCGGCCGAGCGCATGCGGCGCGCGCCTTCGAACGCGAACGGCTTGGTGACGACGCCGACAGTGAGGATGCCGCGTTCGCGCGCCGCCTTGGCGACGACGGGCGCCGCGCCGGTGCCGGTGCCGCCGCCCATGCCTGCGGTGATGAAGCACATGTGGGAACCGTCGAGCGCACCTTCGATCTCCGAGAGCGTCTCCTCGGCGGCCGCGCGGCCGATTTCAGGGCGCGAACCGGCGCCGAGCCCCTGCGTGATCTTGAGCCCGAGCTGCAGCCGGGTTTCCGCCGTCGCCGCCGAAAGCGCCTGCGCATCGGTGTTCGCCACCACGAAATCGACACCTTCGAGGCCCGAAGAGATCATGTTCGCGACTGCGTTGCCGCCGGCGCCGCCGACGCCGATCACCGTAATCCGCGGCTTCAGTTCGGTGAGTTCGGGGCGTTGCAACTCAAGACTCATGATGCTCTCCTTCGGCGCCGGCGCCCCCCACAAGAGCGCATTTGTTAAACACTACGACAGGATCGATTCCGCGTGAATCCCCTGAGACGAAAAAAATCAACATCTGGTATGTCGTCACAGGTTGGACCTCAGCACTTCGATCATCCGTCCCCACGGCGAACGCGACATCCGCATCTGTCCGCCGTCGCGGATGCTGCCCGCCCAAAGGTCTTCACGATCCTCCGCGCCGTAGAGCGTAAGCCCTGTAAGCGTGGAAAATGCGCTGCCCGTCTGCGCTTCCGGCAGACCGACGAGCCCGCGCGGCCGACCGACACGGCAGTGCCGCCCGAGCAGCCCCTGCGCGAAGTCTGCGATGCACTTGAGTTCCGCACCGCCGCCCGTCAGCACCATCTGCCGTCCGCGCGGTCCTTTGAAGCCCATTTCGTTCAGCCGTTCCCCCACGTCGGAGAACAGCATGTCGAGCCGGTCGCGAATCACCGCAACGATCTGCGCGCGCGGCACGCGCGTCGGCTCCACGTCGTCATCTTCCGAAATCGGCAGGATTTCGATCATGTCATGATTGTCGCGCGGGCTCGTCGTCGCCGATCCGTAGAGCGTCTTCAGGCGTTCGGCATGAATGCGGCGGGTCGAGAAGGTGGAGGCGATGTCGGCGGTGATATCTTCCGATCCCATCGGGATCACCGACAGGCCCACGAGCATCCCGCGCACGTGGACCGCCACGTTGGTTACGCCCGCGCCGATCTCCACGAGCGCCACGCCGAGTTCGCGTTCTTCGGGCGCCAGGCACGCGAGCCCCGCCGCGATCGGCGACGCCACGATCGTCTGCACGCCCAGATCGGCGGTGCGCACGCACTGGTCGAGGTTGCGCACGGGCGGCGTGTCGGCGGTGATGATGTGGATATCAACGCCGAGCCGGTCGGCGTGCAGGCCGAGCGGGTTCATCACCCGCGTCGTCTCGTCGAGCGTGTAGAGCGCGGGCTGCGCGTGCAGGATCGTGCGCCCGCCCGCGTCGAGCTGCGCGCGGCCTTCGGAAAGCACATGATCGATGTCGCCGCGCTCGATGCGCTGGCCGCCGATATCGACCTCGACCGAAACGATTTCGCTGTCGAGCCCGCCCGCCGAAACGCTGACGACGACATTCTCCACCGTCACGCCCGCGTTGCGTTCCGCCTGCTCCATCGCGGCGCGGATCGCGCTTTCGGTGCGTTCGAGATCGGCGACAAGGCCCTGCCTCAGCCCCGTGCAGGCGCGCTGGCCCGTGCCGATCACGCGCGGCGGGCTTTCGCCGTCGGTAACGGCGATCAGCGCCGCCACTTTGGACGAGCCGATATCGAGCGCCGCAATCGTGCGCTCGCCCCGGCTACCGGAAAGACCGCGTCCCACTCTCATATCTCTGTCCCGCCTGATGCTTGTGTGTCTTGCCGTGCGACCGGGGGTTTCTTGTCGTTTTGCGAGATGCGAACGGTCAGCCGGTCGGCAAGGCGCATGTCGAACCGGGTGAAGCCCTTGTCGACAAGTCCTGAATCGCGGTCGATCCGTACGAAATTGCCGAGCGCATTCTTCGCCTCGGCATAGTCGTCGGGCAGCGCCAGCGTTTCGCCCGACTTGAGCTTCAGATCCCAGCGCCGCTCGCCGATCCACACCGCGCCCGCAACATGCTTTGCCGCCGCCGGGTAATCGTGAAGCAGTGCGATCAGGTTCGCCGCCTCGGTGTTCGCGCCCTTGCCCACGACGATCGGCAGTTTGGCGTAGCGCGTGATGTCGTCGGACGGCAGAACCGCGCCGTCCATGTCCACCAGGCGGTGCGCGCCGCGATATTGCCAGATCGCGTAAGGCTTGCGCTCGGTGATCTCGATGGAGAGCGTGTCGGGAAGGCGGCGGCCGACGCTTGCGTCTTTCACCCACGGCAGCATCAGCAGCCGGTCGCGCACGTCGTCCAGATCGACGAGCAGCATCGAATCCGAAGCCCCGTCGAGCGCGGCCGTGTAAACCGGCAGGCGGCTCATCGTCTTGAGGCCCGTCACCTCGACACTCTTCACCGCAAAGCCCGCTTCGGCGACGCCCACCGCCGTCGCCATCCAGAGCTTGTCGGGAAGCTGATAGAGCCAGGCCGCAAACAGTGCGATGCCGGCAGCGCCCAGAGACACCGCCGGCGCCATCAGCCGACCGGAATTCGGACCCTTCACCCGCGCGCGCGGCGCAGAGGGTCTTGCCCTTTGCGGCGGCGGGCGCTTGCCCCGTTTGAGCGTGATGCGTTCACTCATGGCGCGCGCCCGCCATCGCCCCAAAGCGGCAATCGCCTACACCGTCACCCTGAACTCGTTTCAGGGTCCATGCGACATCGCCGCCAAGCCGCCGCATGGATGCTGAAACACGTTCAGCATGACCCCGAGGAAAGGCAATCCCCGTCTCCATGCTGAGATTTCCGGCACAGTCTCGCATCGGAGAACCATACTTACCGTCACCCTGAACTCGTTTCAGGGTCCACGCGACATCGCCGCCAAGCCGCCGCATGGATGCTGAAACACGTTCAGCATGACGCCGAGGAAAGGCAGTCCGCCCCCTCATGCTGCGTCTTCCAGAATGCGCGAGACGAGCGTGTCGTAATCGATGCCGCGATATTTCGCCTGCTCGGGAACGAGGCTGAGCGGCGTCATGCCCGGCTGGGTGTTCACCTCCAGCAGATAGAGCCCCGCAAGCCCCCGGCTTTCGTCGAAGCGGAAATCGGATCGGCTGACGCCCTTGCAGCCGAGCGCCCGGTGCGCTTTCAGCGCGATCGCCATCGCCTCGGCGGCAATGTCTTCGGGGATGTTCGCCGGGCACTGATGCACGGTGAGCCCGTCGGTGTATTTGGCATCGTAATCATAGAAGCCGCGCGTCGGCACCAGCTCCGTAACGGCGAGAGGTTCATCATCGAGCACGGCGACGGTAAGCTCGCGGCCCGGAATGAAGGGTTCGGCGAGCAGGCGATCGAACTGCGCCCACGGTCCCGGTGCATCGGCCGCGATCGGCGACCCGTAATTGCTCTCGTCGGTGACGATCGCCACCCCCACGGAGGAGCCTTCGTTGATCGGTTTCAGCACATAGGGGCGCGGCAGAGGATCACGTTCATGCACGCTCGCGGATTCGACGACGACACCTTCGGGCATGCGAATTCCGGCGGGCACGAGGATGCGCTTGGTCAATTCCTTGTCGATCGCGATCACCGACGTCGCGAGACCAGAATGCGTATATTTCACCCCCAGCACGTCGAGCATTCCTTGAACCGCGCCGTCTTCCCCGGGCGTTCCATGCAACGCATTGAACACGACGTCAGGCCTGATTTCACTGAGCTTTGCGGCAACGTCGCGCCCCATGTCAACAGCGTAAACATCATGCCCCAAACGCTTCAGCGCAGCCACGATTCCGCGGCCGCTGGTCAGCGACACCTCACGCTCGTTCGACCAGCCGCCCATCAGCACCGCAACTTTCATTTCGCCACTCCCACGCGCTGGATTTCCCATTCGAGATCAACGCCCTGCGTCTCCTTCACGCGGCGGCGTACGTCTTCGCCCAGCGCTTCGATGTCGTCGCTGGTGGCCGCGCCAGTGTTGATCAGGAAGTTGCAGTGTTTCTCGCTGACCTGCGCGCCGCCGCGCATCAGACCCCGGCAGCCGGCCGCATCCACAAGTCGCCACGCCTTGTCGCCCGGCGGATTCTTGAACGTCGAGCCGCCGGTCTTGGTGCGCAGCGGCTGCGAGGCCTCGCGCGCTTCGGCGATCCGGTCCATCTCGGCGCTGATCGCGGCGGGGTCGTCGGGGTGGCCGCGAAACGTGGCGGAAATCACCACCGCGCCCTCGGGCAGCGCGCTGTGCCGATAGGTATAGCCGAGATCGTCGCGGCTCAGGGTTGCGCGCTCGCCCGAACGCAGCACCACTTCGCACTCCACGAGAATATCCGCCGTCTCGCGCCCGTATGCGCCGCCGTTCATGCGGACGAATCCGCCGACGGTGCCGGGGATCGAGCGCAGGAATTCCAGCCCGCCGATGCCCGCATCGCGCGCTGTCGAGGATACCAGAATGCCCGATGCGCCGCCGCCGCAGCGCAGCGTCACCTCGTCCAGACGCTCCACGCCCGCGAACGCCTTGCCGAGCCGCACGACGACGCCCGGCACGCCGCCGTCGCGCACGATGAGGTTGGAGCCGAGCCCGAGCGCCATCACCGGCACCGCTCCAAGCCCGCGCAGGAACGCGGCAAGGTCGTCCGCGTCTTTCGGTTCGAACAGCCACTCGGCGTTGCCGCCCGATTTGAACCAAACGAACGGCGCCAGCGGCGCGTCCGGCGTCAGCCGCCCCGCGGCGGCGGGGATCGCAGAGACGGCCGCGGCCGCCGTCACGCCGCTCCCCGTTCGCGGCGGATCGCGTCCGCAAGTCCTGCCGCCCATTTGGTGATGTCGCCCGCGCCGAGGCAGACGATCATGTCGCCCTCGCGCGCCGTCTCCGCCAGCTTCGCGGCGAGGTCATCGGGTCCGTCCACCGTATAGGCATCGCGGTGGCCCGAGCGCTTGAGCCCCGCGAGCAGGTGCGCGGCATCCACGCCCTCGATCGGCGCCTCGCCCGCCGCATACACGGGCGCGACGTAAACCGTATCGGCGTCGTTGAACGCCGTCTGGAACTCCGCCATCAGGTCGCGCAGGCGCGTGAAGCGGTGCGGTTGCACCACCGCGATCACCCGCCCCTTTACGCCTTCGCGCGCGGCGGCGAGCACCGCCTTGATCTCCACCGGGTGGTGCCCGTAGTCGTCGATGATCGCCGCGCCGTCCACCTCGCCCACCTTGGTGAAGCGCCGTTTGACCCCGCCGAACGCGGCGAAACCTGCCTTGATCGCGTCGTCTGCAATACGCAGCTCCAGCGCCACCGCCACCGCCGACAGCGCATTCTGCACATTGTGCCGCCCAGGCATCGGCAGTTCGAGCCCGTCGATGCGGCGCTGGTTGCCCTCGCGGTCGGTGATGAGCACGTCGAAGCGGTTGCCGCCGGGCACCGGGGTCACGTTCTCGCCGCGCACGTCAGCCTGCGCCGAAAAGCCGTAGGAGACGACGCGCCGGTCCCGCACGCGCGGCAGGATCGCCTGCACTTCGGGGTGGTCGATGCACAGGATCGCCGCGCCGTAGAACGGCACATGCTCCACGAAATCCACGAACGCCTGCTTGATCTGGTCGAAGCTGCCGTAGTGGTCGAGATGTTCGGGATCGATGTTGGTGACGATGGCGAACGTCGGCGGCAGGCGCAGGAAGCTGCCGTCGCTTTCGTCGGCCTCCACCACCATCCAGTCGCTGTTGCCGAGCCGGGCGTTCGAACCGTAGCTGTTGATGATCCCGCCGTTCACCACCGTGGGATCAAGCCCGCCCGCGTCGAGCAGCGCCGCGACCATCGAGGTCGTCGTCGTCTTGCCGTGCGTGCCCGCCACTGCAACCGTCGACTTCAGCCGCATCAGTTCCGCAAGCATCTCCGCGCGCCGCACCACCGGGATGCGCTTTTCCAGCGCCAGATCCACTTCGGGGTTCCCGCGCCGGATCGCCGTCGATGTCACCACCACGGCGGAATCGCCGAGGTTCTCCGCCGTGTGGCCGATGTGAACGGTGATGCCCTTCTTGCGCAGCCCCTCGATCACATAGCCTTCGGCGATGTCGCTGCCCTGCACCTTGTAGCCGAGATTGTGCATCAGCTCGGCGATACCGGACATGCCGATGCCGCCGATGCCGACGAAGTGAATCGTTCCGATGTCGCGGGCGATGCCCGTCATGCGCTGGCTCCGATCTGAAGGGGTTCGAGGGCCAATGGCACACCCGCAAGCCGCAGGGCAAGGTCGGCAAGCGCGCGCGATGCGCCCGGCCGCCCTGCCGACAGGGCACGCCGCGCCGCGTTCGCGAGCGCGCCGGGCTGAAGCGCCATCGCCTCGATCTGCCGCGCGAGTTCGGCGGGCTTGAAGCCCTTCTGCCGCATCATGCGCGCGCCGCCTGCGGCAACGACTTCGCGCGTGTTCGCGGCCTGGTGATCGTCCGTCGCGATCGGCAGCGGCACGAGGATCGCAGGACGCCCCGCCGCGCACAGCTCGCTCACCGTCGAAGCGCCCGCGCGCGCGATCACGAGATGCGCCCACGCCATCGCGGCGGGCATGTCGTCGATGAAGGTCGAAAGATCGGCGGGAATTTCCAGCCGCCGGTATTCGCTGCGCACCTGCTCGATATCCTCCGCGCGGCACTGCTGCATCACCTGCAATCGGTGGCGCAGGCTCGCATCGAGCTGCCCCAGCCCCGGCGGCACCACCTCGCCGAAAATGCTCGCGCCCAGGCTGCCGCCCGTCACCAGCACATGGAAGATGCCGTCCGTCTCCAGCGCCGGATACGGCGCCTTGCCGATCTCCGCGATCGCATCGCGCACCGGATTGCCGACGAGCGCGACCTTGTCGGCAAGCTCGGGCTTCACGCGCTCGGTATCGGGGAACGAGGTCGCGATCACGTCGGCCTTGCGCGCCACGAGCCGGTTCACCCGGCCGAGCACGGCGTTCTGTTCGTGGATGATCGTCGGCACGCCCGCCTTTTGCGCGGCAAGCATCGCGGGCAGCACCGGATAGCCGCCGAAGCCGATCACGGCGCTCGGCATGTCGTTTTCGATCAGCTGCAGCACCGTCTTGCGCCCGGCGCGGATCTTCAGCCAAGCGCCCGGCCATTTCAGCGGGTTCCTGCCCAGCGTCGAGGCCTCGATGATGTGGCGCGGCCCTTTGGTGAGAATGCCTTCCAGCCGCGCGCCGCGCGCGTCGGTGATGAGCGAGACCGTATGGCCGCGCGCGATCAGCTCTTCGGCGAGCGCGTGCGCGGGCATCATGTGCCCGCCGGTGCCGCCCGCCGCGACATAGAAGTGCCGCGCGCTCATGCGGCGCGGCCTCGCGTCACATAGGGCGAGGATTTGAGGAACCGGTTGCGCCGCGTCAGCGCCAGCAGCAGCCCCATCCCCATCGAAAGCGCAATGAACGACGATCCGCCGTGGCTGATGAACGGCAGCGTCATGCCCTTCGAAGGCAGCAGGTTCAGGTTCACGCCGATGTTGATCATCGCCTGCCCGCCGATCTGCGTGATGAGCCCTGCCGCGCCCAGAAACACGAACGGGTCGTCCTCTTCCAGAAGCTGCAGCAGCACGCGCACGATCATCGCAAGGAACAATATGGCGATGGCGGCGCAGGCGATGGCGCCGAATTCCTCGCCGATCACGGAAAAGATGTAGTCGGTGTGCGGCTCGGGCAGCGAGAACTTGTTCTGCCCTTCGCCCGGCCCCGCGCCGAACAGCCCGCCCGCGCGAAATCCGTCGAGCGCCTTGTCGACCTGGTAGGTGTCGCCGTCGCCGGTGAGGAAACGGTCGATGCGGCTCGTGACGTGCGGCACGAACAGATAGGCGACGACAAGCGCCGCGACGCCCACGGCAAGCACGAGGCCGAGGATCGCGAAGCTCATCCCCGCGAGCACCGCCTGCACCAGCCAGACCCCGACGAACAGGGCCGACTGGCCGATATCGGGCTGCATGACGAGCAGCGCCACGACGAGCACGAGCAGACCGCACGAGACGCTGAACGCGGGCACGTCGCCGTCGTCGAAGCGCGATGCGAGCACCCACGCCGTCGTCACCGCGAAGAGCGGTTTCAGAAATTCGGAAGGTTGAAGCTGGAAGCCGCCGAGGTTCAGCCAGCGGACCGCGCCGTTCGCCTCCACGCCGAAGAACGGCACGGCGGCAAGCCCGACCAGGAATACGATCGTCCCGATCAGCGAGAGCCGCCGGGCCCAGGGCGTGGTCAGCATCGAAACGCAGAGCATCACCGGAACGCCGAGCAGAATCCAGAACAGTTGCCGCTTGAAATAAAACATGTCCTCAAGCCGCAGGTTGCCGCCCGAATAGCGGTGCGCCGCGGCCGGAGACGCCGCAGCCACGGCGATCAGTCCGATGCCGATCAGAACGAGCACAAGCGCCAGCAAGGGCCGGTCGATGGTCCAGAACCAGCGTCCGAGAAGCGTTTTATCCGCGCGTCCGAGAGGCGTGCTCATGCGCCAAGCTCCTGTACGGCAGCCTTGAAGACATCGCCGCGCTGCTCGAAATCGCGGAACTGATCGTAAGACGCGCAGGCGGGCGACAGCAGCACCACCTCGCCCGGCTTCGCGGCCCCGGCGGCGAGCTGCGTCGCGCGCTCCACCGTCGCGGCGCGGATCACGGGAACGTGCGCGCCGAGCAGATGCGCATACACCGTTTCCGCCTCGCCAATCACATAGGCGGCGCGCACATGCCCCAGATAGGGCATGCAGGCATCCAGTTCGTCGGTCTTGCGTTTGCCGCCGACGATCCAGTGGATCGCGGGATAGGCGGCGAGCGCCGGGGCGGTCGAGGTCGGGTTCGTCGCCTTGCTGTCGTTGACGTAGAGCACACCGCCGATTTCCGCGACGCGTTCCATGCGGTGCGGCAGTCCCGGATAGGTTTCAAGCCCGGCCCTGATGACGCCCGCGTCGAGGCCGAGCACGCGCGCCGCCGCGATCGCCGCCACCGCGTTCTGCGCGTTGTGCGGCCCGGCGAGCGAAGGCCAGTCCGCCTGATAGCCGATCGCTTCGCCGTCGGCGTAGGCCGCGCCGTTCACGAACGAAACGCCGTCCGCAAGCACGTCGGAAAACGATACGGGAACGCCGCCGCGCCCTTTCGCGATGGCGGCGGTTTCCGTGTCGTCGGAGACGAAGATCGCGGCGCCGCCGTCCGTCTGCATGTCGAACAGGCGCTCTTTCGATGCCGCATAGCCCGCCATGCCGTCGTAGCGGTCGAGATGGTCGGGCGTGATGTTGGTCAGGATCGCCACGTCGCAGGCAAGGCTCTGCGTCAGGTCGATCTGGAACGAGGAAAGCTCCAGCACATAGACGCCGCCGTCAGGCAACGCATCCTGCGACAGGATCGGCAGGCCGATGTTGCCGCCCATCGTCGTCGGCACGCCCGCCTGCGCGAGGATGTGATGAACAAGCGCGGTGGTCGTCGATTTGCCGTTGGTGCCGGTGATGCCCACCACCTTGTGCGGCGGCAGTTCATCCCGCGCCTGCGCGAACAGCTCGATGTCGCCGAGCACGGCCACCCCCGCCGCTGCGGCGCGCGCGGCGAGCGGGTGCGTGTTGAGCGGCACGCCCGGCGACACCACGATGCCGTCGAAGGCGGAAAGGTCTGCCGTGTTCAGATCGGCGACATGCACCTGCACGTCCTCGATCGCCGCGCGTTTCTTCGCGTCGTCGTCCCACACCGTCACCGTCGCGCCCGATCCCCGCAGGGCCGCAACGACGCTGAGCCCCGTGCGGGCGAGGCCGAAGACGGCGTAGTGCCGGGGGGAAAAGGCGCGCGCTGTAATCATCTGAGCTTCAAGGTCGCAAGACCAGCGAGCGCCAGCACGATGGAGACGATCCAGAAGCGGATGACCACGGTGGATTCGGGCCAGCCGAGCTGTTCGAAATGGTGATGAATGGGGGCCATCTTGAAAACGCGTTTGCCGGTGAGCTTGAAGCTCGCCACCTGCACGATCACCGAAACCGTTTCCAGCACGAAAAGACCGCCGACAAGGATCAGCACGATTTCGTGATTCGTCACCACCGCGACCGATCCGAGCGCGCCGCCGAGCGCGAGGCTGCCGGTGTCGCCCATGAACACGGCGGCGGGGGGCGCGTTGTACCACAGGAACGCCAGGCACGCGCCGATCAGCGCGCCGAGGAACACGGTCAGATCGCCCGCGCCGTTCACGAAGTTGATGCCCAGATAATCCGAAAACCGGATGTTGCCGACAAGATAGGCGATCAGCGCGAAGGTGAGCGCGGCGATGATCACCGGCATCGTCGCCAGCCCGTCGAGGCCGTCGGTGAGGTTCACGGCATTGCCGAAGCCGGTGACGATGAACGCCGCGAACAGGATGTAGAACGGCCCGAGGTCGAGGCCGAAATTCGTGAACGGAAAGTACAGCCGCGTGTCGGTCACGTCGGTGATCGCCCAGCAGGCGATACCCGCGATGATGAATTCCAGCAGTAGCCGGGTGCGGCCCGATACGCCCTTGTGGCTGCCTTTCGAAACCTTCGAATAATCGTCCGAAAAGCCGATCGCACCGAAGCCCAGCGTCACGAACAGGCACGCCCACACGAACGGGTTTTCAAGGTTCATCCACAGCAGCGTGGAGATGGTGAGCGAAATCAGGATCATCAGCCCGCCCATCGTCGGCGTGCCGCGCTTCGTCAGCAGATGGCTCGCAGGCCCGTCCTCGCGGATCGGCTGGCCCTTGCCCTGCTTCAGGCGCAGCCATGAGATCATGCGCGGCCCGATAACGAGCCCGATGGCGAGCGCGGTGATGACCGCCGCGCCCGAACGGAACGTGATGTAGCGGAACAGATTGAGGATGCCGGGGAAGTCGAGCGCTTCGGCGAGAATATAAAGCATGTCAGTTGATCCCCCGCAGCGCGCCTGCGACCCGCCCGAGCCCGACACTGTTCGATGCCTTGATCAGGATGGCGTCGCCGGCGGCGATGATGTCCGAAAGCGCCGCGCGGGCACCGGCCGCGTCGCTTACGCGAACAACCGCGATTGCGCGAGGGAGCGCGCGCTCCAGCGGAATCGTTTCATCGCCGACGAGCACCGCCACGTCGACTTTCGCCGCGCTCACATGCGGGGCAAGGTCGGCGTGCAGCCGTTCGCTCGCATCGCCGAGTTCGCGCATCGGGCCAAGCACCGCGATCCGGCGCGAAGCCTTGGCCGTTCCGAGCACCGAAAGCGAGGCCGCCATTGAGGCCGGATTGGCGTTGTAGCTTTCGTCGATCAGCAGCGCCTCGCCGTCCTTCGCGGCGATCCGGTACTGCGCGCCGCGCCCTTCCAGGCCCTGTATCTGCGAAAGCCCGAGCGCGGCGGCGGCGAGATCGGCGCCCGCCGCGTGCGCGGCCGCAAGCACGGCGAGGCTGTTCGCGATCCAGTGCGCGCCGGGCAGCGGTATCCGAAACGCAACGCGGCTGCCCGCCACGTCGGCGATCACCGTCGATCCGTCCGCGTCGCTCGCCGACTGGACCGCGCGAACGTCCGCGCCTTCGCCGCTGCCGAAGCTGAGGATGCGCGCGGCGTACTGCCCGGCCTTTGCGTGCAGGCGCGCGTAATGCGGGCTGTCGAACGGCAGCACGGCGGTTCCGCCCGGTTCCAGCCCTTCGAAGATTTCGCCTTTCGCGTCGGCAATCGCCTCTTCGCCGTCGAAGAACGCGAGATGCGCGGCTGTCACCCACGTAACAACGGCGACATGGGGCCGCACGAGCCGCGTCAGCGCGGCGAGTTCGCCCGCGTTGCTCATGCCCATTTCGAACACCGCGAGCCGCGTGTCGCGCGGCATCCGCGCGAGGCTCAGCGGCACGCCGGTGTGATTGTTGTAGCTTTTCACCGACCAGTGCGTGTGCTCGGGCTCGATCTCCTGAAACGCATGGCGCAGCGCTTCCTTCACGCTCGTCTTGCCGACGCTGCCGGTGATGCCGACAATCATCGCCCCCACCCGTTCGCGCCCCGCACGCCCCAGCGCCTGCAGGCCCTCGAACCCGTCCGCCACGCGCACATGCGGATACGCGCAATCCTCGCTGACAAGGAAACCCGCCGCGCCCTTTTCATGCGCGCCTTCGATGAAACGATGCCCGTCCGTCGTTTCGCCCTTCATCGCGACGAAAAGCTCGCCGCCGATGATTTCGCGCGAATCGAACGTCACAGCGTCGGCGGAAAAGTCGCCGTGCGACGTTCCGCCGGTGGCGTCCGCGATTTCGGCCGCCGTCCAGAGACTCATGCCGCGCACTCCCGCGCGACCGCCACATCATCGAACGGCAGAATGCGGTCTCCCACGATCTGGCCCTGTTCGTGCCCCTTGCCCGCGATCAGCACGATGTCCCCCGCGCCCGCCGCCGCGATCGCCGCCGCGATCGCGCTGCGACGGTCGCCGATCTCGGTCGCGCCGGGCGCCGCCGCCATGATCTCGCTGCGGATCGTCGCGGGGTCTTCGGAGCGCGGATTGTCGTCCGTCACATAGACCACGTCGGCAAGGTCCGTCGCGACCTTGCCCATCTCGGGGCGTTTGCCCTTGTCGCGGTCGCCGCCCGCGCCGAGCACGATATGCAGCCGATGCGTCGCGTGCGGGCGCAGCGCCTCGATCGCCGCGCGGATCGCATCGGGCGTATGCGCGTAATCGACATAGATCGGCGCGCCCGCGCGCGTCAGCGCCGCGCGCTCCAGCCGTCCCCGCACCGGCACGAGCCGCGAAAGATGCCCGAGCGTCGTCGCGGCGTCACCGCCGGTCGCGATCACGAGCCCCGCCGCGACCAGCGCGTTCGCGGCCTGATACGCGCCGATCAGCGGCAGCTCGACCTTTTTCTGCGCGCCTTCCACCTCGATCATCAGCGTCTGCCCGAGCTGGTTGGGCGTGCGCGAGACGAGGCGCAGCGTTTCCCCCTTCGTGCCCACGCTCAGCACCCTCAGCCCGCGCGACCGCGCCGCCTGCGTCACCCGCTCCGACGCCGGATCGTCCGCCCAGACGACGACTGCGCCGTCCGGGTCGGTGACTTCGGAGAACAGCCGCAGCTTCGCCTCGAGATAGGCCTCCATCGTTTCATGATAGTCGAGATGGTCCCGGCTCAGGTTCGTGAACGCCCCGGCCCGCACCGGCAGCCCTTCGGTGCGGTACTGCGCCAGGCCATGACTCGACGCCTCGAAGCTCGCATGCGTCACCCCCTCGCGCGCCAGCCCCGCCATGTTCGAAAGGAACGTCACCACGTCGGGCGTCGTCAGCCCCGTTGAAATCTGCTCGTCGGCGGTCGTCACCCCCAGCGTGCCGATGGAGGCCGCAACATGCCCCGCCATCCGCCACAGCTGGCGCGTCAGTTCCGCCGTCGAGGTCTTGCCGTTGGTCCCCGTCACCGCGACCGTCGTGGCAGGGAACGGCGCAAAGAATTTCGCCGCGAGCCCCGCGAACCGTCTGCGCGGTTCGTCGGCCGCGATGTGGAGCGCGCCTTCGACCTTCGCTTCGGGCCGCGCGACCACCGCCACCGCGCCGGACTTCACGGCCTCGGCGATATAGTCCTCGCCGTTGAAGCGCGTCCCCCGGAAGGCGCCGAAGATGGTGCCCGGCGCAACCTTCCGGTGATCGATCGCAAAGCCGGTAATCGTCGCATCGCTGCCGCCGTCGACGAGATCCTTCAGGCGCATTCCTTATCCGGTCGGCTGCTTGCCCTGGACATAGGCCAGGAGGGGATTGAGATCGACATCGCGCACATCGCTCGGCGTGACGCCGAGAACGGGCGCGATACGGCTGATGACCTTGGAGACGACAGGCGCGGCGTTCCAGCCCGCACCCCGAAACCCGTGTGTTTCCTTGGTGCCCTTGGGCTCATCGAGCATGGCGACGACGACATATTTCGGATCGTCCATCGGGAACGCGGCCGCGAAGGTCGTCACCATCGCGTCCCGGTTATAGCGGCCGCCATCGGGCTTTTCCGCCGTGCCGGTCTTCCCGCCCACGCGATAGCCCTGCGCTTCGGCCTGCTTGCCAGTACCATGCGTCACCACGAGACGCAGCATTGCCCGCATTGTCCGCGACGCTTCTTCGCTGAAGACACGGCGGCCCTTCCCGACCCCTCCGCCTTGAACCTTCAGAAGCGTGGCGGGCCTCCAGACGCCGCCGTTGACGAGTGCCGCATAGGCACTGGCAAGATGGAGGGGCGTGACCGCGATACCGTGACCGTAGCTGACGGTCATCGTCGCGAGTTCGCCCCATTGAGCCGGATAGAGCGTGCGCCCACGCTCCTTGAGTTCGATGACTGCGGGATCCAGAAAGCCGAGTTCCTTCAGGAACTTCTGCTGCCGCGCGGAGCCGATCTCCTGCGCGATCTGCGCCGTACCGATGTTCGACGAGTACATGAAGATTTCGGGGATGGACAGCCGCCGCGCCTTGGGATGGTCGTCGCGAATGCGAAAGCGGCCCATCTGAAGCGGGTGCGTCGCATCGTACTGCTGCGCCATCGAGGTGATGACGCCGGTGTCGATCGCCATGCCCATCGTCAGCGCCTTGAACGTCGATCCAAGCTCGTACACGCCGAGCGTGGCGCGGTTGAAGATCGCATCGGGGCTGACGATACCCGCCTTGTTCGGATTGAGTTCGGGGAGCGAGGCGAGCGCAAGCACCTCGCCCGTGCGCACATCCATCACGATGCCGGAGGCGCCGATCGCGCTGTGCTTCGTCATCGCCGTCTGAAGCTCGCTTTCAACGGCATGCTGCACGCGCGCGTCGATCGCGAGTTCGAGCGGCGTGTCCCGCAGCGCCATATCCGTGAGCCGGTCCTGGTAGGCGCGCTCCATGCCCGCCTGCCCCACGCCATCGACGTTGGTGTAACCGATCACGTGCGCGGCGAGGAACTGGTTGGGGTAAACGCGCTCCTGCTCGCGCTCCAGAACCAGCCCCGGCTCGCCGATCGCGTTGATCGCCTTCGCCTCGGCGGGAAGGATCCGCCGCTGGATGTAGCGATATTTCCCGTGGTGGGTGATCTCTTTATAGACCGCCAGCGCGCTTTCGCGGCCCAGGATCTTCGCGATCCTGCGCGCCAGAACTTCAGGATCGCCGACAACCGCCTGCGGGCGGACGGCGAGCGCGAACGCGTCGAAGGTCGTGGCGAGGTCGGCCCCGGTGCGATCGACGATGTCGGCGCGCGGCGGTGCGAACGCGATCGCGCGCGTCGCGGCGACCGCGCTCGATCCGGTGAGGGAAAGATCGGCAAGCCGAAGCCCGATGATGCCCACCAACGCGGTGAACAGCATGATCCCGATCATCAGCCGTTGCCGCGACCGCACCAGCTGCGCTTGCCGCTTGCCGGCAAGCTGTATCCGAAGCTGGCGCTGTGCGGCTGGGCTCACCGCAGCGCCACGCGCGTCAGCGTGCGCTCTTCGTCTGCGGCGGCATCGATTTCAGCGACGAATCCCGCCGAAAACAGCCCCGGCTGCGCGCGCTCGCGGAGCACGGGGAGCGTGGGCTTGGGCGCCGCGTCCAGTGAAGCGACACGCACGTCGCGCGCGGCAGGCGCTGCGGGCAGTTCGACGCTGGCCAGACGCACGTCCGCCTCCGGCATCGTACCGGGCTGATGCGGCCGCACGAGGCTGGCGAGTTGCACCTCGCTTTCCAGAATCTGCCCGGACTTCGGCGCTCCGAGCGCCAGCGCCGACGCATTCCAGCGCTCGAGCTGCGGCAGGTTGGCGCGGACGCGGAGTTCGGCTTCCAGCGCGCGGATATCGCGGCGATCGGTCGCGATCTGGCGTTCCAGCTTCGCGATGCCGCTACGCTCGGCGCCCACGCTGTAGCTGACGAGGTACAGACCGAGACCGGCGCCCAGCGTCACGAGTGCGAGACCGGCAGAGCCAAGCGAGCGGATCATACGTCATCCTTCCATGCGGGTGCATCGGTCCGCGTACCGATACGAAGTGTGGCCGAGCGGGCGCGCGGGTTCGCGGCGATTTCCGCCGCGTCGGGGCGAACGGCTTTCGCCGCCAGAAAGGTCGGCGCGGACCCCCCGATCCGCGCCTCGGGCAGGTGGCGCGAGCCCTGCGGGTCTCCCCCGCTGCGCGTGCGCAGGAAGCGCTTCACCGCCCTGTCCTCAAGACTATGGAAACTCACGACGGCGAGCCGTCCGCCGGGCCGCAACAGGCGCTCGGCGGCGCGGAGCCCCGCGTCGAGTTCGCCCAGCTCGTCGTTCACCGCGATACGCAGCGCCTGAAACGTGCGCGTCGCGGGATCCTTGGGCGCGCCCGGCCGGTGGCCGAGCGCCTTGCGGACAATCCCGGCAAGCTCCCCCGTGCGCGTGATCGGCCGCGCGGCCACGATATGCCCCGCCACGCGGCGAGAGCGCGGCTCGTCGCCGTAGCGATAGAGAATGTCGGCGATCGCCGCCTCGTCCATCGTGTTCACAAGATCGGCAGCGCTCGGCCCCTCGTTCGACATGCGCATGTCGAGCGGACCGTCGGCCTGAAACGAAAAGCCGCGCGCCGCCTGATCGATCTGCATCGAGGACACGCCGATATCGAGCATGATCGCATCGACGGTCGATACGCCCCGCGCCGCAAGTGCGCGGTCCATCAGCGAGAAGCGCTCGTGGATCAGCATCAGCCGGTCCGGGTTCGCGCCCGCCAGCGTCGCACCGCCCGCGATTGCAGTCGGGTCGCGATCGAACGCATAGACGAGCGCCGCACCCCCCGCGAGCACCGCGCGCGTATAACCACCGGCGCCGAACGTGCCGTCGACGACGCTTGCACCCGGGATCGGGGCGATGCCTGCCAGCACCGCGTCGAGGAGAACGGGGACATGAGGGGCGGCCGTCATATCGCCTCCCCCCGCTCTTTCAGCAGATTGCGGACATGGAAAACCGTGGCGGGGTCGGCACGGTCCGAGGCCAGCAGCGCCTTCGGATCCCAGATCTCGAAATAATCGGCGAACGCAAGGAAGCAGGCGAGCCGGTCGATGCCGGCGGCCTCACGGGTGGCGGCGGGGAGCACGATCCGCCCGTTGGCATCGTAGGGGAGCGGTTCGACGAAGCCGAATTCGCGCTGCAGGGCGGCGGCGCGCTCCGCCTCCTGCTCGGGCGTGAAACGGCGCTCGATCTGCTGGTAGATGAAATCGTTGTAATAGGCGTCGTAGGCGCGGATGTGGTTCGGCTCGAACCGCAGGGACAGGGTGACTTCCTTTACGGCGGAGCGCGTTTCGATCGTGGAACGATAGCCGGCAGGGATCGACAGCCGCCCTTTGGCGTCGACTGCGTTGATCGCAAATCCCTTGAACAAATCCCGTTTCACGCGCGGCTTCCAATCAGCGGGCAATGCAATCCCCGGCCGCGAAACCCGGAAGGTCAGCGCGTTAGGCCAGTACCGAGGGCTGAATCCCCGCTCCCCTGTGGAAAACGGAGTATCATGGGTATTTCATGGGTTTCAATGGGAATTTATGGGATTGGGTGTTTTTGGCGTGGTTTTTCGCTGAATCCCGTGGGTTTACGCAGGTGAAACAATAGCGTGCAGACCCGCGCACGGGTGCGCACGGGCCTGTGGATAAGTCGGTGTGTGAAATTTCCGGGCGAGTCGGCCGCGAAAGGCGGCTTAAATCTCCGTGAGATCCCGGCTTTCGTCTATGACGAGCGGATCGGTCAGCGGCTCCGGGGTATCGAGCGGCGGGGTATCGAGCACGGCGGGCGGTTGTTCCGGTGCGGGCTCGGCATTCTTGTCGGCGCCCGGCGCAACACCCAGTGTCGCGAGCGTATCTTCTTTCGCTTTCGGCTCCGGCTCAGACGGGGGGCGCAGCAGGATCGCTGCCGCCATGACCAGCAAAAACACCAGAGCAAGGCCGGTGAGGCCCAGGCGCACTCGATTCATCGTATCCTTATCTTCAGTTTGCCGGGCGACCCCTCCACGCGCGACTGCGCCTTTATAGGTAGTGCAGGCTGCCGCTTATGTCGAGTGATCCGCTTTTACGTAAGCGCCGCCTATCATCCTTCGCAAGTGACAGCAGGGTTCGGGGGGCTATGGATAGACCGGAAACGAAAGATGAAGGAACGACCCCCATGAACTTCGAATACTCAGCGAAAACCCGCGAGATGATCGACCGCATCCGGGCGTTCATGGACGAACACATCTATCCCAACGAACAGCGCTATGCCGACGAGGTCGCCTCGGGCGAACGCTGGAAGGTGCTGCCGGTGATCGAGGAGCTGAAACCCAAGGCGCGCGCTGCGGGTCTCTGGAACATGTTCATGCCGCCGAGCCACGGCGCCACCCCGGTGAGCGAATTCGCGTTCGAGGGCACGGGGCTCACCAACCTCGAATATGCGCCGCTCGCCGAGGAGATGGGCCGCGCGCTCTGGTCGTCGGAGGTGTTCAACTGCTCCGCGCCCGACACGGGCAACATGGAAGTGCTGATGCGCTACGGCACGCGCGATCAGCAGGAAAAATGGCTGCGACCACTGATGAACGGCGACATCCGCTCCGCCTTCCTGATGACCGAACCCGCCGTCGCCTCGTCCGACGCGACGAACATCGAAACGCGCATCCGGCGCGACGGCGATCATTATATCGTCAGCGGCCGCAAATGGTGGTCGTCGGGCGTCGGCGACCCGCGCTGCAAGGTCGCGATCGTGATGGGGAAGACGGACCCCTCCGCGCCCAAGCACCTGCAGCAATCGCAGATCCTCGTGCCGCTGGACGCGCCGGGCATCAAGGTCGAGCGGATGCTGAACGTCTTCGGCTACGACGACGCGCCGCACGGCCACGCCGAGGTTTTCCTTGATGACGTGCGCGTGCCCGCAGACAGCATCCTGCTCGGCGAAGGCCGGGGCTTCGAGATCGCGCAGGGCCGTCTCGGGCCGGGCCGCATCCACCACTGCATGCGCACGATCGGCGCCGCCGAGCGCGCGCTGGAGCGGATGGCGCGGCGGCTGCTGACGCGCGAAGCGTTCGGCAAGCGCATCTCCGAGCACAGCATCTGGGAACAGCGCGTCGCCGAGGCGCGTACCGACATCGAAATGACACGCCTGCTCTGCCTCAAGGCCGCGGACATGATGGACCGCGTCGGCAACAAGGCGGCACGGCTCGAGATCGCCATGATCAAGGTCGCCGCGCCGCGCATGGCGCTCAAGATCATCGACGACGCCATTCAGGCGCACGGCGGCGGCGGCGTCAGCCAGGATTTCGGGCTCGCGAGTTCCTACGCGGGCATCCGCACGCTGCGCCTCGCCGACGGTCCCGACGAAGTCCACAACCGCACCATCGCGCTGATGGAATACAAGAAATACGCAGGCAACAGCGCCGACAGCCGGACGCAGAGCAATGAAGTGCCCGGCATGCGCTGATGGCCGCAGGTCCGCGCACACCCGTTCTGGTCGGCGTCGGCCAGTACGTGGGCCGGGAAAGCGACCCGGCCCGCGCTCTATCTCCGGCGGACATGCTTGCCGAGGCGGCACGCGCCGCGATCGCGAACTGCGGCGCGGATGCGGCGGGCGTAATCGACACGCTCGTCGCCATCCGCCTGTTCGCGGATTCCCGCGGTGCCCTCCCGTCACCGTTCGGGGCGTATCGGAACCTGCCCCATGCGGTCGCCCGGCGCATCGGCGCGCATCCCCGCGACCTCGTCTACGGCCCCGTGGGCGGCAACACGCCGCAGATGTTCGTGAACGAACTCGCCGCGCGCATTGCAAAGGGCGACTCCGATGTCGCGCTGATCGTCGGCGGCGAGGCGCTGCGCACGCAGGCCCGCGCGGAAAAGGCCGGGCTCACGCTTGACTGGGGCGAGGATGCGCCGTCCGATCCCGCGTCTTGCGGCGAGGAAATCCGCTATGCGAGCGGGCACGAGATCCGCCACGGCATCGCGCTTCCCACCAGCGTCTATCCGCTGTTCGAAAATGCGTTCGGCGCCGCGATGGGCTGGTCGCCGCTCCAGCACCGCGCCGAGATCGGCCACCTGATGGCGCCGTTCAGCGCGGTCGCGGCGGAAAACCCCTTCGCGCAGAGACAAGCGGCCTACGGGGCCGAGGCGCTCGTCGAACCCGGCGAGGACAATCGCATCATCGCCTATCCTTATACGAAGCGCCTGTGCGCCAACATGTTCGTCGATCAGGCGGCGGCGGTGCTGATGATGTCGACCGAGGCCGCCGACCGGCTGGGCGTACCCGCCGACCGCCGCGTCTATCTGCACGGCAGCGCGGACACGCACGAGAAAATTCTGTTGAGCGAACGCATCGATTACGCCACCTCGCCGGCGATCTACATCGGCGCGGCGCATGCGCTCGCAGAGGCCGGGATCACGCCGGACGACCTCAGTTACATCGACCTCTACAGCTGCTTCCCGGTCGCCGTGGAAATCGCCGCCGCCATGATCGGCCTGCCGACCGGCGACCCTGCCCGCCTCACGCTCACCGGCGGCCTCCCCTACTTCGGCGGGCCCGGCAACGCCTATTCGCTGCACGCGATCGCGGAGGTGGTGGAGCACTGCCGCAACGATGCAGGCGCATGGGGCTTCGTGTTCGCCAACGGCGGCTTCCTCACGAAACACAGCTTCGGCGTGTATTCGACAAGCCCCGGTTACGGCGCGCGCAGCGACCCCGCATCGTACCAGGCCGCCATCGATGCCATGCCGTCGCCGCCCTTCACGGAAACGCCCGCAGGCGAGGGGCGCCTGGAGACCTTCACGGTCGTGCATCACAAGGGCAGCCCGATGTACGCGATCATCATCGGGCGGCTCGACAGCGGCGCGCGCTTCCTCGCCCGGATGCACGCGGGGCTCGAACCGCTCATGGAAGCACCGATCATCGGGCACCGCCTGCGCGTGACCGCCGGAGAGCCCAACATCGCGGCGCTGATCTGAAGCACCCTCGACGCCCACCGCGATGACCGGCATAGTTCCGGGCCATACAGGAGAACAAAATGCGCCTCGGTATTCTGACGGGCGGCGGCGACGTGCCCGGTCTAAACCCTTGCATTCGCGCGGTTGTGCTGGCTGCGGACGATCGCGGATGGCAGGTTCTGGGGTTCCGGCGCGGTTGGCAGGGCCTGCTCGATATCGATCCCGACGACCCGGTCTCGGTCGCCGCGAATACGGTCGATCTGAACCGCGAGCGCGTTCGCGGGCTCGACCGGCTGGGCGGCACGATTCTCCACACGTCCCGCTGCGATCCGCGCACCGCGGCGGGCGGCGACCGGACCGCGCACGTAACGCATGTGCTCGAACGCCTCGGCATCGATGTCATGATCACGCTCGGCGGAGACGGCACGCTGCGCTTCTCGGCGCATCTGGACAGCATCGGCGTTCCGGTCATTTCCATCCCCAAGACGATGGACAACGACGTGAACGGCACGGACTATTGCATCGGCTTTTCAACCGCCGTCACGCGGTCGGTCGCGGCGATCAATGCGCTGCGCACCACCACCGAAAGCCACGAGAGGATAGCGGTTATCGAGCTGTTCGGCCGCCGTTCCGGGGAAACCGCGCTGCTTTCGGGTTTCCTCGCGCAGGTCGATCGCACGGTGATCGCGGAGGTTCCCGCCGATCTCGACGTGCTGCTGCCGCTTCTTGCGCGCGACAAGGCGACCAACCCGGCGAACTATGCGGTTCTGGTGGTCTCGGAGGGTGCCGGTCTCGTCGGCGGGGCGGCGGCGGACATGTCCGGCTCCGCCACGACGCGGAACGACGGCGGCGTAGGCCACCGCATCGCCCGCGCCATTGAGGCGGCCGGCGGCGGCGGCACGGTCGTCCAGGAACTCGCCTATCTGATGCGGGCGGGCGAGCCCGACGCGCTGGACCGCATGGTCGGCCTCGCCTTCGGCGCGCTCGCCGTTCAACTGATCGAACGGCGCGAGACCGGGCGGATGGTGACGCTGACCAGCGGCAACTACTGCCATGTTCCGGCCGACAGCGTGCTCGAAGGCGCAAAGCACGTCGATGTGGAAAGGCTTTACGACCGCGAACAGTACCGCGCGCGGCTGAAGAGCGTCGAAGGCATGCCGATGTTCCTCTATTAAGGATCGACATGCCCCGCGCGCTACTGTATTGTATCAGCAATACAGCTTGGAGATCGCATCCTATGAAACAGGCCCTTCTCGCCGCGTCCCTGCTCGCGCTCGCGCCGCCCGCGCTTGCCGCCGAACAGAAGTTCATGGTCACGGAATTCGAAGGCATCTCCGTTTCGGTTCCGCACAAGGTGATCGTAGCGACCGGCAAGGCGCCCGGCGTGCGTGCCGTCGGCGACCAGAAATCGATCGACCGCCTGGATGTTCAGGTTTCCGGCGGCACCCTGCGCATCCGCGAAAAGAAGTCGGGCACCTGGTTCACATGGAACGACGGCGAGATGCTGACCCTTTATGTCACCACGCATACGCTCGGCAGCGCGCGGCTCGCCGGGTCGGGGGACATTGCCGTCGATCGCATGAAAGGCCAGGACGTGAAACTGGCTGTTTCCGGCTCCGGCGATCTCAATGTCGGCGTGGTGACGGCGGACCGCATGGACATTTCGCTTGCCGGGTCCGGCGACATGGCGATGACCGGCACATGCGGCGCGGCGACGATATCCATCGCGGGGTCGGGAAATGTCGACGCGCCCGGCCTCAAGTGCCAGTCGCTGACGGGCAAGATCGCGGGCTCGGGGGATATCACCGCCGATGTCGCGAAGCATGCCAAGCTCAGCATCGCGGGCTCCGGCGACATCAAGATTCTCGGCAAGCCGCAGTGCGAGGTCAAAACGCTCGGCAGCGGCAAGGTCAGTTGCGGCGCCTGATCGCCGCCTAGCGCAACCGCAGCGACTGCGCGGCGTGCCGAAAGGTCGCGTCGCGCGCGACGGCTTCAAAACGCGCGATGTGCGGGTGCAGGCGCGCCTGCCACGGCTCGCCGAGCCTGTCAACGACACCGACCATCGCTTCGAGACGGCGCAGCTGCGTTAGCCCGTTGGACCGGGAAAGAAGCGCAAGCACGCCGTCGATGACGCCCAGCAAGCGCAGCGCCTCGGCCGCCGTACGCCCGTATTCGCCGCCCACGGCATCGAGAAGATCCTCCACCGTCGCTGCGGCGCGCACGGTAACGCGGTCGAGCGAACCGTGCAGGAACGCGATCGGGCTTTCCGGGGCGCCGCTGCGTGCAAGGCTCTCGCGCGCCGCGATGCGGACATGCACGGGCAGTCCGGCAAACGGCCCCTTCATCCAGTGATCGAGCCGCGCGCGGAAACGCTCGAAGCTGACACCCTTCACCAGGAAATCGTCCACGCCCGAAGCCACGCCCGCCTTGATAAGCTCGGCCGTATCGTCCGCGCTCATCAGGATGATGGGGAAGCTCTTGAGGCCGCGCTCCGTGATGCGCTCGGCGAGCGCATAGCCGGAAAGGCCCGGCATGTTGAGATCGGTGACGAGCAGCGACGGCCCCCGCTGGACGATGCGCTTGAATGCGGATTCCGCGTCGCTGAACAGCGTTGCCTCATAGCCCGCCGCTTCCACCGCACGCCCGTAGAGTTTGGCGACAAGTCGCTCGTCATCGACGAGAATGACCTCCGCCGTCACCGGCCTAACCCGCCAGGCCCGTCGCCGCGGCGAGGCCGAGGAAGAACAGAAAGCCCAGCACGTCCGTCGTCATGGTGACGAACACGGGCGAGGAGACCGCCGGATCGATGTCCATCCGGTCGAGCGTCAGCGGCACCATGACCCCGGCGACGCCTGCGACGAGGATGTTCCCGATCATCGCCACCCCCATCACCAGCCCGAGCTGCACGTTCGAGAAATAGAACCCTGCGGCAAGGCCGACCAGCAACGCGATCGCTGCGCCGTTGATGAGCGCGACGCGGATTTCCTTGGAGATCGTGCGCCGCGTGTTCACTTCGGTCAGCTGATCCGTGGCGAGCGCGCGCACCGTCACCGCCATGGTCTGCGTCGCGGCATTGCCGCCGAGCGCCGAGACGATCGGCATCAGAATGGCGAGCGCCACCATCTTCTCGATCGTACCCGCAAAGAAACCGATGACGATCGAAGCCAGGATCGCGGTGCCGAGATTGACGATCAGCCAGCGCAGGCGCGTGGAGACGATTTCCCGCACGCTGTCGTTGATGTCCCCGTCACCTGCGCCCGACATGCGCATGATGTCCTCGTCGGCCTCTTCCTGAATGATGTGGACGACGTCGTCGACGGTCACGACACCCACGAGGCGGCCGGAAACATCAACGACCGCCGCCGAGATCAGCGCGTATTTCTGGAAACGCAGCGCCACTTCTTCCTGATCCATATCGACCGGGATCAGTGTCTGCTCGCGCTCCATCACCTCGCTGACGAGCACGTTGCGCGGCGAGCGCAGCACCAGCGAGAGGCGCATGGTCCCCACCGGTTTGTGCGAAGGATCGACGACGAAGATTTCCCAGAAATCGCTGGCCACGTCGTCACCGGCCTGCCGCAGGAAATCGATGACCTGACCGACCGTCCAGTATTCAGGCACCGCGATAAGGTCGCGCTGCATCAGGCGGCCGGCGGATTCTTCCGGGTAGCCCAGCGCCTCTTCGATCGCGGCGCGTTCGTTGGCGGGGAGCGAGCGCAGGACCTCGGCCTGGTCCTCCTCGTCCATGTCCTCGAGGATGGCGACCGCGTCGTCGGTTTCCATCTGCGTAACGACGTCCGCGACCTGCCCCGCATCGAGCACGTCGATCAACTGTTCGCGCACCACCTCGTTCATTTCCGAGATGACGTCGGCGTCAAGCAGGTCGCCGAGCGCGGCGGCGAGAAGCTGGCGTTCCTGCGGCTTCACCTGCTCGACGAGATCGGCGATATCGGCGGGGTGCAGCGGCCCGGCGAGTTCCTGCACGCGCGCCGCGTCCCCCGCGGCGAGCGCCTCCGTCACCTCATCGACGAACGCGCCCGTCAAACGGTTGTCTTCCAGTGCCTCGCGCGGCGCCGGAGCGTGATCCTTATCCTGAACATCGTCGGTCATGCCGCTGCTTATAGCGTGCGGGGGTTACATTTCCATCGCAAGGGATCGCCGGTGAAGCGCTGCGAACGCTTTTCCTTCAAAGGCTTCGCGCCGCCGCCGATACGTCTCGGATCGGGTTCAGCGCTTTTCCGTCTTGCAAGCGTACATCGCCGTATCGGCGAAGCGCAGGGCGCCTTCCACCGTTTCTCCCGGCGACAGGATGTGCAGGCCGGCGGAAATCGTGACGGTGAAGCGATCGCTCCCCAGCCACACCGGCTTCGCGGCCACGGCAGCCACGATCTGCTCCATCTTCGCGCGCGCCTGTTCGCCATCGACATGCCGCAGGACAACGGCGAATTCGTCGCCGCCGAGCCGCGCGATCGTATCGGATTCGCGCAGTTTCGCGCGCAGGGTTTCCCCGATGTGCACGAGCGCCGCGTCTCCGGCGAGGTGGCCGTGAAGGTCGTTGATCTCCTTCAGCCTGTCGACATCAATGAAGATCAGCGCCGCGCGCACCCCGTGCCGTCCGACCTCCGCCAGCGTCCGGGCGAGATCGCGCATCAGGCCGCGCCGGTTGGCGACCGGTGTGAGTTCGTCCGCTTCCACCAGGCGTTCGAGTTCCTCGATGCGGCGGCGCGCGACCGCCAGCGTTCTGCGCAGTTCCTCGGTTTCCGCAAGCAACGCGACGAAAGCGTCCCGCAGGTGCTCGGGAAGCGCGGCGGCCGCCACCTCCGCAATCGCGGTGGCGGGCTCGGCGTCGGGAATGCCCGCCAGTGCATCGCCTATGGCAGGCACCGACGCAAGCGCGGCGCGTGTCTGGACGCGCCCGTAGGCACGTGCAGCGCGTCCGCCTTCATCGATACGCGTCATCCTGTTCTCCCGGCCGTTTCCGGTTCCGATCGTCACTCTGCCCATAAAATAATGTGCGTAAGGTGAACATAGACAGCGAGGCGGAGCGAAAGTAGGTTGCGGCGCTTCGGAGAAGGACGCGCAGGGAAGCATGCCGGAAACACCGCCGCTGGTCGGCATCATCATGGGAAGCCAGTCCGACTGGGAAACGATGCGCCATGCCTCGGAAACCCTGGAAGCGCTTGAAATTCCACATGAAACCCGCATCGTTTCGGCGCACCGCACGCCAGACCGGCTGTACAGCTATGCGCACGGCGCGGCTGCGCGCGGGCTCAAGGTGATTGTTGCGGGCGCGGGCGGCGCGGCGCACCTGCCGGGCATGGCCGCCGCGATGACCGCGCTTCCCGTGCTTGGCGTGCCCGTCGAATCGAAGGCGCTGAAGGGCATGGACAGCCTGCTTTCCATCGTCCAGATGCCCGGCGGCATCCCCGTCGGCACGCTCGCCATCGGCAAGCCGGGCGCCATCAACGCCGCGCTGCTCGCCGCGGCGATCCTCGGCACGCACGACACAGACGTTCACGAGCGGCTGGTCCGTTGGCGCGCGAAGCAGACCGAGGCGGTCGCCGAAAACCCTGAATGATTGCGCCCGGTTCCACCATAGGCATCCTCGGCGGCGGCCAGCTTGGGCGTATGCTCGCTCTCGCGGCGGCGAACATGGGCTACCGCGTTCACATCTTCGCGCCCGAAACCGAACTTCCGGCCGCCGACGTCTCCGCCGCCGTCACGCGCGCGGCCTACACCGACCATGCGGCGCTCGAAGCCTTCGCCGCCGCCGTCGATGTCGTGACGGTCGAATTCGAGAACGTCGATGCTGAAAGCCTTGCGTTTCTCGAAGCGCGCGTCCCGACCCGGCCCGGCGCACGCGCGCTGCGCATTGCGCAGGATCGCCTTGTCGAGAAGGATTTTTTCACCGGCCTGGGCGGCCGCGCCGCACCGTACCGCGCCGTCTCGTCGCGCGCCGAGCTTGAAACGGCCGTGCGCGAGATCGGCACCCCCGGCATCCTCAAGACCCGCCGGTTCGGTTATGACGGCAAGGGCCAGGTTCGCATCGACGCCGATACGATGCTGGACGCCGCGTGGACGGACATCGGCGAGAACCCCTCGATCTACGAAGGCTTCGTCCGCTTCGATGCGGAGTTTTCCATCCTGCTCGCCCGTGCCACGGATGGAAGCAGCGCCGTTTATCAGGCGCCCCGCAACACCCATGCGAACGGCATCCTCGTCCTCTCCGAAATTCCCGCACCGGCCGCGCTCTCCGCGCACATCGAAGCGGCGGCTGCAATGGCGCGCAAGGTCGCCGATGCCCTCGATTATGTCGGGCTCCTGACGCTCGAATTCTTCGCCTGCGCGGACGGCCCCGTGTTCAACGAGATGGCCCCGCGCGTTCACAACAGCGGCCACTGGACGATCGAGGGTGCGCACACCAGCCAGTTCGAGAACCATATTCGCGCGATCTGCGGCCTGCCGCTGGGCGAAACGGGGCTCAGCGCGCACGCCGTCCGCATGAAGAATCTGATCGGCGAGGACGCAAACGACTGGGCCGCGATACTCGCGGACCCGCGCGCCCATCTGCATCTCTACGGCAAGAGCGAGGTCAAGCCCGGCCGCAAGATGGGCCACGTCACCTGGCTTGAATAGAAACGCGGAAAAGCCCCTCTCCTTCAGGGGAGGGGTTGGGGTGGGGCGGTTCCGCCCTGCGCTGCGTCTGATAGAGAGGCCCCGCCCCTCTGCGCCCATCATCCCGAGCGAAGTCAGGGGATGCACAACCCGTCAGCCACCCCGCCGCTCGAACAGCCACACGCGGATCGCACTGGAAAGATTGGTCGTCCGCGCCTCGTCGATTTCCGCGACGAGCGCGTTGACGGAACGCCCCTCGCCGTCAGCCTCGGCCACCAGCGCGTCCCAGAACACAGGCTCGAGGCTCACCGAAGTGCGATGCCCGGCGATCGTCACCGAGCGTTTGATGAGCCCCGACATGCCGGGATCAATACATGTGCTGGCCGCCGTTGATCGACAGCGTCGATCCGGTCACGAAGCCCGCATCCTCGGCGCAGAGGAAGCCGACGCCGCGCGCGATCTCGCTCGCCTTGCCGAGCCGTCCGACGGGGATTTTGGCGACGATCTTCTCAAGCACCGGCTCGGGCACTGCGGCGACCATGTCGGTATCGATATAGCCCGGCGCAAGCGCGTTCACCGTAATGCCGAAACGCGCGCTTTCCTGAGCGAGCGCCTTGGTGAAACCGTGAATGCCCGATTTCGCCGCCGCGTAGTTCACCTGGCCGTACTGGCCGCCCTGCCCGTTGATCGAGCCGATGTTGACGATCCGTCCGTAGCCGCGCGATTTCATGCCGTCGAACACCGCCTTGGCCATGTTGAAACAGCCGCCGAGGTTCACGTCGATAACCTCGTCCCAGCCTTTGCGGTCCATCTTCATCAGCGTGCCGTCGCGCGTGATGCCGGCATTGTTGACGAGAATGTCGACCGGCCCGAGATCGGCCTCCACCTTGCGCACGCCGTCCTGGCAGGCATCGAAATCCCCGACGTCCCATTTGTAAGCGGGAATGCCTGTGCGCTCGGTGAACTCGCGGGCCTTTTCATCGTTGCCGCCGTAATTGGCGGCGACTTTCATCCCCATTTTCTGAAGTTCGAGGCTGATCGCCTCGCCGATGCCCCGCGATCCGCCGGTAACGATTGCCACGCGCGCCATGATGATTGTCCTCCCAAGTACAATAGACCGTTACTGCCCGCTTTTTTCATTTGTGTTGCAATCAATGACCCGATTCGCGCCAACCGGCAAGTTCGCGCGCCGCAAGCCCGGAAAGCATCTGCATCCCCGCAGTTCCCGCATTGAGACAGCGCAAATAGGCGAAATGGGTTCCACCCGCGTGGAAGAATGTCTCGCGGCCCTGGATCGCGATTTCCTCCAGCGTCTCGATGCAATCCGCGCTGAAGCCGGGGGCGATCACGGCCACCTTGCGGATGCCTTCGCCGGGAAGCGACTGGAGCGTCTTGTCGAGATAGGGCTTCAACCATTCCGCCTTCCCGAAACGGGATTGAAACGCCGTGCGGAAACCGGCCTCGCCGACCCCCAGGGCCTCGCGCAGCAGCCGCGCGGTTTTCTGCGCGTGACAATGATACGGATCGCCCAGATGAAGCGTCCGCTCCGGCATCCCGTGGAAGGATGCCACGACGACGTCGGGCGTGAAATCGAGCGCCGCCATCTCCGCGCGCGCGTCCTGCGCAAGCGCGGAGATATAGAGGGGGTCGTCGTGATAGGGCGGCAGCACGCGCAGCGCGGGTTGCCAGCGCATGTCCTTCAGAACGGCGCCCACCTTGTCCACGACGGTTGCCGTCGTCGCCGCGGAATATTGCGGGTAGAGCGGCATCACCAGAATACGCGTGCAGCCCGCCGCCTTCAGCGCCGCGAGCCGTTCGGGGATCGAGGGATTCCCGTAACGCATCGCGAAATCCACCGTCACGTCGGGCAGCGCCGCCTGGAGCAGTCCGGCCTGATCCCCGGTGATGACGCGAAGCGGCGAATCTCCCCGCTCCCGATCCCAGATCGAGGCATAGAGCGCCGCGCTCTTCGCCGGACGCGTATTGAGAATGATGCCGCGCAGGATAGGCTGCCACAGCAGCGCCGGGATTTCGACAACGCGCCGATCCGACAGAAACTCCTTCAGATAGCGCTTCACCACCGAGGCTTCCGGCGCGTCGGGCGACCCCAGGTTCACGATCAGCACGCCGATTCTCGCGTCGGCGATCCGCGGGTGGTCTGCGGGCTGCATCAGTAGCGGTAAAGCGGCAGATCGCGCAGGCGTTCGCCCGTCGCCGCGAAGATCGCGTTCACGAGCGCGGGGGCGAGCGGCGGCACGCCCGGCTCGCCGACACCGCCGGGCGGGGCATCCGATGTCATGATGTGGACGTCAATCTCGGGGGTCTCGTCGATCCGCAGCAACGGATACGAATCGAAGTTCAACTGCTCCGCTTCCCCCTCGGCAAAACGCACCTGTCCGTGCATGGCGGCCGTGAGGCCGAAGATGATCGCGCTTTCCATCTGCGCCCTGATGATGTCCGGGTTCACGACACGCCCGCAATCGACCACGCAGGTCACGCGCTTCACCGTCACCTGTTCGATGCTCGGCGCCTCGACCTCGACGACCTCCGCGACGATCGAACCGAAGCTCCTGTGGATCGCGATCCCGCGCCCGATGTGATCTTCGCTCACCGCCGAAAAGCTGCCGCGCGACGCGGCGGTCTTCAGCACTTCGGCCTCGCGGGAGCCCTCCTCCATCATGCGCAGACGAAACTCGAACGGATCGATCCCGGCGGCCTGCGCCAGTTCGTCAACGAAACTCTCGCAGAAAAACGCCGTGTAGCTGTGGCCCACCGAGCGCCAGTAGCCGAGCGGCACGGGCGTCGGCACATCGACATGCGCGGCGCGGAACACGGGCACGGAATAAGGGATGGAGAGCGCACCCTCCAGCATCGCCGCGCTGTCCCCGCCGCTCGCGAGCGCGGGGATGTTGCGCGACATGAAGCTCTCACCCAGGTTCGGCGCGGCGATCTTGATATCGAACGCGCCGATCTTCTTGTCGGCGTTCACGGTGCCGCGCATACGCGCCTTGGCGGGCGGGCGGTACATATCGCGCGCCATGTCTTCCTCGCGGTGCCAGATCAGCTGCACCGGCCGGCCCGCGTCGCGCGCGATCAGCGCGGCCTGCACCGCCGCATCGACCTCCGCCTTGCGCCCGAAACCGCCCCCGAGCAGCGTCGGGAACACCGTCACGTCCTGTTCCGCGACGCCGAGCGCATCGGCCACACGCCACACCACAAGCGTCGCGGACTGCGTGGGCACCCAGACTTCCACCTTGCCGTTTTCGACGCGCGCCGTCGCCGTCATCGGCTCCATGCAGGCGTGGGCGAGGAACGGAACCGAATAATCCGCTTCGATCCGCTTTCCGGTCTCGAGCCCTTCGTCGATGTCTCCGCTCGTGGCGAAAATCGTGCCGTCGTCGCCGTGGAGCGCCTCGTCGAGCGCCTCTTCGATGGCAAGACTGTCGGCCATCGATTCGCCGGGCTCGAAATCCGCGTTGACGAGATCGAGCGCCTGCCGCGCCGCCCACCAAGTGTCGCCCGTTACCGCATACCAGCGCGGCCCGATGACCAGTCCGATCACACCGCCCTTGCGCGCCGTCTTCGGCAGCTGGGCCGTGAGCCCCGCGGCGCCGTGCGGCGCGCCGCGAACAGCCGCGTAGATCATGCCGGGCAACCGAACATCCGCACCGAACTGCGCGCTGCCGTCCACCTTGCCGGGCGTATCGAGCCTCGGCATCGATTTGCCGAGAAAAGGCCCCGTACCGTCGGCGCGCCATTGCGGCTCGTCGGGCGCATCATCGGGATCGATGTCGGCGAGCAGGTCCTTGAACGCGATTGTCTTGCCGCCGGGCGCGACGACGAATCCGTTCACCGTGTCGCAGGCCGCCACATCGACATCAAGCCACTTCGCCCCCGCCGCGCAGAGCAGCGCGCGGGCGGCTGCGCCTGCGGTTCGCAGCGGCTCCCAATGGGCCGCGACGGAGGTTGAACCGCCCGTCAGCTGGAGCGAATACCGCTCGACCACCGTTGTCGCCGCCCAGCGCACGATGCCCTGCAGGAAGCCCGGCGCTTCCGCCGCCATGCCTTCCGCCATCGCGCGATTCGCATAGGCCGGATGCACCGGCGCGGGCTCCACCGACACCGTCTTCCAGTCCGCGCCGAGTTCGTGCGCCAGAAGCTGCGGCAGCGATGTGTAAACGCCCTGCCCCATCTCCGCCTGCGGAACGGCGACGACGATCCGCCCGTCCGCCCCGATCTTCAGCCAGGCATTGATGAGCGTCTCGTCCTCGCGAACCGCGAGGTTCAGCGGCACGCGGCGCGGCCACACGGCATAGCCGATCGCAAGCCCCGCGCCCGCGCCGATACCGATCAGCAGCTTGCGCCGCGAAATCTGCGGCAACTTCGGAAGCGCCCGTTTCCGGGGAGGCGGCGGGGTCTGTAACGGCTGGGGAGCCGGCGGCGTCTTGTCGTCCATCCCAGCGGTTTATCGCGGACGCAAGACCCTGTCGATGCGGCGTCTCAGATCATCGCGGCGGGGTTCGAGAACACCTTCACCACCTCCGGCTCGAAGCTTTCGAGGCTATCGACATCGAAGCCCGGATCGAACGCCGGCGCATCCCACTCGTCCACCAGCCGGCAGGCGAAGCCGTACCAGGGCTCGTCCTTGAACTGCAGCCGAAGGTCGGTCGGCTTGCCCATGTGATCGTAGTAATACCGGCCCTGAAAATGCTGGTGCCAGTAAACGGCGTGATAGAGCGAGTCCGAAACGTAGGGCTTCAGCGCTTCGGCCGCGATCTGGCCGTGGTTCGGCACCGACATGATTTTGCCCATGTCGTGGCACAGCGCGGCCACCACCTCTTCGTCGCTCGCGCCCGCGCGCCGTGCGAGCGTGCCGGTCATCAGCGAATGGGTCAGCTGGTCGGCGGCGAAGCCGAGCACCATGTCGCCGAGCCGCCGGAGCGTGTCCATGATCTGCATGGGCGCCGCCGCCTTCTGGTGCACCGCATGTTCGCGCGCGATGATCATCCAGTCGGCCCGCGTGCCGTCCAGCATGTGCCGGAACTTCGCCTGGCTCTGTATCTCCGGGTTCGTCGCCATAACCGTTCTCCTCTCCCCGCCTGCTTATGCCGCGTCCGCCTGATGAACGTCGCGGTAGGTCTTGCGCAGGCTGACCTTGTCAATCTTCTCCGATCCGAGCCGGGGCAAGGGCTCTGCCGATATCCAGAGCCGTGCAGGCACCTTGAACGCGGCAAGATGCTGGCGCGTGAAATCGATAACGGCTTCGGGCTCCGCCTTTTCGCCCGGTTTCAGATAGATCACGGCGCCCACGATTTCGCCGAGCCGGTCATCGGGAAGCCCGAACACGCTTGCCGCCATCACCGCCGGGTGCGCGTAAATCGCGGCCTCCACCTCCTGGCAGCTGATGTTCTCGCCGCCGCGGATGATGATGTCCTTCTTCCGATCGACGATGAACAGGAAGCCGTCCTCGTCGAGATAGCCGAGGTCGCCGGTGTGGAACCACCCCGCCTTGTCGAAGGCCTCCGCCGTTTCCTTGGGCCGCCGCCAGTAGCCGCGCACGTTCGCCGCCGAGCGGATGCACACCTCGCCGACCGCACCCGCCGCCAGCGCAGCGCCGTCGTCGTCAAGGATCGCGATCTCGACAACGGGTTTCGAAGCCCGGCCCGTCGAGGTCGGCCGCGCGAGATAGGATTCGCGCAGGATACCGGCGCCCACGCCGTTCGTTTCCGTAAGGCCGTAGCCGATCGCGGGCTTGCCCGTGGGGATCGCCTTCGCCAGCCGCTCGACATGCTCGGCAGGACGCGGCGCGCCCCCGGCGGCCCAGTCGGTCACGGTGGAAAGATCATACTTGGCACGCTCCGGGTGCGACATGATCTCGTGCGTCATCGTCGGCACGCCGACGAAATAGGTGCACTTTTCCTTGTCGATCAGCCGGATCGCCTCGCCCGCGTCCCAGCGGTGCATCATGATGAACTTGCGCCCGATCGCGACCGACACCAGCATCAGCGGCACGAGCCCCGTCACATGGAACAGCGGCACGGTCAGCAGCATGATCTGCTGCGGCGGCACATATGCGCCCGAGGCTTCGGAGAGCTTGAGCAGCGCGAGGCCCTGCACCAGATACGAAAACGTGCCGTGCACGGTGCCGCGATGGGTCGATACCGCCCCCTTCGGGAAACCCGTGGAACCCGACGTGTAGAGGATGCTGACATCGTCTTCGGGCGCGAGCGGCGGCAAATACCAGGTATCGCTCGGGCCGCTTTCGAGAAGATCGTCGAGAAGATCCGCGCCATGTTCCGCCGCGACGCCGTGGCTGGCGCGAACGACCACGACCGGCACCGACAGGCCCTCGATCTGGGCGAGCCTCCGCAGGCGCTCCTCGTCCGCGATCACCAGCCGCGCGCCGCTGTCGGCAAGCCCGTAGGCAAGCTCTTCGGGCTGCCACCACGCATTCATCGGCACGACCACCGCGCCCAGGTGAACGAGGCCGATATAGGCCATGATCCATTCGGGATAGTTGCGCATGGCGATGGCGACCCGGTCGCCCTTGGCGATGCCGTATGTGTGCTGCACCGCCGCCGCGATGCGCAGCGCCTTGGCGTAAACCTCCGCGAAGGTCATCCGCTCCTCGCCGTAGACGAGGAATTCGCGCGCGGCATTGTGCGCGAAGAAGAACTGGAAAAACTCGCGCATCGTCGGCGGCGCGTTCTTGAAGACCTTCAGCGGCACGCCCCGCACGGTCTTGTCGATGATCTCCAGCTGGCCGCCGGGAGCCGTGATCGCCGCGACGGCCTTGTCCTGTGCCTTGTCGAGTTCAGTCAGCATTTCAGTACCCTAGCATACGCGCGAGACGATCGCCATGAAACGACAGGTCGCCGAAGCTCGTTTCGGCGGCGCGGGCGCGCTTCATGTAGAAGCCGATATCATAGTCGTCGGTCATGCCGATGCCCCCGTGCATCTGCACGCCTTCGTTGGTCGCGAGCCGCGCCACCGCGCCCGCCTTTGCCTTGGCGAGGCTGGCGTAGAGCGGCGCGTCCTTGTCCCCCGCGTCGATCGCCTGCGCGGCTTTCAGCGTTGCCGATTTCGCAAGCTCGATCTCGCAGTAAAGCTGCGCCGCGCGGTGCTGGAGCGCCTGAAAGCTGCCGATCCTGCGGCCGAACTGCTCGCGTTCCTTGAGGTAGCCCACCGTTATCGTGAAACTCTGCGCCGAAACGCCGACCATCTCGGCGGCAAGGCACGTGCGCCCCGCGTCGAGCACCCGGTCGAGGATCGCCGCGCCTTCGCCCACCGCGCCGATCACGTCGGCGCCGTCCACCTGCACGCCGTCCAGGCGGATGTCGGCGGCGTTGCGGCTGTCGACCATCTGCGTGCGCTTCACCGTCACGCCCGCCGCGTTCGGATCGACGAGGAACAGCGTGATCCCGTCCCGCTCATCATCCTCGCCCGAGGTCCGCGCCGCGACGATCAGCCTGTCGGCGACATGCCCGTCGAACACGAAGGTCTTCGCGCCGGTGAGCCGGAAGCCGTTCCCCGCCGCCTCGGCGCGCGTGCGGACAAGATGCGGCGCGTGGCGCGAAGCCTCGTCGCTCGCCAGCGCCAGCAGCAGGTCGCCCGCCGCCAGCTTCGGCAGCAGCGCGGCCTGCTGTTCAGCGTTCGCTTCGCCGAGCGCCGTCGCGCCGAGCACGGCGGTCGAAAGGAACGGCGACAGCGACAGGTTTCGACCGATCGCGTCCTGAATGAGGTTCGCCGCGACGAGCCCGAGCCCGCTACCGCCGTGCGCCTCGGAAACCAGCACGCCCGCGAACCCCATCTCCGCCATCTTCGTCCACAGATCGCGCGAGAAGCCGGTCGCGTCGGCAGCGTCACGCAGCCGCCGAAGCGCCGATACCGGCGCTTCGGACGCGAAAAACCCGTCCGCCGCCTCGCGGATCATCGCCTGTTCGTCGGTCAGCACCAGCGCCATCGTCACTCCTTACGCATCGGGCAGCGCGAGCACGCGCTTGGCGATGATGCCGAGCTGCACTTCCGCGGTGCCGCCTTCGATCGAGTTGGCGCGCGAGCGCAGCCACGCCTTCGCCATGTCGCCGTCATGCGCGCCCTCGCCGTCCCACAGCAGTCCGTCGCTGCCGAACACGCTCATTAGCAGCTCCTGCCGCGACTTGTTCAGCTCCGAACCGACATGCTTCAGCATCGACGAGAGATGCCCGATGTCCTGCCCGGCCTTTGCCTCGTCCTTCACGCGCTCCATGGTGAGCGCGAAGCACAATGTATCGATGTCGTGCCGCGCAAGGTCCACGCGCAGGCCCTCATCGGCGAGCGTGCCGTCCGCCCGCGTGCCGACGCGCTTCTTCGCGACCTGCGCCGCCGTGTCGCGCCCGCCGGTGCCGAAGTCGGCGCCGATCGAGCTGCGCTCGTGGGTCAGCAGATACTTCGCGATCGACCACCCCTTGCCGCGCGCGCCGACGAGGTTGTCCTTGGGCACCTTCACGTTGTCGAAGAAGGTCTGGCAGAACGGCGAATAGCCGCTGATGAGCTTGATCGGGGAGGTCGAGACGCCCTCGGAGGCCATGTCGAACAACAGGAAGCTGATCCCCTCGTGCTTCGAGGCGTCGGGCTCGGTGCGGACCAGACAGAAAATCCAGTCGGCCTGATCGGCATAGCTCGTCCAGATCTTGGAGCCGTTCACCAGCCAGTGGTCGCCCTTGTCCTCGGCCTTCGTCTTCAGGGCGGCAAGGTCCGACCCCGCGCCCGGTTCCGAATAGCCCTGGCACCAGCGAATCTCGCCGCGCGCGATCTTCGGCAGATGCTCGGCCTTCTGCGCTTCACTACCGTATTTCAGCAGCGCCGGCCCCAGCATCCAGATACCGAACGAACTGAGCGGCGGCCGCGCATGGATACGCCGCATCTCCTCGGCCAGAATCTTCGCGTCCTCGGGGGAAAGTCCGCCGCCGCCGTATTCCTTCGGCCATTCCGGCACGGTCCAGCCGCGCGCCGCCATGCGTTCCAGCCACAACCGCTGCGCCGCGTTCTTGAAGCGAACATTGCGCCCGCCCCAGCAGACGTCGGCTTCCTCCAGAACCCGCTCGCGCATCTCGGCCGGGCAGTTCGCCTCCAGCCAGGCGCGCGTCTCGCCGCGAAACTCTTCCAGCGGCTCGGCCATAGGCCAAAACCCTCCCCGCATGATTGCGTTATGCTCCCCCGGCACTATGGTGCGCGGCGTCTACAGGGGCAATCCCATCGATTTTGGGGGCAGACAGTCACGTGTTCGCAATAGAAGCCGCGCTCAATTATCCCAGCATCGATCCGATCTGGTTCTCCATCCCCGTGCCGTTCACGGAGGCCGAGCTGCCGATCCGGTGGTACAGTCTTGCCTATATCGGCGGCATCGTCGTCGCGTGGTGGTATCTGCTCAGGATGCTGGCGAAGCCCGGCGCGCCGATGGCGCGGCGCCATGCCGACGATCTCGTCACCTGGGTCACCCTCGGCATCATCCTGGGCGGTCGCATCGGCTACGTGCTCTTCTATGATTTCGAGCGTTTCTTCGGCCCCGAAGGCCACATCTCCGACATGTTCAAGCTATGGGAAGGCGGCATGTCGTTCCACGGCGGGGCGGCGGGCGTTTCGATCGCACTCCTTATCTACACCTGGAAGCACAAGCTGAGCTGGCTGCGCGTGCATGATTATATCGCCTGCACAATCCCCTTCGGCCTGTTCTTCGGGCGCATCGCCAACTTCATCAACGGCGAGCTATGGGGCCGCGCGACGGATGTGCCGTGGGCGATGAAGTTCCCCACCGGCGGCGACATCCTGCGCCACCCGAGCCAGCTCTACGAGGCGGGCCTTGAGGGTCTCGTGCTGTTCGCGATCCTCTGGTATCTCTTCTGGAAGACCGATGCGCGCTACAAGCCCGGCCTTCTCGTGGGCGCCTTCATGCTCGGCTACGGCCTCTTCCGCTTCATCGTCGAATATTTCCGCGAGCCCGACGCGCAGCTCGGCACGCTGTCGTGGGGTCTCACCATGGGCCAGACGCTTTCCACCGCGATGATCGTGGCCGGTGCCTACTTCGTCGCAACCGCCGGAAAGCGCGCGCTCGCGAAATGACCCCGCTGGGGAGGAAGCTCGCCGCCGAGATCGCGCGCGGCCCGATCGGCGTCGACCGCTACATGGCCGAATGCGTCGCGGCCTACTACGCCGGGCGCGATCCCTTCGGGCGCGGCGGCGATTTCACCACCGCGCCTGAAATCAGCCAGATGTTCGGCGAGATCATCGGCCTGTGGATGGCGGACCTGTGGGACCGCGCCGGGCGGCCCGCCCGCGTGAACCTCGTCGAACTCGGCCCGGGACGCGGCACGCTGATGGCGGACCTGCTGCGCGCCGCCCGCACGCTTCCCGCCTTCGCCGACGCGATCGCCGTCCATTTCGTGGAAACCAGCCCCACCCTCCGCGCCGCGCAGGCGCAGCGCATCCCGACCGCCACATGGCACGATGATCTGTCAGGGGTGCCGCAAGGCGCGCCCCTCCTCGTCATTGCCAACGAATTCTTCGACGCCCTCCCCATCCGCCAAGATGTATACTTCGAAGGCGCCTGGCACGAACGCCGCATCGGACTCTCCGCCGATAACTTCGTCTACATACCCCAAGCCGAAACGATCCGAGAAACCTCCCCGGCCCGCGCCCGATACGCGACCACCCTCGCCGCCAGGATCGCAGCAGACGGCGGCGCAGCCCTCCTCATCGACTACGGCTACGAAGGCCCCGCCGAAGGCGACACGCTACAGGCGCTCGCCGCCCACACGCCCACCGATCCGCTGGCGGCCCCCGGCGAACACGACCTCACCGCCCACGTCGACTTCACCGCGCTCGCCGAAGCAGGCCGCGCAGCGGGCACCCATGTTTCGCCGCTCACACTGCAAGGCCCGTTCCTGCGCGCCCTCGGCATCGAAGCCCGCGCCGAGCGCCTCTCGCGCGGGCTCGACCCGGAAGCCCGCCATGCTATAGCGGGCGCAATGCGGCGGCTGACCCTGCCGCAAACGATGGGGAGCCTGTTCAAGGTGCTTGCATTCACGCACAAGGATTGGCCCGAACCGTCAGGGTTCGGCGCATGAGCATCACGATCCGCACACCGACCGAAGCCGACCTCCCCGCGCTCTGCGACCTTGGTCGCGAGACGTTCATCGAGACGTTCGGGCACCTTTATGCCAAGCACGATCTCGACCATTTCCTGGTGACAGTGTTCGGTCCCGACGGAATGCCGGTGGAGTTCGCCGATCCTGCCTTCGCATTCCGCATCGCCGAGGCGGAGGGGCAGATGCTCGCCTATTGCAAGGTCGGGCCCGCCTATCTGCCTACGGACGACGACGGGCGGAGCAAGTGCGAGCTTCGCCAGCTCTATATCCTGAAAGCCTGGCACGGGCGCGGCATCGCGCAGACGATGATGGACTGGGCGCTGGACTGGGCGAACGCGGGCAACTGGCAGGACATGTATCTGAGCGTCTGGGCGGAAAACCATCGCGCGCAGACGGTCTATGCGAAGTACGGCTTCGAGAAGGTCGGCGAGTTCGACTTCATGGTCGGCGCGCACGCCGATCACGAGTTCCTCTATCGCAAGGTGCTGCGTCCATGACTATTCCTGTGGTTCCGGCCGCCGCGCTCGCCGTGCCGCACGGCTTTCTCGGCCGCCAGGGCGGGGTTTCCGAAGGCATCGTCGCGGGCCTCAACGTCGGCCTCGGCTCGCAGGACGACCGCGCCGCCATCGCCGAAAACCGTCGCCGCGCGGTGGAGGCCGTGCTGCCCGGCGCCGCGCTTGTCACGCTGCATCAGGTGCACAGCCCCGATGCGATCGCCGTGACCGCACCTTACGCGGACGACTCCCGCCCGCATGCGGACGCGATGGCGACGGCAACGCCGGGCGTGCTGCTGGGAATATTGACGGCGGACTGCGCGCCCGTGCTGCTTGCCGACCGCGACGCAGGTGTCGTCGGCGCCGCGCACGCAGGCTGGAAGGGCGCGCTCGGCGGCGTTACCGACAGTGTCATCACCGCCATGGAAGGCCTCGGCGCGCGCCGCGACCGCATCGCCGCCGCCGTCGGCCCCTGCATCGCCCGCGCCTCCTACGAGGTCGACGACGCCTTCTTCCGGCGTTTCTGCGAAGCGAACCCGGAAAACGAACGATTCTTCCTCGCGGGCCGCGCAGGGCACCACCAGTTCGACCTTGAAGCCTATGTCGGCGCGCGCCTCGCGGCGGCGGGTCTCGGGCGGGTCGAACTTCTCGGGCAGGACACCTACGCGAACGAAGCGGCATATTTCAGCTTCCGCCGCGCCACGCATCACGGCGAGGCGGATTACGGCCGCCAGATTTCGCTGATCGGGATTCCGGCATGACCGCCAGCCGCGTTGGTTTCTGGGGCGGTATCGCTTTCTTCCTGCTGCTGCTCGCACTGCCCGCACCGGCAGGCCTGAGCGAACCGGCGTGGCGCGTCGCCGCGATCACGCTGCTGATGGCGACATGGTGGATGACGGAGGCAATGCCGATCACCGCCACCGCCTTCCTGCCGTTCATTCTCGGCCCGCTGCTCGGCGTGATGACCGCAGAGGACGTTGCCGGGGAATATTACTCGGGCGTGCTGTTCCTGCTGCTCGGCGGCGCGTTCATCGCGCTCGCCATCGAGCGAACCGGGCTCCATCGGCGCGTCGCGCTGTTCATTGTGTCGCACGGCGGGACCAGCGTACGGGCGCTGCTCTTCGCCGTCATGACGGCGACGGCGCTTCTTTCGATGCTGGTCTCGAACACCGCGACGGCGCTGATTATGCTGCCCATCGCGATGTCAGTGGTGAAGGCGAGCAGGGGCGACGGCCCGCGCACAGGGCCCGATCCCTTCGCCATCACGCTGACGCTCGGCGTCGCCTATGCGGCCTCGATCGGCGGGCTCGGCACGCTCGTCGGTTCGCCGACCAACGTCATCGCCGCCGGGCTGATCGAGAAGACTACCGGCTATGTGCTCGACTTCCCGACGTGGGCAGCGTTCGGTATTCCGATCGTGCTCATCTCGATCCCGGTGTGCTGGTGGCTGCTGATCACGCTCAACCGGCTCGGCCATGCCAGCCTCAATGCCGATCAGGTCCGCGAGGCCATCGGCGAGGCCGGGCCCTGGACATCGCCGGAAAGACGCCTGGTTCCCATCATCGCCGTCACCGTACTCGCGTGGGCATTCCTGCCCTTTATCGAAGGCGGCGTACTGCCCAGGGGCGCAATCAACGACGGCACCATCGGCATCGTCGCAGGCAGCCTGCTGCTGGTGATCCCCGGCGGCGACGGACGCCCGCTTCTCCGCTGGCCGGAGGCGCGCGCGGCGCCGTGGGACGTGATCATGATGTTCGGCGGCGGCCTTGCGCTTGCCGCGCTCATCACGACGACGGGCCTTGCGCAGTGGATCGGCGACCAGCTGACGCCCTTCACCAGCATGCCGGTGTGGATCGTGGCGACGATCGTCGTCGCCGTCATCATCCTCGTCACCGAGTTCGCGTCCAATGTGGCGACCGCGAGCGGGTTCATTCCTGTCATCGCCGGTATGGTGGTGGTCAGCGGGATCGACCCGGCGCTGCTCGCGGTTCCCGCAGCGATGGCGGCGAGCTGGGGTTTCATGCTGCCTTCGGGCACGGGGCCCAACGCTTTCGCCTACGCCACCGGCGAGCTGCGCGTCGCCGACATGGTGCGCGCGGGCTTCCTGCTCGACCTCATCGGCCTTCCGATCATCGTCGGTTGCGTGTTCGCCGTTGCAACGCTGATGTCATAGTCGTTGCCCGCCGTGCATCCGGGGGTTAGTGAACCGACCGACTCGTCACCGCCACAAAAAACAGGGATTCGCGCGCCATGAAGCTGCTTGCGGGCAACAGCAACCTTCAGCTCGCGGGCGATATCGCCCGTTACCTCGACATGCCGCTGACGCAGGCGAGCGTCCGCCGCTTCGCCGACGAGGAAGTGTTCGTGGAAATCCACGAGAACGTGCGCGGCGAGGACGTGTTCGTGGTCCAATCCACCGCCTTCCCGGCGAACGACAATCTGATGGAGCTGCTGATTTGCATCGACGCGCTGAAGCGCGCGAGCGCCAAGCGCATCACCGCTGTCGTCCCTTATTTCGGCTATGCCCGGCAGGATCGGAAGCCCGGGCCGCGTACGCCCATTTCCGCAAAGCTCGTCGCCAACCTCATCACCGTGGCAGGCGCCAACCGCGTGCTCTCGGTGGATCTGCATGCCGGGCAGATTCAGGGCTTCTTCGATATCCCGACCGACAACCTCTACGCCGCGCCGGTGATGAGCGACGACATTGTCGCCCGTTACGGTTCTGAAAACATGATGGTCGTGTCGCCCGACGTCGGCGGCGTGGTGCGTGCCCGCGCACTTGCCAAGCGGCTCGACAACGCCCCGCTCGCCATCGTCGACAAGCGCCGCGAGCGCGCGGGCGAGTCCGAAGTTATGAATATTATCGGCGACGTCGAGGGCCGCTTCTGCATCCTGGTCGACGACATCGTCGATTCGGCCGGAACGCTCTGCAACGCCGCCGCGGCGCTGCGCGCGGCGGGTGCCAAGGCGGTGGTCGCGTACTGCACGCACGGCGTGCTTTCGGGCGGGGCCGTGGCGCGGGTCGAAGGGTCGGAGCTGATGGAACTTGTCATCACCGATTCGATCTCGCGCCCCGAAATCGCGAACGCGCAGAAGCTGCGGCAGCTCACCATCGCGCCGCTGCTCGGCGAAGCGATCCGCCGTATCGCTGACGAATCCTCGGTTTCCAGCCTGTTCGACTAGGATGGACGGCAAGACCCGCTGCTTCGGCAACAGCCCCGGCAAGGCATTCTACGCCGAATATCACGACGCGGAATGGGGCGTTCCCGTCCACGACGACCGCACCTTGTTCGAGATGCTGATCCTCGAAGGCGCGCAGGCGGGCCTGAGCTGGGAAACCGTGCTGAAGAAGCGCGAAGGCTACCGCGCCGCCTTCCACGATTTCGACCCCGGCCGCGTCGCCGCGATGAGCGACGCCGAGCTTGAAACGGTGCTGGCCACGGGCACCATCGTCCGCAACCGCCTGAAGGTCTGGTCCGCGCGCCGCAACGCCGCCGTGTTCCTCGACATGCAGCGCGCGCACGGCAGCTTCGACGCATGGCTCTGGGCGTTCGTGGACGGGACGCCGATCGTGAACCGCCCCGAAGGTTTCGGTGATGTGCCCGCCTCCACCCCGCTCAGTGACGCGATTTCGAAGGCGCTGAAGAAAGCCGGCATGAACTTCGTCGGCTCCACGATCATCTACGCCTACATGCAGGCGGTCGGCCTTGTGAACGATCATGTCCGCGCCTGCTGGAAGGCACCGGCCTGAGCCCTTATCTACACGGCATGAGCCCTGACACGCAGCAGCATCCGCTGCGCCGTTTCCTTCCCTATCTGTGGCCCGCCGACAAACCGGGCCTGAAGCTGCGCGTGGTCATCGCGCTCATCCTCGTGCTGATCGCCAAGGCGACGATGCTGACCATGCCGTTCGCCTACAAGGGCATCATCGATTCGATGGCGACGCCCGCGAACGAAGGCGTTCTGCTGGGCGTCGGCCTTGTGTTCGCCTATGCGGTCGCGCGGTTCGGCGGCGTGCTGTTCGACAACATCCGCAACGTGATCTTCGAGCGCGTGGGGCAGACGGCAGGCGCGGACCTTGCCGTCGAGGTTTTCGCGCGCATCCACGACCTGTCGCTGCGCTTCCACCTGGAACGCCGCACCGGCGCGCTGACGCGCATCATCGAGCGCGGCACCAAGAGCGTCGACACGATGCTCTACTTCCTGGCCTTCAACATCGCGCCGACGATCATCGAGCTGATCGCCGTGTGCGTGATCTTCCAGATCAAGATGGGCTTCGAGATCGTCGCCGCGACGCTCCTCATCGTGGCGCTCTACATCTGGTTCACGCGGCGCGTGACCGAGTGGCGCAGCGAACTGCGCCGCCGCATGGTCGATACCGACAACCGCACGACGCAGCGCGCCGTCGATTCGCTGCTCAATTACGAAACCGTGAAATACTACAGCGCGGAAACGCTGGAGCGGGACCGCTACCACCAGTCCCTCACCGCCTACGCAAGCGCCGCCATCAAGAGCGAGAACTCGCTCGCCGCGCTCAACATCGGCCAGTCGCTCATCACCAACATCATGATGGGCGGCGCCATGGCCTATACCGTGTGGGGCTGGAGCCAGGGCAAGTTCACCGTGGGCGACGTGGTGCTGGTCAACACGCTGCTGATGCAGCTTTTCCGCCCGCTCGACATGCTCGGCTGGGTGTACCGCGAGATCAAGCAGGGCCTGATCGACATGGAAGCGATGTTCGGCCTGCTCGATACCATGCCCGAGGTCGCCGACAGGCCCGGCGCCGCGCCGCTGGCCGTGACGGCGGGCGAGGTGCGCTTCGAAAATATCGATTTCGGCTATGATCCCGAGCGGCAGATCCTGCACGGTGTCAGCTTCGCGATACCCGCCGGGGATACGGTTGCAGTTGTCGGCGAATCCGGCGCGGGAAAATCGACGCTCTCCCGCATCCTTTATCGCTTCTACGATATTCAGGCGGGACGCGTGACGATCGACGGGCAGGACATCCGCGACGTGACGCAGGCGAGCGTGCGCGCGGCCATCGGCATCGTTCCGCAGGACACCGTGCTGTTCAACGATTCGATCGGCTACAACATCGGCTACGGCCGCGCCGGGGCGACGCAGGCCGAGATCGAAGAGGCCGCCCGGCAGGCGCAGATTCACGACTTCATCGTCTCCCTGCCGCAGGGCTATGAAACGGTAGTGGGCGAGCGCGGGCTCAAACTTTCGGGCGGCGAAAAGCAGCGCGTGGCGATCGCGCGCACGATCCTGAAAGACCCGCCCATCCTGATCCTCGACGAAGCGACGAGCGCGCTCGACAGCCGCACGGAGGCGGCGATTCAGGATGCGCTCTCGAACGTATCGGCGCGGCGCACGACGCTTGTGATCGCACACCGGCTCTCGACGATCGTGGACGCCGACGAGATCCTGGTCATGGACAAAGGCCGCATCGTCGAACGCGGCCGCCACGACGACCTGCTCGCGCAAGGCGGGCTTTACGCCGAGATGTGGATGCGCCAGCAATCGGAAGACATCGCCGACGAGGCGGAAGCCGCCGAATAGACTTACGCGACCAGTCGCGGAACCCCGCACCCTGCGGCCCGTTTCTTTCCCACACACATGGGAGACTGCGAGATGGCGAACGAAGCCGAACTGGAAGCCAAATTCTGGAAGGCGCTGAAATCCGACAGGACGATGATGCTCGGGCTCGACGGGGTCGAGGATGGTCATACGCGCCCGATGACGGCGATGGTGGAGGGCGATCGCGGGCCGATCTGGTTTTTCACCGCCCGTGACAACGGCATCGTGCAGGCACTCGACGACGGACAGCGCGCGATCGCGACGTTCGCGGCGAAGGACCACGACCTTTTCGCCGCAGTCCACGGCACGCTGTGGATGGACAACGATCAGGCGGTCATCGAGCGTCTGTGGAACCCCTTCATCGCCGCATGGTATGAAGGCGGCAAGACCGATCCGAAACTCGCGCTACTCAGGCTCGATGCGGAGCACGGGGAAGTCTGGCTGAACGAGAACAGCCTGTTTGCAGGTATGAAGCTGCTGGTCGGCATCGATCCGAAGAAAGCCTACAAGGACAAGGTCGCCGAAGTGAACCTTCACTAGCGCTCAGCCAGCCTGTAGGCTGCGGCCAAACGGGTTGGAGACGGCTATGACGATGCGCGCAATGGCACTGTGGGCGATGCTGGCGCTTGCCGCATGCGATGGCCAAAAGGCCAAAGAGGCAAGCGCCGGCGCGGAGACGGCGCGCCCGCAGACCGCCCCCGCCGCCGACGTTGTCGTTCCCGCCAGCGATCTGCTGGTGAAGCGCGACACCGCCGAACTCGATTTCCTGTGGCGCGCGCCGCCGGAGCTTGCCGAGGCGCCGACGCTGCTCGCCACGCTGCGCGCGCAGGCGCTGGAGAGCGCAAAGGAAATGCAGGCCGGGGCATTGGAGGACATGAAGCTGCGGCCTGCCGACGCGCCGAAGCTGGCGCATTTCTTCGTGCAGGACTGGACGGTCGCGGCGGATACCGATGCGCTGCTGAACATCCGCGCCGACATTTCGATGTACACGGGCGGCGCGCACCCCAACCACGGATTCGCGGTCAAATACTGGGACAAGGCCGAACGCCGCGAGATCAGTTTCGGCGACCTCTTCACCGACTGGAGCGCCGCCGAAACACTGCTGACCCCCGCCTATTGCAGCGCGCTCGATGCCGAGCGACTCTCGCGGCGCGGGGAAATCCAGGACGGCATCTTCAACGATTGCCCGCCGCTCGGCGATCAGCCGGTGGCGCTGGTATCGTGGCCGGGACAGGACATTTCGGGATTTCGCGTATTGCTCGGCCCCTATGTGGCGGGGTCGTACGCGGAGGGCGATTTCGAGATCGACGTGCCGATGACGGACGCGCTCCGGGCGCTCATCAAGCCGCAGTATCTGAAGGCGCAGTGACCGCCTATTCGTAATCCCGTTCCGGCAGCTGCGCGTCGTCGGCAAGATCGCTGAAGCGCGTGTGCACGGCTTCGAAGTGCAGATCGACGATGCCGGTGGAGCCGTGGCGCTGCTTGGCCACGATCACCTCGGCGCGCCCGCGAATGGCGATGCCCCGCTCCATCCACTTCTCGAACTTCTCGGTGCCGTCGTCGGGCTTTTTCTGGGCGTGGTAATATTCGTCGCGGTAGACGAACAGCACGATGTCCGCGTCCTGCTCGATGGTGCCCGATTCGCGAAGATCGGCGAGTTGGGGGCGCTTGTCTTCCCGCTGCTCGACCGCGCGTGACAGCTGCGAGAGCGCGATCACCGGCACGTTGAGCTCTTTCGCCAGCGTCTTGAGGCCGCGCGTGATCTCCGAGATTTCGTTGACACGGTTGTCGTTCGACTTGCGGCTGGTGCCCTGCAGAAGCTGCAGATAATCGACCACGACGACGCCCACGCCCTTCTGGCGCTTCAGGCGGCGTGCGCGCGAACGCAGCGCCGCAATGGTGAGGCCGGGCGTGTCGTCGATGTAGAGCGGCAGATCCTGAAGCGCCGCCGACGCGCGCACAAGATCGCGGAACTGCGCCTGATTGATCTTGCCCATGCGCAGATCTTCGGAGCTGATCCGCGCCTGCTCGGCAAGGATACGCGTCGCGAGCTGATCGGCCGACATTTCGAGGCTGAAAAAGGCGACCCCCGCGCCGCTCGTCTTGTCGATCTGGTCGGCGCGGTCCTTCATCAGCCGCTCGGCGGCGCAGAAGGCGATGTTGGTGGCAAGCGCGGTTTTGCCCATCGCCGGGCGCCCCGCAAGGATGATGAGATCGGAGCGATGAAGCCCGCCGATCTTCGCGTTGAGCGCGTTGAGCCCGGTGGTGATGCCCGAAAGATGCCCGCCCGACTGCTTGGCGCGCTCCGCCATCTGCACCGCCAGCGTCGCGGACTGGGCAAAGCTCTTTACCGAATTGGAGACCTCCCCCTCTTCGGCGACCTTGTAGAGCGCGAGTTCGGCCTGCTGGATCTGCTCGTGCGGGTTCACGTCCTCCGACGTATCGGACGCGCTCACCACCATCTCGCGCCCGACGCGCACCAGCTCGCGCAGCAGCGCCAGATCATAGATCTGCGCCGCGAAATCCTTTGCGGCGATGAGCGCGGCGGACTGTTCGGTGAGCTGCGCAAGATAGGCGGGGCCGCCAAGCTCGGCGAGCGCGGGATGCTCCGCGAACATCGGGCGCAGCGTCACCGGCGTCGCCAGCATCGCGCGATCGACGAGCTTCAGGATCGCGGCATAGATTTCGCCGTGGACGGGCTCGAAGAAATGCTCGGAGCGCAGCTTCAACTGCACGTCCTCGGCAAGCCGGTTGTCGATCATCATGGCGCCGAGAAGCGCCGCCTCCGCATCGATATTGTGCGGGAGCGTCGGCGAATCGTCGGCAGGAGCCGGTACGGCGCGAAGCGGTGTAAGCATTGCCCCTTTATACATCGTCTTGCCGGGCGTGCTCTGTGGAAATGCTGGGGATAAGCGTTTTCATCCGATTTCCTTGCGCAGTTCCGCGATCAGATCGGGAATCGCCGAGAGTCGCGCTTCCTCGGCATCGAGGATGGCATGGAAAGCGCGCTTCTTGATGCCGCTGACGAAGCCCGCATCAAGGCGCTTGCCCTCCGGCAGTGCCGAAACGACGATGTCGATCACGCGGTCGACACCGTGCAGGCGGCCCCACAGATAGTCGTTCTCGCGGTAAGCGCGGCTGAAGAACGCGCCGAAGCTGTTGAACTTGATGCCCTTAAGCGTGGCGAGCGCGCCGCCTTCACGGATCGAACGCGCATCATCGGGCGAGATTCGGTCCACCTTTATTTCATCAAACTCGTCGAGCCCCTCGCCCTGGAGCAGCGGGAACGTGGCGATGTCGTAGAACGGAAAGCCGAGATAGGCCTTCAGAAGCTGCGCGCGCAGCTCCGCCGACGGACAGTCCGTAATGATCGCCGCGAGCCGCGCGTCGCCCAGGGCATCGAAATCGGTGAGCCCGAGCGCCTCGCCGTAGGCTTCGATCACCGGTACGGTATCCTCGTGCGCAAGCGCCGCCGGATCGCGCACCCACGGGCCGTAGAATGCCAGGCGGCGGCGATCGAGATAGGGCGCGAGCAGATCGTAGAGCGCGATTTTGAGCGCCTCGACCTTCTGCACATCCTGGGGACTGCCCGCGTCCCCCCATTCGTTTACGCGGCGGACGATGAAGCGCAGACGCCGGACCCGGAAACCAAGGTCGTAGCGGCGGAGGAACTGCACGAAGAGGTCGGCATCGGCGTCTTTGGGGCGCGTGGTCTTCGTCACCCGGTCCATGCCGCTTTGCCGGACGTAGCGCCAGATTTCGTTGCGGACACGCTCGGCAGCGTCGCGTTCGTGTCCGCCCAGATCGGCAAACAACCGCGCCATTTCCTCGACGATCTGGCTGAGCTTCAGGTGCGCATAGGCCGGATAGGTGAAGCCCGCCCGCAGCACGGCATCGGCATTGGCCTGCGCCCGCCACTGCTGAAGCCGCGCAGGCATGACCTTTGTGCGAAGCTGGCGGCGGCCGATCGATTCCTCGATCGCTTCATCCACGGTGGCCCGTATGCCCTCGATAACGTGGCTGAGGCGCCGCACACGCGAAGACAGGCCGGCGAGATGATCGAGATCGTCGCGGATCGGCTGCTCGCGCGGAATGTCGGAAAGCGAGCGCAGGATCGTGGAGAAAAAGCCCGGCGGCTTCGAGGCGTCGATGCGCGTGCCGATGCTGCGAATGCCGGGCTTGGGATCGATATAGACGAAGCGCCGGTCGATCTCGCGATGCGCGGGACGCTGCCGAAGCGCGGCGATGGCGGGCGCGAAAGGCGCGTTGTTGAGGATGCTGCCGTCGAGGAGCACCGCGTTCGCGGGATCGAGCCCCGCCGAGGCGCGGTGCGGAAAAACACGCGACAGGAATGCCGCCCGCTCCGGCCAGGGTTTGCCGTCCTTGGCGAGCACGCGGTCGATCTCGCTCGGCTGGAAGGGCGGAAAAGCGCCCGGGAAAGACGCCGTCGCGCGCGCCGCGAACGTGAGCGAGGGAATGTCGGCGAGCCGCCGCTCCGCGCCGCGTTCGCTTGAATCGCGGAACGTGATGAGCTTGCGGTGTTCAACCTCCATCACCTCTTCGGGGCTGTGGAGACGCAGGCGTTCGGGATAGCCGTGATAATCGGTGACGGTGACGAACAGATCGAGCGGCTGGCCGGGCGGCAGCAGCGGCTCCGCCGCCTTCGTTTCTCCCATCGCCTCGAACGCGCCCATCAGCAGCTCGGAAAAATGCTCGCCCGAGAACGGCGGCTCGAACCAGCGCGAGCGGATGAAGCGCGAAACTTTGGTGCGCAGCTCCTCGCGCGCGCCCTTCTCGACGATTTCGTCGAGCGGATCGGTCTGCCCCCGCGCCATCCAGAGCAGCGGCCGCGCATAGAACTTGCTCCAGCGCGACTTCGGCACAGCGGCGGGATCCAGAAGCTCGTCGGCATCCGCCTTTTCAAGCCACAGATCGGCAAGCGGCGCGAGGCTCTGCCCGGTCGAGATCGCCTGCGCGAGGAAGATGCCGTTGATGCCCCCCGCCGACGCGCCCGCCACGATATCGACAAGCACGCGCAGCCGGACATGCTCGCCGATCGCTTCAAGCAGCTCGTGATACAAGGGCTCCGTATCGCCGCCCGGCGGCTCCGGATCAGCATCGTGCCAGCTGCGGCTTGCCCGCAGCATCTTCCAGATTTCCTGCGTAATGCCGTGCATATAGACGGCAAGGCTGATGCCGCCGTAGCACACGAGCGCCAGCCGAAGCTCTTTTTCACGCATAAGCGCGACCATATCGGCCCGGAATCGCCCTGTCGACCGTGAGGGTTGCACTCCGCGACACGAAGGCGCAGCATCCGCGCCGGGAGAGACGCGAGGGGGAGGATCGCCCATGACCTTGAACAGCAACGTAATCTCGATGCTGCAGACCATCATCGCGATGGGGCTGCTCAATCTGGTGATGTTCGTGTGGATGTACGCGACGCGGATACCGGCGATGAACCAGGCGAAGATCGATCCGCAGGCGGCGCAGCATCCGGGGTCGCTGAACACGCTGCCGAGCGAGGCGCGGCGGGTGGCCGACAATTACAACCACCTCTTCGAAGCGCCGACGCTGTTCTACGCGATGGTCATCGCAATCGTGCTGCTCGGCCACGCCGACCAGTGGCATGTGATCGCGGCATGGGCCTACGTGATCCTGCGCGCGCTGCATTCGCTGGTGCAGGCGACGTTCAACCGCGTGATGATCCGCTTCGCGCTGTTCGGCCTGTCGTGGGTTGCGCTCGGCGTCATGATCGTCCGCGAGGTCGCGGCGCTTTACTGAGCGGGGCTTTCATGAGCGCGCTGAACCGTCAGCAGCTTCGGCACGCATTCACGGTCGCATGGGCCCCGGCCTTCGCCGGGGTGACGGGAAAGGCGGGGCTGTCAGCATTTCCTCCCCATCGTCATCCCGGCGCAGGCCGGGATCCATGCTATGCGCGCCGCCAGACAGTGGTGCCGTCGGGCTTGTCTTCCAGGAGGATGCCTTCCGCCTTGAGTTGATCGCGGATGCGGTCGGCTTCGGCCCAGTTTTTTGCGGCTTTGGCGGCGGTGCGGTCAGCCACATACCGGAATATCCGTTGATCTGAGACCAAAACCTCAATGTTTTGGCCTTGAAGACGTAAAGTGGCGGGTTTCAAAAAAATCGTATTATGCAGTGAGGATAATCCGAGAAGCTTCCCAATTTCCTCCAACTCCGACCTCGCCTTTGATGCTTCCGTCTCCGAACCCGCAGTCGTAAGCCTCTTGCGCACCTTCTGCATCTCGGCGAGCACGGCAGGCGTGTTGAGATCGTCCGCCAGCGCATCGAGGACCGCAGCGGGAACTTCCGCCTCAACATACGGCGCATCAGACGAACGGATGGCATTCCTGAATCCGTCGAGCATCGCCTTCGCCTGTTCAAGCAGCCGCTCATTCCAATCCAGCGGCTGGCGGTAGTGCGCCATCAGCAGTGCGAGGCGCAGCGTTTCACCCTTGTGGCCCTGCTCCAGCAGTTCGCCCACCGTCACCACGTTGCCGAGCGACTTCGACATCTTCTCCTTGTCCATGGAGAGGAAGCCGTTGTGCATCCAAACGCTCGCGAGCGGCGCGCCGTGGGCGCAGCGGCTTTGCACACATTCGTTTTCGTGGTGCGGGAACTGGAGGTCGAGGCCGCCGCCGTGGATGTCGATCGTGGTGCCGAGGTGCGCCTCGATCATCGCCGAGCACTCGATGTGCCAGCCGGGACGGCCGCGCCCCCACGGGGACTCCCAGCCCGGCTGGTCCGCCGCGCTCGGCTTCCAGAGGACGAAGTCGCCGGGGTTCTTCTTGTAGGGCGCAACCTCGACGCGCGCGCCCGCGATCATTTCGTCCATCGGGCGGCGCGAGAGCGTGCCGTAGTCGGCGTCGGCGCTGATATCGAACAGCGCGTGGCCTTCGACGGCGTAGGCCGCGCCCTTTTCGATCAGCGCCGCGATCATGGCGATCATCTGCTCGACATGCTCGGTCGCGCGCGGCTCGTAGGTCGGGCGCAGCACGCCGAGCGCGCCCATGTCGGCGCGGTAGAAATCCTCGTAGCGCTTCGTGATCGTCTCGATCGGGACGCCTTCGGCCTGCGCGGCGGCCATGATCTTGTCGTCGATGTCGGTAAAGTTCCGCGCATAGTGGACGGCGTTTTCACCGTACGTGTGGCGCAGGAGGCGGAACAGCACGTCGAACACCACGGCGGGGCGGGCGTTGCCGATGTGCGCGCGGTTGTAGACCGTGGGGCCGCACACGTACATCGTCACCCGGTTCGGATCGGCGGGCGTGAAGACGTCCTTCCGGCGCGTCAGCGTGTTGTAGAGGCGGAGCTCGGTCATGGCCGCGCCCCTAGCGCGAATCCGCCGCGAAGGAAACCGCCCCTAAATCTCTGTAGAGCCCGCGTCGTCCAGCAGATCGTCGAGCGCGTCGCGCTCTTCGTGCGTGTAGCCCTCGCCGCCGCTCGTGTCGCTGTGGTGCTGCTCCTGCGACGTTTGCGGCCTGTCGTCGCCGAGGCCGAGGCCTTCCTGCCGGTCTTCGGCATAGTCGATGATCGCGCGGCTGGTGATATCGAGCAGCGGTTCGGTCTTCGCGGCGAGCAGCCACGCCGGCAGCTTTTCGTCGCCGCCCCAGATGAGCGCGTGGCCGCGCGTGACGACGAGGAACACGAGGCTGACCACGATGAGCCCCTTCACCGCGCCGAAGCCGAGACCGAGCACGCGGTCGATCGGCCCGATCACCGAGCGCTTGGTACGGTCGCCGAGCAGGCGCCCGACGAGGCGGAAGACGAAGAAGGTGCCGAAGAAGATGACGACGAAGGCGATCGCCGCCGCCGCGACCTCGCTGCCCACCATGCCCGCCGCGATCAGCTTGCCCGCAGGGTAGAACAGCTTCAGCGCGACCACCGCCGCGACCCACGCAAGCAGCGTGAGGATTTCGGTTACGAAGCCCCGGATCGCGCCGAGCACGGCAAGCGCCCCGACGATAAGCAGCACGACAATGTCGAACCCGGTGATGTCCATATTTTGCGGGCCCTAATCCGCGCCGCAGAGGTGGTCAACAAGCCCCGACAAATGTTTAAAACCTGTGGCTTTCATACCATTGGGCACACCGTCTCCCTTCGCGGTCGCGCCGCCGGGAAGGAAGGCGCGCTCGAAGCCGAGTTTCTGCGCTTCCTTGAGCCGCAGCCCGAGGTGCGGCGCGGCGCGAATCTCGCCCGAAAGCGCAAGTTCGCCGAGCGCCACCGTGTCGAGGCTGATCGGCCGCTCCGCCATCGCCGACGCGAGCGCCGCGGCGACGGCAAGGTCGGCTGCAGGGTCCGACACGCGCAGCCCGCCCGCGATGTTGAGATAAACCTCGCAGGTCGAGAAGTTCAGCCCGCAGCGCGCCTCCAGCACCGCAAGGATCATCGACAGCCGCCCCGAATCCCAGCCGACGACCGCGCGGCGCGGCGTCGCGCCCGACGGCAGGCGCACGACGAGCGCCTGCACCTCCACCATCACCGGGCGCGTGCCCTCGATCGCGGGGAACACGACCGAGCCCGGCACCGGCGCCTCGCGCTGCGTGAGGAACAGCGAAGAGGGGTTCGAAACTTCCTCCAGCCCCAGCGTGCCCATCGCGAACACGCCGATCTCGTCGGTGCCGCCGAAGCGGTTCTTCACGGCGCGCAGGATGCGGTACTGATGCGAACGCTCGCCTTCGAAATAGAGCACGGTATCGACCATGTGTTCGAGCACGCGCGGCCCGGCGATCTGCCCGTCCTTGGTGACATGGCCGACGAGCACCACGGCAGCCCCCTCGGACTTCGCATAGCGAATCAGTTCCTGCGCGGCGGCGCGCACCTGGCTCACTGTGCCGGGGGCACCCTCCAGCATGTCGGAATGCATCGTCTGGATCGAATCGATGACGACCAGATCGGGCGCGGCGCGCTCCGAGAGCGTCGCCAGGATGTCGCGCACGGAGGTGACGCTGGCGAGCGCCACGTCGGCCTTGCCGAGCCCGAGCCGCTGCGCGCGCAGGCGCACCTGGTCGGCGGCTTCCTCTCCCGAAAGATAGACGACGCGCCTGCCCGCCATCGCCATCTTGCCCGCGACCTGCAGCAGCAGAGTCGATTTGCCGATGCCGGGGTCGCCGCCGATCAGGATCGCGCTGCCCGGCACCACGCCGCCGCCGAGCGTGCGATCAAGCTCCGCGATGCCGGTGGGCAGCCGGGGCGGCAGCGGCGTGTCCTCGTCGAGCGATTGCAGGCGGAACGCCGTGCCGCCCCGGTTCAGCGACTGCTTCGCTGAAAACGGCGTCACCACCGCGCCGGCATCCTCGACGATGCTGTTCCATTCCTTGCACTCGCCGCACTGCCCCGCCCAGCGCGGCGCCACCGCGCCGCACGCCTGACAGACAAACTGGGTTTTCAGCCGCGCCATCGGGTCTCCATAGCCAAGAACAGACTGTGAACATAGCGAGGGAATTTCACGAGCACAACGCCCCAACAGGCATTTGCGTAGCGCGCGCTCCCCCGCTATGCGTCCGCGCTTATGATCCCGCCCGCGCCGCTTCGCCTTCGCATCGATCTCGACGCCCTTGCCGCCAACTGGCGGCAATTGCGCGCGCTTGCGGGCGTCGATGCAGGCGCCGCGGTGAAGGCGGACGGCTACGGGCTCGGCGCGAAAGCAGTGGTCGAGCGGCTTTACGCGGAAGGCTGCCGCACGTTCTACGTCTCGAACTGGCAGGAGGCCGCCGCGCTCGCCGGGCACCCGCCCGATCTTCGCGTGCTGGTGCTGCACGGAATCGATGCCGCCGACCTCCCCGCCGCGCTCTCCATCGATGCCGAGCCCGTGCTCATCAGCCCCGAGCAGGTGGCGCTGTGGCGCGCGCACGGTGCCGGGCGCCGCTGCGACATCATGGTGGATACCGGCATGAACCGCCTCGGCTTCGGCTGGCGCGGCTTCTGCACCGAAATGTTCGCGGGCATGGATGTGAATACCGTTCACACCCACCTTGCCTGCGCGGATGAGCCGGAGCATGCGCTCAATGCCTTGCAGCGGGACAGGTTCGCGCAGGTGGTTGCGGCGCTGGGCGTGCGCGGAGCGATTGCGAATACGGCGGGCATATGTCTCGGGCGCGACTATGCCTTCGGCCACGTTCGCCCCGGCATCGGGATTTACGGCGGCGTCGCGGGAATGCGGCAGGTGGTGTTTCCCGAGGCGCGCGTCATCCAGTGCCGCGACCTGCCCGCCGGTGACGCCTCCGGTTACGGCGCGACATGGACGGCGACGCGCGACAGCCGCCTTGCCGTGCTCAACCTCGGCTACGCGGACGGATATCTGCGGGGCTTCTCCGACCGGGGCGAAGCGATCGTCGGCGGCAAGCGGGCGCGCGTCGTCGGGCGTGTGTCGATGGACATGATCATCATCGACATCACCGACACGCCGCCCGTCGCCCCCGGCGAGCATGTGGAGATCGTTTACGACCTGGCGGAAGCCGCGCATCTATCGGGACTTTCCGAGTATGAGTTGCTGACTGGCCTCGGCGCCCGCTATGAGCGCATCTACACATGAACGCTCTCATTGCCCTCTTCGCCCATCCGGGCCGCGCGGTGCTCGCCGCGCTCGCCAGCATCGGCCGGGTTGCGCTGTTCGCGCTGCGCGCGCTCGGTGCCTCCCTACGGCCGCCCTATTATTTCGGACGCCTGATCGAGCAGATGCTCGTCATCGGCTGGTTCTCGCTGCCGGTGGTGGGGCTTACCGCCGTGTTCACCGGCGCCGCGCTCGCACAGCAAATCTTTGTCGGCGGCAGCCGCTTCAATGCCGAAAGCACCGTTCCTGCCGTCACCGTCATCGCGATCGTGCGCGAGCTGGGGCCCGTGCTCGGCGGGCTGATGGTGGCGGGGCGCGTCTCTTCCGCAATGGCGGCGGAACTCGGCACGATGCGCGTTACCGAACAGATCGACGCGCTCACCACGCTGCGAACCGACCCGTTCCAGTATCTGATCGCACCGCGCCTGATCGCTGCTGTGATCGTGCTGCCGGTGCTCGTGCTCGTTTCGAACGCGCTGGGTGTGATGGGCGGCTTTCTGATCGGCACGCAGCGCCTCGGCTTCAACGTCAGCGCTTATCTTTCAACGACCCGGCAATATCTGGAATGGGACGACGTTTCTTCCAGCCTCGTGAAGGCGGCGGTGTTCGGCTTCATCATCGCCCTGATGGGCTGCTACCACGGCTTTCGCAGCATGGGCGGCGCGGCGGGTGTCGGACGATCGACGACGAACGCGGTGGTCAGCGCCTTCGTGCTGATCCTGCTTGCGAACCTCATCATCACCGTGCTGGTGTTCGGCACATGACGGCAGGCGCGCGCGGCGGCAGTATCGAGCTTGTCGGGGTCCGCAAGACGTTCGGGCCGAAGGTCGTGCTCGACCACATCGACCTGAAGGTCGCGCCGGGCGAATCGCTGGTCGTGATCGGCGGCTCGGGCACCGGCAAGTCGGTGATGCTGAAAAGCGTGCTCGGCATCCTACCTATCGACGGCGGCGTGATCCGCCTGGACGGCGTCGATCTCGCCGCCGCACCGCGCGCGGACCGCACGAACCTTAGAAACCGCATCGGCATGCTGTTCCAGGGCGGCGCCCTGTTCGATTCGCTGCCCGTGTGGCGCAACATCACCTTCGCACTGACGCGCGGCCGTTCCAGAAACGCGAAGGCGATGCACGCAAAAGCGGTGGAATTGCTCGCGAAGGTCGGTCTGGATGCCGCCGTGGCGGACCTGAAACCCTCCGAGCTTTCGGGCGGCATGCAAAAGCGCGTGGCACTTGCCCGCGCGATCGCGGCGGAACCCCAGATCATTTTCTTCGACGAGCCGACCACGGGCCTGGACCCGATCCGCGCCGATACGATCAACCGGCTGATCCGCGGGCTCGTGACCGATCTGGGCGTCACCGCCGTCACCATCACGCACGACATGGCGAGCGCGCGCCGCATCGCCGACCGCGTTGCGATGCTGAAAGACGGACGCATCCACTGGGAAGGCAAGGTCGCCGACCTTGAAAACAGCGGCAACGACTATGTCGACCGCTTCGTCCACGGCCGCGCCGAAGACGGCGAGGCTGGCTAGACGCACGCCGCCGCCCTATATCGGCCGCGATGTCCGAACCGCTCTACAACACCGCGATCCTTCGCCTCGCCGCGACGATACCGCACCAGACGCGCCTTGAAAGCCCCCAGGGCACAAGCCGCAAGGTCTCGCCGATCTGCGGCAGTCGCGTGACAGCCGATGTCGTTCTGGATGCCGCCGGGCGCGTCGCCGCATTCGGACAGGAGGTGCGCGCCTGCGCGCTCGGCCAGGCCTCGGCCTCGATCCTGGGCAGCAGCGTGCTCGGCAGATCGACGCCTGAACTGCGCGCCGCGCACACCGCGCTCGCATCGTTCCTGAAGGGCGAAGGCAGCGTGCCGGACAGTTGGCCAGACCTTGAAATCTTCCGCCCGGCGCAGGCTTACAAGGCGCGCCACCCCTCGATCCTGCTTGCCTTCGATGCGGCAGCGAGCGCGGCAGAAGAGGCCGCCGTCACAGCCAGCGCCTGACCTTTTCCTTGTAGGCGCGGTAGTCCTCGCCGAACTTCGTTTCGAGATAGCGTTCCTCCCGCGCGATCACCTTCCGGTCGATCAGGATCACCGTGAAGGGAAGCAGCAGCAGCGTCGCAAGACTATCGAAGATAAGCGCGAGCCCCGCGAAGATCAGCGCCATGCCGAGATACATGGGGTTGCGCGTCCAGCGGTAAACACCGCTTGCCACGAACGCCGTCGTCTGCCGCCACGGCTCCGGGTTCGTCCCCGCGCTCCGGAACCGGATGATCGCCGCGAAGATCAGCCCAAGCCCGCCGACGGCCAGCACCAGGCCCGCGATGCTCGCAACCTTGATATCGAGACCGATGGACGGATCACCGAGAAGCCGCCCGATTCCAAGCCCGAGCAGCAGCATCCCGGCGTAGACGAACGGCGGCGGGAAGCTTACCTGTGGACTGTCTTCCTCGATTTTCATACCCGGTGACGATGCCTCCATTCTGTTCCCTTTCTTTCTACCGGCCCGCCCCGCCCATCGCAAATCAGGTGGCGCGCTGATGGCGATCGGCGGCGATTCGACCCTGCTCCGCGACGGTGTCGTCTATCTGGCGGCGGCAGTGGCGATCGTGCCCCTGTTCCACCGCCTGAAGCTCGGCACGGTGCTCGGCTATCTCGTGGCGGGCATGATTATCGGGCCGCACCTGCTCGGGCTCGTCACCGATCCCGAAGCGACGCTCGCCTTCGCCGAGTTCGGCGTCGTGATGCTGCTGTTCGTGATCGGGCTGGAGCTGCGTCCCAAGCGGCTGTGGGATCTGCGTTACGATATCTTCGGGCTGGGCAGCGCGCAGGTGCTGCTTTGCGGCTTCGCGATCACGGGCGCGCTGCTTCTCACCACCGAGTTCACATGGCAGGCCGCGCTCGTCATCGGCCTTGCGCTGGCGCTCTCCTCCACCGCGCTCGACGTACAGATCCTGCGCGATCAGGGCAAGATCAACACGCCGCTCGGCACGCGCATCATCTCGATCCACCTGATGCAGGATCTGGCGATCGTGCCGCTGCTGATCGTCACCACCGCGCTTTCCCGCACGCCCACCCCCGATGCGCCGGAAGGCTGGGAAATCGTGTGGAAATCGTTCGTCGCGATCGGCGCGCTCGTGCTCGCCGGGCGGTTCCTGGTGACCCCGCTGTTCCGCCTGATCGCGCAGACCGGCACGCGCGAGGTGTTCGTGATCGGCGCGCTGCTGATGGTCGTCGGCTCGGCGTTCCTGATGGCGAGTTTCGGCCTGTCGATGGCGCTCGGCGCTTTCATCGCGGGCGTGATGCTGGCGGACAGCCCTTATCGCCACGAGGTCGAGGCGGACATCGATCCGTTCCGGGGCCTCCTGCTCGGCCTGTTCTTCATGGCCGTGGGAATGACGCTCGACCTTTCGATCATCCTGAGCGAGCCGGCCCGCATCCTGCTCTACGTGATCATCCTGCTCGGTGTGAAATTCACCGTGATCGCGGTGCTCGCCCGCCTGTTCGGGTCGAACTGGCGCGATTCAGCGCTCACCGGCGTTCATCTGGCGCAGGGCGGCGAATTCGCCTTCGTCGTGCTGACAGCGGCGGAAAGCGGCCTGCTGCTCGCCTCCGAAGCCTCCAGCCTGTTCGCTGCGGCCGTCACCGTCTCGATGGCGCTGACCCCGCTCATGATCGCGGGCGTCGACAGGCTCGCCGAGCGCGAAAGCGACGACCACGACGTCGATGGCCCCGAGAAAGCCGAAAACGCCCCGGCGATTCTCGTCGGCTACGGCCGCTTCGGGCAAACCGTGAACCAGCTGCTCGCCGCGCGCGGCATTCCGGTGACGCTCATCGACCGCAAGCCGGGGCAAATCGAACTCTCCGGCCGCTTCGGCCAAAAGGTCTATTACGGCGACGGCACGCGGCTCGACGTTCTGCGGATCGCGGGCGCAGAGGAAGCCCGGCTTCTGATCTATTGCAACGACGGCCAGCAGATGACGAACGAAACGCTCGCCGCCGTGCGCCGGACATTCCCGAATCTCAAGGTGCTGATCCGCGCGTTCGACCGGCGCCACGTCATCCAGCTCGTGAATGCGGACTGCGAGACGGTGGTGCGCGAGGTCCACGAAAGTGCGGTTCTGATGGGCCGCGCGGCGCTGAAGGCCGCCGAGGTCGATGAAAAGACCATCGACGCGATCGAAGCGGAATACCGCGAGCGCGACAGCGAACGCCTCGCCCTACAGGTCGCCAGCGGCGATCTGCGCGCCGGGCTCGATCTCACCTACGGCACCTACCCGCTGCCCGCCAACGAAGGCCTCGGCGAAATTCCGCAAATCGACGACGACGATATTGTGCCGGATCGGAGCACCGTTTAACCGCCGGACTCAGCTGCCGCCCGTTGCGCCTGGATCACCGCGACCAGATCGTCGCACAACCGCTGTTCCAGCACCATATGAGCGATCCGCCACCCTTGAGGGGTTTTCGCGTGAGTGCATTTGTAAAAGCCGGTGCCGATCGCCTTTCCCGAAATCAGATCAAAATCGATGAAATAGCTCACCGATTGCGCAGCACTGCCCTGGATGGTCACCAGGTGATTGGTCATGAAATGCGTTGGCGCGCCGTTGAACTGGAACGGCTCCTGCCCCCTCCGGATCCACTCGACGATCACATCGGTGGGCGTGTAGCGCCCTTCCAGATCGAACAGGGAAACGTCGTTCAGGCTGCGGTACTCGGCCACCGCATCCGGCAGAAACAGCGCGTGCAGCGCATCCCAGTTCTTTGCATCGACCATGTGATGGAAACGGGAAAGAAGATCGATGATATTCAGGCGATCGATCGCGTCCATCATCTCTGCGGCGGCGTCCATCTGCCCGTTCAGACCGTGCCTGTCGACATCGGCGGCACGCTCGTCACATCCTGAATGCCCTCTTGCCAATCCGGGAACATCTGCTCTTCCGTCAGGAGCGTGTGTTCGCGCACAAGATCGATCGCGGAAACGAGTTTGCCGCTGAACCGGCGGGCATCGGGCGATGTCGCTAGATACGTCGCCGCGCGGGCGGGAACCGCAACCGAATGCGCGATTTCAGGGCGATAGCCGATGGTGCCGACCTCTTCCCACAAACCTTTATCGACAGAGATGGTCATGCCGGGATCGAAGGTTACGATAGTGATACCAAAGGGATCGACCTCTCGCTTCAACGCCGCGGGGATACGGTCCGTAATGCCGCGCATGACTGCGACAGCCATACCGGGCATCCCCTCGCCCGGCAGGGGCAGGGTGTCAACATAGGTTTCATCCTGCAACCACGAGGCGTTCTGCGTAACATTCATGATGACGCCCGATTTCTGGGTCATCATCTGCTTTACCGCCAGCTGGTTCAGATACAGGCAGGACAGGCCCGTGATGCGTGCGTGACGATCAAACGCATCCCACGGCACATCGACAAACTTGTTCGAATATGTGCCGGTCGGGCCGGGCTCGATATAATTGCCGCTCGTCACCAGAACATCGATCCGCCCGAAGGTGTCGATCGCCTGTTGCCAGGCGCTCCTGATCTGATCGGGCTCCAGAAGATCAAGCGCGATCGGCAGCGCGCGGCCGCCGAGCGCCTCGACCTGCGCCGCGACTTCGCGCAGCGTGCCCGGCTTGTCGTTGAACGTCGGTGTTTCGAGCGACCGGGCGGTCAGGACAAGATCAAATCCATGCTGCGCCAGATCCATGGCGATCGCCCGGCCGATGCCGCGGGCCGCGCCCGTGACGAAAGCAACTTTTCTGCCCATTCATTCTCTCCTCGACAATTGCAATGATCCGCAATGCGGCTGGGAGGGCCCGGTGTTTTCACCACGGGCCCTCCATCGACGCTTAGAAGTTCGCGGTCAATTGCAGCATGTAGCTACGTGGCCGAGCGTAGGTGACAAAGCCTGAACCAAGCGCACCAAGGTCGGCCCCCGCCTCAATCCGATCCTGGTCGAGCAGATTGTCACCGCGCAGCTGCACTTGCAACGTGCTGTCGGGACCGAGCGGAATTTCGTCGAGCATGATCGACGCCGACAGAATATTGGCGGCGTTGCCGGCAATGATGTGGTTCCGCGGGTTCAGTTCGTCCGAAGCATACCAGAAGCGCTTGCTCTTGTAGGCATAGTCCACGCGAACGCTGAATTCGCCAAGACCGATATCGCCGAAATTATACTCCGCACCAAGGCCGAAATTATACTTCGACAATAGCTGGAAATGGGCGGTATCGGAAATGTCGATCGGCTGGAACGTGACGGGATCCTCGATCATGAAACTTTTGTAATCGGGCTTGATAACGCCGACATAGCCGGTCAGCGTCAAACCGTCCGTCGGCGCAATCGTCAGCTGAGCCTCACCGCCGGTGTAGGTCGCCTTCGCCGCGTTCAGGATGACGTTGAGCTGTTCTGTTCCCGTAAAGAGGAACTGGGTGGTCTGCAGATCATCATATTTGGTGTGGAACAGTGCCGCATTGAAACGAACGCGATTGTCGAAAAGGTCGGACTTGATACCGATCTCGAACGCTTCGGCCTTTTCCGGATCGTAGGGATCCTGGATCGTGCCGGGGTTGAACCCGCCCGCCTTGTAGCCGGTCGCGTAGCGGCCGAAGACCATGACATCGTCGCTGATCTTGTAGTTGATCGAAAGGCTGCCGCTGAGGTTGTTGTAGTCTTTCGACAACGCCTGCGTTCCCGTGACCGCATTGTTCAGATACAGAATCTGGTCGAAACTCTTGTCGTCCTTGGTGAAACGCAGGCCGCCGGTCAGTTCCATCCGGTCGTCAAACATCGCAGGTCGATAGGAAATCTGGCCGTAGGCCGCATAAGACGTCGTTTTGAGGTTGAATTCCTTGCCGACGTTGTTGTTCAGCGCCGCCATGCCGCCGCCCAGAACGAAGGTCGCATCGACAAACTGGGTGCCGAACGACTTTTCCTGAAAATAGAACAGCCCCAACAGATAATCGACCTGGCCCAAATCTCCCGTGATCTGAAATTCGTTGGAGATCTGATGCTGACGACTGGTGGTGACCGCATTCAGCGGCGTGACCGGCGCAATGCCCGCAGGCAGGAAGGTCGTATTGTCGAGAACTTCACCCAGCAGGAAACCCTGACCACCCGGATTGTTGTTCGAGAACAGTTTCAGTTTGCGATAGGCGAGCACGTTCTTGATGTTGAATGCGTCGCTCGGGGTGTAGTTCAAGGTCAACGACGTGCCGTAAGACTTGTCGGTAGCAGCCGGAAACGCGTTGTTCTGATACACCTCGTCGAGTATTCCGCGTTCGGTCGTAAAAATGAACGGGTCGCCGCCGTACTGAGGCGAGCGGCTGAAATAATCGATGACATCCTGAGTGACACCGATGAGCTGATAAGCGATCGGGCGATATTTGGTCTTGCGATAATCGCCGCGGATATCGACCTGAAGGTCGTCACCGATGTTCCCCTGCAACTGTCCTGACAATGCATTCACGTTGCGCGAACCGGGGCTCGTCGATTTCTTTGTGTTCAGATCTTCCTGCCAGCCGTCCATCTGCCGATGGTAATAGCCCAGCTTGGCTTTCCATCCGGACTGGCCGATATCGCCTGTATCGATGACCGACCGCACGATGAGCTCGTTGTCGGTGCCATAGGCGATCCGCTGCTGAAATTTGAATTCTTCCGAAGGATCGCGCGTGTACATCGCAATAGCGCCGCCGGTCGTGTTGCGCCCGAAAAGCGTGCCCTGCGGCCCATAGAGAATTTCAATCCGTTCAAGATCGAACATCTCGCCGTTGGAAGCCTGCGGACGGGCGAAATATACGCCGTCAACATAGAGCGCGACGGGCGTATCCGCATATAATTCGTAATCATAAGAGCCGATGCCGCGCAGCACGAACGACGCCGCCGAACCCACACCTGCGCCGTTCTCCACGGTGAGGTTCGGAGCGAGACGATTGATATCCTCCACCCGCATGATGTTCTGCCGTTCGATCGATGCGGCAGAAAACGTGGTGATCGAGAGCGGCACTTCCTGTGCGCTTTCAGACCGTTTGCGCGCTGTGACGAGAATTTCTTCTATGCCGCCCTCCCGGGCCGCTTCGGATGAAGCCTGCATGTCCTGGGCAAACGCCGACACGCTTGCGGCGGCGCCAAGAATAGATGTCGAAAGCAACCAAACAAGCGGCCTGGCCTGGCGTCCTTTGATCAGTGTCATAACATCCTCCCATGAATTATCTCTGCCCACTTCGTGGATCAGGCAGAGGCTTTAGTGCGTTATCGCGCGGCGTTTGTCCGCACCTCAACCGGGCCAATGTCCAGATAACGGACAGATCTGCAGCCGTTTCTCAACACGCGTTTGCTGTACGGAAATCGCCCGGTTCAGACATTCCACTTCAAGCGCCATGTCGTTGGCGCGGGTTAAAGATCGCGGATCGAGCCCTCGTTCCAGAACGCCCTGAGCGACGTAATCTTGCCGGCATCGTCGATTGCGATCGTCTCGTACACTTTGATGCCGACCGGATTGTCACGCCAGCCCGTTATGATCATCGCGTAGTGGAACATGGCATCGCGGCCGCATTCCACGATCTTGTGCACATCCGCTTTGATCTTGATTTCGGCCGGGGCGCTACGCAGAAATTCGCGAATCGCCTCGATTCCTTCGAACCGGCGCGTGCCGACAGGGTCTTCGAATACGGCATGGTCGGCGAACATCGCTTCGCATGCTGCGTAATCGCCTTCTTCATAGGCGCGAAGATATCGCTCGATAACTTGCCGTACTGGTGATGCTTCACTCACGCGCGTGCTCCCGACCTCATTCTTTATGGGTCAAGGATAAGGGCCTGCTCATGAAGCATCAATCGGACGCTCCGATTTATGTCCGCATAGAGAACATAGGCGCGATCCCGCGCATGCGGGTGGCCTGCACTCGCGCCTCCAGCTCGCCTTTAAACGGGCAGACTGCCCGGGAACACCTAGAATATGAACCGGAGCGTGCCGCCTAATTGTTTGATCCCAGGCTTTGATGGTGCATTATTCAGCCAGCAATGGAAGGATGCGCTATGGGACAGATACTCCATGGGAGCGCCACAACGACTGAGGCGGTCCGTCGAGCGATACAACATAGTCAAGAGAGTTTGAGGGCGCTGGCAAAGCGTCACGGCATTAATCCCAAGACCGT
>NZ_JACHNZ010000012.1 GCF_014199685.1 Sphingosinicella soli | reverse complement strand
GCGAAACTCGCGCTCAACATCAACCGATCGCCACGCCGCGGTGGGGTCCCTTTTGCACGCCGATCGGGGGTCCCTTTTGGACGCCGATTGACAATCCACAACTCAGGCAAGTCATTCTATTTTATTGATTTTTTGAAATTGATTCGTGCTTGCGCGAGTCGTGCCATGGCTGGATTGGACCACAGCAGGGCCGCAATCGCAATCAAGGCAACTGCACCGACTGTCCCCACGGTTAGCAGCGCCTCGCCCAGGCTGCCCACCCGAAGCGGCCAGAACAGCGCTAGTACTGCCGCTGCCAAGACGAGCGAAACTGCGGCGGACCAGCGAAGTGCATCAACTTCGAAGCGAAGTTCGCGGCGCATGCGCCACCACATGCTACCTAGCATCAGCAGCGCCGCGCCGCCCAACGGTATCCATAGCCGCTCCGCCGGCGCGCCATCCGCACCGATAGTGGCCGTGGCGATTAGCACTGCGGCGGCCCCCACCGCCCAGGGCAGAGCGAGCATTCGGGTGCGCTGGGTGATCTGAGTAGCATTGGCTAAAAGATTAGCCGTAGCGCGGGCGCATTCCACCACCGTCCCAACTACCACGAACGGCACGACCCCCGCATATTGGGGGTCGACTAGCAGGCTGAGCAGGGCGTGGGCACCGGCGAGCATGGCTGCGGCAAGAACGAGATAGACGGGACCAAGGGTGTTGATCAGGTCCGACAGTGCGTGAGTGGCCTCTGCACCACCGCGGGACGCGCGACGATAGAAGAAAGGCAGGAGGAACTGAGAGGCAAGTGCCTCGGCAAGCGCCCATAGCTGAGCAGCAAGGCCTAGGCCCACGGCCACATAACCCAGAGCAGCCAACCCCCAATAATGTTCGACGGCGAAACGATAGCCATGAAGCTGAAGCCACATGCAGCCAGTGGCAGCCGCCAGTGGCAGACAATATTTCAGCAGGGTCGCCCGGTCGAGCAATGGTAGCCGCCGTAGCGCCTCCTCTTCCGTCCTTGGCGGCAACCGGCGATCGAGTGCCCACCAAGCACCGAGGGCACCAAGCGCCATGCCAATGGCCTGTCCGACGAACCAGACCGCGGCCTCGGCCCGAAGAGCGATAAGGAGCACCGAGGCACCCAGCCCTACCACTACCGTTACCAGCCCCCAGAAGATCGACTGATGGCGGAGGCCCACCATGTTAAGCAATGCCACGAGTGTCGCATTCCACGTGGCAGCCATCACCATGACGAACATGGCGAGGGCCGACAGCACGCCATTGGCCTGGGCCGCGACCACCACCGTAGCGAGACTACCAACCAACGCCACCACCAGTACATAGCGATGATAACCCCGCAGACGCGGACGCAGTGTGCCGTCGTCCCACCAGCGATGGGTGTTGCGGTTAATATGCTGACCGACGGGGTTGATTAGGAACAGGCCGCAGAAAGTCTGGACGGCGAGCAGCAGTGCGAGCTGTCCATATTCCCCGGGGACAAGAAGCTTAGTGGCATAGCGGATCGCGACGAGCGACAGTATCGCCATGGCCGTTCGACCGACGACGATGGGCAGTAGGTCCCGGAATGGCGACATCAACAATGCCTATGGCAGTACGCCACCCTGTGTCAGAGGTCGCGCAGCAGCAGGATGGCCTCGTCGATCGGATAATGATGATTGCCGATGAAAAGGCCATGGCTGTCGATACGGTCCGCATTGGGCAGATCATCAAATATCTCGGCATTGAAATAGCGCATTACCGGATTCTTGGTGAAATTGCCGGCTACGATCGGACGGCACTCGAAGCCAAGTTCATTGAGACGCTCGGTAAGTTGTTCCCTGGTTAGTGACGAGCCCGGGTGGATAACAATGCTGAAGCCAAACCAACTGCTGGCGCCGATTTCCTGCTGGATGATCAGGTCTGGATGATCACCCATCACCTTCTGCCATAGCCCCCCGTTACGACGTCGCTCGGCGACAATGTGCGGCAGCTTCTTGACCTGCTCTATACCGACAGCGCCCGACATCTCCAGCGGGCGAAAATTGTAGCCCGGCAGGACAAACCGAAAGGATTCCTCGAAGGGATCGTCGCTCTTCTCGCCTGTAACATGGTTGAACTTGGGCAGATTGCGGGTCCAACCATGTGCTCGCAAGCTAAGGAGGACGTGGTAGAGCTCTTCATCGTCCGTCACGATAATGCCGCCTTCCATCGTCGAGATGTGGTGCGAGAAGAAAGCGCTGAAGCTACCCATCACGCCGAAGGTGCCCGTTTGCCGCCCTTGATAGGTCGCGCCCATCGACTCGCAATTGTCTTCTACCAGAACGATGTTTCGCCCGTCGATGATCTTGCGGATTCGGGCAAAGTCGTTCGAATTGCCCAGCAGATTGACGGCCATGATCATGCGCGTCCGATCGCTAACCGCAGCTTCCAGCTGCGTCAGGTCGAAGTTTAGCGTCTGCAGATCCACGTCGACGAATTTCAGCTTCAGCCCATATTGATGCAGCGGATAAAAGGTGGTGCTCCACGACACTGCAGGCACGATCACCTCATCGCCGGGTTGCAATCGCAGCGTATCATTGCTCGTGTAGAAAAGTGCGGCGACCATCAGCAGATTTGCCGAGGAGCCCGAATTGACCATCACGGCATGACGACTCCCGGTAAACGCCGCGAACTGTTCCTCGAAGCTCTTTACCAGCGGCCCCATTGTAAACATGCCGGAGTCGACGACTTTCTGGATGGCGGCATATTCCGCCTTGTCCCAAGAGGTGGTCGCCAAGGGGAATCGGAAGCTCATGGCTGATTGTCCTCAAGATAGTGGCGGTAGGTTCTCTCTATACCGTCGTGAAGCGAGGTGGCCGGGCTCCAACCCCAGGCCGTCTGGCGCTCTATGCTGACAAGTTTCTGCTTCATGCCGGCCGGCTTACTCAGATCATGCACGAAGCGCCCTTCCCAACCGATCACCTCGGCCGCAGCCGTATAGTATTCGTTGATGCTATAATCATGCCCAAGGCCGATATTCATCAGCGGCGGAATACTCTCGATTTCGGCCGCTGCACGCAGCACGGCATCGGCGGCATCGCCGGCGTACATGAACTCGCGGCGTGCCGTGCCATCGCCCCAGATGTCGACCTCGTCCCTGCCGGCAACCCTAGCTTCGTGAATCTTGTGGATGATGGCTGGAATCAGGTGGGAATGGCGCGGGTCGAATTTGTCGTAGCAGCCATAAAGATTACAAGGGACGAGCGTCTTGTAGTGCATCTCCTGCTGCTCCCGCATAATATACTCACACAGCCGCGTGGCGAAAATCTTGGCTAGTGCATAGCCCTCATTGGTCGGTTCCAGCTCACCCTTCAGGATGAAATCCTCAGTCAGCGGATTTGTCGCGTTGCGCGGATACATGCAGGAGCTCGCGAGGTTCAGCAACCTCGGCACGCCGGCTTCGCGTGCAGCCATGATAATGTTTTTCCCAATGTTGAGGTTGTCCACTAGGAAGGCGACCGGATGCGCTATGTTCGCTTGAATACCACCGACGCGACCAGCGCCATGGATGATGATGTCCGGCCGGTACCGACGCACATAGTCGCGCGTCATCGCCCAGTCGGTCAAGTCTAAGTCGTCACGACTGGGTGTCAGCATGGTCCACTGCATGATTGCCGGATTCTGTAGGATATTGCGGCCGACCAAGCCGCCGGCGCCCGTTAGGAGAAGCGTCTTGGTCATGCTCAGCTTTCGTATCGCAGCGCCTTATGCCCGCTTCCTTTTATCTGCTGTTCGAACTCGGCCTCGCGCTGGTCGGCCACGGCCATCTCGCGAACCAGCTCGGCGAAGCTCGTGCGGGGTGACCATCCCAACTTCCGCCGCGCCTTGGACGCGTCACCCAACAGCGTTTCCACCTCAGTCGGGCGAAAATAGCGCGGATCCACATGGACCACAGGCTCGCCGATGCGCGTCTTCAGCCCCCCCTCTGCCGCAACCAGCACGCCCACCTCTTCGACACCTTTACCACGCCATTCGAAGCGCATGCCAAGCTCTTCAGCGGCACAGTTTACGAAATCCCGCACTGAGTGCTGTTCACCGGTGGCGATAACGAAATCTTCCGGCTGCTCCTGCTGCAGCATGAGCCACTGCATCTCCACATAATCGCGCGCATGACCCCAGTCGCGGAGCGCGTCCAGATTGCCCAGATAAAGCGCTCGTTGGAGGCCTAGCCCGATGCGTGCCAGGGCGCGGGTAATTTTCCGGGTGACGAATGTCTCGCCCCGCAGGGGCGACTCATGATTGAACAGGATGCCATTGCAGGCGTAAATGCCGTAGGCTTCGCGATAGTTAACAGTGGTCCAATATGCATAGAGCTTAGCAACAGCATAAGGACTGCGTGGATAGAAAGGCGTGGTCTCACTCTGGGGAGACTCCTGAACCAAGCCGTAGAGTTCTGAGGTGGAGGCCTGATAGAAGCGGGTTTTTTTCTCCAAGCCCAGAATGCGGATCGCCTCCAACAGGCGCAGCACTCCGACGCCATCCGAATTGGCAGTATATTCCGGCTCCTCGAAGCTGACCGCGACATGGCTCTGCGCCGCTAGATTGTAGACCTCGTCGGGCTGCACCTGCTGCATGATACGTAGAAGTGATGAGGAGTCGGTCAGGTCGCCATGATGAAGCGTGAACGGCCGTCCAGCCTCGTGGCGGTCGTGGAAGAGATGGTCGATGCGATCGGTATTGAACAGCGACGTTCGGCGTTTGACGCCATGCACCTCATAACCCTTGTCTAGCAAAAGCTCCGCAAGATAAGCGCCATCTTGACCAGTAACGCCTGTAATCAAGGCCACTTTGCTCTTCGACATATACTCACTCTCAATTGTTGTTTTTGTTTGCAGCGTCCGTCAAGGCGCGTTCGAATTATCCAGTGTGCCAAGCGGATGTGCCGCAGTCGACCGCATTTGTCTCAGCATATGGGCAAAGAAGGCGGCAATCATGCCGATGACGCCACCGCCAATCAAGCCCAGCAGTAGCACAGACAGTGGCCTAGGCCAGGTTGGCCGCGGCGAGACGGCGACGTCGCCCAGCGGATCGGCGGCATAAGGCAGCCCCGAACTGGCGATCATGCGTTGGCGCTCCTGCTCGATTAGGCTCTGGCCCAGCGCTTGACGGTGCTCGGTCAGTGTCACTTGGGCCAGTTTCGCTTCGAGATAGGCGATATAGGCAGTGGTGCGTGCAAGGGCGCGCCGGCTTACAGCATCGTCGGCGGTGCGGTGCAGGCGCCAAAGCAGCGTGTGGGCGAAACGAGGGTCACGATGCTCGAAGCGCAGAACTGTGGCCGATTTTTCATCGCTGTCCTCCACCTCCAGGTTGGTGACTATATACTGCTGCAGATCCGGAGCACCTGGGGGACGCCAGCTGTAGATAGGAACGCCTAATAGCCGCTTGACCGCTCGCTTGACACTCTCCAGATTACCCTGCGGCTGCCGCCATTGACCGGTTCGCGCATCCCACCGATCGACGAAGACCGTTTGCATCAACGCGTGATCGAGGCTCAGTTCCTGCGCCACCTCGCGCGAGCCCAGCTCTTCCAGGTAAAGGTCAAAGGATGTAGCCTGCATGCCCTTGCCCAGACTGAAACCCGCCATCGAAGCCAGGCCACCCAACCCGCCGCCGAGGTTGCCGGCATCTTCTTGGACAGGCGTCACGCGCAATTCAGATGTATAGTAGAAGGTGGCATAATGCAGATAAATGACGGCTGCCCCCACGCCCAGCATAGCGGCGAGAAGGATCACAAGTCGTCGCTTCCACAAAACGGTCATGATTCCAAAGAGATCCATGCCCTCGGGTCGCGTCAGTTTGTCCACTGGAAGAGGCCGCTTTCTAAAGCCCTAGTGAGCCCCATTTCAAACCTTTGGACGAATGGCGTAGCCTGTGATGCCATGCCATTCCCTTGCGCGTTGCACAATATGCCTTTGTTTAAAATTGCAGGCAAACTGAATGGGCCCTTCTGGACGCAAATGGCTCCGGCTCCTATCAAGAGGGTATAATCTGGCACTCGTAGGCACATCGGTGAAGAAGCGCATCCTAGTAGTCTCGAACATGTATCCATCGGCGAGGAATCCTAGTTACGGTATTTTCGTCAAAAAATGCGTCGATGCCCTGAATGTCCATGGGCATGCGACCGATGTCGTCGGCCTCGCGGAACAGCCGAGCCTCGGGCGTAAAATCCCAGCCTACTTAGGCTTTGCCATGAAAGCGAATTGGCGAATTCTCATCGGCGGCTATGATCTCGTCTATGTTCATCATCCCTTGCAGGGACTCATTGCCATATCGCCTGCGATCCTTGCACGACGTCAGCCTTATGTGCTGAACTTTCATGGGGACGACCTGCTTCCGAGCACGCTTCGCGGCCGCCTCTTCCAGTGTTGCGTAGCACACTTCTACCGGACGGCCACTGCGGTTCTAGTGCCCTCAGCGCATTTCAAACAGTTGTTCGATCATCATTTCGGCAACGATGGTTTGTCGGCCAAGATTTTTAGCTCGGGCGGCGTTTCCGATCTCTACTACGACCCACAGGAGCCGCCAACCGATACCGAAACGCGCGGGCCAACCGCGCTGTTCCTGTCGCGACTTGTCGAGGGCAAGGGCTGGCGCGACTTCATTGCCGTAGCAGCGCTGATTCACTTGGCGCGCCCCGACTTCCGTTTCACCATCGCCGGCACTGGCCCCGATGCCGCGCTGATCGCGCAGGAGATTACCCGCCAGGGACTGGCCGACGTCATGACCTTAACGGGTGCCACCAGTCAGGCGACGAACCGGGCCCTCTTCCGCGCGCACCGCTACTTCATTTTCCCAACCCGGTTCAACGAATCTCTGGCGCTGGTCAATCTGGAGGCTATGGCCTCTGGCTGCATCACATTGTCTGCCGACTTCCCCGCCTCCTCCGAATACCTAGCGACTGGCATCAACGGCTTTCGCATCAGCTTGAACGGCTTCGCCGAGGACGCCGCCCGTCGAATTCTGGCACTAGAGGCGGCACCCATTGAGACACGGCGGGCGATTGCCCGCAAGGCGCAAGCCACTGCGGGCCGCTATCAGGAGCGAATCGTGATGTCGCACCTGCCGGACCTGCTGCATGCCTGAACAGAATCCGCTCCCTAAGCCGTCACCCTTGCGGATCGGACCACATTTTCACGCGCTGGGCTATCCGCTCTATGCTGGCAGTGAGGCTGTGTTGTGGTCACTTCTGCAAGCACACTTGACTGCGGAAGCAGCTCCTCTGGCGAACTGCGTGACACTGAATCCCGAGCTGGCGATTATTGGCTGGCGCGATCCACGCTACCGGCGCTTCATTGAAGAAGCAGCGCTTGTAACTTGCGACGGTATCGGCCTTCAGTTGGCCGTGCGGATGAAAGCGCAACAGCACATTTCGCGCATCGCCGGCGCCAGTATGGTCCATCCGCTATGCGACCTAGCCGCGAGGCTGCGCCTTTCCGTCGCTCTATTAGGCGGCAAGTCGGAGAGCAATCGCGCCGCGTGCGCGGCGCTGGCGGCCTGCCATCCGGGCTTGGACATAAACGGGTTCAGCCCAACGGTTGCGTCCGATGGGCGGTTGGAAGAGTGGGACCGAGTTGCCTTAGCCGAGCTGCTCAGCCGGCGACCTGTGATTGTCCTCACCTGTTTCGGCGCTCCCAAGGACGGTCTTTTTGTCATGGGCGAATCGAAGCTGCTGAGCGCGGCCGGCGTGCGCTTCACAGTTGGGCTCGGCGGCACGGTCGACTTTCTGTCCGGCCGCGTCAGCCGGGCTCCGGACTGGATACAACGCCTTGGTCTGGAATGGCTCCACCGCACCGTAGTTCAGCCCGCACGGATCGGCCGCCTGTTTCGAAACGTCATACCCTTCTTCTGGCAGGCGCTCCGGCATTAAAACGTAGAACTCGTAGTCAAGTTTCAAATCTTGTGAGGCTGAACGGCAGTCGGCGCGGGCCGGGCTGCCATGTAAAGCGCACAGGCGATGATCGGCGCAGCGAAAACTGAATAGACGATGTGCCCAGCTCCTACTGTCGCAACGGCCAGCAGAACAGCGGGAAAATAACTCCCGCCCCGTCCTATCCGGAACAGCAATACCAAGAAGAGGCCATACCAGAGCAGGCCGGGCAGGCCTAGATTGTAGACAAGGTCGAGCGGATCGGACTCAATAAGGCCGTTACCGTTCGCTAAGATCGGCACGCCTTCCACGAGACTTTCGGGCCAGCGGAAAGGGTGATCCTCGATTCGCGCCGTGCGGCCCCCCGTCATCGCCGATAAGAGGCCTCTGTCAGCATACAGAAGGTAGAAAAAGGCCCAGCGGTGCCAGAGACCGGTGACGTAAACGATGATTGCGGCGGTGAGCACGCCGACCAGACCCAGCAACATAGACAGGACGCGACCCCTGCCGAAATACAAGATAATTAGCAACGCACCCAAGATCGTCGTCTTGCTTGAACTGATCAGAATGGCTGCAAGACAAAGCCAATAGAGGCCCTTGTAAGACAGCAGAGCCCGGCCCGGGCCCGCCGCGTCATGAGAAGCCTGACGTCGGCGAACCGCCAACCACCAAAAGAGCGCCAATAGGGCAGCGTTGATCTCATTGCCGGCGATCAGGAAGCCGTTGGTCTTAAGCGCGAAGCCCTCGCGGACTTCGCCATAGCGGATATGGCCGACGCCGAATAGGCCGCTGAGAAAGGACACTGCGATCACCAGAAGTGCAACGCAGAGATAGAGCTCGACGGCGCGCGGTCGAACCTTCTCCAAATAATCGATGAGGACGATGAACAGCAGCGCGACTGAGGCGGTCTTGCTCCATAGGTCGATAGTCGCGCCGCTGAAGCCCTGATAATATACAGGCAGAAGCGCCAGGAGAATCAAGGTCAGGAAAAGGATCAGCACCGCCAAGCTGATACGGCTATACATCAACATATAGCCGATGATCAGTATTTTGGCGACGGCTGCTGGCATAGAAAGCAAGCCTTCGACGAGCAGAGATGTCAGGCCGTTTAGCGCATCGAGCGTCAGAAGGAGGAGCAGCGGCGCGATTCCGTTCCTCACTGCGGGCCTAGGCCAAGTGGCTGGGCTGATGTCTTGCGCCACTGACTGGACTATCCTTTGATTCCCGAGCGTCCATAGCCATTATCGAAGCGGACGATATAGCCTTCTCCGAGATAGAGGTCTCACGGGGCCTCAGAGGTTTAGCGAATTTCGCGTTAATTCTCGCGCCAGCGTATACGTGGATTGGTTCGCATTAACCTCATCGTCAACAGATACACACGCGGCGGTACCTGAGAGAGGATCCAATGCGCTGTACGGCCAGCAGCGATTGGGCATGGTGTTGCCCCCCTCGAGCTCCAGCTCGATCGACAATAGTTCCTGACGCAAGACCGCCTCTGGCGGGCCACTAGGAAGCGGTACTCGTCGCCCACTATCACATGGGTGCCGCTTACGCAGCGGTTGCTTGGCACATAAAAGCACGCGCGGAGTTGGACAGGAAATGCTTGGAATAAGCGCTACGCCACGGCCACAGCCGCGTGCTAACATATAAGCTTCGCCGCCGGGAAGAGGCACATTGCGCTCCATTGATGCTGCAATAGTATGGCGCGTGGGTAACATTGGTATGCCTTGTGTCAAGCAAAGCGAGGAGTTTGCCCCTTGGGCGAAGCGCAGAGCCCGCCTGCATCATCGCATGGTCATGCTGGCGACGCGCCCATCAAGCCTCAGCACAACGTTCTCACCGGAAATTAAATCTGCAACGGCAATCCTAGTAGCGCGGAGGCCAAAGCGAGGATATTTGCCGCGCTGCTGCGCCAGAGATTCGCATGTAGTTAGGGACCATAAAAGGGGCGGTCGGGGGCGCAGTCCTTTTGAGCGTTTGGTCTTGGTGGAGCCGAGGGGGATCGAACCCCTGACCTCTACAATGCCATTGTAGCGCTCTCCCAGCTGAGCTACGGCCCCACACGTTGCTTGCGCGCCCGGTCTGGTCTCGGGCGGCGGGCATTTAGTTCAGAAGCCGCACGGTGCGCAAGCACCTTGTGCGGCTTCCCGTAAAAATCAGACGTCTTCGCCCGATTCCTTGGTCAGGGCGACTTCGCCGAGGTCGTCGTCGCCGCCCAGATCGTTTTCGTCGTCCGGGTTCACGTCGTCGTCGTCGACATCCACGTCCAGATCGTCCTCGTCGATCGCGTCTTCGTCGGCTGCAGGGGCGGCTTCCTTCTTCGCAACTTCGAAGGGCAGGGGCTGCTTCGACTTCAGGATCGGCTCAGGCGCCCACGGCGTCCCGCATTCGATGCAGGTGACGGGGTCGTCTGCGCCGAGATCGTAAAAGCGGGTGCTGCATTTCGGGCAGGTACGCTTCGTTCCCCATTCGGGCTTCACCAAGATATGTCTCCGGACGTTCGTATTTCGTACAGCGTATGTCGTGTAGCCGCTACCCAAGCGCACAAAAGGGGCGCCGCCAGGGGCGGATTCGCGGGCGGTGCCTTGCCATGCGCATGCGGCGCTGTCAAAACCTAATCGCGCCGGATGCCTCCGTGCGCGGCTGCCGGCGCGACGTCGTCGGCGTGCCGTAACCGTTTCCTCGAGGATGAAGGGGCCGACCGTTGTCAGCTTCCGTTACGCCCGTGCCGCTCTGCCTGAGCGCTACCGGGCCGCTTTCCGGCCGCGTGCGCGTGCCGGGCGACAAGTCCATCTCGCACCGCGCCCTGATGCTGGGGGCGCTTGCTGTCGGCGAGACGGTGATCGACGGCCTGCTGGAAGGCGAGGACGTTCATGCCACTGCCGCCGCGATGCGAGCCATGGGCGCGCAGGCGGAGCGGAGTGCGGAGGGGCGCTGGCACGTTCAGGGCGTCGGTGTCGGGGGACTCCTGCAGCCTCAGGGCGCGCTCGACATGGGCAATAGCGGCACCTCGACCCGGCTGCTTGCCGGGCTCGTCGCGTCGCATGCGATTCGCGCCACCTTCGTGGGGGATGCCTCGCTTTCGAAGCGCCCGATGCAGCGGATCATCACGCCGCTGTCGCAGATGGGCGCGCGGTTTTCCGGGAACGGAGACCGCCTGCCGATGACTGTGGATGGCGCCTCTCCGGCGCTGCCGATAGAATACCGCCTGCCGGTGGCCTCGGCGCAGGTGAAGTCCGCCGTGCTGCTTGCGGGGCTCAACACGCCGGGGATCACGCGGGTTATCGAAAGCGTGCCGACGCGCGACCATTCGGAGCGCATGCTGCGCGGCTTCGGGGCGCAGGTGACGGTGGAAACGCTGCCGGACGGCGCGCGGCGCATCTCGGTGCAGGGCGAGGCGGAGCTCAAACCGCAGCAGATCACCGTTCCGGGGGATATCTCCTCGGCCGCGTTCCCGCTCGTCGCGGCGCTCGTCGTTCCGGGAAGCGAGGTGGTGATCGAGAACGTCGGGCTCAATCCCACGCGCACGGGCATCCTGGATGCGCTTGCCATGCTCGGCCTCGAGGTGGCGATCGAAAGCCGGAGCGAGGCCGGGGGCGAGCCGGTCGGCGTGCTGCGCGTTCGCCATGCCTTGCTGAAGGGGGGAGAGGTCGATCCCGCGATCGCGCCGCTGATGATCGACGAATATCCGATACTCATGGTCGCCGCGGCGTTCGCCGAAGGGAAGACCGTGATGCGCGGGTTGGAGGAGTTGCGTGTCAAGGAATCGGACCGTCTCGCCGTCATGGCGGCGGGGCTTGTCGCGTGCGGCGTGCCGATCGAGGAGCTGGAAGACGGGATCGTCATTCAGGGCAGTGGGGGCGCTCCGGTGCCCGGCGGCGCGACCGTGGCCAGCCATCTCGATCATCGCATCGCGATGAGCTTCGCGGTGCTGGGGCTGAATGCGAAGGCGCCCGTGGTGGTGGACGACGCCCGCCCGATCTCCACCAGCTTTCCCGATTTCCTGCCGCTGATGGCGCGTCTGGGCGCCCTTCCGCGTTAGAAAAGATAAACCAGCGCGAATGCGGTTCCCGCAACGTAGGCTGTCAGGAAAAAGCGCAGGTCATTGATCAGGGTGGCCCTGGATACGCGTGCGCGCACCTGCACATAGTTTTGCTCGGGCCCCACGCGTGTTCTCCAAACGGCTGACTGTTAACGAAGGTTACCAATTCGTTAACGATTTGGAAGAGCAAAAATTTGCCGGCGTTGCCGCGCACGCGAATGCGAACGACTTGCAGAAGCGATACGTCTCTGCTAACCATTCTCATTATTGGCGTTGGGGATGGGTCCGGGTCCGATGATTCTTTGCGTGTGCAATGCCCTGCGGGAAAACGACGTCCGCGCTGCCGCCGGTCCGAAGGGGTGTCCCGTCGAAACCTACGCGCGGCTCGGCGCCCGTCCGCAATGCGGCCAGTGCCTCCCGCATGCCCGCCGCCTGCTCAAGGGCGGACGCGCCGCCTGAAGCGCCCGTTCAGCTATTGCGGGTGATAGTGCTTCGCATCATCCCAAGTCATTGTTGACGAACGATATTTTACGTGTGATTCATGCGTCGAGTTTTCTCACGAACAGCATGAAGGAGTCGCGCCATGAAGGGCGACAAGGATGTCATCAAGCACCTGAACGCGGCGCTCAAGAACGAGCTGACGGCGATCAACCAGTATTTCCTGCACTACCGGATGCTCGACAACTGGGGCGTCACGCGGCTCGCGAAGTACGAGTACGGCGAATCCATCGACGAGATGAAGCATGCCGACAAGCTCGCCCAGCGCATTCTGTTCCTGGATGGATTGCCGAACTTCCAGCTGCTCGGCCGGCTGCGCATCGGCGAATCGGTCGAGGAAGTGCTGAAGGCGGATCTGGAGCTTGAGCGCGAGGCGATTCCGCCGCTGCGCGATGCCATCCAGCACTGCGAGAAGGTGCGCGACTACATCAGCCGCGAGATGCTCGAAGATATCCTTGAAAGCGAGGAGGAGCATGTCGATTTCCTCGAAACGCAGCTTTCGCTGATCGAATCGATGGGCATCCAGAATTACATCCAGCTTCAGACCAAACCCGCCGAGGATTGATCCTCAGGCGGCGGGGCGTCGCACAGCGCATATTTCGCCTTGAAGCCGCCGGGCAATGCGCTCGGCGGCTTTTCCGTCTCCGATCCGCGTGGAGGCGATCGCCATGCGGCGGTGTGCGGCGCTGTCGTCCAGCAAGCGCGTTGCGGCGGCCAGGATGTCGTTTCGCGCGGTGTTCACGATGAGCGCCGTGCCTGCCTCCACCACTTCCGGCCGTTCGGTGAGCGCCCGCACCACGAGGGTCGGCACCCCGAGCGCAGAGGCTTCCTCCTGCACGCCGCCCGAATCCGTGATGACGAGATATGCGGCGGAGAGCGCGCTCACGAAGGCGGGGTAGGGCATCGGCGGAACCAGCCGGGCGGACAGGATCGCCTCAAGCGGCGCGTATGTGCCGGGCGCGCAGCCGGGATGGCGGGGCAGCAGCACATCGGTATCACCGCGCGCCGCGATTTCGGCGAGCGCTCCGATGATGCCGGGAAACGCGGTCTCGCGATTTTCCCGCCTGTGCAGCGTGGCAAGCACGAGGCGGCGGGGCCTCGGCGGGATCGCCGGCAAGGTTTCCACGGTTCGGTACAAGGCATCGACGACCGTGTTGCCCGTCACTTCGATCGCCGTGTCGGGAATGCCTTCGGCGCGAAGGTTGGCCTCGGCGCCGGGCGTGGGCGCGAAGTGCAGCGTCGCAAGCCGCGCGATCAGCGTGCGGTTCAATTCCTCGGGGTAGGGCTGGGCGAGGTCGAAGCTGCGCAGGCCCGCTTCGACATGCGCGACCGGAATTCCCGCCTGCCGCGCCGCGATGGCGCCTGCGAGCGCCGATGTCGTGTCGCCCTGCACGATCATCCATGCCGGCCGTTCCCGCGCGAGCAGCAGCGCAGCGGCGCCGACTGCGCGCTCGGTGAGTTCCGCAAGCGATTGCCCCGGGCGCATCAGCGCGAGGTTTACATCGGCGTCGATCCCGAAAAACGCCAGCGCCTCGCCCGCCATTTCGGGATGCTGGCCTGTCAGACACACGCAGACCGGCAGGGAAAGCGCGCGCAGCGCCAGCACCACCGGCGCGAGCTTGATCGCCTCGGGCCGCGTGCCGATAACGACCATGACCGCACCTGATGATGTCACGAAGGCCCCCGCCCGCTGTTCACATCGCGCTTCCCGGCACTATAGGAGCGGCATGACCGCGCCCAATGCAAATCGTTTCGACATCGTTATAGCCGTGGACGGCCCAGCCGCATCGGGGAAGGGGACGATCGCGCGCGCGCTCGCGGCGCATTTCGGCCTGCCGCACATGGATACAGGGAGCCTTTACCGTGCTGTCGGCCTCGCTGTGCTGCGCGCGGGGGGAGACCCGGCAGACGCGCCGCTCGCCGCCGGGTGCGCGCGTGCGCTCGACCTGTCCTTGCTCGATGATCCGGCACTGCGCGAATCGGCGACGGCGCGTGCGGCTTCGGTCGTTTCGGCGCATCCCGACGTGCGGGCCGCGCTCCTTGATCGCCAGCGCGCGTTCGCGCGGCAGCCGGGCGGCGCGGTGCTCGACGGGCGTGATATCGGCACGGTCATCGCGCCGGATGCCGACATCAAGATTTTCGTGACGGCGAACCTCGACGTCCGCGCGCGGCGGCGGCAGGCGGAAACGCCGGAGCGCGATCTGGCGCTGGTGCGCGCCAATCTTGCCGAACGTGACGCGCGCGATTCCGGGCGTGATGCGGCCCCGCTTCGGCAGGCGGAGGATGCGATCCTGCTCGACACTTCGGAGATGGACCGGGAGACGGCGATTGCCCGTGCTTTCGCGCTGGCCGAGGCGCGGCTTGCGGAAAACCCGGCTTTGCGATAGAGCGGCGCCGCTTTCGTGGTGGCAGCCTTCAGGATGCCGCCCATTTTCCGTATTCTGAAGGAAGCCGGAAAAGAGGCCAAACGCAAGGTTTTGCAGCGCAGGCTTTTGCAGGAGAGCGGACGGGCATGGGGCTCGAACGTCTTTCCAGACCGCCGGAAACAACCGGTCGGCCAGTAAACAGACATGAAGGAAAACTGAGACTTATGGCAACCAACCCCACGCCGAGCCGCGATGATTTCGCGGCGCTCCTCGAAGCGAGCCTCGGCGGCAGCGAATCTTTTGAAGGACGGGTCGTCACCGGCACCGTCACCGGAATCGAAAACGATATGGCCGTCATCGACGTCGGCCTGAAATCCGAAGGCCGCGTGCCGCTGCGCGAATTCGCAGCGCCCGGCGAAAAAGCCGAAATCAAGATCGGCGATCAGGTCGAAGTGTATGTCGACCGCGTCGAGAACGCCTATGGCGAGGCCATGCTGTCGCGCGACCGCGCGCGCCGTGAAGCCGCCTGGGACAAGCTCGAATCCGAATTCCAGGAAAACGCCCGCGTCGACGGCGTCATCTTCGGCCGCGTCAAGGGCGGTTTCACCGTCGATCTCGGCGGCGCAGTGGCGTTCCTTCCCGGCAGCCAGGTCGATATCCGCCCCGTGCGCGACGTCACCCCGCTGATGGGGATGCCGCAGCCGTTCCAGGTGCTGAAGATGGACCGCAAGCGCGGCAACATCGTCGTGTCGCGCCGCGCCGTGCTGGAAGAAACCCGCGCGGAACAGCGCTCGGGCCTCATCCAGACGCTCGCCGAAGGCCAGACGGTCGACGGCGTTGTCAAGAACATCACCGATTACGGTGCGTTCGTGGACCTCGGCGGCATCGACGGCCTGCTCCATGTCACCGACATGAGCTACAAGCGCGTCGGTCATCCGTCCGAAGTGCTCGGTATCGGCGACACGGTGAAGGTGCAGATCGTCCGCATCAACCGCGAGACGCAGCGCATTTCGCTCGGCATGAAGCAGCTCGAGTCCGATCCGTGGGAAGGCGCCGCCGCCAAGTACTCGGTCGGCCAGAAGGCTACGGGCCGCGTCACCAACATCACCGACTACGGCGCCTTCGTGGAGCTGGAAGCGGGGGTCGAGGGTCTCGTCCACGTCTCCGAAATGTCGTGGGTCAAGAAGAACGTGCATCCCGGCAAGATCGTTTCGACCAGCCAGGAAGTCGATGTCGTGGTGCTCGAGGTCGATGAGGACAAGCGCCGCATCAGCCTCGGCCTCAAGCAGGCGCAGCAGAACCCGTGGGAGGCGTTCGCGTCTCAGTATCCGGCGGGCAGCACCGTTGAGGGTGAAGTCAAGAACACCACCGAATTCGGCCTGTTCATCGGCCTCGACGGCGACGTCGACGGCATGGTCCACATGTCCGACATCGCGTGGGGCGTGAACGGCGAGGAAGCGCTGGAGCTTCACCACAAGGGCGAGACGGTGAAGGCCGTCGTGCTCGACGTGGATGTCGAGAAGGAGCGCATCTCGCTCGGCATGAAGCAGCTCGATTCTGCGGGCGGCGGCGGCGCGGCCGCTTCGTCCTCCTCTTCGGGCGGTGGCAGCAGCAGCGGCGGCGGCGTCAACAAGGGTGAAACCGTCACCTGCACCGTCGCGGCGATCGTGGACGGCGGCATCGAAGTCACGCTCGGCGACAGCGGCGCGACCGGCTTCATCCGTCGCGGCGATCTCAGCCGTGATCGCGACGAGCAGCGTCCGGAGCGTTTCCAGGTCGGCCAGAAGGTCGATGCGCAGGTGATCGGCTTCGACCGTTCGAAGAAGCCGAACCTGTCGATCAAGTCGCTCCAGATCTCCGAGGAGAAGGAGGCCGTGAAGCAGTACGGCTCCTCCGATTCGGGCGCGAGCCTCGGCGACATTCTGGGCGAAGCGCTGAACAAGGCCAAGGACGCGAAGAAGTAAGCTGACGCGCCCTGACAGCCGGTTTTGCGGCCCGTCAGTTCCGCTACTGACGGGCCGCTTGCTTTTTGTTAACCTGCTCAAGCTGTTGTATGATTTGTGCGTACCGAGTCGGGGGACAGTACACGGGGGTCGCACAGGGTGGTCCACGAAGCGTTTTGAACAAAAAATTGGGGCTGGAGAAACGGGGTGAGAGATGATTCGATCTGAACTCGTCGCAGCAGTCACGGAGATGAACCCGCATCTGTCGCAGCGGGATGTCGAACGTGTCGTATCGACCATTTTCGATTCGATCACGGAGGCGCTTTCCGAAGGACGCCGTGTGGAACTGCGCGGTTTCGGTGCGTTTTCCACGAGAGGTCGCGATCCGCGAACGGGGCGCAACCCCCGAACCGGAGAGAAAGTCGCCGTGGATGCGAAGCGTGTGCCCTACTTCAAGGCGGGCAAGGAACTGCGCGAGCGGCTCAACAAATAGCGTGGGAAAGAGCGCGGGCCGGGTGTTCGTGCCCGGTTGCAGCATCGGTGCTGGTATCGCGCGCGCCTGTCCGTTAAGCAGGGATCATGCGCATCGTCACGCTGATCTTCTACTTCCTGTTCGGCGCCCTGCTCGCGTGGTTCGCCGCGCGAAATTGGGATTTCGTCACCCTGAAGCTGTGGGGTGACTACGAGCTGGCGATCCGGCTTCCCGTTCTTCTGATTCTCATGTTCCTCGCTGGCGCGCTGCCGCTCGCGATCCTACGCTACACGAGCCGCTGGCACTGGTCGCGGCGGGTAAAGAAGCTCGAACGCGCGCTTGAGGAAACGCAGGCTCCGGCCCCCCCGACATTGGACACGGCCCCGCCGCCGCCTCTCGTCCCTCCGCTATGACGAACCCGGTTTATTGTGCGGTCGATACGGCCGACAAGGATCACGCGCGGGCGCTGGCCGCGCGGGTCGCGGGGCGTGTCGGGGGTATCAAGCTCGGCCTCGAATTCTTCATGGCGAACGGGCGCGAAGGGGTGGCTACAGTCGCGGGTGAGAGCGGCGTGCCCGTTTTCCTCGATCTGAAACTCCACGACATTCCGAACACCGTCGCCGGCGCTGTCCGCGCGCTTGCGGCCTGCCCCTACGACATCCTCACCGTCCACGCGGGCGGCGGCAGCGACATGATGCGCGCGGCGAAGGATGCGGCGCGGCCCGGCGCGAAGGTTGTGGGCGTCACCGTGCTGACCAGCATGGACGAATATGATCTTGCCGCCACCGGCGTGATCGGCACGCCCGCCGATCAGGTCCGCAGGCTGGCGGTGTTGGCGCAGGGCGCGGGCCTCGACGGCATCGTGTGCTCGGCGCACGAGGTCGCAGCGATGCGCGCGGCGTGGCCGGAGGGGGTCTTCATCGTCCCCGGCATCCGCCCGGCGGGCAGCGACATCGGCGACCAGAAGCGCGTGATGACGCCGCGCGAGGCGATGGCTGCGGGCGCGAGCATTCTCGTCGTCGGGCGGCCGATCACGGGCGCCGATGATCCCGGCGCGGCGGCGGACGCAATCTTTCAGAGCCTTTGCCAGAGCCTTTGAGCGTGACGCGCATCAAGATCTGCGGCGTGCGCGACCGTGCCGCGATCGAGGCCGCCGCTTCGGCGCGCGCCGATTATGTGGGCTTCGTGTTCTTTTCGAAAAGCCCGCGCGATCTTTCGCTTGATGAGGCGGCCGGGCTTGCCGGGGCGGTGCCCTCCGGCATTGCCCGCATCGGCCTGTTCGTGGATGCCGACGACGAGGCGATCGGCGCGGCGGTTCGTGCCGCGCGGCTCGATGGCGTGCAGCTTCACGGCAATGAAGGACCGGACCGCGCGGCGTCGGTGAAGGCGCGTTTCGGTGTGGAGGTCTGGAAAGCCGTGCCGGTCGCGACCCACGCCGATCTTGCCGCTGCACGGCGCTATGCAGGCATTGCCGATCGCATCCTCTTCGACGCCAAGACACCTCCGGGGGCGGCGCTTCCCGGCGGCATGGGCGTGCGCTTTGATTGGCGGCTGCTTGCGGGCTTCGATCCCGGCGCGCCGTGGGGCCTTGCGGGCGGACTTGACGCCTCGACAGTCGGCGAAGCCCTCGCTACGACGCAGGCGCCGCTCGTCGATGTATCGTCGGGGGTGGAGGATACGCTGGGCGTGAAGTCTCCGGCGAAGATCAGGGCGTTTTGCGAGGCGGTGCGCGCACGATGACGGTTCAGAACAGTCTGAGACAACAGCCCGACGAGCGCGGCCACTTCGGCGCGTTCGGCGGGCGCTATGTCGCCGAAACGCTGATGCCGCTGATCCTCGATCTCGAACGCGAATACCGCGCCGCGCAGATCGATCCGGCGTTCCGCGACGAGTTCAACTATCTGCTGAAGCACTATGTCGGCCGCCCGAGCCCGCTGTGGCTCGCGCAGCGGCTGACGGCGGAACTCGGCGGCGCAAAGATTTATCTGAAGCGCGAAGACCTCAATCACACCGGCGCGCACAAGATCAACAACTGCATCGGCCAGATTCTGCTCGCCCGGCGCATGGGCAAGACCAAGATCATCGCCGAAACCGGCGCGGGCCAGCACGGCGTCGCCACCGCGACGGTCGCGGCGCTGTTCGGCCTGCCCTGCACGATCTTCATGGGCGCGGTAGACGTCGCGCGCCAGCAGCCCAACGTGTTCCGCATGAAGCTGCTCGGCGCGGAAGTCGTCGCGGTGGACTCGGGCGCGAAGACGCTGAAGGACGCGATGAACGAGGCGCTGCGCCACTGGGTCGCGAACGTCCACGACACCTTCTACATCATCGGCACGGTGGCGGGGCCGCACCCCTATCCGGAGCTGGTGCGCGATTTCCAGTCGGTGATCGGCACCGAGGCGCGCGCGCAGATTCTGGAGGCGGAGGGCCGCCTGCCGGATATGCTGATCGCGCCGGTCGGCGGCGGATCGAACGCCATCGGGCTGTTTCACCCGTTCCTTGATGACACGGACGTCGAGATCGTCGGCGTCGAGGCGGCGGGCGAGGGGCTGGACGGCAAACACGCGGCGAGCCTCGCGGGCGGCGTGCCCGGCATCCTCCACGGCAACAAGACGTATCTGCTGCAGGACGAGGACGGCCAGATCACCGAGGCGCACTCGATCTCGGCGGGGCTCGATTATCCCGGCATCGGCCCGGAGCATGCGTGGCTGCACGACATCGGCCGCGTGCGCTATGAGCCCGTGACGGACGCCGAGGCACTCGCCAGTTTCCAGCGGCTGTGCAAGCTCGAAGGCATCATCCCCGCGCTCGAATCCGCGCACGCCATCGCGGCGGCGGAACGCATCGCGCCGACGCTGGGCAAGGACAAGATCATCATCGTCAACCTCTCCGGTCGCGGCGACAAGGACATCTTCACGGTGGCCGAGGCGCTGGGGGTGAAGCTGTGAGGGGTTTTTGTATGCCCCTCTCCCAACCCTGTCCCCGCCGGGGAGAGGGCTATGTCTTCCTCCCTCTCCCCCGCGGGGAGAGGGCCGGGGAGAGGGGGCTGCGCCGATGACTCGTCTCGCCACTGCCTTCGCCCGCGCCCGAGGCCGCGCCGCGCTCGTGACCTTCGTTACCGGCGGTGATCCGACACCCGCCGACACCGGCGCGATTCTCGACGCGCTCGTCGCGGGCGGGGCGGACGTCATCGAACTCGGCATGCCGTTCACCGACCCGATGGCGGACGGCCCGGCGATCCAGCGCGCGAACCTGCGTGCGCTCGGGGCGGGCACGACGACCGCCGACATCCTCGCCATCGCCAAGGCGTTCCGCGGGCGGCATCCGCAGGTGCCGCTGGTGCTGATGGGCTATGCGAACCCGATGCTTCGGCGCGGCGCGGAGTGGTTCGCCGCTGGTGCCGGGGATGCCGGGGTTGACGGCGTGATCGCGGTCGACCTGCCGCCGGAGGAGGACGGGGAGCTTGGCCCCGCGCTTCGCGCTGCCGGGCTGCACTTCATCCGGCTGGCGACGCCGACGACGGACGCCGCGCGTCTGCCTGCGGTGCTGGAGGGCGCAGGGGGTTTCCTTTATTATGTTTCGGTCGCGGGGATTACCGGGCTGCAGCAGGCGGCACAGGCCAGTATCGACAGCGCGGTCGCGCGGCTGAAGGCGGCGACCGATCTGCCTGTCGTGGTCGGCTTCGGCGTCCGCACGGCGGAGCAGGCCGCCGCGATCGGCCGCGTCGCGGACGGTGTTGTCGTCGGCTCGGCGATCGTCGATATCGTTGCGGCGCACGGCGCCGCCGCTGCGCCGCATGTGAAGGATTACGTGGCCGGGCTCGCCGCCGCGCTCGCCACTGCAAGGGAGAAGGCCGCATGAGCTGGCTCGAACGCATCCGCCCCGCGCTGAGTTTCCTCACCAAGAAGGAAACGCCCGACAATCTCTGGACGAAGTGCCGGGGCTGCGGCCAGATGAACTTCCACCGCGAACTGGTGGACAACATGAACGTCTGCCCGCGCTGCGATTTCCACGAGCGCATCGGCCCGAAGGAGCGCTTCAGGCAGATCTTCGACGGGGGCAATTACGAGCGGCTGGCGACCCCGTCCGTGACGGAAGACCCGCTCAAGTTCCGCGACCAGAAGAAATATACCGATCGCATCAAGGCCGCGCGCGCCGCAACCGGCGACCCCGAAGCGTTCGCGATCGCGGAAGGCCGGATCGAGGGCACCTCCGCCGTCGTGGGCGTGCAGAATTTCGCCTACATGGGCGGATCGATGGGCATGGGCGTCGGCGAGGCGTTCATCGCGGGAGCCGAAGCGGCGCTGAACAGCCGCGCGCCTTACGTGGTGTTCACGGCGGCAGGCGGCGCGCGCATGCAGGAAGGGCTTCTCAGCCTGATGCAGATGCCGCGCGCCACGGTGCTCACCTCGCTGCTGCGCGAGGCGGGGCTGCCGTATGTCGTCGTCATCACCGATCCGACGACGGGCGGCGTCACCGCGTCCTACGCGATGCTCGGCGACGTCCATATCGCGGAGCCGGGCGCGCTCATCGGCTTTGCGGGCCAGCGGGTCATCGAGCAGACGATCCGCGAAAAGCTGCCCGAAGGCTTCCAGCGCGCCGAATATCTGCACGAACACGGCATGGTCGACATGGTGGTGCACCGGAAGCGCCTGAAGGCGCAGCTCGGCAGCCTGCTCGGGGTGCTCACCCACGCGCCTGCGAAAGCCGCATGAGCCGGACAATGCCAATACCTGCCCCCTCCCTGGACAGGGAGGGGTTGGGGGAGGGTCGCTGGCACCGTCGCCGTGTTGACCCCCACCCCACCTCCCCCTGTCCAGGGGGAGGGGTGACGCTGCGCTGATGGCCACGGAGGGGGCGAGGTCTGACAATCCGGCACTTGACGCCCTGCTCGTCGAGGCGAAGGTGCTGCATCCCAATCTGATCGACCTGACGCTCGGTCGTGTCGAACGGCTGCTCGGCAAGCTCGGCAACCCGCACCACCATCTGCCGCCGGTGTTTCACGTGTCCGGCACCAACGGCAAGGGCTCGACGGCCGCGTTCCTGCGCGCCTGCCTGGAAGCGGCGGGCCACCGTGTCCACGTGTTCACCTCGCCGCATCTCGTGCGCTTCAACGAGCGCATTCGCCTTGCCGGAAGGCTCATCACCGATGCGCAGCTGATCGAGCTTCTCAGCGATGTCATCAGTGTCAACAACGGCGAACAGATCACGTTCTTCGAGCTGACGACCGCTGCGGCGTTCACCGCCTTTTCGCGGACCCCCGCAGACGCCTGCGTCATCGAGGTCGGGCTCGGCGGCACGTGGGACGCAACGAACGTGATCCCGACGGCGGCGATCTGCGGCATCGCGCAGCTCGGCCTCGATCATCAGCAGTTTCTGGGCAATTCCATCCTCGACATCGCGCGCGAAAAGGCGGGAATCGCGAAGAAGGGCGTGCCGCTCGTCACCTCGCGCTATCCGCAGACCGTGGCGGCGGCGATCGGCGAGGTGGCGGGGCCGAAGGGCGCGCGCATCATCGCGCGCGCGATCGACTGGGACGTGGGCATCTATCAGGGCCAGCTTCACTACCGCGACAGCGCGGCGAAACTGACGCTCGGCATGCCGCGCCTGCCCGGCGCGCACCAGATCGACAATGTCGGCCTCGCCGCCGCGATGCTTCGCCACCAGTCCGCGCTTGCCGTGCCCGACGCTGCGCTGCGCGCCGGGCCGGGCTGGGCGGAATGGCCCGCGCGGCTGCAGCGGCTGGAAAGCGGCCCGCTTGTGGCGCACCTGCCGCAGGGCAGCGAGCTCTGGCTCGACGGCGGCCACAACCCTTCCGCCGCGCGCGTGATCGTCGATGCCTTCCGCGCGCAGGATATCGCGGCGACGCCGTTTCACCTCGTGCTCGGCATGCTGCAGAGCAAGGACGCGGCGGCGTTCATCAAGGCCTTCGCGGGCCGCGTGACGGCGGTGCATACCGTTCCGATCCCGGAGCACGACTGCGTGCCTGCCGAAACGCTCGCGAAACTCGCCGGCGACGTCGGGCTCCCCGCGACGCCCGCCGCGTCGGTCGACGAGGCGCTGCGCCGCATCGGCCACGCCGCCGACCGCAAGGCGCCCCCCGTGGTGCTGATCGCAGGCTCGCTCTACCTTGCGGGCGACGTGCTCAAGATCAACGGGCCTCTGCCGAGCTAGTTTCCGCCTTCTCCGTCCCCGCCGTGCCGATCGAGGCGTCGATCAGCCCCGCGCGCATCATCAGCCAGAAGAGGAGGATGCCGGGAACGGCGATGACGGTTGTGAACAGGTAATAGTTCACATAGCCGAACGTCTCGATCAGCGCGCCCGCGGTGGTGCCTGTCATGAAGCGGCCGACGATGCTGGCGAAGGCGGAGATGAGCGCATACTGCGCCGCCGTGAAGCGAAGATCGGTGAGCGCCGAGAAGTAGGCGACGACGCAGACGCCGCCGATGCCGCTCGCGAAATTTTCAAATCCGATGGCAAGCGCCATGCCGATATTGCTGTGCCCCACGGCGGCAAGCGCCGCGAAGCTGAAGTTTGAAACCGCCATCAGGATCAGGCTGAGCAGCACCGAGCGTTTGAGGCCCAGCTTCGCATAGAGCACGCCGCCCACGAAGATGCCTGCGAGCAGCGCCCAGAAGCCGACGCCGACATCGTAGATGGCGATTTCCGTGTTCGTGTAGCCGAGATCTTCGAACAGAAGGCGGAGCGTAAGGTTCGCCAGCGTGTCGCCGATCTTGTGGAGCAGGATGAACAGCAGCACCAGCCACGCGCCGCTGCGCTGCAGGAACTCCGCGAACGGGCCGATGATCGCGGTGCCGAGTGTCTTCAGCGTCTTTCGCGCGGCGACGTCCTTATGGCGCGCGGGTTCGCCCATCACGAGCGCGGTGAACGCGGCGGGAAGCGCGAAGACCGCGCAAAGCATGTATGCGGTGCCCCAGCCGAGATTCCACTGCATGGGATCGGCCGCGACGAGCGCGAGCGCGCCTGCGCCCGCCGCGCCGATGCGCCAGCCGTATTGCGACATGCCCGCGCCGACGCCGAGCTGGCGCGGTTCCAGCAGTTCGATGCGATAGGCGTCGATCACGATATCGAACGTCGCGCCCGCGACGCCCACGAAAATCGCGGCGAGCGCGACGGCCACGATATCCGCCTGCGGGTCCATAAGCCCGAGATTGACGACCGAAACGATGACGAGCGCCGCCGTGAACAGCATCCACGAAACGCGCTGGCCGAGCCGGCCGAGCAGCGGCAGGCGGATGCCCTCGACCACCCAGGCCCAGAGGAACTTGAAGTTATAGGCGAGGAACACGAGCGCGAAGGTGGTGACGCTTTTCTTGTCGATACCGTCCTGCGCGAGGCGCGTGGTCAGCGTCGCGCCGATCATCGCATAGGGAAAGCCCGACGACATGCCGAGGAACAGCGCGGCGAGCGGCGCGGATTCGAAATAGGGGCGGACACCTGCGGGAAGACGGTCCCGAACCGATGCGAATGTGCCCGCCAATGCCTGCTCCTTCATGCTGACCGGGTGCGTGTGTAAGCGAGAAATCGCCGCGCGGGAATCTCCCGCGTTTGCGCTAGGTGCCGGAATGCCGCGCGTTGCGGTAAACTGCCGGATATGGACGCTCTTTCACCCCCGTGCCGCCCGACGCCCGGCCAGCTTGCGCTGGCGCGCGCGGTGGCCGAAGGCGGCGGCATGCAGGAGGCGCGCACGGCGACCGTGCCCGCCGCTGTCTATACCGACGACGCCCGGTTCGCGCTGGAACGCGCGCGGCTCTTCGCGCGGCTTCCCGTGGCGGTCGCGGTGTCGGCGCTGCTGCCCGAGGCGAACATGGCGGCGGTGCACGACGGCTTCGGCGTGCCGCTGCTCCTCGCGCGCGACGGCAAGGGCGCGGTGCGCGTGTTCCTGAACGTCTGCCGCCACCGGGGCACGCGGCTGATGGACGGGGCGAAGGTGCAGAAGGCGCCGCGCATCGTCTGCCCCTATCATGCGTGGTCTTACGGATCGGACGGGCGTCTGGCGGGCGTGCCGCGCGCCGATACGTTTCCGGGGCTGGACACGGCGGAGCGCGGGCTTTTCGAACTGCCCTCGCGCGAGGCGGGCGGCATCATCTGGGTAGGTCTGGAACGCGAACGCGCGTACGATTTTTCGTATGTCGAGGGGCCGCTCGCCGCCGATTTCGACGCGCTCGGGCTTGGGGAGATGTATCTCTACAACCGCCGCACGCACGATGTGCCCGCGAACTGGAAGCTCATCATGGATGCGTTCCTTGAAAGCTACCATGTGCAGCGGCTGCACGCGAAAACGATCGCGCCGTTTTTCGTGGACGGCATCACGGCGGGCGACACCATCGGCCCGCACGCGCGATCCGCCGTGGCGCGCGCAGACTATCTCGCGAAGGTGGATATGGAGGGCTGGGCGGCGCTGCGCCGCGTCGTCACCTATGCCTATCAGCTCGTGCCCGGTACGGTGCTGGTGTTCTCGCCCGACTATGTGAACCTGATGACGCTGATGCCGCAGGCGGCGGGACGCACGCTTGTGGAAGACTTCATGCTGATCCCCGAAAAGCCCGCGACCGCGAAGGCCGAGGATCACTGGCGGCGATCCTGGGAGCTGCTCGACGGCGGCGTGTTCGGCACCGAGGATTTCGGCGCCGCCGCGCGCGGCCAGCAGGGGCTGGAAAGCGGCGCGGTGTCGGACCTGATGCTCGGCAGCCTCGAACTCGGCATCCGCCGCTTTCACGATACGGTGGAAAGCCTCATCGCATAGGTTCGGGCGCGGCGAGCGGCGGATCGGTTTCGCCCTTCGACACGACGACGGCGGCGGCAAGATCGCCGGTGACGTTCAGCGTCGTGCGGCACATGTCGAGGAAGCGGTCGACGCCGAGGATGAGCCCAATGCCTTCGGGCGGCACGCCGACCATGCCGAGGATGAGCGCCACGACAGGCAGCGAACCCGCAGGCACGCCCGCCGTGCCGATGCCGCCGAGGATGCACACCAGCATCACGACGAACTGCTGGCCGAGCGACAGCTCGACACCGAAAAACTGCGCGAGGAACAGCACGGTGACGCCCTCGAACAGCGCGGTGCCGTTCTGGTTTGCCGTCGCGCCGATTGTGAGCACGAAGCGCGAGACGCGGCGCGGCAGCATCAGCTTGGTTTCCGCAACGCGCAGCGCCGTGGGCAGCGTGGCGTTCGACGAGGCGGTGGAGAACGCCATGACGATCGCCTCTTCCGATCCCTTGAAGAAGCGCACCGGCGACATGCCGCCGAGATATTTCACGGCGAGCGAATAGACGACGACCATGTGGATACCGAGCGCCAGCACGACGACGCCCACGTAAGAGGCGAGGCGCGCCAGCAGATCCCAGCCGAAGAGCGCCGCGAGGTTGAACATGAAGCAGGCGACGGCATAAGGCGCGAGGCGGATGACGATGTTGATGAGCGTCATCGTGACGTCGAACAAGCCTTCGATCGCGCCCTTCAGCCGCTCGGTTCCCGGCGTGTTCGCGATGACGAGGCCGATGCCGAACATCAGCGCGAAGAGCATCACGGCAAGGATGTCGTTGTCGGCCGCCGCGCGGATGACGTTCGAGGGCACGATATTGAGCAGCGCATCCATGCCCGAAGGCGCGGTGCGCGAGGTGTTGACGATGGCCGACGCGCCCTCGCTCGCTTCGGCGAGCAGGCGCTGCGCGAGCGCGGGATCGATGCCGTCGCCGGGGCGCAGCAGGTTCACCAGCACAAGCCCGATGACGACCGCGATGGCGGACACGCCGACCGTATAGGCAAGCGTTTTCCAGCCGATGCGGCCGAGCGAGCGGATGTCGCCCATCTCCGCGACGCCGAGCACCAGCGCCGAAAACAGCAGCGGGATGACCAGCATGAACAGCAGGCGCAGGAACAGCTGGCCGATCGGGCCAGTTACGTAAGTTGTGACGGTCTGCACCCACGCGGCGTCCGCGCCCGCGGTGAAATGCACGACAAGCCCCGCGATGAGACCGAACGCGAACCCGATCAGCATTTTCACATGTAACGGCATCAACTGCTCCCTCTGCCCGGGCCGCGACGATAGACGAGCGGTTTGGGGATGGAAATGCGTTCAGGCGTCGGCGGCGGATAGCCTTCGGATATGGCCTCAGCTCACCGGCGCGCGGCGGCGGTAGCTGAGCGCTTCGGCGATGTGAATGCGCTTCACGCTCTCCGCGCCCGCAAGGTCCGCGAGCGTGCGGGCGACGCGCAGCACGCGGTGGTAGCCGCGCGCGGTGAGGCGCATCGATTCGGCGGCCTGCATCAGCAGCTGGCGGCCGGGCTCGTCGGGTGTTGCCGCGTCTTCGAGGAGCTTGCCGTCGGCCTCCGCATTGGTGCGGACGCCGTGCGCTTCGTAGCGCGCGGTCTGCAGCGCGCGGGCGGCGGCGACGCGGGCGGCGACCTCGGCCGAGCCCTCGGCGGGCGGCGGCAGCGCAAGGTCGGCAGCGGAAACGGGCTCGACCTCGACATGGAGGTCGATGCGATCGAGCAGGGGGCCCGAGAGTTTGGACTGATAATCGGCGGCGCATCTGGGCGCGCGGGCGCAGGCGAGCGCGGGGTCGCTCAGATGCCCGCAGCGGCAGGGGTTCATCGCGGCGATCAGTTGCACGCGCGCGGGGTAGGTGACGTGAAGCGCGGCGCGCGCGATGCTGACCTCGCCGGTTTCGAGCGGCTGGCGCAGCGAATCGAGCACCTGGCGCTGGAACTCGGGCAGCTCGTCGAGGAACAGCACGCCGAGATGCGCGAGGCTGACCTCGCCGGGCCGCGCCTTGGTGCCGCCGCCGACGAGCGCCGCCATCGAGGCCGAATGGTGCGGCGCGCGAAACGGGCGCGCGCGGATCAGCTTGCCGCCGTCGAGCGCGCCCGCGACCGACGAGACCATCGACACTTCAAGCGCCTCACGCGGGGAAAGCGGCGGCAATATGCCCGGCAGCGCGGCGGCGAGCAGCGACTTGCCCGCGCCCGGCGGGCCGGACATCAGCAGGTTGTGCCCGCCAGCCGCCGCGATTTCGAGCGCGCGCTTGGCGGTTTCCTGGCCCTTCACGGCGGCAAGATCGGGCGCATGGCGGGTCTCTTCGGCAACGGATGCCGTGGGCGGGGTGAGAAGCTGCGTGCCTTTCAGATGGTTGAGAAGGCTGAGAAGATCGGGCGCGGCGAGCACGTCGCAGCCTGCCCACGCCGCCTCGCCGCCCTGCACGGCGGGGCAGATGAGGCCGAGTTCGTTCGAGGAGGCGTGAAGCGCGGCGAGCAGCACGCCGGGCACCGGGCTCACCCGCCCGTCGAGCGCGAGTTCACCGACCGCCGCGTAGCCCGCGAGGGCTTCGAGATCGACGACGCCCATCGCCGCGAGCAGGCCGAGCGCGATGGGCAGATCGTAGTGGCTGCCTTCCTTGGGCAGGTCGGCGGGGGAGAGGTTGACCGTGATGCGCTGGAACGGAAGCGCGAGGCCGATGGCGGAGAGCGTCGCGCGCACGCGCTCCTGGCTTTCGGCGACCGCCTTGTCGGGCAGGCCGACGATGGTGAATTTGGTGCCGCCGCGCGCGATCTGCACCTGCACATCGACGCTGCGCGCTTCAAGCCCGATAAACGCGACTGTCTGTACGCGCGCAACCATGAACCGCATCCCCCGTTGATGCTGTGAAACAAAGCATCGGAACAGCGGTACTGTGCGCCAACACCATCGTCAAACCCTTGGGGATACGGCCTCTTTTTCGACACGCGGCAGGCGCATCGTGCGCTGCAACGACGATTCGCGCATCCTCGGGGACTACGCTTGACCACGCCCGCTTTATCCGCTCGCAAACCGCGACGGCCGCGTTCGCTCGCGCGCCGGGGCGCGGAGATCACGGCAGGCGTGATGCTGCTGATTCTCTCGCCCATCATCGGCGGGCCGCTGATCCCCGGGCCGTTCGGCTTCATCGGCTCGGCGATCGGCCTTGCGCTCGTGCTGCGGAACTCGCACTGGGCGCGCAAGCGCTACGTGGCGTTCAAGCGGCGCCATCCCAAGGTCGCGCACTGGGTGGACATGGGACTTCGGCGCCGCAAGCGACCGCGCCCCGAGTAGGCATTTCGATGCTTTTCGTTGACTTCGAGTGCGTGCCTGCCTATGCGCTCGCCCGAAGGTTTCGGCCGCGATTGCGCGTGCACGCGTGCGCGGCCGTTTTTATTGATTCGATTCGCAAGAAGGCATGTCCGATGAAGCGCACCTATCAACCGAGCAAGCTCGTCCGCAAACGGCGTCACGGCTTCCGCACGCGCTCGGCGACGCCGGGTGGCCGCAAGGTTCTGGCGGCCCGCCGCGCGCGCGGCCGCAAGCGGCTGTCGGCGTAGCTTCGAAGCTGGAGCGGCTCCGTGCGCGGCGCGATTTTCTCGCCGCGAACAAAGGACGCCGCGCTGTGACCGACGGCTTCATCCTGCTGGCCCGCGACCGCGCCGATGAGGGCGCCGTGCGCGTGGGCTTCACCGTCACCAAGAAGATCGGCAATGCGGTCGTCCGCAATCGCCTGAAACGCCGCCTGCGCGCGCTTGTTTCCGAATCGATGCCCACGCTTGCGTCTCCCGCGCACGATTATGTGCTGATCGGCCGTGCGCCGGGTCTGACGCGCGCCTATGTGGACATGGCCGCCGATCTGGAACGCGCCGTGCGGAAGCTCGTGCGATGATCGGCCGCATCATGATTCTGATCGCGCGCGGCTGGCAGCTGAGCTTTTCTGCAATCCTGCCGCCGACGTGCCGGTTCGCGCCGTCGTGTTCGGCCTATGCGATCGAGGCGATCGAGCGCCACGGCGCCATCAAGGGTGGCGCGCTCGCGCTTCGTCGGATATTGCGCTGCCATCCGTGGGGCGGTTCGGGGTTCGATCCCGTTTCCGGCCCCGAAACGATAACGAAGTCGAGGCCCTGCTGCGGGCCGCAAGAAGGTGGGCGAGCTTGAGCGATAATCGCAACATGTTCCTGGCGATCCTGTTGTCGATCGTCGTGCTGTTCGGCTGGGCCGCCGTGTCGGAGCGCTTCTTCCCGACGCCCGAATCGAACGAACCCGTCAGCACCGCGCAGCAGAGCGACCCTGCGGCGCCTGTCGCGGATGCCCCGGCGGTTCTGCGCGAGCGGGCGGACGTGATCGCCGAAGGCGCCCGCGTCGCGATCCGCACGCCCGCGCTTTCAGGGTCGATCAATCTCGCCGGTGCGCGCATCGACGACCTGTTGCTGCTGCGCCATGACGAGACGCTGGCGAAGGATTCGCGCAACGTGCGCCTGTTCTCGCCGTCGGGAACGCAGGGCGCCTATTTCGCGGAGTTCGGCTGGACGGGATCGGCAGACCTGCCCGGCGCCGAAACGGCGTGGACCGCGAGCGCGCCGACGCTGACGCCCGAACAGCCGGTGACGCTGTCGTGGACCAATACGCTCGGCCAGACCTTCCAGATCGTGCTGTCGGTGGACAGGGATTATCTGTTCACCGCGAAGCAGAGCATCGTGAACCGGGGCGATCAGGCGCTCGTCGCGCGGCCTTACGGCCTTGTCGCGCGCGTCGGCACCGGGCCGGACCAGAGCACGTTCAACGCGCACACCGGCCCGATCGGCGTGTTCGGCGGCAAGACCGACTACGACAATAATTACGACGACATCGACGAAGCGCCCGGTCAGCAGATCGATTTCCGTTCGAAGGGCGGCTGGATCGGCTTCACCGACAAATACTGGCTTTCCGCGCTGATCCCCGCGAACGATGCGACGTTCGACGCGAACTTCCGCAGCGGCGGCGACCAGCGCTATCAGGCCGGCATTCGCGGCGAGCCGCTCGCGGTGGGCCCGGGCCAGACCGCGGTCACGACAACGCGCCTGTTCGCGGGCGCGAAGGAAGTGGACATTCTCGATCGCTATCAGGACGGTCTCGGCGTTCCCCGTCTCGGCAGCGCGATCGATTGGGGCTGGTTCGAGGTGATCGCAAAGCCGATCTTCCACCTGCTCGACTGGCTGTTCGAAAAGGTCGGCAACCTCGGCGTCGCCATCATCTGCCTCACCATCCTCATCCGCTTCGTGCTGTTCCCGATCGCGAACAAGCAATACGCCTCAATGGCGAAGATGCGTCAGGTGCAGCCGAAGATGAAGGCGCTGCAGGAGCGTTACAAGGACGACAAGCTGAAGCTGCAGCAGGAGATGATGGAGCTTTACAAGAAGGAGAAGGTGAATCCGCTCGCGGGCTGCCTGCCGATCCTTCTCCAGATTCCGATCTTCTACGCGCTCTACAAGACGCTGTTCCTCGTCATCGATATGCGTCACCAGCCGTTCTACCTGTGGATCAAGGATCTTTCCGCGCCCGATCCGCTGACGCCGGTGAACCTGTTCGGCCTGCTGCCGTTCACGCCGCCGCCCTACATCGGCATCGGCATCCTGCCGATCCTGCTCGGCATCACCATGTGGATTCAGCAGAAGCTCAATCCGCAGCCGCTCGACGAGATCCAGCAGAAGGTGTTCGCCATCCTGCCGTGGATGTTCATGATTATCATGGCGCCCTTCGCCGCGGGTCTGCAACTCTACTGGACGGTGAACAACATCATTTCGATCGCGCAGCAGTGGGTGCTCATCAAGAAGCATCCGGTGGCCGCGCCGGAGCCTGAAAAAGCGAAATGACCGGCATCAGCCCCCGCGAGGCGAACCGGCTGTTCACCGGGCCGATCGCCTTCGTGAAATCGGCGCCCACGATGGAAGACCTGCCCCTGGCGAACCTGCCGGAGGTGGCGTTCGCCGGACGTTCCAATGTCGGCAAATCCTCGCTGCTGAACGCGCTGACGGCGCGCAAGGGCATGGCGCGCACGTCGAACACGCCGGGGCGCACGCAGCTTCTGAACATCTTCGATGTCGGCGAGCCCGCCGAACTGCGCCTCGTCGACATGCCCGGCTACGGCTATGCCGAGGCGCCCAAGAAGATGGTGGATGCGTGGAAGCGCGCGGTGTTCGATTATCTGCGCGGGCGCGCCAACCTGAAGCGCGTGCTGCTGCTGATCGACAGCCGCCGGGGCGTCGGCCCGGTCGATGAAGACGTGATGGACATGCTCGACAGCGCCGCCGTCTCCTATCAGATCGTGCTCACCAAGACCGACAAGGTGAAGGAGAGCTGGGTCGCCAAGCTGCGGGAGGATCTTCCGGCGCTGCTCAAGCGGCACCCGGCGTCGTTCCCCAGCCTGCTCGCGACCAGTTCCGAAAAGAACCAGGGCATCGACGAGCTGCGCGTCGCAGTGCTCGCCGCCGCGAAGGACGAGGCCGGCGTGTGAAGCTGGTTATCGGCAACAAGCGTTATTCCTCGTGGTCGCTGCGCGGCTGGCTTGCCGCGAAACAGTCCAGGCTCGCCTTCGACGAAATCGTGATCCCGATGGATACGCCCGCCTTCACCGCCGCGAAGGCCGATGCCTCGCTGATGCCCTCGGGCAAGGTGCCGGTGCTGTGGGACGGCGACACGGCGGTGTGGGAAAGCCTTGCGATCATCGAATGGCTCGCCGACCGCACGGGTCGCGACCGGTTCTGGCCGAAGGACGACGCGGCGCGGGGACTCGCGCGCGCGATCGCGGCGGAGATGCACGCGGGTTTCGTGGACCTGCGCAGGCACTGCCCGATGAACACCGGACGCACCTATCCGTCGTTCGCGCTGACGCCCGAGGTGGAGCGCGACATCGGCCGGATCGATGCGCTGTGGCGCGAGGCGCTGCACGGTTTCGGCGGCGAGGGCGGCCCGTTTCTGTTCGGCGCGTTCGGCGCGGCGGACATCATGTACGCCCCCGTCGTCACGCGCTTCCGCACCTACGACGTGCCGCTTTCCGAAACGGCGGAGGTCTATGTGAACGCCGTTCTCGCGCACCCGTTCATGCAGGAATGGTATGCGGGCGCGGAGGCCGAGGACTGGCGGCTGGACCGGATCGAGTTCTGATCGCTGTTTCCCGCGTTGCTTCACACCGACGTCATCCTGAACTTGTTTCAGGATCCATACGCCGGTTCAGCCGCACGGCCGCATGGATGCTGAAACAAGTTCAGGATGACCCGTGAGGGGAGTTACAGAACCTCCCCGCAGCCTTCGTAGCGCTTGCCGTCCAGTTCCATAGACACCGTATAGTCGAACGCCTTGCCGCTCATCGTGTCGGCGCAGGCCGTCTTCGCGATCGAGACGGCAAGCGCGTGCTCGCCCTCCGCCGCCGAGAAGCTGCCGTCGGTCAGCGGAAGGCGGGCGGGGGCCTTGAAGGTTGCGGTCTTCTCTCCGTAGTCGGCGGAAACCGCGATGGTGCCGCCTGTTTCCAGCGTGAAGGTCCAGCCCGGTTCCTGCCCGATGGCGCGGAAGCGTGTCGCCGTCTCGGCGGCCGGGATCGCGGGCAGGCCGCCGGGCTGATCCCATTCGCGCGGGCCGTTGACGCGCCAGACTTCCTTGCCCGCCGCATCGTAAAGCACCGTAAACGGCAGGCCCGGCGCACCGAGCGTGGTGGCGAGCGCACCTTCCTCGTCGAGCAGGATGGTCATGTGCTGAAGGTTCGTCTTGGCGAGGAAGGGCTTCACCTTGTCCCAGCCCTGCAGATCCTGGCTGATGCCGATCACCGCCATTTCGCCCGCCTTCGCCTTTGCGAGCCGATCGAGCGCGGGCATTTCCGCGACGCACGGCGCGCACCAGGTCGCCCACAGGTTCACCAGCACGGGCTTGCCCCGGAAATCCGCGAGCGTCACCTTGCTGCCGTCCTCGCGCGCGAAGGCCTGCGTGGGCGCGGGGGTTCCGGCCTGCGCGGTATCGACCGCGCCGGTCTCCGCTTTCTTCGCTGCCGGGGCCGCGCTTTCTTGCGGGGCGGGCGCGTCTGCTTTATCGGCCTCCTTGGCTTTGCCGCAGGCGGAAAGCGGCATGAGAACAAGGATCGCAAACATTACAGACCGCATTTCAAACTCCAATGACATGTGGGGCGGCCGCTTCGCGGAGGGGCCGTCGGCAGTCATGCGCGACATTAATGTTTCCATCGGCGTGGACAAGCGCCTGTGGCGCCAGGATATCGCAGGCAGCCGCGCGCACGCCGCGATGCTGGCCGCCGCGGGTATCCTGTCGGAGGGCGATGCCGCCGAAATCAGGCGCGGTCTCGATGCGATCGAAGCCGAATATGCGGCGGGCGGCCTGGTGGAAGACGCCGCGCTCGAAGACATTCACATGCACGTCGAGGCGCGGCTGAAGGAAATCATCGGCGAGCCTGCCGGGCGGCTGCACACGGCGCGCTCGCGCAACGATCAAGTGGCGACCGACTTCCGCCTGTGGGTGCGCGGCGCGGTCGACGCCATCGATGCGGGGCTTGCCGCGTTCCAGAGCGCGCTGCTGACCCGCGCGGAGCAGCATGCGGGCGACGTGATGCCCGGCTTCACGCATCTGCAGACCGCGCAGCCCGTGACGCTCGGCCATCACCTGATGGCGTATTTCGAAATGACGCGGCGCGATCGCGGCCGGTTTGCGGACGCACGGACGCGACTCAACGAATCGCCGCTCGGTGCTGCGGCGCTGGCCGGCACGTCGTTCCCGATCGATCGCCGGGCGAGCGCGACCGCGCTCGGCTTCGACCGGCCGATGGCGAACAGCCTCGATGCCGTGTCGGACCGGGATTTCGCGCTCGAATTCCTCTCGGCGGCGGCGATGGCGGGGCTGCATCTGTCGCGGCTCGCAGAAGAGATCATCATCTGGGCGAGCCAGCCCTACGGCTTCGTGAAGCTGCCCGACGCCTTCTCGACCGGCTCGTCGATCATGCCGCAGAAGCGCAACCCCGACGCTGCCGAACTGGTGCGCGCGAAGGCGGGGCTGTTTCTGGGCGCCTACCAGCGTCTCGCCATCATCATGAAAGGCCTGCCGCTCGCCTATTCGAAGGACATGCAGGACGACAAGGCGCCCGTGTTCGAAGCGTTCGACACGCTCGCGCTGTGTCTCGCCGCGATGACCGGGATGGTCGAGACGATCAGCTTCGATACCGCGCGGATGCGTGCGGCGGCGGGCACGGGCTTCTCGACCGCGACCGACCTTGCCGACTGGCTGGTGCGCGAGGGTGGCGTGCCATTCCGCGAGGCGCATCACATCACCGGGCGCTGCGTCGCGGCGGCGGAAGCGGCGGGCTGCGACCTTTCCGCACTGCCGCTGGAGACGCTGCGCGGCATCGACGCGCGGATCGACGATCGCGTCTTCGGCGTGCTGACGGTGGAAGCCTCGGTCGCCAGCCGCACCAGCTTCGGGGGCACATCGCCCGCGAACGTGCGCGCGGCGGTCGCTGCGGCGCGGGGGGCGGGGCAATGAAGGCTGCGCTCCCGCTTCTGCTTCTGCTTGCCGCGTGCGGCGTGAAGGGGCCGCTCGCGTGGCCCGAAGGCGGCCCGCCGCCGCCTCCGCCGGGCGTCAAGGAACCGCTCACCCCCGAGCAGATGCTCGAAACGCCGACGCAGGCCGCACCCGAGCGCGTCGACGACCCCGTTCGCCGCTCCGAAGAGCGCCGCGACGACGAATTCGATCTGCCGCCGGGGCTCTGATGGACCATTTTCAGCACAGGAACGGCCGCCTCATGGCCGAGGATGTCGATATCGCCGTGCTCGCGGACGCCGTCGGCACGCCGTTTTACTGCTACTCGTCGGCAACGATCGAGCGGCATTTCACCGTGTTCCGCGATGCGGTCGCAGGGGCAGGCAACGCCCCGCCGCTCGTCGCGTATGCCGTGAAGGCGAACTCCAACCAGGCGGTGATCGCCACGCTCGCGCGGATCGGCGCGGGGGCGGATGTCGTTTCGCTCGGCGAGATGAAGCGCGCGCTTGCCGCGGGCGTTCCGGCCGCGCGCATCGTCTTCTCGGGCGTCGGCAAGACCGCCGAGGAGATGGAAGCCGCCATTCACGCGGGCGTCTTTCAGATCAACCTGGAATCGCTGCCCGAGGCGGAAATGCTCTCGGCCGTCGCCGCGCGCATGGGCCGCACCGTGGCGGTCGCGTTCCGCGTGAACCCCGATGTCGATGCGGGCACGCACGCCAAGATCTCGACCGGCAAGGCCGAAAACAAGTTCGGCATCCCCATCGATACCGCGCTGGAGGCGTTCGCGCTCGCCTCCGCGCTGCCGGGCATCGATCCGGTCGGCGTCGCGCTCCACATCGGCAGCCAGCTTACCGACCTCGCGCCGCTGGAGCAGGCCTTCACCCGCCTCGGCGCGCTGATCGCGGAGCTGCGCGCGGCGGGCTTCACGGTGAGCCGCGCCGATCTCGGCGGCGGGCTTGGCGTGCCGTACGCGGCGCATGCGCCCGGACCGCCGCTGCCCGAAGCCTACGGCGCGATGGTCGCGCGCGTCACTGCGGGATGGGACGTGCGGCTCACCTTCGAGCCCGGACGTCTCATCGTCGGCAACGCGGGCGTGCTCGTCTCGCGCGTCATCCGCGTGAAAAGCGGTGCGACGACGGACTTCGTCATCATCGACGCGGCGATGAACGATCTGCTGCGTCCCAGCCTCTACGATGCCTGGCACGATATCGATGCGGTGGAAGCGAAGCCCGGTCGGATGACCGCCACGGTCGTCGGCCCGGTGTGCGAAACCGGCGACACATTTGCGGAAGGGCGAGACATTCCGGCGGTGGAGGCCGGCGATCTGGTCGTATTCCGCACTGCGGGCGCCTATGGTGCGGCAATGGCTTCGACATACAACTCCCGCCTGCTGACGCCCGAGGTGATGGTGAAGGACGACGCGTGGGCGCTGGTGCGGCCGCGCGGCACGATCGAGGATCTGATCGCGCAGGACCGCGTGCCGGACTGGGCGCGGTAGCGCCGCGATGAACGCCCCCGCGCCGCAGCAAGCCTTCCTTGCCGCGATGCGTGCGCCGCTGGCCCTTGCCGGTATCGCGCTTGCGATCGAGCGCGCCTTGCCGCGCGAGCTTGGCCTGCTGCTGACGCTGTGGCTGCTGTGGATCGCGGCGGCGCTGCTCGGGCTCGCGCAGGCGCTGCCGGGCACGCTGCGCGTCGCGCTGCTCGCGCTGCTGATCGTGGGAAGCGCCGCGCTTGTCGTCCGCGCGGCGTGGCGCATCGGCATTCCGGCATTGCCCGCGCGGCGCGCGCGGCTGGAACGCGGCGGCGGGCTCAGCCGGGGCGCGCTCTCGCTTGTGATCGATGCGCCCGTCAGCGACCCGGATGCCTTCGGCGCGGCGCTCTGGGGCCGGGCGCTTGCCGATGCGCGCAAGCTGCGTCCGCGCGTGGGCGCGCTTGAATGGCAGCCTGCACCCGAAACCCGCTACGGCCTGTGGCCTTTGATCGGCACGGCGCTGTTCCTGGGCCTGCTGATCGCGAAGACAGACGCGCCCGCGCGGCTTTCTGCGGCCTTTTCGCCGTGGCCCACGACGCTGGAGGGTGTCCGTATCGCGGTCACGCTCGAGCCGCCCGCCTATGTCGGCACGCCGCCGCGCCGCATCGACCTGAAAGGCGGCTCCGCAGCCGCGCTCGACGGGCTTGCCGCGAGCCGCGTTTCGATCCGCGTCGAAGGTCTCGAAGGCTGGCACGTCACCGGACCCGGGGTGGAAGCGGCGGCGAGCGGCGGGCGGGTATCCTTCCCGCTGGAGCGCGCGGGCGAATACCGCGTGCAGCAGGGCGCGCGCCGCATCGCCGCGCTCGATCTTTCGCTTGCCGCCGATCTCAGGCCCGCGATCCATTTCAGCGGCGAACCCGCCGTCACGCCGACGGGCGCGCTTCGCCTGGGTTACCGCCTGCGCGACGATCACGGCGTTTCGGCGCTGTCGCTGCGGCTGCGGCGCGGCAAGGAGACGCGCGACGTCGATCTGGAAATGCGTGTCCCGCCCGGTCGCGGCAGCGTCTTTGCCGATCTCACCCCGCATGTCTTTGCCGGATCGCCCGTGGAGCTGATGCTGGTGGCGACGGACGGCGCGGGGCAGGAGGGCGTTTCGCCGCCCATCCGCATCACGTTGCCGCAGCGCCGCTTCGCCAACCAGTTTGCGCAGGCGATCGTTGCGGTTCGCGCCGATCTGCTTGCGGGCGCGAAGCGAAGCGCGACGGCGCGGCGTCTCGCCGCGCTCGCCGCCGATCATCCGGCCTTTGAAGGTGATCTCGGTGTGTTCGCCGGGCTGCGCGCCGCGACGTGGCGGCTGGTGCATGATCGGCGCAAGGATGCCCGCGAAAGCATCGCGGGGCTGCTCTGGGATATCGCCACCGATCTTGAAGACGGCGGCGCGACGCAGGCGATGGACGCGATGCGCCGCGCGATGGAGGATCTGGCGCGCGGTATCGGCACCGAAAACGATCAGTCGCTCGCTGCGATGGCCGATCAGCTGGAAGCGGCGATGAACGATTATCTCAGCCGGCAGATCATGGCGGCGCTTGCCGAAGGCGGCGCGCCGCCGCCGCCGTCCGCCGGTGGTGCGGGGGCTTCGGTTGATCTGGGCTTCCTCGACCAGATGTTCTCGGACCTGCGCGACCGGCTCGCGGCAGGCGACAAGGCGGGCGCGGCCGAAGCGCTCGCCAATCTGCGGCAGCTGATGGAAACGATCCGCTTCGGAAGCGCGGCGCCCGATTCCGAAGCGCAGGCCCGCGCCGCAGCGGCGGCGGAGGCCGCCGAGGCGCTCCGCGCGATCGAGGCGCGGCAGGGCGCGCTTCGCGATGCGACGATTGCCGACATGATCGAATCCTCGTTCGGAAGCGACAGCGGCCTGCGCGAGAATGCGCCGCCGCAGCGCGCGCTTGGCGCGGATACGCAGGCGCTCGTCAAGCAGTTCGGCGCTGCGGGAATGCCCGCGCCGCAGCCGCTGGGCGCCGCCGGAAAGGCGATGGGCGAGGCGGCAGGCGCGCTGGGCGCCGGAGACGCGGGCGGGGCGATACGCGCGCAGACGCGGGCGCTCGATCTGCTGCGGCAGGCCGCGAACGCGGCGGAGGCGGCGGCGCAGCAGATGGCGCAGGCGGCGGGTGCGGGCGCGATGCAGCCGGGTGCGGCGGGCTCCGGCCTCGATCCGCTCGGGCGGCCCGGCACCGGGTTCGGGCAGGGCGCGGTCAAACTGCCGGATCAGGCGGACGTGCGGCGCATTCAGCAAATCCGAAAGATTCTTGAAGACCGTGCAAGCGACCCCTCGCGTTCCGAGGAGGAACGGGGCTATTACCTAAGGCTTCTCAAGCGGTTCTAGAATGGGAGCAGGGATGCGCAAGGTTCGGACAGCGGTTTTCCCCGTAGGCGGTCTCGGCACGCGGTTTCTCCCCGCGACCAAGGCGATGCCCAAGGAGATGCTGCCCGTCGTCGACCGGCCGCTCATCCAATATGCCGTCGACGAGGCCGTTGCCGCGGGGATCGAGCAGATGATCTTCGTCACCGGGCGCGGCAAGAACGCGATCGAGGACCATTTCGACCGGCATTTCGAACTTGAAGCGACGCTCGGCGAGCGCGGCAAGGAGGAAACGCTGGCGCAGCTCGACGGCACGCGCTTTGCCGCCGGCACCATCGCCTACGTTCGCCAGCGCGAACCGCTCGGGCTCGGGCACGCCGTCTGGTGCGCGCGGCACCTTATCGGCGACAATCCGTTTGCCGTGCTGCTGCCCGATGAACTGCTCTGGAATCCGGCGCAGCCCTGCCTGAAAGCCATGATAGAGGCGCACGCCGAGGTCGGCGGCAACCTGATCGGCGTGCTCGATGTGCCGCGCGAACACACGCACCGCTACGGCATCGTGTCCCCCGGCGCGCAGCGCGGCCCGCTTACCGAAGTGCTCGGGCTCGTGGAGAAGCCGCAACCCGAGGATGCGCCCTCAACGATGGCCGCGATCGGCCGCTACATCCTCGAACCCGCCGTGATGGACAAGCTGGAGGCGCGCAAGCGCGGCGCGGGCGACGAGATTCAGCTCACCGATGCGATGGCCGAACTGATCGGCGGTTCGCCTTTCCATGCGCTTCCCTTCAACGGCACGCGCTACGATTGCGGCGACAAGGCCGGATACGTGACCGCGAACATCGCGCTCGCGCTCGAACGCGAAGACATCGGACCGGAGGTGAGAGCGTGGATCGACGCGAACCTGCGTTGACGCCGCCGCCGGGTCTTGCGCCGCCCCCTCTGGGGCGCTTCGCGCTCGAGGTGAAGGCCGTTCCCGAACTTTGCCGGTTCGTCATGAAAGGGCGGACACAGGGGCTGCCCAAGGGCGACGGCCATCCCGTGATCGTGTTTCCGGGGTTCCTTGCCGGGGATGCGTTCACCTGGCCGCTGCGCCGCCGCCTCGGCGGGCTCGGCTATTGGAACGCGGGGTGGCGTTTCGGCACGAATCTGGGCCTGAAGCCGGGCCTGCTCGCGCAGATGGTGCATTATGTGAAATCGGTGCACGCGGGGCAGAAACGCAAGGTCAGCCTGCTGGGCTGGAGCCTCGGCGGTCTCTATGCGCGCGAAATCGCGAAACGCATTCCCGACCGCGTGCGCCTGGTGGTGACGATGGGCACGCCCGCCGCGCACGATCTGCATGCCAACAATGCCTGGCGGCTCTATGAGCGGCTGAACGATCATACGGTGGATGCGCCGCCGATCGATACCAATCTTCTGGAACTGCCCCCCGTGCCGCTCACCGCGATCCTGACGCCGTTCGACGGCATCGTCGCGCCGGGCAGCGCCGACATCGGCAACGGCGAGACATGGGAAACGCTGAAGGTGGGCGGCACGCATATCGGGCTTGCGTGGAACGCCGATGTGCTTCGCATCATCGCCGATCGGCTGGCACAGCCCGATGGCGGCTGGGCGCACTACCGTTAATACCCTCGCCCGCTTGCGGGAGAGGGAAGGGCCCGCCGCGAAGCGGTGGGAGGGTGAGGGAAAGGCCTTCACCAACTGCGCGTAGGCCTGCGGCCAACGCTTCGTATCCTCGCCCGCCTGCGGGAGAGGAGAGCTGGCTCAGTTGGCGGCGGCGGCCTGCATCGCCTCGTAGCGGGCGACCAGTTTCTCGGCGACGATGCGTTCGCCTTCCGTCTTGGCGAGGCGTCCATCCTCACGCGCGGCGGCGAGCATCTTCGAAACCTCGTCGGCCTTGATGTCCGCGATCGGAACCGCGTTTTCGGCGAGGATGGTGAGGCCCTTGTCGTTCACCTCGGCGAAGCCGCCGTCGATGAAGATGCGCGTCGCCGGGCCGTTTGCGGTTTCATAAACGTCGATCGCGCCGGGGCGGATGGTCGACATGAACGGCGCATGCCCGGCAAGCACGCCGAAGTCGCCTTCCGTGCCCGGCACTACGACCATGTGGACGTCGCCCGAACGCAGAAGCCGCTCCGGGCTCACCAGTTCGAAGTGGAGGTCTGCCATGTCAGGCCGCTTCCGCCGCCATCTTCTTGGCCTTCTCGACCGCTTCCTCGATACCGCCGACCATGTAGAAGGCCGATTCCGGCAGGTGGTCGTATTCGCCGTCGACGACAGCCTTGAACGACTTCACCGTGTCCTCGATCGCCACGAACTTGCCGGGGATGCCGGTGAAGACTTCGGCGACGTGGAACGGCTGTGACAGGAACTTCTGGATCTTGCGGGCGCGGCTGACGGTGAGCTTGTCCTCTTCGGAAAGCTCGTCCATGCCCAGAATGGCGATGATGTCCTGCAGCGACTTGTACTTCTGCAGGATTTCCTGAACGCGGCGGGCCGTCTCGTAATGCTCCTGGCCGACGACGCGCGGTTCGAGCACGCGCGAGGTGGAGTCGAGCGGATCGACCGCCGGGTAGATGCCCAGCTCCGAAATCGCGCGGCTGAGCACGGTCGTCGCGTCGAGGTGGGCGAAGGACGTTGCCGGCGCCGGATCGGTAAGATCGTCGGCGGGCACGTAGATCGCCTGCACCGAGGTGATCGAGCCCTTGTTCGTGGAGGTGATGCGCTCCTGAAGCTGGCCCATGTCCGTCGACAGCGTCGGCTGATAGCCCACCGCCGAAGGAATGCGGCCGAGCAGCGCCGACACTTCCGAGCCCGCCTGCGTGAAGCGGAAGATGTTGTCGACGAAGAACAGCACGTCCTGGCCTTCGACGTCGCGGAAATATTCGGCAATCGTCAGGCCCGACAGCGCGACGCGCGCGCGCGCGCCCGGCGGCTCGTTCATCTGGCCGAACACGAGCGCGACCTTGGAGCCTTCCGGCGTCGGGTTGCCGTCGGCGTCCTTGGCGATGACGCCCGCGTCGAGGAACTCGTGATAAAGGTCGTTGCCCTCGCGGGTGCGCTCGCCGACGCCCGCGAACACCGATGTGCCGCCGTGGCCCTTGGCGATGTTGTTGATCAGCTCCTGGATGAGCACGGTCTTGCCAACGCCCGCGCCGCCGAACAGGCCGATCTTGCCGCCCTTCGAGTAAGGCGCGAGCAGATCGATGACCTTGATGCCGGTGACGAGGATGCTGCTGTCGGTCGACTGGTCGACGAACAGCGGAGCGTCGGCGTGAATGGGCGCGGTGAGATCGGTGTTCACCGGGCCGCGCTCGTCGATCGGCTCGCCGATGACGTTGAGAATGCGGCCGAGCGTCTGCGGGCCGACGGGGACGCGGATCTGCGAGCCGGTGTCGCTGACTTGCTGGCCGCGCGTCAGGCCTTCCGTGGCGTCCATGGCGATGGTGCGCACGGTGTTCTCGCCGAGGTGCTGCGCAACCTCGAGCACGAGGCGCTTGCCCTGGTTCGTCGTTTCGAGCGCCGAAAGGATCGCGGGCAGCGCGCCGTCGAACTGCACGTCGACGACGGCGCCGATGACCTGCGCGATGCGGCCGGTGTTGTTGGTCGTCTTGGCCATGGGTGTCTTCCTTGCCTTCGTATCTGACTAGAGCGCTTCGGCGCCCGAAATAATCTCGACGAGTTCGGTGGTGATCGCTGCCTGGCGCTGCCGGTTGTACTGGATCGACAGGCGGTTGATCATGTCGCCGGCATTGCGCGTGGCGTTGTCCATCGCGGTCATGCGGCTGCCCTGCTCCGATGCGGCGTTTTCCAGCAGCGCGCGGAACAGCTGCACCGAAAGGTTGCGCGGCAGAAGGTCGGCGAGGATGGCTTCCTCGTCCGGCTCGTACTCGACCGCGGCCGAAGCCCCTGCCGCCGCTTCGCCGCTGCCGGTGGAGACCGGAACGGGAAGGATCTGCTGCTCGGTCGGCTCCTGCACCAGCGCCGACTGGAACCGGGCGTAGTACATGTAGGCGATATCGAACTCGCCCGCCTCATAGCGCGCGGCGATGTCTTCGGCGATCGGCGCGGCGTTTTCGAAGCCGATCTGCTTGACGCCCGCGAACTCGGTGGAGGCGATGATCGTGCCGGGGAACAGACGGCGGATGACCGCGCCGCCCTTTTTGCCGACCAGATAGAACTTCACCGTCTTGCCCGCCGCGACCAGCGCCTGCGCGCGCACGCGCGCCGCCTTCACGATGTTCGCGTTGAACGCGCCGGCGAGGCCGCGATCCGATGTGCAGACGACGAGGAGATAGGTCTCCTCCTTGCCCGAACCCGTCAGCATCTTCGAGGTCTGCGGGCCCGGCGTGATGCTTGCGCCCAGCGAGGCGACGACCGCTTCGATCCGGCTCGCGTAGGGGCGACCCGCCTCGGCGGCTTCCTGCGCGCGCCGAAGTTTGGCGGCGGCCACCATCTTCATCGCCTTCGTGATCTTCTGGGTCGATTTGACCGAGGCGATCCGCAGCTTGAGAGATTTGAGGGTTGCCATCTAGGTGTCGGCCTTATGCGAAGGTCCGCACGAATTCCTTGAGGATTTCGTGCAGCTTGGCCGTGGTTTCGTCGGAAAGCGCGCCTGTCTCGCGAATGCTGCGCAGGATCTCGCCGTTGTTGGCGCGCAGGTCCGAAAGGAATGCGCTCTCGAAGCGGGTCACGGCGTTTGCCGGGATGCCGTCGAGGTAGCCGTTCACGCCCGCGAAGATCGATGCGACCTGCTCTTCCACCGGCATCGGCGAGAACTGCGGCTGCTTCAGAAGCTCGGTAAGGCGCGCGCCGCGGTTCAGCAGCCGCTGCGTGGAGGGGTCGAGGTCCGAGCCGAACTGCGCGAACGCCGCCATTTCGCGGTACTGCGCCAGCTCCAGCTTGATCGAGCCCGCGACCTTCTTCATCGCCTTGGTCTGCGCGGCGGAGCCGACGCGGCTGACCGAAAGGCCGACGTTGATGGCCGGGCGGATACCGGCGTTGAACAGGTCGGTTTCAAGGAAGATCTGGCCGTCGGTGATCGAGATCACGTTGGTCGGGATGTACGCGGAAACGTCGCCCGCCTGCGTCTCGATGATCGGCAGCGCGGTCAGCGAGCCGTTGCCGTTCGCTTCGTTGAGCTTCGCGGCGCGCTCCAGCAGGCGCGAGTGGAGATAGAACACGTCGCCCGGATAGGCTTCGCGGCCCGGCGGGCGGCGCAGCAGCAGCGACATCTGGCGGTAGGCGACGGCCTGCTTGGAAAGGTCGTCGTACACGATCACGGCGTGCATGCCGTTGTCGCGGAAATATTCGCCCATCGCGCAGCCCGTGTAGGGCGCGAGGAACTGCAGCGGCGCCGGCTCGGAGGCGGTGGCGGCCACGACGATGGAATATTGCATCGCGCCGTTCTCTTCGAGTGCGCGCACGATCTGCGCCACGGTCGAACGCTTCTGACCGATGGCGACGTAGATGCAGTAGAGCTTCTTGGACTCGTCAGTGCCGGTGTTGGCGCCCTTCTGGTTGATGAAGGTGTCGAGCGCCACGGCGGTCTTGCCGGTCTGGCGATCGCCGATGATGAGTTCGCGCTGGCCGCGGCCGACGGGAACCAGCGCGTCGAGCGCCTTGAGGCCGGTCTGCACCGGCTCGTGAACCGATTTGCGCGGGATGATGCCCGGCGCCTTCACCTCGACGAGGCGGCGCTCGGTCGATTCGATCGGACCCTTGCCGTCGATCGGGTTGCCGAGCGCATCGACGACGCGGCCCAGAAGGCCCCTGCCGACCGGCACGTCGACGATGTCGCCGGTGCGCTTGACGGTGTCGCCTTCCTTGATGGTCGAATCCGATCCGAAGATCACGACGCCGACGTTGTCGACTTCCAGGTTCAGCGCCATGCCCATGATGCCGCCGGGAAACTCGACCATTTCGCCCGCCTGGACGTTGTCGAGCCCGTGGACGCGCGCGATGCCGTCACCCACCGACAGCACCTGGCCGACTTCAGAGACCTGCGCTTCGGTGCCGAAGTTCGCGATCTGATCCTTGATGATGGCCGAAATCTCGGCGGCGCGGATATCCATCTTGCCTTAGCCTTTCATCGCCTGCGCCATCGCGCCAAGCTTGGTACGGATTGAACTGTCGATCATGCGGCTGCCGATCTGCACGACGAGACCGCCGAGGATGGCGGGATCGACGCTCACGTCGAGCGCCACGTCGCGACCGAGACCGGATTTCAGCTTTGCCTTGAGCGCATCCTGCTGCTTCGCGGTCAGCGCCTGTGCCGCCGTCACCTGCGCGGTCACTTCGCCGCGGTAGGCGGCGGCAAGGCCGTTATAATCGCGGATGATTGCGGAAAGCGCGCCGAGACGGCGGTTTTCGGCAAGCACGCCGAGGAATTTCGTGGTGAGCGGATCGAGCTTCAGCGCCTTTGCGACTTCGGCCACGGCCTTCGCTGCATCGCTGCGTGCGATGCGCGGCGATGCCGTCAGCCCGCGAAAATCTTCCGATTCGGAAAGCGCCGCGCGAACCGAGGCAAGGCTCGCCTCGACAGCCTCGATCGCTTTCCCGTCACGGGCCAGATCGAACAATGCGGTGGCGTAACGCCCCGAAAGTCCGTGTGCCCTGCTCCCTGTATTGCCTGTATCCACGCGTCCTCTTGGGTCTCGTTCGGTGTAAGCCCGGATGTCGAATTGCCTGCGCATAACCGAAGGGCGCGCGAATGCACCCCCTTCACGACCGGCGGGGGCCGACTAGCACGCACCCCTCCATGTTGCAAGGCAACAAGAGGCGGAAAACACGGGCCGACGGGCACGCGACGAAATGCCCCCGATGCGCGCCGAAAAAGCGCGATGCCGCGCGATTGTTCATCGGGTTGCGCGTAAGGATGCGTGTGTCTTCCGCTGGAGATGTGTTGCTGTGCGCTTCGCCCGATTCGCCTCGCCCCGATTGATCCTGCCGCTGGCCGCGCCGCTGCTTCCGGCCTGCATCGCGCGCACGGCGGTCGATATCGTCACGCTTCCCGTGAAGGCGGTCGGCGCGGGTGTCGATGCCGTGACCACCAGCCAGTCGGAAGCCGACGAAAAGCGCGGGCGCGAAATCAGGAAGCAGGAAGAACGGATCGGCAAGGCGCGCCGCAAGTGCGACGCTGCCCGCAAACGCGGCGAATACGACGAGAAATGGTGCCCGATCGCAGCAGAGCGGGTGCAATACTAAGGTTGTGCTACCCCCAAATGGCCTTGAGCCGCCGGTCCTGCCCGCAGCCCGAACGATAGGCGCCATAGTGCCGCGCGTTCCGCTTGGCGAAGTCCTGATGGTAAGCCTCCGCCGGGTAGAACGTGGCGGCGCCCCGAATGTCGGTCGCGACGCGCTTGCCGAACCGCTTGCCGATTCGCGCCTTGTCGCCTTCCGCCAGCGTGCGCTGGTCGGCGTTTGCGGCGAAAACGGCGGTCTGATAGGCCGCGCCCTTGTCGCAGAACTGGCCTGCCGGATCGAACGGATCGATGTTGTGCCAGAAGGCGTCGAGCAGCTTTGCGTAGCTCGTCCTGCGCGGATCGTAGACGACGCGCACGGCCTCCAGGTGGCCGGTGCCGCCCCGCGTGACCTGCCTGTAAGTGGGGTTCTTCACATGCCCGCCCGCGAAGCCGGAAACCGCGGTTATCACGCCGGGCTGCTTTTCCATCGCGGCTTCGGCCGACCAGAAGCAGCCCATCGCGAAAATCGCCTCCGCGCGCCGCGGGCTTTCCGCAGGCGCGAATCCGGCGGCGACGATCAGCGCCAGCGCGGCGGCGCGTTTCATTCCGGGCTTTCGGGCTCGAACGCCAGCGACACGCCATTGATGCAGTGGCGCTTGCCGGTGGGCAGGGGGCCGTCGTCGAACACATGGCCCAGGTGCCCGCCGCAGTTGCCGCACAGCAGCTCGGTGCGGGTCATGCCGTGGCTATGGTCGGGACGCTCGATGATCTCGCCGTTCGCGCGCGTGAAGCTCGGCCAGCCGCAGCCGCTGTCGAACTTGTCGGCGGAACGGTAAAGCACCGCGCCGCAGCCCGCGCAGACGAACGCGCCCTCGCGCTTCTCTCCGTTCAGCGGGCTGGACCACGGCCGCTCGGTTCCGGCCTCGCGCAGGACGCGATATTGTTCGGATGTCAGGCGCGCCTTCCATTCGGTCTCGGTCAGTGACGTGTCCATGGTCTTCCTGTCATGCGCTCCCGGCGGGGACGAAATCGAGCGCGTCGCCGTTGATGCAGTGCCGTTTGCCGGTGGGCGGCGGGCCGTCGTTGAAGACGTGTCCCAGATGCCCGCCGCAGCGGCGGCAGTGAACTTCCGTGCGCACCATCCCGAGGGTGACGTCGCGCGCCGTGCCCACGGCGTCCTTCAGCGGGCGTGTGAAGCTCGGCCAGCCGGTGCCGCTGTCGTACTTGTCGGCGGAGCGGTAAAGCGGCAGCGCGCAGCCCGCGCAGGCGAACACGCCTTTGCGCTTTTCCTTCAGCAGCGGACTCGTGCCCGGCCGCTCGGTGCCCGATTCGCGAAGGATGTAATATTGCCTGCCCGTCAGGCGGCGCTTCCATTCCGCGTCGCTGTAGCGGATTTCGAAGGTTCCGGCCGGCGGTTCGCCCCGGGCGAACGCCCAGCGCGCGGCAAGCCCCGCGCCCAGCAGGCCCGCGCCGAATCCCAAAAGTTCGCGGCGTCGCATGCGCTCAATATAGCGCGCTTCACACGAAGCTGTAGGGGTCTATATCGACCGTTACGCGCACGTTTCTATTCACCTCTACGCGCGTGAGCCAGTCCGCGATCAGCCCCTGCACGTCCGCCCGCCGCGCCGCGTGGACCAGCAGCCGGTGCCGGAAGCGTCCGCGCAGCAGCGACAGCGGGGCGGGCGCGGGGCCAAGGATGGTGAGGCCGTCGATGCCCGTGGGCGCGGCGCGGCCGATCGCGCGCGCTGTCGCCGCCACCTGCGCCTCGTCCGGCCCGGAAACGATGATCGCGGCCAGCCGCCCGAACGGCGGCATCGCGGCGGCGCGGCGCGCTTTGGTCTCGGCGGCATAGAAACCCGGCGCGTCCCCGGCGACGAGCGCGGCGAGCACGGGCGCTTCGGGCTGGTGCGTCTGGATATAGACGTGCCCCGGCTTTTCGCCGCGCCCCGCGCGCCCCGCCACCTGGCTGATCTGCTGGAAACTGCGCTCGCCCGCGCGAAGATCGCCGCCCTTCAGCGCAAGGTCCGCGTCGACGACGCCCACGAGCGTCAGTTCGGGGAAGTGGTAGCCCTTGGTGATGAGCTGCGTGCCGATGAAGATGTCGATCTCGCGGGCGAGCGCGCTGTCGACCAATGCCTTCGCCTGCGCGGGGGAGTGGATCGTGTCCGAGGTGACAAGCGCGACGTTCGCGTCCGGGAACAGCGCGGAGACCTCTTCGGCGATACGCTCCACGCCCGGCCCGCAGGCGACGAGGCTGTGTTCCTCGCCGCACTCGGGGCAGGCGTCGGGCACTGCCTCCACCAGCCCGCAGTGGTGGCATTGCAGCCGCTTCACCAGCCGGTGTTCCACCATCCACGCCGTGCAGTTCGGGCACTCGATGCGCGTGCCGCAGTGGCGGCACAGCGTCAGCGGCGCATAGCCGCGCCGGTTGAGGAACAGCAGCGATTGTTCGCCGCGCGCCAGCGTCGTCTTCATCGCCTCGACGAGCGGCGGCGCCAGCCAGCGGCCTGCCTCGGGCTGGGTGACGCGAAGGTCGATCGCCTCGATGCCGGGCATCTGCGCGCCGCCGTAGCGGCTGGGCAGTTCAAGGTGGCGGTAGCGGCCGCGCGTCACCTGTGCCAGCGTCTCGATCGCGGGCGTCGCGGTGGCGAGCACGATGGGGATCGCCTCGATCTGCGCGCGCATCACCGCGACATCGCGCGCATGATAGGGCACGCCGTCTTCCTGCTTGAAGCTCGTCTCGTGCGCCTCGTCCACCACGATCAGCCGCAGGTCCGGGTAGGGCAGGAACAGCGCGGAGCGCGCCCCCACCACCACCTTCGCCGCGCCGCTCGCCGCCGCCCGCCACGCGGTGCGGCGCTCGGAGGCACGCAGGTCGCTGTGCCACTGCACCGGCTTGCAGCCGAAGCGCGCTTCGAAGCGGCGCAGGAACGGCTCGGTCAGCGCGATCTCGGGCAGCAGCACGAGCGCCTGTCCGCCCTCCTCCAGCGCGGCGGCGACCGCTTCCAGATAGGTCTCGGTCTTGCCGGAGCCCGTCACGCCGTCGAGCAGGAACGGCGCGAAGTCGTGCGCGTGGACGGCCTCGACCAGCGCCGCTGCCGCCGCCGCCTGTTCCGGCTCCAGCGTTGGCGGGTCGAACGCGGGGTCGGGCAGCGGCGGCGTACGGTCCACCGACACAGTCACCGGCTCGATCGCGCCCGCCGAGATCAGCCCGCGAATCACCGCGTCCGACACGCCCGACCATTCGGCAAGTTCGCGCACCAGCCCCTGCGCGTGCCCGAGCGTGGAAAGCGCCGCCTCGCGCTTCTCGGTCATCCGTTCGGGAAGCTGGCCCGAAACGCGGTATTCGGTGACGGTGCGCGCGCCGTCGAGCGCGGCGGGGACCGACAGCACCATGCGCAGCACGGCGGCGGGCGGCACCAGATAATAGGCCGCCACCCACTCGACGAGCCGCCGCACGCTCGCGGGGATCGGCGGCACCGGCGCGGGGCCCAGGATCGCCCGCAGCTTGGCGTCGGCAACCTCGCCCGCCGGCAGGCTCTCCGCCTCCCACACCACGCCGTGCAGCTCGCGCGGCCCCAGCGGCACGCGCACCACGCTGCCCACCGGCACGCCTTCGGCGGGCGCGCGGTAGTCGAGCGGGCCGAGCGCGGCGTTGCGGGTGAGAACGCGCAGACGGGAAGCGGGACGGGGGGCAGGCATCGCGCTCTTATGTAAGCGCGCGCCCGCGAAGGCAAAGCCGCGCTATGGACGCCAAGCGATTCGTATCGCTAAGGGCTGTTGAAACGCTCCAGCTCCGAAAGCCCCCGCCATGAAATTCTTCGTCGATACCGCCGATACCAGGGAAATCGCAGACCTCGCCGCCACGGGCCTTCTCGACGGCGTAACGACGAACCCGTCGCTGATCCACAAGTCCGGGCGTGGCTTCGTCGAGGTCGTGACCGAAATCTGCAAGATCGTCGAAGGCCCGGTTTCCGCCGAAGTCGTCGCGCTCGATCACGAAACGATGATGAAGGAGGCCGAGGTTCTCCGGAAGGTCGCGGACAACATCGCGATCAAGGTGCCGCTCACCATCGACGGCCTCAAGACCTGCAAGGCGCTGACGCGCGACGGCACGATGGTCAACGTCACGCTCTGCTTCTCGGCGAATCAGGCGCTGCTCGCGGCGAAGGCGGGGGCGACCTTTATTTCGCCGTTCGTCGGCCGTCACGACGACAACGGCGCCGACGGCATGCAGCTCATCAGCGACATTCGCCTCATCTACGACAACTATGATTATGCGACCGAGATCCTCGTCGCCAGCGTCCGTCACCCCATCCACGTGCTCGAATCGGCGAAGATCGGCGCGGACGTGATGACGGCCCCCCCGGCGGTGATCCGCGCGCTGTTCAATCACGTGCTCACCGAAAAAGGCATCGCCGGCTTCCTCGCCGACTGGGAAAAGACCGGCCAGTCCATCCTCTAACCGAAGCCCCTCCTCTTCAGGGGAGGGGTTGGGGTGGGGCGGTCCCCCCCGGCGCAGCGTTTGAGGATAGACCCCTCCCCTGAAGTGGCGAGGAGGAAAGGGCTCCCCCGCCGCTCAGCTTCTCTTAACCATGTCCGCGATAGGGTTGTGGCCATGGCTGTTCTCGATTTCCAGTCCGAAGCGCTCGTTCGCCTGCGCACCCGTGTCGCCGCGCTCGGCGAGGCGAACAGCGATCTGCTCGCCTATGCGCGCGGTCATGCCGGTGCCGTGCAGCAGATTCACGCCGCCGCGCTCGCCGCGCTCGATGCAAGCAGCTTCGAACATCTCATCCATGTGGTCACGCAGGATTGGGTGGATATCCTGCGCGTCGATGCGATCGGAATGGGCCTCACCACCAGCGGGCAGGGCATCAGGGCGAGCGCCAGCGGCGTGCAGTTCATCGATCCCGAGCAGGTCGAGCTGTGGTGCCATCTGCTTCCCGTGGGGCAGGCGCGCAGCGTCAAGCACGGCGCGCCCGTGTTCGGCCCCGCCGCCGATCTCATCCGCTCCGAGGCTTTGATCGCGCTGCGCCCCACGCCGCCCGCGCCCACCGGCATCATTGCGCTGGGTTCGCGCGCGCCTCACAATTTCGGCGACTATCACGGCAGCGAGCTTCTCGCCTTCCTCGGCGACGTGGTTTCGCGCATGATCGCGCGGTGGATGCAGATCGAGCCCTAGACCCGCGTGCGCTGAACCAGCCCGCGCACGCCCGCGTCGCGGAATGGCTCGGCCACCTCGAAGCTGCCGAGCGCCGCTCCGCGCACACGCTCCGCGCCTATCAGACGAGCCTGAACGGCTTCGTCCATTTCCTGGGCGGGCACCTCGGTGGCCCTGTCGACGATGCCGCGCTTGCCGCGCTCAGCCTCGCCGACCTCCGCGCCTATCTCGCGCACCGCCGCGCCGAAGGGCTGGCGAACGCCTCGGTCGCGCGCGAGGTGGCGTCGCTCAGGAGCTTCTTTCGCTGGGCGCGAAAGCATCGCGGCATCGATTGCAAGGCGATCGCGGGGCTGGCCTCGCCGCGCCTGAAAAAGCGCGTGCCGCGCCCGCTCGCGCCGGCTGACGCCGCCGGTGTCGCCGATCTCGCCGGAGATGCGGCGCGCGAGCCGTGGATCGGCGCGCGCGATACGGCGGTGCTGCTGCTGCTCTACGGCTCGGGCCTGCGCATCGCCGAGGCGCTGTCGCTCACCGGCGACGTGCTGCCGATCGGCGCGGCGATCACCGTGACGGGCAAGCGCGGAAAAACACGCGTCGTGCCCGTGCTGCCCAGGGTGCGCGAGGCGATCGAAGCCTATCTCGAACTGGCGCCGTTCAGCCCCGCGCCGGGCACGCCGCTGTTCCGGGGCGCGAAGGGCAGCGCGCTGTCGCCGGGCATGATCCGCGCTGCGATGCGCGCCGTGCGCGCCGCGCTCGGCCTGCCGCCGTCCGCAACCCCGCACGCGCTGCGCCACAGTTTCGCGACGCATCTGCTTGCGCGGGGCGCGGATCTGCGCGCGATTCAGGAACTGCTCGGCCACGCCAGCCTGTCATCCACGCAGGTCTATACGGAGGTCGACGCGGCGCGCCTGCTCGATGTTTACCGGCACGCGCATCCGCGCGCTTAGGCGTGCGGCTTCCAGGTGATGACGCGCCACACATAGCCCGCCAGGCACACCACGATCACGGCAGTGCCGACCGGCCCGACATAGGCTTCGATCTCGGCATAATCCTGCCCGAGCTTATAGCCCGTGACCGCGAGCAGCGTCGTCCATCCCGCGGTGCCGATGGTCGAATAGATCACAAAGCGCCGGAAGTTCATTTCCATGAAGCCTGCGGGCACGGAGACGAGCGAGCGCAGCGTCGGCAACATGCGCCCGAACAGCACGAAGGCCGCGCCGTGCTGGTCGAACCATTTGTGCGCCTTCTCGATGTCGCCGATGCTGACGGTCAGCCAGCGGCCGAAGCGCCGGACGATGGGATCGAAGCGGTGGATGCCTATCTGCTTGGCGAGCAGATACCAGAAGATGTTGCCGAACATCGCGCCCGTCGTTCCCGCGATGATCGCGCCGACCAGGCTGAACGCCCCCTTCGCGGCTTCCAGCCCTGCGAACGACATGATGATTTCGCTCGGGATCGGCGGAAACACCGTCTCGAGAAACATCAGGAAGGCGATGCCGAGATAGCCGGTCTCGGCGATCAGCTGTTGTACCCATTCACCCATATCAGCGGTCGAGCCTCCTCAAAATCGCATCCCAGATCATTCCTGCCGTGTCGGTGCCGTTGAAGCGGTCGATGGCGACGATGCCGGTGGGCGAGGTGACGTTGATCTCGGTGAGATAGCCGTCGATCACGTCGATTCCGACGAAAAGCAGCCCGCGCCGTTCCAGCTCGGGCGCCAGTCGCGCGCAGATTTCCTCTTCGCGCGCGGTGAGCAGCGTTTTCGCCGCATTGCCGCCCGCCGCCAGGTTGGACCGGATCTCGCCGGCCTTGGGCAGGCGGTTGATGGCGCCCGCCACCTTGCCGTCCACCAGAACGATGCGCTTGTCGCCGTCGCTTACCTTGGGAAGGAAGCGCTGCACCATGAACGGCTCTCGCCACACGCTCGAGAACAGCTCGACGAGCGCGGGCAGGTTGCCGTCGTCCTCGCCCAGCTTGAACACGGCGGCACCGGCGTTGCCGTGCAGCGGCTTGATGACGATCGCGCCGTAGCGGCGGCGGAACGCCAGCACCTCCTCGAGCCGCCGCGTGATGAGCGTCGGCGGCATCAGATCGGCGAACTGGGTGACGAACAGCTTTTCAGGGGCGTTGCGCACCTCGCGCGGGTTGTTCACCACCAGCGTTTCGCCGTCGAGCATTTCGAGCAGGTGCGTGGCGGTGATGTAGCCGATATCGAACGGCGGATCCTGCCGCATCAGCACGACATCGACATCGCTGCCCAGATCGAGATCGCGCGCTTCGCCCAGCGTATAATGGTCGCCCGCGACGGCGCGCACCGAAACCGGCCGCGCATGGGCGATCACGCGGCCGCCGCGCCAGGAAAGCTCATCGGCGAGATAATGCCACATCGTGTAGCCGCGCTCCTGCGCCTTCAGCATCAGCGCGAAGGTCGAATCGCCCGCGATGTTGATGTGCGCGATGGGGTCCATCTGGACGGCGACGTTGAGGCTCATGGAAAATCCCTTCGATTCGAACGGCCCTCTAGCAGCTAAGCCCAATCGCCGTCGACCACGCCTTCGAAGTGGCGGGGCAGGCGGCCCTTCGAAATCACCAGCGCATCGATGCGCGCGCCGTCGCAGCCCGCGATGTAGCGGCCGAGCACGAGATTGGCCGCGCGCGTAACCCGCCGCAGCCGCGCGGGCTCCAGCGCGGCGGACGCATCCAGATCGCTGTTGCGCGCTTTCACTTCCACAAACGCCAGCAGGCGGCCGCGCCGCGCCACGATATCGATTTCGCCCGCCGGTGTGCGGATGCGCTGCCCGAGGATGCGGTAGCCTTTCAGTTTCAGCCACAGCGCGGCGATGCGTTCGGCGCGGCGGCCGTGCCGTTCGGCCGCCTGCCGCTTCACTGCGCCCCGCGCAGTTCGAGCGCGCGGGCATAGACCTGCTTGCGGGGGAGGCCGAGCGCGGCGCTCACCTCGGCAACGGCGGTTTTCAGCGGCTGCGCGTCCATCGCGGCGGCAAGCGCCGCGTCGAGCGTCTCGGCATCCGCCGGCGCGGCCGGTTCGGGCGGGCCGACGACGATCACGATTTCGCCCTTGGGCGGCGCGTCCGCGTAGCGCGCGGCAAGGTCGCCGAGCGTGCCCGTCACGGTTTCCTCGAACGCCTTGGTGATCTCGCGCGCAACGGCTGCGGGCCGGTCGCCGAGCCCTGCCTTCAAGGCTGCGAGCGTTCGCCCGAGCCGGCTTCCGGATTCGTAGAACACCAGCGTGGCGTCGAGCCCGGCGAGTTCGGCGATCGTATCCGCCGCCGCCTTCGCCTTGGCGGGAACGAACCCGGCAAACAGGAAACGGTCGGTGGGAAGCGCCGCCAGCGTCAGCGCAGCAATCGCCGCGCACGGCCCGGGAATCGTCGTGACCGGTATGTGCTGCGCGCGCGCCTCGCGCACCAGCTTGAAGCCGGGATCGGAGATCAGCGGCGTGCCCGCGTCGCTGACCAGCGCGACCGAATCGTTTCGCATGCGTTCCAGCAGCCGCGCACGCGCACGGCTGTCACTATGGTCGTGGTAGGGCACCATCGGGCGGTCGCTGCCGATGCGCGCAAGCAGCTTTGCTGTCACTCGCGTATCTTCAGCGGCGATTAAGCCGGCGGCCCTCAGCACGTCGGCGGCGCGCAGCGTGATGTCGCCCAGGTTGCCGATGGGCGTCGCCACGATGTAAAGGCCGGGTTCCAGATCAAGGGGTAAGGGTGCCATGGACATGTCGATCTACAGCATGGAGCGACGCGGGCGATTTTGGAATCGCTGTTTTTCGGGCTTGAAGCAAACGCTGCTGCCGCTTGCGGCGCTTGCCGCCGCCGCATGTACGCAAACCGTGCAGAAAGCGCCGGAAGTCGAGGCGCCGCCGCCGCCGCCGCCGACCGTGGAAGCGCCCAGGGAAATTCCGCAGAACCGCGTCGCGCTGTTGCTGCCGATGTCGGGCAGCACCGCGCGCGTCGGCCAGTCGCTCGCGAACGCCGCCAACATGGCGCTGCTCGATGTGAAGGCCACGAACATCAAGCTCACCGTTTATGATACCGCGCCCGGTGCGGCGGCGGCGGCGCGCCGCGCGGTGGCGGAGGGCAACAAGCTCTTCCTCGGGCCGCTGCTCGCGCCCGATGTCACCGCTGTTCGCGGCGTCGCCAAGGCGGCGGGCATTCCCATCATCTCCTATTCGAACGACGCCACTGTCGCCGGAAACGGCGTCTATATCCTCGGCTACCAGCCCGATCAGTCGATCGACCGCGTCGTGCGCTACGCGCGCGCGCAGGGCGTCGAGCGCTTCGGGGCGCTCGTGCCCGCAGGCAACTACGGCCAGCGCGCGTCGGGCGCGATGCTGCGCGCGGTGCGCGATGCAGGCGGCAAGGTCACGGCGGTGGAAACCTACGAGCGCTCGCGCGCCAAGCTGCAGGCCGCCGTCCGCCGCCTTACGGACTATGAAGCGCGCGTTGCGCGGGCGAGCCAGGGCGGCATCGTTCGCGCCGACGGCACGGTTGCGCCCGTTCAGGAACGGCTCGGGCCGGTCTCCTTCCAGGCGCTGCTGATCGCGGACGGCAGCCAGATCGCGTCCGCCTTCCTCGGCCCGCTCACGCAATATGGCGCGGGGCCGGGCAAGGTCCGCTACCTCGGCCCCGAACTCTGGAACGCCGAGCCGGGCATCCGCAGCGTGCAGGGTCTGCACGGCGCCTGGTACGCCAGCGTGCCCGACACGCGGTTCCAGCAGCTCGCCTCGCGCTACCGTGCGAAGTTCGGCGGCGCGCCGTCGCGGCTCGCCAGCCTCGGCTACGATTCGGTGCTGCTGGTGAACGCCATCGCGGGTGATTGGACGATCGGCTCCAGCTTCCCCGAAGCCCGCCTGCGCGATTCGGACGGCTTCGCGGGCGTGGACGGCATCTTCCGCTTCGGCGCATCGGGCATCGCCGATCGCGGCCTCGAAGTGGGGCAGGTGGGCGCCTCGGGCGCCACCGTCGTCTCCCCCGCGCCGCGCACCTTCGCGAAGCGTCCGGGGGCCTGACGCACCCTGCCTATGTCAGCAACCTTGAAACCACGGCGTTGAGCAGCGGCTGGCCCTTGTCGGTCAGCCGCAAACGCCCATTTCCCCAGACGACGAGCCCAAGCCGCGTGGTCTCCTCGAGGCCCGCATCGCTGACGACATCGCCGAGCCCGACCCCCGTGCGCTCGGCAAACACCGCCTCATCGATACCCTCAAGCAGCCGCAGCCCCATCATCAGCGCCTCGTCGGCGCGGGTTGGCCCGTCGAGCGGCGTTTCGCTCGCGACCGCCGATTTCAGCCACGCTTCGGGCAGCCGCGTCCGCAGTGTCGCCATGCCGCCGCGCCGCCCGTGCGCGCCGGGGCCGACGCCCGCGTAGTCGCCGTAGCGCCAGTAGGTGAGGTTGTGGCGGCTTTCCGCGCCCGGCCGCGCGTGGTTCGAAACCTCGTAGGCGGGCAGCCCCGCCGCGGCCGTCATCGCGCGCGTCATCTCGAACATGCCGAGCGAGGCGTCTTCTTCCGGCAGGCTCAGCCGCCCCAGCCGCGCGCGCGTCGCGAACGCCGTGCCCGGTTCGATGGTCAGCTGGTAGAGCGACAGATGCTCGGTGCCGAACGCCAGCGCGCGCGACAGTTCGGCCTCCCATTCGCCGGGCGTCTGCCCCTCGCGCGCGTAGATGAGATCGAAGCTCACGCGCGGGAAATGCCGCTGCGCCACGCCCAGCGCGGCAAACCCTTCGTCAAGATCGTGCGCGCGGCCCAGCGCCTTCAGTGCCGTGTCATCGAGCGCCTGCAGCCCCAGCGACACGCGGTTCACGCCCGCCGCCGCGAAGCCCGCGAACCGCTCCGCCTCGACGCTCGAAGGGTTCGCCTCCAGCGTGATCTCGGCGTTCTCGAAGCCCCACAGACGGTCGGCGGCATCGATGATCGCGGCCACGGTTGCGGGCGACATCAGCGAAGGCGTGCCGCCGCCGAAGAACAGGCTCGAAAGCCGCCGCGCGGGTGTCAGGCGCGCCTCGTATTCCATGTCGGCGATCAGCGCGTCGCGCCACGCCGCTTCGTCCACGCGCTCGCGCACGTGGCTGTTGAAGTCGCAGTACGGGCATTTGGAGACGCAGAACGGCCAGTGGACGTAAAGCGCGAGCGGCCCTGCTATTTCAGGCATGCCTCAACCAATTGGGTGAACGCGCGCGCGCGGTGGCTCATCGCGTGCTTGGCGTCCGGCGCCATCTCGCCGAAGCTGATGTCGTGTCCTTCGGGCACGAACATGGGGTCGTAGCCGAAGCCCTTCTCGCCGCGCGGCGGCCACACGAGCGCGCCGTGGACATGGCCTTCGAAGGTTTCGACGTGCCCGTCCGGCCACGCCAGCGACAGCGCGCAGGTGAAGTGCGCGCCGCGGTCCCCGGCATCGCCGAGCGCCTCGTGCACCTTGCGCATCGCGAGGCCGAAGTCCTTCTCCGGTCCCGCCCAGCGCGCCGAATAGATGCCCGGATCGCCGCCGAGCGCGTGAACGCTCAGCCCCGAATCGTCGGCCAGCGCCGGAAGCCCCGATCCGCGCGCGGCGGCGAGCGCTTTCAGCTCGGCATTGCCGCGAAACGTCGTTTCCGTCTCGTCCGGCTCCGGCAGCCCCGCATCGCCCGCCGATACGGGCGCGATGCCGAAGGGCGCCAGCAGATCACGGATTTCCCGCACCTTGCCGGGGTTGTGACTCGCCACGATCAGCGTGCCGGGGAGGAGCGTCCGCGCCACGGGTCTAGCGTCCCGTCGCCTTCGCCTGCGCCGCGTAGATCTTGCCGCAGCCGATCCGCGCGAGGCGCATCATGCGCAGCAGCGTCTCCTCGTCGAACGGATCGCGCTCCGCCGTGGCCTGCACTTCCACGATGCCGCCCTTGTCGGTCATCACGAAGTTGGCGTCGGTCTCGGCGGCGGAATCTTCCGGGTAGTCGAGGTCGAGCACCGCCGTACCCTCGTAGACGCCGCAACTGATCGCGCCGACCTGCGCGCGAATGGGGTCGACCGTCAGCACTCCGTCCGCCATCAATTTGTCGATCGCGATGCGCAGCGCCACCCACGCGCCCGAAATCGCCGCCGTGCGCGTGCCGCCGTCGGCCTGCAGCACGTCGCAGTCGATGGTGATCTGCCGCTCGCCGAGCGCCTTCATGTCCACGACCGTGCGCAGCGAACGCCCGATCAGCCGCTGGATTTCCTGAGTGCGGCCGGATTGCTTGCCCTTCGCCGCCTCGCGCGATCCGCGCGTGTGCGTGGCGCGGGGCAGCATGCCGTATTCGGCCGTCACCCAGCCTTCGCCCTTGCCGCGCAGGAACGGCGGCACGCGCTCTTCCAGGCTCGCCGTCACCAGCACGTGCGTATCGCCGAACTTCACGAGGCACGATCCTTCGGCGTGGCGGGAAAAGCCGGGGATCATTTCGATGGTGCGCATCTCGTCGGGCGCGCGGCCGGAAGGTCGCATGAAAACTCCTGTGCGGGGAATGGTATGTGCCGCGCCGTGTACCGGCTTGGGGTGCGTGGGTCCAGATCACTTGAGAGGAGGCCGCCGCCACCCTACATTCCAGCGCGATGACAAGCGGCCCGACCATAACAGAGCTATCCGATCGCGCCCGCGCCGTGTTCCGGCAGGTCGTCGAGGAATATATCACGTCGGGCACGCCGGTGGGGTCGAAGACGCTTGCGACCCGCCCGGACAGTCTCGGCCTGTCGCCCGCATCGATCCGCTCGGTGCTGCACGATCTGGAACGCGGCGGCCTGCTCGGCAGCCCGCACACGTCGGCGGGGCGCATTCCCACCGATTTCGGCCTGCGCCTGTTCGTTGACGGCATGATGCAGGCAAGCGAGGCGGGCGCGGAGGAGCGCGCCGCCATCGAGGCGGGGCTCACCGCATCGGACCGCGTCGTCGAAGACGTGCTTTCCCGCGCGACGGCGGTGCTTTCCGGGCTCTCGTCCTGCGCGGCGGTGGTCATGGTGCCGCGCACCGAGCGCGTGCTGCGCCAGGCGAGCTTCACGGCCTTGTCGCCCACGCGCATCCTCGCGATCCTCGTGGCCGACGACGGCACGGTCGAGAATCGCATCGTCGATCTGGAATATCCCGTGTCTTCCGCCGCGCTCGTCGAAGCCGGGAACTATCTGACCGCGCGCCTTGCGGGCGGAACGCTTGCCGACGCCACCACGCGGCTGCAGCGCGAGATCGAAACCGAACGCGCGCTGATCGACAGCGCCACGCACGATCTCATCGCGCGCGGCATCGCGAGCTGGTCGGCGGACGATGCGGATCGCTCGGTGCTCATCGTGCGCGGCCAGTCGCATCTTCTCGACGATGCGGCGGAGGCGGATCTTCAGCGCGTGCGTTCGCTGCTCGCCGATCTTGACGACAAGGTCGAAATGCTGCGCGTTCTCGATGACGCGCGCGAGGCGCGGGCGATGAAAATCTTCATCGGCTCGGAAAACAAGCTCTTCTCGCTCTCCGGCTCATCGGTTATCGCCGCCCCCTATAGCGGTGCGGAAGGGCGGATCGTGGGCGTCGTGGGCGTCATCGGCCCCACGCGTCTGAACTACGCACGCATCGTACCCATGGTGGATTATACCGCCCGAACCCTCAGCAGGCTGATAGGATGACTGACGAAAACGAAAAGTTGACCCCCGAGGATATCGCTGCCGCAGAGCAGCCGGTGGAAACGCCGGAGCCCGACCCGCTGGCGGAAAAAGACGCGGAGATCACCGATCTGAAGGATCGCATGCTGCGCGCCGTCGCGGAAACGGAAAACGTGCGCCGCCGTCTCGAACGTGAAAAGGCGGACGCGGTCGCCTATGCCGTCACGGGCTTCGCGCGCGACCTGCTCGGCGTTGCCGATAACCTCCGCCGCGCGCTCGATGCCGCCGCCAAGGACGATGTCGTGGCCAGTCCGCTGCTGTCGGGTGTCGAGATCACGGAAAAGGAACTCCTGAAGGCGTTCGACAAACACGGTATCGCGCGCATCGAAAGCGTCGGCCAGAAGCTCGATCCGAACCGGCATCAGGCGATGCTGGAGGTGGAGCAGGAAGGCGCCGAGCCCGGCACCATCGTTGCCGAGCTGCAAACCGGTTATGTCCTCAAGGAGCGCCTGCTGCGTCCCGCGATGGTCACTGTCGCGAAGGCGGGATGAACCGATGACAACGCCCGATCCGATCTGCGGCGTGTGGCAACTCGATCAGTGGGTCGAGTTCCGCGACGGCGATCCCTACGTGCTCGATGCGGGCGGGCGCATCTTCTATGATCCCGAAGGTCACATGAGCGCGATCCTCACGCGGCAGGTGGACGGCCATCCGCTCGTCATCGCCTATGCGGGCCGCTGGCGGCGCGAGGGCGACGATATCCACCACGCCGTCGAGCACGCCACGGTCGCGCGCTGGGTCGGCACCACGCTCACCCGCCGCATCATGGAGTTCGACCCCACCGGCGAAGGCCGGCTTCTGCTCCGCACCCCGCCGGAAACCAGCCGCTCCGGCGCCGAGTTCTTCCACGATCTGATCTGGGTGCGCGCGGTTTAGGTCGACCCCGCGAGCCATCAGGTTGTGCGTCGCTCGACTTCGCTCGGGATGACAAATGTAGCCTATAAAGGGCTTTCATCCCGAGCGAAGTCGAGGGACGCACCCTGCGGGAACAGCATCCCGCCCCCCCCCCAAATCCTCACGCCATCCCTCGACCCGCCGCCCCACGAAAAGGCAGCAGCGCATCATAGGTCGCGAGCGGCGGGGTGCCCGGTACGTCGCCGCCCATGCGCTTCACGTAGGCGTCGCGAACGATTTCGGCCTGCTGTTCCAGTCCGTAGTCTTGGAAAACCTTGCCCGACTTCAGCGGCAGATAGTCGTAGCGCGCCAGCGGTCCGCGTTTCAGGATCAGGTTCACGCCCTGCTGGTGCTGCCACACGTGCGCCAGCTCGTGAACGATCAGTCCCTGCAGGAACAGCGAGGCCTCGCTGAAATCCTCGCGCCATGCGCTGTTGTTGGGGTGGAACCAGATGTGCCCGTCGGGCGCCATCACCACCCACGCCGGTTGCAGCCACCACCATTTGGCCCGCCGGATGGAAACGCGCGCAAGATCGATCGCGTCGCCGAACGCCCGGCGCGCCATCGCGCGTTCACCGTCGGTCAGCGCTCTAATGATGCGAATGCTCTCCGGCCTTGGCCTTCATCTCGGGCGCCGTCGCGCTCATGGCGTGCGCGGAGACGGCGACGCGTCCGGCCTTTTCGAACACGAAGGTCAGCGGCACGCGCGAATCGGGTTTCGTGGCGGGCAGGCCGAACACCATCACGTGCATGCCGCCCGGTTTCATCGCGATCTTCTGGCCCGGCTTCACGGGAAGCGCGACGAGCGGGAGCATGCGCATCACGCCGTTTTCGGCCTTCGTCGTGTGCAGCTCGAACCGCGCGGGCTTGGGGCCTTCCACGGCGATCAGCCGGTCCGCCATCGCGCCGCCCGTGATCGTCGCATAGGCGGCGGCCGGGCGCCCGGAAACGACGGGCAGCCGAACCCAGGCGTTGCTCACGGCAGGCGCATTGGGGCCAGCATTGGGGGGGGCGGCCATCGCCCGACCGCCGACTGCTGCGGCCACGAGCAGCAGCAGGGCTGCCGCATAGGCTGCAATTCCAAGGTTTCTGTCGGTGCGCGCCACGTTGCTGTATCCTTTGCCTGACGAATCCATCGTTCCGCTTGCGCGTGTCATGCCACATTCGGTGCGGGCTGCGCCATGCGGCAGCTCGTCCTCATAGGCGCGGGAATCGCAGCGGCTGCGGCTGCGCGCTCTTGTATGGCGTGCGCGCTGTTCCTACATCGCCCGCGTAGACCGACGACGCTGCGGCACGTTTGCGCGGCGCCGGGGTCAATCGTCTGTTCCTGCTTGGAATCTGAAAGAGGAAACACGGAAGATATGGGCAAGGTAATCGGTATCGACCTTGGCACGACCAACAGCTGCGTCGCCGTGATGGAGGGCAGCAAGCCCAAGGTCATCGAGAACGCCGAAGGCGCGCGCACGACGCCGTCGATGGTCGCCTTCACCAAGGATGGCGAGCGCCTCGTCGGCCAGCCGGCGAAGCGCCAGGCGGTGACGAACCCGGACAATACGGTGTTCGCGGTGAAGCGCCTCATCGGTCGCCGTTTCGACGACCCCGTCACCAAGAAAGACATGGCGCTCGTTCCCTATCACATCGTGAAGGGCGGCAACGGCGATGCGTGGGTGAAGGCCGGCGGCGAGGATTACAGCCCGTCGCAGGTGTCCGCCTTCATCCTCCAGAAGATGAAGGAAACCGCCGAAAGCTATCTCGGCGAGACCGTCACGCAGGCCGTCATCACCGTGCCCGCCTACTTCAACGACGCCCAGCGCCAGGCCACCAAGGATGCCGGCAAGATCGCCGGGCTTGAAGTGCTGCGCATCATCAACGAGCCGACCGCCGCGGCGCTCGCCTACGGGCTTGAGAAGAACGACGGCAAGACCATCGCGGTCTACGATCTGGGCGGCGGCACCTTCGATGTGTCCGTGCTGGAAATCGGCGACGGCGTGTTCGAGGTGAAGTCCACCAACGGCGACACGTTCCTCGGCGGCGAGGATTTCGACGCCAAGATCGTCGATTATCTCGCCGACGGTTTCAAGAAGGACGAAGGCATCGATCTTCGCGGCGACCGTCTGGCGCTCCAGCGTCTCAAGGAAGCGGCCGAGAAGGCCAAGATCGAATTGTCTTCGGCGCAGGTGACCGAGGTCAATCTGCCCTTCATCACCGCCGATCAGACCGGCCCGAAGCACCTCGTGAAGACGATCACGCGCGCCGACCTTGAAAAGCTCGTCGGCGATCTCGTCGCCCGCACGCTGGAGCCGTGCCGCAAGGCTTTGAAAGACGCCGGGCTCGACAAGGACAAGATCGACGAGGTCGTCCTCGTCGGCGGCATGACGCGCATGCCGCTCGTCCGCGAAGAGGTGAAGAAGTTCTTCGGCAAGGAACCGCACACGGGTGTGAACCCCGATGAGGTCGTCGCGATGGGCGCCGCCATTCAGGCGGGCGTGCTGCAGGGCGACGTCAAGGACGTGCTGCTCCTCGACGTAACGCCGCTGTCGCTCGGCATCGAGACGCTGGGCGGCGTGTTCACGCGCATGATCGATCGCAACACGACAATCCCGACCAAGAAGAGCCAGGTCTATTCGACCGCCGAGGACAATCAGGGCGCGGTGACGATCCGCGTCTTCCAGGGCGAGCGCGAGATGGCGGCGGACAACAAGGCGCTCGGCCAGTTCGATCTCGTCGGCATTCCCGCCGCGCCGCGCGGCGTGCCGCAGATCGAGGTCACCTTCGACATCGACGCGAACGGCATCGTCAACGTCTCGGCCAAGGACAAGGGCACCGGCAAGGAGCAGCAGATCCGCATCCAGGCGTCCGGCGGTCTTTCCGACAACGACATCGAACAGATGGTGAAGGACGCCGAGAAGTTCGCCGAAGACGACAAGAAGCGCCGCGCCAAGGCCGAGGCCCGCAACCAGGCGGACAGCCTCGTCCATTCGACCGAGAAGCAACTCGCCGAGCACGGCGACAAGGTCGATGCCTCCACGAAGGGCGGCATCGAAACCGCGATCGCCGCGCTGAAATCGGTGCTCGATTCGGATGACGTCGACGACATCAACGCCAAGACGCAGGCGCTCGCGCAGGAAGCGATGAAACTCGGCGAGGCGGTCTACAAGGCGGAAGCCGCGGCCGCATCACCCGAAGCGGACGCGCAGGCCTCCACGTCATCGAACGACGATGTGGTCGATGCCGAGTTCTCGGAAGTCGACGAAGACAAGAAAGCGTAAGCACGGTAGCGGCCGCCGCTCTGCGGGCGGTGGCCGTTCCGGCGGGGGCAGACCGGACGTATGGCTGAAGCCGATTACTATGAACTGCTCGGGATCGAGCGCACGGCCGACGGCGCGACGATCAAGTCGGCCTATCGGCGGCTCGCGATGCAGTACCACCCCGACAAGAACGGCGGCTGCACAGACGCCGAAGCGAAGTTCAAGGCGATCAGCGAAGCCTATGATTGCCTGAAAGACGATCAGAAGCGCGCCGCCTACGATCGCTACGGCAAGGCGGCGTTCCAGAACGGCGGCCCCGGCAACGGCGGCGGCGGCGCTGGCTTCGGCGACTTCGCCGACATTTTCGAAGGCATTTTCGGCGATTTCATGGGCGGCGGTCGCCAGCGCCAGCGCAGCAGCGCGATGCGCGGCGCGGACCTGCGCTACGATCTCAATCTCAGCCTGGAGGAAGCCTTCGCGGGCAATACGCGGACCATCGAGATCGATGTCGCCGCCGTCTGCGCGCCCTGCGACGGTTCGGGCGCGGCCCCGGGCGCCACCGCCAGCACGTGCGGCACCTGCGGCGGTCACGGCAAGGTGCGCGTGCAGCAGGGCATGTTCCTGATGGAACGCACCTGCCCGAGTTGCCACGGCGCCGGGCGCGTCATCTCCGATCCCTGCAAGGCGTGTCACGGCGCGGGCCGCGTCGACAAGCACAAGTCGCTCGACGTGCGCATTCCCGCCGGTGTCGACGACGGCACCCGCATCCGCCTGACGGGCGAGGGCGAGGGCGGTGCGCGCGGCGGTCCGCCGGGCGATCTCTACATCTTCGTGCATCTCGAAGCGCACGACATCTTCGAGCGCGACGGCACCAACCTTTATGTGAAGGTGCCCGTGGCGATGACGCTCGCGGCGCTCGGCGGCACGATCGAGGTGCCGTCGATCGATCGGGACGTGGTCGAGCTTAAAATCCCGGGCGGCACGCAGAGCGGCAAGCAGTTCTCGCGGCGCGGGCAGGGCATGCCGGCGCTGAACGGCGGCGGGCGCGGCGATCTCATCATAGAGGTGGAGATCGAAACGCCGACGCGGCTTTCCAAGCGGCAGCGCGAACTTCTCGAAGAGTTCCAGGCGCTGGAGCCGGAGGCCGGAAGCTGCCCCGAAAGCCACGGCTTCTTCGCGAAAATTCGTGCCAAGTGGGATGAGTTGACCGAATAGAGGAGAGCCCGATGATGAAGGTTTACGGGGCGACAATCTCGCCTTTCGTGCGCAAGGTCGTCGTGGCGCTCACCGAAAAGGGGCTCGATTTCGAACTGGCTCCCGTCTCGCTCAGATCGCGCAATCCGGATTTTCTCTCCATCTCGCCGTTCGGCAAGATGCCCGCGTTTCGCGACGGCGATTTCAGCATCGCCGATTCTTCCGCGATCCTTCACTATCTCGATGCGAAATATCCCGACCCCGCCCTCATTCCCGCCGCGCCTGAAGATCGCGCGCGCGCGATCTGGTTCGACGAGTTCGGCGATACGCTGGTGGCGCTTTCGGGCGGCAAGATCTTCTTCAACCGCGTGGTCGGGCCGCGCTTCCTCAAGCAGCCGGGGAACGAGGACACGGTGCAGCAGGGCATCGCCGAATTGCCCCGCCTGTTCGATTATCTCGAAGGCGTCGTCCCCGATCCCGGCGGCTTCCTCGTCGGCGGCGTTTTCGGCCTTGCCGACATCGCCGTGGCGAGCCCGTTCGTGAACCTCTCGCACTGCGCGATCGATGTCGATTGCGCGAAGCACCCCCGGCTCGGCGCGTGGCTGCCCTCGATCCTGTCGCGCCCGTCCTTCGCAAGCGTCATCGCGGAAGAAAAGGCAATGCTGGCGGCCTGACGCGTACCGGATAGAGCCGTTTAATGGCGTACGTCATGCTGAACTTGTTTCAGCATCCATGCTGCGCACGCCTCGAATGCCCCCGCCGAAATGGATGCTGAAACAAGTTCAGCATGACCGTCATTATATACAAGCTGCGCGACCTGAGCCTTGTCTGGACAGGCCGCGCGCACTCCGCCACAGTCCGCGCCATGTCGCTGGAAAGCAAGCTCGACACGTGGGTTGCCGCCGGTCTCATCGATACCGATACCGCCGCGCGTATCCGCGCTCATGAAGAGGCGGGGGATCGCCCCTATGTGCTCTGGGCCATCATCGGGCTCGGCCTGTTCGCGCTCGCGCTCGGCCTCGCGCTCATCGTCGCGGCGAACTGGGATGTCATTGCCGATTGGCTGAAGCTCGGCGCCCATCTCGCGCTGACAGCCGCTGCTGCCGCCGCCGTCTGGTTCGGCGCGGCGCGCGGCAATCGCTGGCTGAAGGAAGGCGCGCTGTTCCTGCTGGCGGCGCTCGTGCTTGCCGGGATCGCGCTGCACTCCCAGGTCTATCAGCTCACCGGGCCGATGTGGCAGGCGCTCGTGCCCTGGCTCCTGTTGATGACCCCCGCGATGCTGATCGCGGGCAGCACGCGCCTTGTCGCCTACGGCTGGTCGGGCATGCTGCTGTGGACGCTGGCGGCGCTCGCCCTGGAAAACGAGCACGCGCACGGCCTCTGGTATTTCGTGCACGGCCTCGCCATCGCGGGTCCGCTCATCCTCATCGGCCTGTCGCTTCTGCCGTGGCGCAGCCGTCTCAGCTTCGCGGACGGGCTTCGCGAGGTGGGCGTTCTCCTCTGGCTCGGCGGCGTCAGCTTGGCGCATTTCGTGTGGGCCGGCACGGTCACGCCTACCGAGGCCGGTGACATGGCCGTGCGTCTTGTCGTACCGGTGGTCGTTGCCGCAGGGGCCGTATGGGCCGGGCGCCGCTGGCGGATGATCCCCCGCGCGATGCTGCTGCCGATCATCGCCGCGCCGATGGCCGCGCTGCTGCTCGCCACGGTGGTTCCCCACGCGGACGGCTGGCCCGCGCGCCTCGCGGGCGCGCTTATCTACATGGCGATGTGGGGGCTCATCGCCCGCGCCGCGATCGCATCGGGCTGGCGCGCGCTGTTCGGCGTTGCCGTCGCTGCCGTCGGCATCCGCATCTTCATCATCTATTTCGAGCTGTTCGGGTCGCTTGCGACCACCGGCGCCGGGCTCATCATCGGCGGCGTGCTGCTGATCGCGCTTGCGCTCGGCTGGCGGCGCGTCTTTGCGCTCGTGGGAAGGGCGCGCGCATGAAGCGCCGGCTCGCCTTCGCCCTGCTGCTCCCGCTCGTCGGGCTCATGCTCAGCATCGCTGCGCGCGAGGCGGGGCTGTCGGGCGCGAGCGAGTGGCGCATTCCGATCGCGGGCTTCGATCCGCGCGATCCGATCCGGGGCCGCTTCATCCAGTTCCGCTACGATTGGCGCGTCGTGGGCGATCCTGCCGTCTGCAAGGGCGCAGCGTGCGGCCTCTGCCTGTCCGAAGAGGCGGGAGAGATTGCCGCGACGATCGCGGCGCCGGGCACGGCCTGCCCCGCGTACATCGATGTAAACGGCAGCAACATCAAGCAGTTCCGTGCCGCGACACAGCCCCCGGAATTTTCAAGCCGCATCTTCGTTTCCGAAACGAGCGCCCCGAAACTTGAAGACATGCTGCGCCGCGAACCGATGGTCGTCGTCGCGCGGCTCACGCGACAGGGCCGCCTCGTCAACGACAGGCTCGAACCGGCGAACTGAAGGGCACAGTCCTTCCCCCCTCCTCTTCAGGGGAGGGGCCGGGGGTGGGGCCTATCCCCACACGCAGCGCCGGGCGGAGATGCCCCACCCCAACCCCCCTGAAGTGGAGGGGCTTCAGAGAGTCGATCAGAATCCGAACGACTCTCACTCTACGTGCATCATCCCGAGCGAAGTCGAGCCCCCGGAATTTTCAAGCCGCATCTTCGTTTCCGAAACGAGCGCCCCGAAACTTGAAGACATGCTGCGCCGTGAACCGATGGTCGTCGTCGCGCGGCTCACGCGACAGGGCCGCCTCGTCAACGACAGGCTCGAACCGGCGAACTGAAGGGCACAGTCCTTCCCCCCTCCTCTTCAGGGGAGGGGCCGGGGGGTGGGGCCTATCCCCACACGCAGCGCCGGGCGGAAACGCCCCACCCCAACCCCTCCCCTGAAGTGGAGGGGCTTCGGAGAGTCGATCAGAATCCCAACGACTCTCACTCTACGATCATCATCCCGAGCGAAGTCGAGGGACGCAGAGCCTCAGTATCGAATGCCTCAAACCCGCTTGGAAATCGCAATCGCGGCCCTGCATCCGGTGCGGATCGCGGCGGAAAGCAGCGGATAGGCGGGGGCCTGTTCGGCGCCGTGGGCGATGGCGATGTCGCGGTGCTCGCGTTCTTCCTCGGCGAACGCCTCGATCCGGGCCTTCAGCTCCGGGTCGCTGTCGCCGAGCGCGTCGGCCTGCTCACGGTAGTGGCGGTCGATCTCGGTCTCGACGGCGGCGGTGCACGCCATCGCCGCGCGCGGGCCCATCAGCGCCGTCGCTGCGCCGAGTGCATAGCCGGCCACGTGCCAGAAGGGCGCCAGCGCGGTCGGGCGCACGCCGCGTGCCACGACCATTTTGTTGAAGACGTCGAGGTGGTGCTGTTCCTGCGCGCGCATCCGCGCGATCTCGGCGCTGTCGGGGTGGCGGTTTCCCATCACCGCGAGCTGCCCCGCATAGATGCGCGCCGCGCCGTATTCGCCCGCCTGATCGACGCGCAGCATCGAAGCGGTGTCCGCGCCGCGATCACCGGGAAGCGGATGTTTCAGCGTTTCAGGATCAGCCACAGCGCGACTCCCGCGATCAGCCCGGAAAGAATGGCATTGTAACCGGCCATCGAAATGCCCGCCAGCGACCACGCGATCTGGTCGCACTGCACAACCGGCGTCGCCAGCACGCTCGAAAGGAAATCGCCCGTGCCGAGGTCGGTCGCGCTGCACGCGCTCGGCCCCTGCCACCAGCGCTGTTCGACACCGGCGTGAAAGACGCCGATCCCGGCGGTGACGAGTTCGGCAAGCGCCGCGAGCAGCAGCAGCGCGCGTCTGCCTGTGCCCGGCACGAACAGCGCCAGGCTGGCGAGAACAAGCGCGGCGGCGTGCGGCCAGCGCTGCCAGATGCACATCTCGCACGGGTGAAGCCCGCCGATATGCTGGAATGCGAACGCACCGCCCAGCAGCGCGGCGGGGCCGATCAGCAGGGTCAGATGCGCAAGGCGCAGCCGCTCAGCCATTCCCGGCCTTCCGCGCCACAAGGCTCGCGCCGACAAGCGTCACGCCCTTGGCTTCAAGCTCCGCCGACCACCGCTCGATCTCGCCGATCGTCGCGGAGACGGGGCGGGCATAGCCCACCGCGTAGCCCCGCCGCTTGGCGGTGGCGACCAGGTCGTCGAGGTTGCGGCGGATGTTGGCGGTGGTTTCGGGTTCGTCGAGGAAGCGGTCGTTGGTGGCGGCGGCAAGACCGATCGCGCGCGCTTCCGTCTCGCCCACGGAGCGTCCCGAAGAGCGGGCGTCCAGATAGAACAGCTGCCGGGCCTTCACCGCGCCCAGCAACGGGCGCATCGCGGCGGCGCTTTCGGTAAACGCGCTGCCCATCATGTTGGTGATGCCGACCGGCGCTTCGACGCGGGAAAGCGCCCAGTCCAGCCGCCGTATGTTCTCCGCCGGGGTTTGCGCGGTAAGCAGCACGTTCTTGCCCGGATTGACGCGCGGATATGATTTGGGCTGCATCGGCACCGAAAGCCACACCTCGTGCCCGCCCGCCCTGGCGGTTTTTGCAAGCTCGCGGGAGGCGTCGGCGTAGGGCGAGAAGGCAAGGCTCACCGCGGCGGGCAAGCGATCGATCGCGGCCTTCGCCGCGGTCGCATTGGGCCCGAGTTCGGTAAGGATGATCGCGACGATCGGCCCGGCCGGAATGGCGGCTGCGGGCGGTGTATCGCGCGCCGCGCGCTGGATTTCGTCGATATCGGGCTTGTCGGCGGGCGGGCTCGCGGTCGCTGGAGCTTGCGCGACCACGGGTTTTGCCGGGGCCTTGATTTCGGGCGTCGGCGCGGGGCGGGCCGCCTCGCCCGTCTGCGCGGCGTGGCTCGGCGCGAACGGCCGCAGCAGTTCCACGAATGCGGTCGCAAGGCCGATGAACAGCACGGCTCCGCCGAGCGCGAGCAGCAGTCCCCGGCCCCGACGTGGGGCGATGTCGTCGCTCAGCGGGACACCTCTGCGGTTTGCACCGGTCCGAGCCGGCCAATGATCTTCATTGCGTAGTCGAGCTGATAATCGCTGACCCCGGCCTTTTCGAGATCGGCGGCGGTCCGCACGAAGCGCGGGTTTTCCTTGTCGTCTTCCTCGATGATCTTGTTGTCCTTCACCGCGTCGTTGCGCAGGTGCTGGCGGAGGTCAGCCTCGCGGATCACGCGGCGTTCCTTGTAGTCGGTGTCCGAAAGCTGCGGCACGATGATATCGGGTTCGATGCCTTCCTCCTGCACGGATCGGCCGGAAGGCGTGAAGTAGCGCGCTGTCGTCAGCCGCAGCGCAGTGTCCTGCGTCATCGGGATCAGCGTCTGCACCGAACCCTTGCCGAAGCTGCGCTGGCCGAGGACGAGCGCACGGCGGTGGTCCTGCAGCGCGCCCGCGACGATCTCTGCGGCGGAGGCTGATCCCTCGTCGACGAGCACGACGATCGGCTTGCCCTTCGTGTCGTCGCCCTCGCGCGCGTAATAGCGCTGCACGTCGCCCTTGCGGCGCCCGCGCTGCGAAACGATTTCGCCGCGTTCCAGGAACGCATCCGACACTTCGATGGCCTGATCGAGCAGCCCGCCGGGGTTGGAGCGCAGATCGACGACGAAGCCGAGCAGTTTGCTGCCTGCCTGCTTCTCCATCTCGGCGATCGCCTGACGCGTCGCCTCGCCGGTCTGCTTGTTGAAGGCGGAAATGCGCAGGATGCCGATGTTGTTCTTCACCTCGTGCTTCACCGGCTTCAGCGAGATGATCTCGCGCTTCAGCGTCAGCTCCATCGGCTTCTGCTGGCCGGTGCGGACGACGGAGATTTTCACGGTGGTGCCCGGCAGCCCCTTCATCTTGTCGACGGCGTCGTCGAGCGACAGGCCGTAGATCAGTTCGCCGTCGATGTGCGTGATGTAGTCACCAGCCTTGATGCCCGCGCGCGCGGCGGGCGTATCGTCGGTCGGCGCGATCACCTTCACGACGCCGTCCTCCTGGCTGACGGTCAGCCCAAGCCCGCCGTACTCGCCCTCGGTCTGCGTCCGCATCCGCTCGAAATTCCGCATGTTGAGAAAGCTCGAGTGCGGATCGAGGCTGGAGAGCATCCCGTTGATGGCGCCCTCGATCAGCTTCTCGTCGGTAACTTCGTCAACATATTCAGCGCGCACCCGCTCGAACACATCCATCAGCTGATCCAGCTGGCGATACGTGCTCGCCGGGTTCGCCGCCTGCACGGCAGTCGTCGAGGGGATGAGCGCGATCGCCACGGCGGGGATCAGCGTGTGCAAAAGCTTACGAGACATCACTTCTTCCTTGTCGTGGCCGGCGGTGCGGCCCCAGTCCCAGCGCATTCGTGCCATCATAGCCATACGCCGATGAATTTACGAGTAACGGATTTCAGCCGTCGCCACCGGTTTTTCGAACATGCTGCGCGGGGTCGATCGGGCGTCCGTCCCGGCGGAGTTCGAGGTAGAGTTCGGGATCGAGCGATCCCATGCGGCCGATCGGCGTTCCCGCCGATACCGTCTCACCGACGAGCACATCGACGCGTTCGAGACCGGACATCATGCTCAGCAGTCCGCCCGGGTGCTGAACGATCACGATGTCCCCGTAAGTGCGGAACGGCCCGGCATAGGCGATGCGGCCCTGTGCCGGGGCCACGACCTGCGCGCCCTTTCGCGTCGACAGCGTCATTCCGCGCGCGCGGACACCGACATGGCTCATGTCTTCAAATCCCTCCACGATGCTTCCCGCCGCAGGTCGCAGATAAGGGAAGGGAAGCGGCGCCGCGTTCCGGACGGGCCGGGGCGGCGCGAGCCGACGGCTGTTGGTGCTCACGCCGTCGTCGAACGCGCCGGCAAGCCCGCGCAGGTCCATCGCCTGCGCGGCAAGCGTCCGCGCGCGTCCGCGCTCCTCGTCTGCTTCGCGATCGAGCGAGTCGCGCGCAGCACGCAGGTCGGTCTGCACGGTGTCGAGTTGACGAATTGCGAGCGAAAGGTCGGTGTTGGCGGCAAGCAACTGCCGCTTCGATGTATCGAGCCGGGTCTGCAAGGCGCGGGACCGGGCAAGGTCGCGGCGATAGACGTTGGTCCGGTCCCGCAGTGTGGGCTGAACCGCTTCCAGCAGCGCGCTCACGCGGGCCGTCGTGACCGCGGACGACGGTTCGAGAAGGACAAGGCCCGCAGGTCTGCGACTCAAGGTCTGGAGGACTGCGAGAAGACGGCTGATCTCGCCGTGCTGCGCGGCGAGGTGCGCGCGCTGTTGACGCCGCATCCGTTCCAGCCGGGCGGTTCCGGCCTCGATGGTGCTCACGCGCGCCTCGCCGTTCTGGATGCGCCGTGCCAGTTCGATCGCCGAATGCCGCGCCGTGCGCGCCCTGTCGTCGGCTGCATCGGCGTCGCGGCGCAGGGCTGCTGCGCGGGAATCGGCACTCAGTGCATCCTGCTCCGCCTTGTCCGCAGGTGCGGCCGCAGCGAGGAGCAGGAAGGCGAGGGCCGCAGCGCGCATCAGCCTTCGCGGTGGTAGGGATGACCGGCGAGAATCGATGTCGCCCGGTAAAGTTGCTCGGCAAGCATCGCGCGCACCAGCAGATGCGGCCATGTTCCCTTGCCGAAGCTGATGAGAAGGTCCGCCTCTGCCCGGGTTTCCGCATCGTGCCCGTCGGCGCCGCCGATCAGGAAGCGTGCCTCCCTCACGCCGTCGTCTCGCCAGCGGCCAAGTCGTTCGGCGAACGCGGCAGAGGGCAGGGTGTCGCCGCGCTCATCGAGTGCCACCAGCCGGCAATCGCCGGCGGGCGGCGGTACACGCCCGCCGCGATCGGGAAGTTCGGTGATGCGAAAGGGCCAGTTCATCCGCGCGCGGTACCGCTCGACCAGATCGGCCTCCGGGCAGCGCCCGATGCGTCCGCGCGCGATGACATGGAGGAGCACCTCAGGCGGTTGCGGCTGCCGCCGGGGTTTTGTCGAAGGCCCACATTTTTTCGAGGTTGTAGAAGCTTCGTACCTCGGGTCGGAACAGGTGAACGATCACGTCGTCCGCGTCGATGAGCACCCAATCGGCTGCGGGAAGGCCTTCGATCCGCACGCCCCGGCCGAGGTCCGACTTGATCTTTTCGGCGAGTTTCTGTGCCATCGACGCCACCTGCCGCGTGGAGCGACCGCTGGCGATGATCATGTGATCGGCGATTTGCGTCTTTCCGCTGAGCGGAATGTCGATGACATCGACGGCCTGATCGTCGTCGAGCGACTTCAGGATGAGGGCGTGCAGCTCTTCGGAGCTTCCGCCTTCATGGTCGCCGGGCGTTGCCGCGGCGCTGCTGGGAGACAATCCTTATCCCTTCGGGTTCGTTGCACCAATTCGGCTCGCCCATCCCGGATCGCGTGTGCGGATCGCCGTGGCGGAGGAGGGATCGAGCGGGATCGAAAGGATCACAATCGCCGGCAGCTCCCATTCAGCCCAGTGTTTTGCACGCGCTTCACCGCGGACATGCCGCCGAAGCCACGCCATGGCCGGAGCCCGGCGTGCCCGACCAATGTAGTCTCCCCGCGCCATTACGGCAATCGGCACTTCGCGCGCGATGTCGCGCCAGCGTTTCCAGCGGCTGAACTGCAACAGATTGTCTGCGCCCATGATCCAGATGAACCGGTGCTGGGGGAAGGTGCGCTTCAGCGCGGTGATGGTATCGTCGGTATAGGCGGTGCCCAGCGACGCTTCGATATCCGTGGGCCGGATGCGCGGATGCCGCGCAGTGCGGCGGGCGGAGGCCATGCGCGCCGCAAGCGGCGCCATGTCCGCCTTGTCTTTCAGGGGGTTCTGGGGACTGACCAGCCACCACACCTCGTCAAGCGCGAGCCGGCGGAGCGCCTCGATACTGATGTGCCTGTGGCCGCCGTGCGCAGGGTTGAACGAGCCGCCGAGAAGCCCGATTCGCGCCACTAGAGCCCTGCCGCCTGCGCGGCAATCTCGTAGGAACGGAGCCGTGCATCCTGATCGAAGATCATGCCTGTGACCATCAATTCGTCCGCGCCTGTTTCCGTCACGAAGGCGCGCATCTGCTTCGCCACCGTTTCGGCGCTGCCGACGGCGGAGCAGGAGAGGGTGCGGGTCAGGTGGGCCTGAAGATCGGCCGGCAGCGATTCGCGGTATCCGGGGACAGGCGGCGGCAGGCGGCCGGGCTGGCCCGTAACCAGATTCACGAATGCCTGCTGCTGCGACGTTGCGAGGATGGAAGCCTCTTCGTCCGTATCGGCAGCGATCACGTTGTATCCGAGCATCAGGTACGGCTTGTCGAGATGGACGGAGGGCTTGAAATGCCCGCGATAGACCTCGATCGCCTGGCCGAGCGCCTGCGGGGCGAAGTGCGAGGCGAAGGCGTAGGGCAGGCCGAGATGCGCGGCGAGACTCGCGCCGAACAGGCTGGAGCCGAGAATCCACACATCGACGTCGGCGCCGTTCCCCGGCACTGCGGGCACGGGCCCTTCCCCCCGGAAATAGGCAAGCACTTCCTGCACTTCCTGCGGAAAACGCTCCGATGCGGCGTGAAGGTCGCGGCGGATCGCCTGCGACACCTTCTGATCGGAACCGGGTGCGCGGCCGAGACCCAGATCGATACGGCCGGGGTAGAGGGCATCGAGCGTGCCGAACTGCTCGGCGATGAGCAGCGGCGCGTGGTTCGGCAGCATGATCCCGCCCGCGCCGACGCGGATCGAAGACGTCGCGCCCGCGATGTGGCCGATCAGCACCGATGTCGCGGCGCTCGCGATACCCGGCATGCCATGGTGCTCGGCGAGCCAGAGACGCCGATAGCCTAGCCGTTCGCCCGCCTGCGCGAGCGCTACTGAATTGGCGAACGATTGCCGGATGGTGCTGCCCTGAACGACGGGCGACAGGTCGAGGATCGAAAGCGGGGTCATGCGGCCATCACGGGCGGACCTGCCCGTTGCCGCGCACCAGCGTTTTGTATGTGGTGAGCCCTTCGAGCGCGACCGGGCCGCGCGCGTGCAGGCGGCCCGTGGCGATGCCGATTTCCGCGCCGAAGCCGAACTCTCCGCCGTCCGCGAACTGGGTGGAGGCATTGTGAATCACAATGGCGCTGTCCACGCCTGCAAGGAAGCGGTTCGCTGTGTCGGTGTTTTCAGTGACGATGCTCTCGGTGTGCGCGCTCCCGTGGCGGGCGATGTGCGCCGCAGCGCCGCCGACGCCGTCCACCACCTTCGCGGAGATGATCGCGTCGAGATATTCGGTGCCCCAATCCGCATCATCGGCCGCAACGACACGCGCATCGATCGCGCGGATGGTATCGTCGCCGCGCACTTCGCAGCCTGCGTCGAGCAGTGCCTTCACGACGCGCGCGCCGGTTTCCTGTGCGGCTTCGTCTATCAGCAGCGTTTCAGCTGCGCCGCAGACGCCGGTACGGCGCAGCTTGGCGTTGAGCGCGATGGCCTCGGCCTTGTCCGCGTCGGCGTCCTTGTCGATGTAGACGTGGCAGATGCCGTCGAGGTGCGCGAGCACGGGCACGCGCGCTTCCGACTGCACGCGCGCGACGAGGCCCTTGCCGCCGCGCGGGATGATGATGTCGATAAGGCCTGCGGCCCCCAGCATCGCACCGACGGCAGCGCGGTCGGGCGTGTCCACCAGTTGCACCGCGTCAGCCGGAAGCCCTTCTCTGGTGATGCCGGAAATGAACGCTGCGTGCAGCGCCTGCGAGGTGCCTAGCGCTTCCGATCCGCCGCGCAGGATGCAGGCGTTGCCGGACATCAGGCACAGCGCGCCTGCGTCCACGGTTACGTTCGGGCGGCTTTCGTAGATGATGCCGATGACCCCGAGCGGCACGCGCACCTGTTCGAACTTCAGTCCGTTCGGCTGCGTCCAGCCCTTGATCGTTGCGCCGACGGGGTCGGGCAGGTTCGCGACCGCCTCGACACCCGCCGCAATGCCTTCGAGGCGGGAGTCATCGAGCCGCAGCCGGTCGAGCATAGCCCCCGATGTGCCGCGCGCTTCGGCGCCCTTCATATCGTCGGCATTGGCGGCGAGGATCGCGGGCGCTGCGGCGCGGATGGCCTCTGCGGCAGCTTTCAGCGCGGCAGCCTTGCGCGCGGTCGGCGTCGCCGCGAGCGTGCGGGACGCAGCGCGTGCGGCGCGGGCCATGGCGGCAATGCGGGCTTCGATGTCATTCATAGCAGAACCAGATGATCCCTGTGTACCATTGCGGAGCGCGGCGCATAGCCGAGGATCTCCGCCTGCGCTTCCGTACGCATGCCCGCGATGGCGCGCGCATCGGCGATATCGTAGCCCGCGAGCCCGCGTGCAAGGACATGGCCGTTTTCGTCGGCGATCTCGACGGCGTCGCCGCGCGCGAATTTGCCCTCCACCTGCCGCACGCCCGCCGCGAGCAGGCTGCCGCCGCGCTGGAGAGCCTTTGCCGCGCCCGCGTCGATGGTGATCCGACCGGCGGAGGTGAGGCGCCCTGCGAGCCACGCCTTGCGCGCGCGGCTGGGAGAAACGGCTGCGAACAGCGTGCAGCGGCCGGTTCGCTCCAGCCGCGCGAGCGGATTGATCTCGGTGCCCTGCGCGATGCCCAGCGGGATACCGCTCTTGCAGGCAATGCGCGCCGCCGCGACCTTGGCGCCCATGCCGCCCGAGCCCATCGCGGCACTTTCGCCCAGCGTCACGCGCTTCAGAACAGCGTCGATATCATCGACGCGCGCGATCAGTTCCGCCTCCGGGTCGCTGCGCGGATCGGCGGTGAAAAGCCCGTCGATGTTGGAAAGCAGCAGTACGCCCTCCGCTGTCGCGGCCTGTCCGACACGCGCGGCGAGGCGGTCGTTGTCGCCGAAGCGGATTTCCTCCGTCGCGACGCTGTCGTTCTCGTTGAGCACCGGGACGACGCCGAGCCCAAGCAGGCGCTCCAGCGTGGCGGCGGCGTTCAGGAACCGGCGGCGATCTTCAAGATCGCCGAGCGTCAGCAGCATCTGCGCGGCGGTAATGTTCCTGTCGGCAAGCAGTTCGGCCCACGCCTGGCTCAGCAGGATCTGGCCGGTTGCCGCAGCGGCCTGCGCGTCCTCAAGGCAGGCGCGTCCGCCTTTCGGCAGTCCGAGTCGCCGCGCACCGAGCGCGATGGCGCCCGACGACACGACAACGATACGCTGGCCGCGCGCGCGGCGATCGGCGATGTCAGCGGCGAGACTTTGCAGCCATTCGCGGCGGAGCCTGCCGTCCTCGTCGACCAGCAGGGCCGATCCCACCTTGACGACCAGACATTTGCAGTTGCCCGGTGAAAAGGGGCTCAGATCGGTGACCATGCTGCCTGCTTGTCCGCCTCTTTCTTCCCTGAGCGCGCACGTTCGCCGACTTCTTTCAGCAGAGCATCGAGCACGCTTGTCACGCCTTCGCCTGTCGCAGCCGAAACCAGATGGACCTCGTGTCCGCACGCCTTTTCAAGCGCGCGCTGCTTGGCTGCGCGCGCCCGTCCATCGACAAGATCGATCTTGGTCAGCGCGACGACCTGCGGCTTGTCTTCAAGACCTGCGCCATAGGCCTCCAGTTCATCCACAATGGTGCGGTACGCCTTGGTGGGAGACGCTGCGCTTGTATCGACGAGATGCAGCAGCACGCGGCAGCGCTCGATATGGCCTAGGAAGCGATCGCCGATACCGACGCCGTCGGCGGCGCCCGCGATAAGACCGGGGATATCCGCAAGCACGAATTCCCGGTCCCGGTGCAACACGACGCCAAGCTGCGGTTTCAGCGTCGTGAACGGATAGGCGCCGACCTTGGCGTTGGTATTGGTAACGGCGTTGATGAAGGTGGATTTGCCGGCATTCGGCAGGCCGAGCAGACCCGCATCCGCCAGCAGCTTCAGCCGCAGCCAAACCCACATTTCCTCACCGGGAATACCCGGCTGCGACTGACGCGGCGCGCGGTTCGTCGATGTCTTGTAGGATGCATTGCCGCGCCCGCCCATGCCGCCGTGCAGGAAGGTGATGCGCTCGCCCACGGTCGTAAGATCGGCGAGCAGGGACTGCTCTTCATCGTCAGCGAGAATCTGCGTGCCCACCGGCACGGGGATAACGAGATCATCGGCTGAAGCGCCGGTCTGGTTGCGTCCAGCACCGCCATCGCCGCGCGGTGCCTTGAAGTGCTGGCGATACCGGAAATCGATGAGCGTATTCAGTCCATCAACGGCCTCGAAAATGATGTCGCCGCCCTTGCCGCCGTTGCCGCCGTCGGGGCCGCCCTGTTCGATGAACTTTTCACGGCGAAACGACACGGCGCCGGGGCCGCCGCCGCCGGAGCGCAGGTAGATCTTTGCCTGATCGAGAAACTTCATGCCGCTTCCCTATACATGCCGATGCGATCTAGCCAGCGATCCCGTGACAGGCGGTATTCGACCGAATCGATCTCGCAGCCCCGCGCCAGGCAGGGATAGGGAATGATCTCGCCGGTAGGAAGGAAGCCGAGCTTTCTCAGAACCTTGCCGGAAGCCGGATTGTCGATGAAATGGCCCGCGCCGAGCATGGTGTTGCCCGCGCTCAGGAACGCCGCCGCAATGACAGCTTCGGCAGCCTCGAACGCGATGCCCTTGCCCCAGTGCCTCCGCGCTATCCAATAGCCGATCTCGGGAATGTTGATGCTGTCGTTCCAGCGTCCGAAGCCGACGCCGCCGACGAGCTCCGCAGCACCGTTCGTACGCAGGAAAACGAGGCAGCTCGCTTCGCGTGCCGGGGCTTCGGCATCGCGTGCGATCTTTTGCCGGGCATCGTTGATGCCATAGGGCCACGGCGCGGTGGCGAGATTGCGGACGATAGCCTCATCGGCGATCGCGGCGGAGAGCGCCTTGGCGTCCTCCGGCCAGGCGGGTCTCAGAAACAGCCGTTTCGTGCGCGCAAACATGTCTCGCTCCATTTGCCCGATCGGGAAGGGAGAGACGAAAAAAGGGAGATGGCGACCCATCTCCCTATCCCAGTGCAAATGCACCTGTTCAGGGGCCGCCTTCCCGGCGGCCGTATGTCAAGCGGGCCGCCTCGCTATTCCGCTGCCATCGGCATTGGATCGACGCTTACGAATTTGCGTCCGAGCTTGCCATCGTGGAAGGCGACGCGGCCTTCGGCGAGTGCGAACAGCGTATGGTCTTTGCCGATGCCGACATTACGACCGGGGTAAAATTTCGTTCCGCGTTGCCGGACGAGAATGTTGCCGGCGAGGACTTCCTGACCGCCGAAGCGCTTCACGCCGAGACGTTTGCCTGCCGAATCGCGGCCGTTGCGCGACGAACCGCCAGCTTTCTTATGTGCCATGGTTCAAACTCCTCTTTATTCGGCGTCGGTCTTGGGCTTGGCGGCCTTCTTGGCCGGAGCCTTCTTCTCGGCAGCCGGTGTTTCGGCGGCTTCAGCCTTGGGGGCCTTGGCGGCCTTCGCGGGCTTTTCGGCCGGCTCGGCGGCTTCAGCTGCCGGAGCGGCTTCCGCCTTCGCGGCCTTCGGCGCCTTAGCGCCTGCCTTGCCGATCGCGGTGATCTTCAGCACCGTCAGCAGCTGACGATGGCCGTTGCGGCGGCGATAGCCGTGGCGGCGCTTCTTCTTGAAGACGATGATCTTGTCGCCCTTGGGCTGCGCGACGATCTCGGCGGACACGACCTGATCGGCCACATCCTTGAGTTCACCACCCTCGCCGATGGCAAGAATATCGCCCAGCTGTACGGTGTCGCCGACATCACCCTGAAGGCGGTCGACTATGATTTTCTGCTCGGCGGCGACGCGATACTGCTTGCCGCCCGTGCGCACGACTGCGAACATGGCTTTTGGCTACCTTAGGCCCAGAAATTGAACAACAGACACCCACGCGAAAAACACGCCGATGCCTGCGGAAAGCGCAGCTAGCTACTGGCGACGGGTGGCAATGTCAACCGATTCAGCGCACGGTTTCGGGTATCAATGCCGATGCCGGTTCTTCAGCCGGTAACTGCCGTCCGGCATCCGCTCAAACATCTCGGGGACGGCGGGGTGCAGCACTGGCGCGGGACTTTCATCGGGAAGCAGGTTCTGCTGGCTGACATAGGCGACATAGGTTTGGTCGTCGTTCTCGGCCAGAAGGTGGTAGAACGGCTGATCCTTCGCCGGACGAATGTCTTCCGGGATGGCTTCCCACCACTCTTCGGTGTTCGCGAACTCCGGATCGACGTCGAATATGACGCCGCGGAACGGGAAAAACCGGTGGCGCACCACCTCGCCGATGCCGAAGCTGGCCGTCGTTACGGGTTCGCCGAGGGAGAGCACGAGGCGCGGCGATGAGGCGGCAATGGATTTCGCGATACTCATGGTAGCGAATATAAGGGCCTGTTCGCGCGCTGCAAAGGATGCTGCGTCGAAAACCTTTATGTTTGCCATTCCAGGTGCAGGGCCGTCGGCTGACGAAACTCAAAGCCCCGAATCTCCATCGGGTGATCTGCGGACGGGTGAAGGTCGGGGCATCGTTCCAGGATATGCCGCACGGCTGTCGTGGCTTCCAGGCGCGCGAGATTCGATCCGAGGCAAAAATGCGGGCCGAGCGCGAAGCCCAGGTGCTTGCGTACATTCGCCCGGCCCGGTCTGAACGAATCAGGGTCTTCGAAGACGCGCGGATCGCGATTGGCGGCGCCGAGCATGCAGTTGACCGTGTCCCCTGCGCGGAAGACGGTCTCGCCCACGCGAATGTCTCGGACCACATGCCGCGTCGCTGACTGTACCGGGGCAAGCCAGCGCAGCGTCTCCTCGATCGCTTGAGGAGCCATGTCGGGATTCCGGCGGAGCCTGTCGCGCTCATCCGGGTATGTGCAGAGCGCGTAGAGGCAGTTCAGGATAACGGCTTCCACCGTGGAGATGCCTCCGAAGAAGATGATGGATGCGTTTCGGCAAATCTCCGTGTCGTCGAGTCGGTCTTCGCTCGGATCGTGGACGACCTCGCTGAGCAGGCTGTCGTCGGGTGTTGTTCGCACGCGCTCGATGTGACGGCGGACCAGGGCGTGAAACTCGCTGACGTAAGTGCGCGCGCGGGCGCGGATGTCCTGATGGCGGGCGAAATTCGACAGCGCTTTTTCAAAGCCATCGTACCAGGTTCGCAGGTTTTTTTCTTCTTCGAGCGGCATGTTGAACAGCATGAGGATGGACAGCACCGGAAGGCGGCTGGCGTAGGCTGCGCGGAATTCGGTGTGGCCGAAATTGACGAAGTTATCGAGGAGCATGCGCGAGCAGGCGGCTGTGCCGGGTGCCATGGATGCGCGGATGCGGGCGGGGCTGAAGGCGGCGCGGAAGCGGGATTTGAAGCGCTCGTGCTGCGCGCCTTCCGTGGTGAGCATATGGTCGCCGAAGGTGTCGAAAATGAGCGAATCCGGCGTTCCCGTGACGAAATCCTGCGTATTTCGAAGAATCGCTTCGACGTTTGCATAGTCCGCGACCAGCCACATGTTGAGCTCTTCCACCCAGCCGATCGGCGATCCCGACTGCATCGCCCTGAAGATCGGATAGGGATCGCGCTCCAGCGCTTCGGCGGTGGTTTCGATGCGGGGCGTTCGGTCGTGCGGCATGGGGCTCTTTCGTTGCTTCCCCGAAGATTAGACCGCGTCGGTTGAACAATCTTGCCGAAAATGCCATGAATCGCGCGATATTCGGATAGTTTGAATCATTTTTTGTTGGAATGTGAACATTATGACCATAACGCTCGACGCCGGCGACATGCAGATCCTGAAGGAACTGCAGCGCAACGCCCGCCTCAGCAACCTTGAACTCGCGGCGCGCGTCGGCATGTCGCCGTCGACATGCCTGCGGCGGACGCGGGCGCTGGAGGAGGCCGGGGTCATCAGTGGCTATGTTGCCGTGGTGGACCCGGCCGCGCTCGGCCCCAGCATTTCGCTCTACATCATGGTCGATCTCGATCAGCGCATTGAAACCGATGCGAAAATGTTCTTCGACCGCGTCGCGCGCGACGACCGCATCATCGAGTGCGTCGCGCTCACCGGGGAGCATGACATACTGATCCGGGCGGAAGTCCGCGACATGGCGGCGATGGCGCAGCTGACGATGGACACGCTGCTGAAACTGCCGAGCGTGAGGAGCCTCACATCGAGCATCGTCATGCGGCCGATCAAACGGCCGGCACAGCGGATCGGGATCGGGTGATGGTGGAGGGGGCTGGATTCGAACCAGCGTACGCTACGCGGGCAGATTTACAGTCTGCTGCCTTTAACCACTCGGCCACCCCTCCACAGGGCGGGCAGCCCGGCCAGAAAGCCGGGCGCGGAAGGCGGGCTAGATGGCGAATGGCCGGGGCGATGTCAACGCGTGTTGTGCAGGGGCCGTGCATGCGCGCTGACGGCCGGGCCCCTCTGGCCCAAGAGACGCTTGGAGCGACGGAGCGCGCGGGTTAAGGAGCCGGAAACATGCGCGGCTTGGCGCCGGAACGGAAAGAAGACAATGGGCAGACGGGGCAAATCCGGCAAGGCGAAGGGCGGCGGCGCGTTCAAATACCCGCGCTTCTACGGAAAACATGCAGTCGAGGCCGCTCTCGAGAACCCGGACCGGACCCCGCGCAAGCTGTGGGTGACAAGCGACATCGCCCAGAAGTTTCACCTGCCCGAAGGGCTTCCCGTGGAAATCGGCCAGGCGGCGGACCTTGCCCGCCTCGTGCCCGATGACGCGCCGCACCAGGGCCTCGTGCTGGAGGTGGAGCCGCTCGACGACCTGCATCTGGAGGATGTGATCGGCCTTGAAGGGCCGATTCTCCTGCTCGACCAGGTGACGGACCCGCACAATGTCGGCGCCATCCTGCGCTCGGCGGCGGCGTTCGGCGCAGCGGCGGTGGTCACGCAGGATCGCCATTCGCCCGCGGAATCGGGCGCGCTGGCGAAGGCGGCCTCGGGCGCGCTCGAAATCGTGCCGTGGGTGCGGGTGACGAACCTGTCGCGCGCGCTCGATGAGCTGGCGAAGGCGGGCTACTGGCGCATCGGCCTGACCGGCGATGCCGACAAGGTGCTCGCGGACGCGATGGCCGACATGCCGACGGTGCTCGTGCTCGGCGCCGAAGGGCCGGGGATGCGCCAGAACGTCGGCGCGCACTGCGATGTGCTGGCGAAGCTGCCGATTTCCAGCCGCGTTGAAAGTCTCAACGTCTCGAATGCGGCCGCCGTTGCGCTCTACGCTGTGATGGCGCGCTGATCAGCGCACGCGTCTGATGAAGACGGTGCCTTCCCGGCGTTCCGTGACGAAGTTCGGCACCGCTTCAACCAGCTCCGAAAGCCGCTTGAAACCGTAGTTGCGGACATCGAAGGATGAACGGTTGCCCGCGATCTTGCCGACTTCGGCAAGGCGGGCATAGCCCTGATCGTCGCGTTTCACGGCGTCGTAGGCATCGATGAGCAGCGCCACGAGCTGGTCGTCGATCTCGCCCTTCGCGGTCTTGTCGGGAACCGGCATCAGCGCATCGACATCGATGAAGCGCGTGCAGGCCTGGCGGAAGGATTCGGGCGTGCTCACGCGCCCGAAACCGTAAACCGGCAGTCCGTTCTGGCGCAGGCGCATGGCGAGGGGCATGAAGTCGCTGTCCGACGACATCAGGCCGAACCCATCGACCCGGCCGGAATAGAGCAGGTCCATCGCATCGATCGCCATCGCCATGTCGGTGGCGTTCTTGCGCTTGGCGATATCGAACTGCTGCATCGGCATGATCGCGTAGGCGTGAAACACCGGCTCCCACGTGCCCAGCTCGGGCTTCGACCAGTTGCCGTAGGCGCGGCGGATATTCACGGTGCCGAGTTCCGCAAGCACGGTGAGCACGGCATCGAGATACTTTTGCCCGCCCTGATCGGCGTCGATGAGCAGCGCGATGTTGGGGCTGCGCTCGTGATTGCCGTTCAAGGCCATGCTCAATCCTTCGCGAACAGGTTTTGCGGGTTTCGCATCGCCTTGAATTCGAGCGCGTTGCCGCTGGGGTCGAACAGGAACATCGTCCCCTGCTCGCCCGCCTCGCCCGCGAAACGCACATGCGGCGCGATTTCGAAGCGGACGTTCGCCGCGCCGAGCCGGTCCGCGAGCGCGTGGAAGCCCGCCCAGTCGAGCACGATGCCGAAATGCGGCACGGGCACCTGATCGCCGTCCACCGGGTTTCGATGCACCGCGCTGCCGGGGGCGAGGTGCGCGACGATCTGGTGGCCGAAGAAATCGAAATCGACCCAGCTTTCCGACGATCGCCCCTCCGGGCACCCCATCAGATCGCCGTAGAAGCGGCGAGTGGCGGCAAGGTCTTCAACCGGGAAGGCGAGGTGAAAGGGCTGCAGGGTCATGGCCAGGACAGTGGCGCGGGGTGTGGGCGCGCGCAAGCCTTGAACTGCGCCTTCACGTGTCTCTCCTCAGAAGCGCCTGGTGAATGTCAGATCGACACTGCGCGGCGCGCCGATGAAGACAAGGCCCGAAGCATAGCCCGACCAATCGGCGTAGAATTTGTCGGTCAGGTTGCGGCCGCGCAGGGCGAGCGTGCCGAAGTCCGCGTTCCATGCAATCGCCGCATCGACGGTGGTGAAACCGGCCAGCTTCACCGTATTGGCGTTCGATGTGTAAAAGCCGCCGTTGTACCGGGCACTGCCGGTGATCGTGATCGGCAGGCCCCCGGGCGAATAGGTAGCGACGAAATCGGCAATCCGCTCGGGCGCGTTCGGCGGGCGATTGCCGCTTCGGTCGACACCGCCGGCTTCCACCAGTTCCTTGAATTCGGCGTCGAGAAGCGTGCCGCTCAGCGCCAGGCTCAGTTCGTCGGTCGGGGTCCAGTTGAGTGCCAGTTCGGCGCCCTTCGACGCCAGGCGGCCGCCCTGGAAGACGACGGCGGGATTGGTGGGGTCGCGGGTCAATATGTCGTCCTGCCGGATATGGAAGACGGATGCGGTCAGCTGTACGCGATCGTCTGCAAGCGAGGTCTTGATGCCGCCTTCCCAGGAGTCGCCGGTGGTGAGATCGAAGGCGGCATTTGCGGCGCTGAGGAAGAGAAACCCGGTGACCGGCGTGACGGCAGAGGTGTACTGCGCGAAGAGCTGCGTTTGCGGCGTTACGCTGTAGACCGTGCCGACCCGCCACGAGATCGGGTCGTATGTCTGTCCGTAGGTCTGCACGGCGCCGCTGGTGACGTTTTCCACCTGCCGGTCCAGCTTGATGTCGTCGTAGCGAATTCCGGCAACCAGCAGCCATTCGTCCTTCACGTTCAGCGCATTCTCGGCAAAGAAGGCCAGTTGATCGACATCCGCCGTCACATCCTGACGGGTGGAAAAGTTGGCGGGCGTGTCAGCCGGGAACGTGCCGCGAACCGGATCGAACGGATCGACCGACGCGGCCGAACCGAACCGGCGCTGGGTGAAGAAATCGGTCTGGCCGACTTCGAAACCGGCGGTGAAACGGTTGCGCATCCCGCCGACCCTGCCGTCGAAAGCCAGATGGACGCGCTGGTTCCAGAACCGGTGATCGTGCGTGATGATCGTGGTGTAGCGGTCGATCAGGCCGGTCGCCGCGTTGAACGTGTATTCGTCCGCATCCTGCCAGTTACGGAAACTGTCGTAATAAGCGGTGTCGCTGACGATCCTGAGCGTGTCGGTCAGTTCATATTCGGCGCGGGCGCGCAGCCATGTGGAATCCGAGCTGACGTCGCTGTCCGTCACATCGAAATTGACGCGCCGCATCGCCTTGTCGAGCACCAGCCCCGCGCTGCCGGAAACGACCGACGAGGGATCGCGGGCGATCGCGCGCGACACGACCGGCGTGCCGAAATAGGCGGTCGAGAACCGGTCCTCGAAATAGTCGACCGAAACGGTTAGCGAGAAACGGTCGCCTGGGCGAAACAGCAGCGAGCCCGATGCCGCGAAGGTGCGGCTGTCGGTGTCGTCGATCCAGCCCGAAGAGCGCGACCACGATGCATTGGCGCGCACCGCGACGGTTTCGCCGAGCGGCACGTTGACATCGCCGGCCAGACGCGCGGTATCGAAGCTGCCGTAGCTGGCGAGCATTTCGCCGCCGAGATCATCGAGCCTCGGGCGGCGCGGAACGAAGTTGATCGCTCCCGCCAGCGCGCCTTCGCCCGACGTAACCGATGCAGGGCCCTTGATGACCTCGATCCGCTCGAACGACCAGGCATCCCAGTTGCGCATTCCGGCGTCGGAATTCGGCATGCGGACGCCGTCGTAGAGATAGTTCACCGCGCGGTGGAATCCGCGCATGGACACCGACCCGATCGAACCCGGCAGATTGCCCGATGCTACGCCGGGCGCGCTGTTCATCGCTTCGATCGCGCTGCGGATGCCCTGGTTCTGGAAATCCTGCTGGGTGACGACATCGACGACGGCAGGCGTCTCGCGGATGGAGAGGCCGAGGCGGCCGGAAATCTCGGTCTTGTCTTCAAGCGCGCGCTGGCCGGTGACGATGATCGTTTCGCGGTCCGCCTCGTCGGCGAAGGCAGGAGACACGGCGAGGCAGGCGGCGACGGCAATGAGCGATGGTTTCACGATAGACTCCCTGTTGAATGGAACCCGGCACGCGCGGCGAGGCGGCGGCGGCGGTGAAGAAAACCGGTGATGAAAAGCAGAAGGGGAACGAAACCGAGGATGACGGCGAGGATTCGTCCCCACAGGCCGCCGATCGAGCCGTCGTGGATCGGGCGAATCCAGCTGTTCACCGCCGTTGCGGCGTTCCCCAGCCGAACGTCGTGGATGCCGAGCACCTCACCTGAATATTGATCGACGAAAACGAAGCTGCCGGGGAAGCGCTGCTGCGGATCTCCCGGAACCCGAACGCGCATCCGGAACGGCTTGTCGCCGATGCCGGGCACGTCGATGAAGGCGAGGCGGGCATCGGGCATCGCGGCGTGCGCGGCGGCGAGTGCGGTCGTGATCGGGATTTGTGGGCCGCTTGCTGCGCCGGACCGGGGTGAGGGGATTTCATCGGGCGCCGCCCGCGCCGCCGCGAACATCTGCGTCTTGATGCCGGGCAGCGCCAGCAGCGCGCCTGTGGCCACCAGCGCAAACAGCAGGAGCGCGCTCCACAGGCCGGAGAGCTTGTGAATATCGCGCAACCGCCGGAGCGGCACGGCGCTGCGCTTGAACGCGAGCGCCTTGCGCCAGTGCCCGCGCGGCCACCAGACCGCGATGCCGGTGGCGAGCAGAACGAGCATTGCAAAGCCCGACCATCCGACGATCTGACGGCCGATCTCGCCCGCGAGCAGATGCATGTGAAGCTCGTAGAGCCAGCTCATCAGGTAGCTGCCCCAGGCATCGCTTCGGACGATCGTGGATCCGTCGGACGAAAACCACAGCATCTCGCGCTCGGCGTGATGGCCGTGGTGCGGCGAGGGCGGGTAATAGCGTGCCGGAATCGGGCCGCCTTCTCCCGTCACCTCGAATGCCCACTCACCGCGGGCATCCGGGCGATGCGCGCGGGCGGTCGCCAGCGCCTGGTCCCAGACAGGCGAGTCCCAACCGGGCGCGGGGAGACTCGCGTCGGCGCGAACGTCGCGGTGCAGCGCGGCATCGATCTCGACGTAGAAAACGAGCGCCGATCCGGTCAGCCCGAGCACGACGAAAAGCGCCCCGAGGCTGAGCCCCAGCCACAGATGAATCTGTCGCAGGGAACGACGCACTTGTCGCAGCCCGGCGGTGAAGGCGTCTTTCGCCTTCCGTTTGGTGAGCATGGAACTCTGATCTCGTGCGGGTCCGGGGCGCAGAGCACCCGGCGCGGTGCATGCGGTCAGCAGCGAACGAGAAAGAGTCCGTCCGCCGCGCGAGCCTGTTCAGGCGTGCGCGGGCGGTCCGTGAGCGGGGGGAGGCGGCGCCGCGAGGCGGTGAACCGTAAGATCGGCGATCGCCCGGCTTCGGGGCGCGATTGAAGCCATGATGCGCGCGGCGAGCAGCAGCGGCACGATGGTCAGCAGGCCGCCCATCGACATCGCAAACACGCACGCACCCTCGGCAGGTTGGGGGTGGGCGCCGCCGTCATCGTCGTCGTAGGGTACGAACGCCTCGATCGCACCGCTGCCGGTGCAAAGCGTCATCACGATACCGTCTGAAGAGACGGTCGGCATGTAGCCGGTGGGTATGATCGCCCGGACGAGCAGCGCGCAGAACGCCAGAAGCGCGAAAAGCTCCCAGCCCAGCTGCGTCTTGTCGATCCGTGACCCCATGTTCCGCCCTCTAGGCGTAAGCGCCGACAATGTCAGCAGGATTCCCCGATGCAAAATGTCGCAGACCGTTTACTTCAGCTGCATTCGGCGACGGAAAGCGCTCGGCGCTTCTCCGCCGACCTTTCGGAACGCGGTGGAAAAACTGCACGGATTACCGAAACCGGTACGCCAGGCAATCTCCTTGAGATGCAGATCGGTTGTACTCAAGAGTTCGCAGGCGCGGCGGAACCGCGTCAACTCCACATATTCGTGAACCGTCTGGCCCGTCGATTGCCGGAAAGCACGGCTCAGGTGCCGCCGGCTCAGCCCCACCAGTCTTGCGAGCGATACCAGGGTCATGCCGGGCGGCGCGCTGTCGATATAATCCGAGAGCAGCTTCAGCTGCCGCACGGTCAATCCACCTTTATGGCGATTCTCGCTCGATCCGCAGGTCATTTCCAGATGGCGCGTCATGTCGATGATGAGGCTCGTCGATAGCGAATCGATCAGCATGGTACTGGCAAAGCCCGGGTGGCGAACCTCCTCTCCCATTCGCTTCAGGGTGTCGGCGATACGGCGGTCGCGGATGTCCAGTGCCTCGCGCATCGTCCGTCTGCGAAAGATTGCATCAAAACCTGCGATCCGGTTCACGGCCTGCTCGGAAACGGCACACCGCACCGCCTGCACCGGGCCGCCGGTCGCCCGGACGTGAAGTGCCTGCCCGGCCGGTATCACCAATACGCGTCCGATCCGTGAGAATTCCCGGTCACCTGACTCCATATAGCGACCCATCGAGACTGCCTGAGGTGGCTGACATTGCAGGGCGATGACGTGATCGGTGCTGGCCTCGGCGAACTCGCATTCGACCGGCGACGACCAGTCGTGGCTGATCAACTGGACTGAAACGCCGTCCGCCGCGATCTCGTTTTCCACAACACTGTCTGCGGGCATTGCATCCTCCAGATACGGCATCGCCGACTGTGGCGGTACGATCGCCTGCCGATCACCTATTCTTGCCCTCCGCGATCGCGCCGCCAAGTCCTTTATCACGCGCGGCCATGAATTCCGCGCTGTTGTGGGAGAGTTGGTGAGTGTCGAAATGCGCCTGCAGCGCAGTCCGGAACCCCTGCATGTCGTAGCCCCGGTTGAGCGACCGTTTCGTCAGGCGTAGCGCAAAGGGCGGCGCTTTTGCGACCTGCTCGGCCAGCGCCAGCGTCGTCGATTCGAGGTCGGCGCGGGCGACGAGGCGGTTGACCATGCCCATCTCGAACCCTTCCTTCGCCGATATCCGGCGGCCGGTGAACAGCATATCCTTGGCCTGGCGCAAGCCCATGACCCAGGGGTGAATCAGGATTTCAACCGCTGCCGTGCCCAGAGTCTGGCAAACCGGATCAGAAAAGAATGCATCTTCGGACGCGACCATCAGATCGCACATGTTGGCGACCATGAACCCGCCGGCGACGCATGCGCCCTGCACCTGGGAAATGACCGGCTTGGGCAAATCCCAGATGCGCAGCGCGAACTCAAAATAATGCAGAATTTCGTAGTCCCACCGCTCTTCCACGGTGAAGGCGGAACGCGAGGTCTGGGCTTCTTTCAAATCGTGCCCGGCGGAAAAATGGTCCCCAACCCCCGCCAGGATTATCACTCTGATGTCGGCGTCGGCGCCCGCGCGCAAAACGGCGTCGTTCAGTTCATTCAGCAGCAACTTGCTTTCGGCATTTCGCGCTGCCGGTCGGTTATGAGAAATGCGCGCGATTGCGCCGATCTGCTCGTATAAAATTTCGGAATAGGTCGTATCTGTCATACTGCGATCCATTCTTGGTCGGCTCCGTCCAGTGATACGGGCACGGTAGATCGTCTGGCTCGAAGCTCCATCTTTCCGGGGAAAGAATGTCCACATAACGGCCATCGGCTTGATAAATATTTGGCGGGCTCGGGCGGCAGGGTTAGAAAGTTGAATGAGTGTGCCGGCTGCAACCCTGACCTATTCGGCATATCGCGAGGACTGGCTGGCGCTGCATGATGAGCCGGTGATCGATCCCGATCTGCCGATCATCGATGCGCATCACCATGTCTGGGATACGCCCAGACCGCGCTATATGCCGGAGCAACTGATCGCCGATGTGGGGAGCGGACATCGCATCGTCGCGACCGTTTATGTCGATTGCCGGTCGATGTATCGAGACACGGGCGCCGGTCATTTAAAAGCGGTCGGTGAAGTGGAATTTGCGAACGGCATCGCGGCGATGGGGCGGAGCGGCGCATACGGTTCGACCAGGCTTTGCGCCGCCATCGTAAGCCATGTCGATTTGCGACATCCCGACGCCGAAGAGGCGCTGGTTGCCATGATTGCGGCAGGCGGCGGCCGGTTTCGCGGAATCCGGCAGGTCTCGGCCTGGGATTCCGATCCCGATATTATCGCTCCATCGGCCGCCAAGCCCCGCGACCTGCTTCGTCAGCCTGATTTCAGGCGCGGATTCGGTCTGTTGTCGAAGCTGGGGCTCAGTTTCGATGCGTTCCTGTATCATCACCAACTCGACGATCTGGTGGAACTTGCGGAGGCTTTTCCCGACACTCCCATCATTCTCGATCATATCGGCGCGCCGATCGGCATCGGCCGGTTCAGCGGGAAGCGTGACGCCGTATTCCGGGATTGGCGCGATGCCCTCGATCGGCTTCGTCATTGCCCCAATGTTCAGGTGAAAATCGGCGGTATGGGCATGCGGCTCATGGGCTTCGGTTTCGAGCATGCCGAACGTCCGCCGGATTCCGCGATGCTTGCCGCCGCGTGGCGGCCCTATGTCGAAACATGCATCGCGCTTTTCGGCCCGTCGCGCGCGATGTTCGAAAGCAATTTTCCGCCCGACAAGGGAAGCTGCTCCTACAAAGTCCTGTGGAACGCATTCAAGATTATCTGTGCAGGGGCATCGCAGGATGAACGATCGGCCTTGTTCGCGGGTACGGCGGCGCAGACCTACGGGATCGATATCGATAGCGTGTGACGCCGCCTAGGGTGTGTGGGGATTCAGCCCAGGGCGGGCTGCAAACGGCGGCTTTCTGCGCTTCCGGTGCTCACGTACTTTTAGTACGCTCCGCTCCGGTTCTCGAAATCCACCATTTTCGCTCCGCCC
>NZ_JACHNZ010000011.1 GCF_014199685.1 Sphingosinicella soli | reverse complement strand
TCGTTGTGGCGCTCCCATGGAGTATCTGTCCCATAGCGCATCCTTCCATTGCTGGCTGAATAATGCACCATCAAAGCCTGGGATCAAACAGTTACGCGCGGTCAGGCCGTCCAGAACCGAAGGATCGTTCGACAGAGCGTTGCTGGGATTGATGGTCCAGCGGCTGGAAGCCGGCCCATGCTGTTCGCTCCCCTGCGTATCGATCCTTTGCTTGAAGCCGAAGAGCCCGACAACGAAATCCAGCGCGCGGCTGGAATAGTTGTAACGGAATTCCTGCGTATACTGGTCCTGCTGCGATGGGTTCTGCGACAGGGTGACGATCGGCAGGCCCGTGAAGTCGCGGTCGTTCTCCGGCTTCCAGTCCCACATCCGCCACGCGGTGACCGACGTCAGCGTGCCTGGACCGACATCCCATGTCGCGCGCAGGGCAACCCCGCCAATGACGTTACCGGCGTTGAGGTTCGAATCGAGATCGGTCAGCCTGTCAAAGGGATTGGTGCTGACCGGCGCGTAGTTCTGCGCGGCCGCAAGCGCCGCGAACTGGCGATTGAGCGGTCGCTGGGTTGCCCCCGTGCCGACAAAAACAGAGCCGCAGCATTCGGCATCCTGTTTGTTGTAGTCGCCCGTCAGGTTAAAGCTGAGGGTATCCGAAGGCTCCCACAGCAACTGGCCGCGCAGGCCGATATTGTCCTGGCTCTGAACCCACTTGTCCGAAGTGACGTTGTAGATCGTGCCGCGACGACTTGTGCTGGAAAGCGCCACACGCGCTGCCAGTGTTTCGGACAATGGACCGGAAATAACGGCCTTGGCTTGTTTGAAGTTGAGATTGCCGATGCTCACTTCCGCCTTGCCCTCGAAGTCGAAGGTCGGCTGGTTGGTACTGATGTTGATCGCACCTGCCGTGGTGTTCTTGCCGTAAAGCGTTCCCTGCGGACCGCGCAGCACCTCGATCTGCGCGACGTCGAGGAAGTCGAGGGTGGTCGACGCCACGCGCGAGTAATAGACATCGTCGATATAGATGCCGACGCCCTGCTCGAAGCCGTCGCTGGTGAGGCCGAAGGGCACCCCGATGCCGCGGATGTTCACGGCAGTGTTGCGTGGGTTGGACGAGTAGAACTGGAGCGTGGGGGTGAGCTGTTGAAGGCGCCCGACGTTGAAGGCCCCGGTGTTGTCGATCTGCTCCCCGCCGACCACGGAAATGGCGAGCGGGATTTCCTGCGAGGTTTCGGCGCGGCGACGCGCGGTGACGATGATGGCGTTTTCGGGCGCCGCCTCGACCTCGGCATCCAATGCCGCAGTCGAAGACACCTCTTCGGCAGTGGTTGCATGCGCAGGTGCGGCGAAAGCGGCTATCAATGCCGGCGCGAGCGCCGTTGTAACGAGCAGAAGACGTGTAGACATGGTGAGATTCCCCTTTTCTGAAAGGTAAGAGAAACCTCCGGTGGTCCGGTCGGTGTCGTGTGGATTTAAACGGAGATCAGGCCGTGAAGCGGCGCTTCTCGGTGATATCCAGCTGAACGATCTTCGCATCGTGCACGGTCAGCGTGATCGTGCCGTAGCGAAGCCGCCCGAGCGCTTCGCGGATGGTTTGCAGGGCCTCGTCGGTGGAGGTGACGATCTGCCGGACGGGACTGTCGGTCATGCCTGGTCCTCGTGTGTATGGGTTGGGAACAGTCGGGGGTGGCCGGGCTTCAGGGCGATGATGCGGCCCGGTTCCGGCGCGTCTTCGGCAGCGACGTCGATTTCGAAGGGGCGGTCGATACCGATAAATTTGCCCTCGACGCGGACGCCGGCGCCCTTGGGGCGCACCTGTGCCACCAGCGCCGGGATTGCGCCCGTGTCGCTCTTTACGATCTCGGCGTCATGCGGCCGGAAGAACAGTTCGGAGGGGCCGTCGGCACCGATCGCCGGGACGTCGAGCGGCTGGCCGAGATAGAGCACCTTGCCGCGCGCAACGACCACGGGAACCCTGTTCGATTCGCCGACGAAGTCGAACACGAACGCCGAGGCCGGCTCGTTGTAGATGTGGAGCGGCGTCGCGACCTGTTCGATGACGCCGTGGTCCATCACCACGACGCGGTCGGCGAGTTCCAGCGCCTCTTCCTGATCGTGTGTTACGAATATCGAGGTCAGGCCCATCCGGTCGTGCAGCTCGCGCAGCCAGCGCCGCAGGTCTTTGCGCACGCGGGCATCGAGCGCGCCGAACGGCTCGTCGAGCAGCAGCAGCTTCGGATCGACCGCCAGCGCGCGGGCGAGCGCGACGCGCTGGCGCTGGCCACCCGAAAGCTGCGCCGGATAGCGGTGCCCCAGCGATCCGAGCTGCACGAGGTCGAGCAGTTCCTGGACGCGCGCATCGATGGCGGAGCGCGTCGGCCGGTCGCGGCGGCGGCGGACGTTGAGGCCGAACGCGATGTTCTCGGCGACCGTCATGTGCCGGAACAGCGCGTAATGCTGGAACACGAAGCCGACGTGGCGGTCCGCTACCTTGAGGCCGGTCACGTCCTCGCCGTCGAACGACACGCGGCCGCAGTCCGGGAACTCCAGCCCCGCCATGATGCGCAGCAGCGTCGTCTTGCCCGAGCCCGAGGGGCCGAGCAGCGCCAGGAACTCACCGGGGCGAGCCTCCAGGCTGACATCGCCGAGCGCCGTGAAGGCACCGAAGCGCTTGCTGATATTCTCGAGCCTGATGCTCAATGTCCGGTTCCCCTGTGATGATAGTTGAAGCGCCACTCGACGATGCTCTTGAGAACGAGCGTGACGAGCGCGAGCAGCGCGAGCAGCGAGGCCACGGCGAAGGCGGCGACGAAATTGTATTCGTTGTAGAGGATCTCGACGTGCAGCGGCATCGTGTTGGTGAGGCCCCGGATATGGCCGGACACCACCGAAACGGCGCCGAACTCGCCCATGGCGCGGGCGTTGCAGAGCAGTACGCCGTAGAGCAGCCCCCAGCGAATGTTGGGCAGCGTGACGTGCCAGAACGTCTGCCAACCCGACGCGCCGAGCGACAGCGCCGCTTCCTCGTCGTCGCGGCCCTGTTCGGTCATCAGGGGGATCAACTCGCGCGCCACGAACGGGAAGGTCACGAACACCGTCGCCAGCACGATGCCCGGCACCGCGAAGATGATCTGGATGTCGCGTTCGGCGAACCACGCCCCGAACCAGCCGTGCGCGCCGAACAGCAGCACGAAGATCAGGCCGGAGACGACGGGCGACACCGAGAACGGCAGATCGATGAACGTGATCAGCAGGCTCTTGCCCGGAAAGTCGAACTTGGTGATCGCCCACGCGGCAGAGACGCCGAACAGGATGTTCACCGGAACGCTGATCGCAGCGACGAGCAGCGTAAGCCGGATCGCCGCAAGTGCATCGGGCTCGACGATCGCCGCCATATAGGCACCGACCCCCTTCTCCAGCGCCTCCGCGAACACCGCGACGAGCGGCAGGAACAGGAAGATGCCGAGGAAGCCGAGCGCTGCCGCGATCAGCAGCCAGCGCGCCGTGCGCGATTCAGTCGCCGCCATCACGAGGCCATCCTCCGCCGGCTCCAGATCTGCAGCGCATTGATCAGCAGCAGCAGCAGGAACGAGGCAATCAGCATCACCGCCGCGATCGCGGTGGCGCCGGCGTAGTTGTATTGCTCGAGCTGCGTGATGATGAGCAGCGGCGCGATCTCCGACACGAAGGGCATGTTGCCCGCGATGAATATCACCGAGCCATATTCGCCGACGCCGCGCGCGAACGCGAGCGCAAAGCCCGTCAGCAACGATGGCAGGATTGCGGGCAGGATAACGCGGCGAAACGTCTGCCAGCGGTTGGCGCCAAGCGAAGCCGCAGCTTCCTCGACATCATGCCCGACATCGGCAAGCACCGGTTCCACCGAACGCACGACAAAGGGCAACCCGATAAAGACGAGCGCGATCACGACGCCGAGCGGTGTATAGGCGACCTTGATGCCGTGCGGTTCGAGGAACTGTCCGATCCATCCGTTGCCGGCATAAAGCGCGGTGAGCGCGATGCCGGCGACCGCCGTGGGCAGCGCGAAGGGCAGATCGACGAGCGCATTGACGATGCGTTTGCCCGCGAAATCGTAGCGCACCAGAACCCATGCGACGAGCAGACCGAAGACGGCGTTGATCAGCGCCGCCCCGAACGCCGCACCGAAGCTGAGGCGATAGGCGGCCAGCGCCCGCGCCGAGAAACCGACGTCGATAAAATCCTGAAAGCCCAGACCCGCGCTGCGGATGAATACGGCGCTGAGCGGGATCAGCACGACAAGACACAGCCAGGCGAGCGTGAAGCCGAACGTGAGCCCGAAACCCGGGATGACGGACGGCGCACGAAGCAAAGGCCTTCGCGGCAAGGCGATAGCGGCGATCATCGATCTAGCGCTTGATCTTGGCGAAAATCGTATCGAAGACACCGCCGTCGCTGAAATATTTGTCCTGCGCGGCTTTCCATCCGCCGAACGCGTCGTCGATGGTGACAAGGTTCACCTTCGGGAAAATGTCCGCGTACTTGGCGACGGCCTGCGCGTCGCGCGGCCGATAGAAGTGCTTGCCGATCAGATCCTGCGCTTCCGGCGTGTAGAGGAACTGCAGATAGGCGTCGGCAACAGCGGTGGTGCCGTGCTTCTTCGCGTTTCCATCAACGACCGCGACCGGCGGCTCGGCGAGGATCGAGATCGACGGCACAACGATCTCGAACTTGCCGGGGCCAAGTTCCTTCTGCGCGAGGAACGCTTCGTTTTCCCATGACAGAAACACGTCGCCGATCCCGCGCTCGACGAAAGTCGTCGTCGAGCCGCGCGCGCCCGAATCGAGCACGGGCACATTGGCGAAGAGTTTCGTGACGTAGGCCTCGGCGGCGGCATCGGAGCCGCCGGCCTCGCGGCCATAGGCCCATGCGGCAAGGAAGTTCCAGCGCGCGCCGCCGCTGGTCTTGGGGTTTGGCGTGATGACGGAAATGCCGGGCTTCACGAGGTCGGGCCAGTCCTTGATGCCCTTTGGATTGCCGGCGCGAACGAGGAACACGATCGTCGACGTATAGGGCGCACTGTTGCTCGGCAGGCGCTGTTGCCAGGTCTTCGAGAGGGCGGGGCTGCGCTCTGCGATCTCGTCGATGTCGTAGGCGAGGGCCAGCGTGACCACATCGGCGCCGAGGCCGTCGATGACGGCCCGGGCCTGCTTGCCGGAGCCGCCATGGCTCATGTTGATGGTGACATCCTGGCCCGTCTCGGCCTTCCACGTCTTTGCGAACGCTGCGTTGACATCGCGGTAGAGCTCGCGCGTGGGATCGTACGAGACGTTCAGGATTTCAACGCCGCCAGCCTTGTCCTTTGCGCTGTCGCCGCAAGCGCCGAGCAGAAACGTGCCGGTAACGGCAAGCAAAGGGATTATGGAACGACATATCATGCTCATCTCCTCTGGTGAGGTGGATACTTCTTATTAGAACGCGGCGGTGCGCTGGCTGGAACGGGCGGCAATGCCGGAGTTGATGATGACCGACGGCGCAGCTTCCGGCCGGAGACGGCCCTTGGCGGCGAAGATGAGGCGTTCGAGCAGGCGCGTGCCGAAGGGCCAGTCGCCGATGCCGGAGTCGGCGTTGATGTGGCCGCAGTGGCCGGCATCGACCAGGAAGCTGCCCCAACTGCGGGCGAGGAAGCTGGCGTGGGAGAATTCGGCATAGGGGTCATCGCGGCTGGCGACGACGATGGAGGGGAACGGCAGGAACACGTCCGGCAGATCGTGGAAGCTGGCGAACCGGCTGGTCGCCTCGCGATCGGTGTCGGGCGGGGCGACGAGAAGCGCACCGGCGACGGGAGCGCCGTAGGCCTGGCCGCGAAGCGCGACCCACCAGGCCGTAGCGAGACAACCGAGGCTGTGCGCCACGAGAATCACGGGTCGGGGAGATGTCTCGATTGCGGCGTTGAGGCGCGTGACCCAGGTGTCCAGACAGGGCCGGTCCCAGTCGCCGAGCTCGGCGCGGACGGTGTCCGACCGCCGGGCTTCCCAGAGCGTCTGCCAATGCCGCGGCCCGGAGCCGCCCAGCCCGGGCACGGTGAGGATGCGTGGTTCCAGATCGCTCATATGTCCCTCCTCAAAGCTAACCAATTAAGTAGAGATTACACTCCACCAGATCAGTAGACAATATGATTCGTCAAACGGTTCGTCGCTGAAATGAAACAGTCAGTCGATAGAAGGCGGTATCCGGAAGGTGAGCGGTGTCGTCGTTGCGGTGGCGCACATCGACCGGCGGCACGGCGCCCCTGACCTCCGCGCCGAAGCGGCATGCTTTGCGGGGGTCTGCTGAACGGAGACATCTCTATCCGGACGCTGTGGTCCCGCAGTCGTTCGAAGTAAAGGGCGCAGTTCCACGACACTCGAGACGCGCGGATAATAGGCATGAAATCGCTGGAGCGGGTGAAGGGAATCGAACCCTCGTCGTAAGCTTGGGAAGCTTCTGCTCTGCCATTGAGCTACACCCGCACACTGCCCATTTGAATGGCGCGCCTTCACTGGTCAAGAGGCGTTGACGTGGACGCACGCGGCTGCGATGCACGCCTCATGAAACGGATGAGCGGTGCAAACCGGGAAGAAACCAAAAACTGGCGTCCGGCCACTCGTGCCGTGCGCGGCGGGACGATGCGCAGTGAGTTCGGCGAGACCTCCGAGGCGATCTTCCTGACGTCCGGCTACTCTTACGACGACGCCGAAACCGTAGCGGCGCGTTTCCGCGGCGATGAAAAGGGCATGACCTATTCGCGCCTGCAAAATCCCACCGTTGCGATGTTTGAGGAGCGGCTGCGGCTGATCGAAGGCGCTGATGCGTGCCGAGCGATGGCGAGCGGCATGGCCGCGATGACGGCGGCGCTCCTGTCGCAGCTCCGTGCTGGGGATCATGTCGTGGCTGGCCGGGCGCTGTTCGGTTCCTGTCGGTGGCTTGTCGATTCGCTGCTGCCGAAATTCGGCATCGAAACCACAGTGGTCGATGGGCGCGAGGTCGATGCCTGGAAGAGGGCGGTTCGCCCGAACACGAAGCTGTTCTTCATGGAAACGCCTGCCAACCCGACGATGGATATCTGCGACATTCGCGCCATTTCGGACATTGCGCACAATGCCGGTGCCGTGGTGGTGGTGGACAATGCCTTCGCAACACCGGTTCTCCAGCGTCCGCTTGAATTTGGCGCCGACATTGTCGCCTATTCGGCAACGAAGATGCTCGACGGGCAGGGGCGCGTCCTTGCCGGCGCCGTCCTCGGTTCGGAGGAGTTCATCGAAGGCGAGCTGCTTGCCTTCACGCGAAACACCGGCCCGACACTGTCCGCGTTCAACGCCTGGGTGGTGCTCAAAGGCCTGGAAACACTCGATTTACGGATGGCAAAGCAGTGCGAGAATGCGCTCTCGGTCGCCCGTTTTCTCGATGCGCGCGTGCCGCGCTTGCTCTACCCCGCGCTGCCTTCGCATCCGCAGCACGATCTTGCCATGGCGCAGATGTCGGCCGGCGGCACGATCATGAGCCTGTTCGTTGCCGATGGGCGGAGGCAGGCACACGCTCTGCTCGATGCGCTCACGCTCGTCGATATCTCCAACAACATCGGCGACTCCCGTTCGCTGATGACGCACCCGGCGTCCACGACGCACGCAGGCCTCGACGAGACGGTGCGCGAGGAGATGGGCGTCGCCGAATCGATGCTGCGCCTTTCCGTCGGGCTCGAAGACCCTGCCGATGTCATTGACGACCTCGACCGGGCGCTCTGTGCGGTAGGCTTGTGAAGGAGTTCTTCGCAGCCTCGGCGACGACCAATGCTGTCACGGTGCGCGCCAACCCGTCCTATCTGCCCGAGCGCTCGCTACCGGAGCGGGACCATTATGTGTGGACCTACCATATCCGCATCGAGAACGGTCGCGCGGCGCCGGTGCAACTCATCAGCCGCCACTGGATCATCACGGACGGCACCGGCAATGTTCACGAGGTGCGCGGGGCGGGCGTCGTCGGCGCGCAGCCGGTGATCGCGCCGGGCGAGGCCTATGATTATGTCTCGGCCTGCCCGCTCGAAACGCCGATGGGAACGATGGCGGGCTCGTTTCAGATGCTGGACGAAAAGGGACAAGGCTTCGACATCGCGATTCCGTTGTTCCTGCTCACCAGTCCGGCCGCAGCCGGCGCGGCGCACTGAATCAGCAGTCGCCGACGCGCTTGAACTCGCTGCGCACAGCGAACGGCTCGCGTCCGCGGATGCCCTGGGCATCGATCGTGAAGTGATTGCGGTTGTCCTTCACGATGGTCGTGCGGCCACTGCCGAGACCGCGGCAGCTGTATGCCACCGTGGCGCGCTCTGCGGTGTCTTCCACAACGGTGTGAACGCAGCTTTTGCCGTCCGCCGCTTCGAGGCCGACGTGCATAAGTGATTCCGGTGAGATGACGCAGCGATCGGCGCTGCCCGAGACGCTGTAGGAGCCAGGCTGAAAGTCGCCGCCGCCGAAAAGCGACAGCGTTACCGGCTGGGCCAGCGCGGCAGCCGCCGCGACGAACACGCCACCAGAAGCAAGAACCAGACTACGGCGCATGAGCGCTGAACTCCTCATCAACCCTCCGACAATCCGGAAGACGACCCTACAATAGCCATGACAGATGAATAAGGCATATCCGGGACGTTAATCTCCGATATCAATCGGAAAAAGGCGCGAGCAGAACTCGCAGTTCACATCGATCGTGCCTCCCGGCCCGCGCATTTCGGCGCGTTCCTCGGCCGGAAAGCGACCGAGAACATCGCGGAAATGCTGGACGCTGCAGCGGCATCCGCGTGTGATGGCGATAGCCGGTGAAACCCGGACCTCGTCCTCGTTGAACAGCCTCCAGAGCAGGGTTCCCTCGCTGAGATGGCTGTCGGTCAGTTCGGCTTCGCTGATTGTGGAGGCGAGCGCGAGGACGTGGTCCCAGTCGTCGTTGCCGGTGCGCGCAGCAAGGCGCGGGCCATCCGTTTCGCCGTGCGGAAGGTGCTGAACGAGGAGCCCGCCCGCTTCCCACGCGCCGTCTTCCGCTTGCCGCACGGCGCCGCGCACGAGGGTGGGTATTTGTTCGGAATCGACGAAATAGCGCTCGACCGCGTGGCAAAGCGTGTCGCCTTCCAGCGGGACAATGCCCTGATAGCGTTCTTCGGCGTCGCGTTCGATGGTGATGGCCAGATAGCCGGTGCCGAAAAGCGCAGGCAGCAACGCATCGGGTGTGATCTCGTCAAGCCGCTCCGGATCGAAGCGCAGGTAGCCGCGGATCTCTCCGGCGCGGTAATCGCAGACGAGGAGGTCGATGGGGCCGGAAGATTGCGCCTGCACGGTGGTCTGCCCATCGCCCTTCTGCACGGTTGTACCGATCAGCACGGTGAGAATGAGCGCTTCGCCGAGGAGCCGTCGGAGAGGGGCGGGATAATCGTGGGCGCTGAGGATGGCCGCGAGCGCAGGCCCCAGCCGCGCGGCGCGGCCCCGCGCGCTGCGCGCCGGGATCGTGAAGGGAAGCACGCGCCCCGCCATCGGGACGCCTGCCGCGCCGTTGCCGTTCAGCCGAGCGTGTTCAGACACCAGAGGAGGATCGCTTTCTGTGCATGCATGCGGTTTTCGGCTTCATCCCAAACCGCCGACTGCGGCCCGTCCATCACCGCATCGACAACCTCTTCACCGCGGTGGGCCGGCAGGCAGTGCAGGAAGACTGCCGAGGGCTTGGCCCTGGCCATCAGCGCTTCGGTCACCTGATACGGCCCCATTGCGACCATCCGCGCCGAAGCGCCGGACTGGCCCATGGAGACCCAGGTATCGGTGACGACAACGTCCGCGCCCTTCACGGCGGCTTCCGGGTTACGTTCGACGACGATGCGCGCGCCTCGTGCTTCGGCGCGGGCGACGATGGTGTCGTCCGGGTCATAGGCCGCCGGAACGGAGAGCCGCATCTCGTAGCCGAGCAGGCCCGCCGCCTCGATCAGCGACTGGCAGACGTTGTTGCCGTCGCCGAGCCATGTCCACACCGTGCCCGTGACGCTGCGCCCGAGACGCTCTTCCACGGTCATCAGGTCGGCGACGATCTGGCAGGGGTGGCCGCTGTCGGTCAGCATGTTGACGACCGGCACGCTGCCTGCGGCGGCGAGCGCTTCGACCTTCTCGTGATCGTCGGTGCGCAGCGCGATAATGTCGACGAAGCGGGAAAGGACGCGCGCAGTGTCTTCGATCGTCTCGCCCCGGCCCAGCTGCATGTCCGCTGAAGACAGGATCATCGCAGCGCCGCCGAGCTGGCGCATCGCCATGTCGAAGGAGACGCGCGTGCGGGTGGAGGACTTTTCGAAGATCGCCGCGAGCATGTGGCCGCTGAGCGGTGCATCATCGTCCGGCGTCCCTTTCGGCCGGCCGGCGCGGGCCTGCTTGCGCCGCTTCGCCTCGTCGAGGATCAGCCGCAGCGCTTCGGGCCCGGTGCTTTCGAGATCGAGAAAATGCGGCATCGCCCTTCAAACCTTACGTTCGTGAACAGCAAATCGGCGTTCGAAACGGAAAAAGGCGGCCAATGCTGACCGCCCTTCGGACTTGCGCGCCTCAATGACCTACGCAGGTCTTCAAGTCAATGTCACTGGCGGGTGCGCCAGCCTGTCCGCAGCGCCCAGTAGCACAGCCCCCAGAGCGCTGCGTTGATCGCGAGGAGCGCGATCGCGCCGCCGAGCGCGGGGCCGTCGTGGACACCGATGAAGCCCGAGCGGAAGCCGTCGATGATGTAGAAGAACGGGTTGAAGTGGCTCGCCGTGTGCCAGACGCCCGCCAGCCGGTCGATCGAGTAGAAGGTGCCCGACAGCAGCGAGAGCGGCTGCACGACGAAGTTGGTGACGGCGGCGGCATGATCGAACTTGTCCGCCCAAAGCCCGGTGAGGACACCGAGCAGCCCCAGCATAACCGCACCCATCGTGCCGTAGAAGAGCACGGCGAGCGGATTGTGGATCGTCACCGATACCCCCGGCCACAGGACCATCGCGCCCCAGACGGCAAGCCCCACGAGCCACGCGCGGGTCACGGCGCCCGCCACGAACGACACCAGAAGCTCGCCGGGCGACAGCGGCGGCATCAGGATGTCGATGATCGTACCCTGCACCTTGCCGATCAGGAGCGAGGACGAGGTGTTGGCGAAGCTGTTCTGGATCATCGCCATCACGATGAGGCCGGGCGCAAGGAAGCTGTTGAACGGAACACCGAGCACGGTGAGCCCACCGCGCCCCAGCGCCACGGTAAAAATGGCGAGAAACAGCAGCGTCGTGATGGCGGGTGCCCACACGGTTTGCAGCTGCACCTTGAAGAACCGCCGCACCTCCTTCACATAGAGCGTTCGCAGGCCGGGCCAGTTTACGCGACCGATGATCGGTACGCCGGGTTCGCTGTGGACCGGCGCTGCCGGTTTCGCTACGGAAGGCTGGGCGAGCTGATCGTGCATGCGCGTGGGAGTAAAGGCTGATGCCTGACCCCGCAAGCCGGTCGGCTCTTTTGTTTGAAGATTGGAAGTGGGAACGCGATGTCCTGGACGGACGAACGGATCGAAACGCTGAGAACCCTTTGGGAAAAGGGGCTGACGGCCAGTCAGATCGCCGAAAAGCTCGGCAATGTCAGCCGCAATGCAGTGATCGGCAAGGCGCACCGCCTGGGCCTGAAGGCGCGCCCGTCGCCCGTGAAGGCCGACAGCGACGGCACGCCGCGCGACACGGCCAAGAAAGCCGCTGCTCCGCCCGCCGCACCAAAGCCGAAGCCCGAAGCCGCCGCGCAGGCAGCGACGCCCGCGCCGCGCCCGGCGCCCGAAACGAAGGCTCCGGCGCCCGCCGCGCCGAAACCGATGCAGACGCGCCCCACCATCCCCGCCGCTCCGGCGAAGCCGCGCGCGCCCGGCGAGAAGGTGACGCTGCTCGATCTTAGCGACAAGATCTGCAAATGGCCGATCGGTCACCCCGGTGAGCCGGACTTCCAGTTCTGCGGCCGCCCGGTGAACCCGAGCTTCCCCTATTGCCTGGCGCACTGCGCGGAGGCCTATCAGGCGCAGCTGCCACGCGACCGCAACCGGCCCTCAAGAGCGCCGATGCCCCCGCTACCCCGCGTCCGCTGAGCGGCTTCGTGCGGCGTCGGCCGAGCGAAGTTGACGAAGTTGAGACAGTAGCGCGTTTTTTTTCGAAACGCGCGGCGCTGACGGCTGCCCGCAGCGCGCGAAAGTGCGTGCCGGGGCCAGCGATTTTTTAACGCGCAGGCCAGCAATGGGCGATGCGCTTCAAAGAGCGCCCCGAGGCTGGCACAGGTTTTCCTATTTCGGAAGCGCGCTATTTGGTGACGACGTCGCGCGACATCGGCGCGAGCTTGCCGAGGAAGCGGTTTTGGGCCGGGAAGGGGACGTTTTCCTCGCGCATTGCCTGCTGAAGGTTTTCGACGAGGGCGTTCATGTCGCGCATGCGTACGCCCATATCCTTGTGCGACGCCGCCATGTCCCGCCCGCTGTAGCTGCATCCGGCGTTCAGGATGTAGCAGAACTGTTCGAACAATGTGCGCTTCAGTCGCACCATGTCGTGCGCCTTGAAGATCTCGGCGATGCGCGGATCGGCCTCCGAAAGTTCGACGGTGCGCGCCGTGATGCGGCGGATGCCGTCCTGATCGCCGAACGCTTTGGCCATGCCGGTTCCTTCGAACGGCTTCGTGCCCGCGTTGCTGTCGCTTTGAACATAAGGATCGACCGGCAGTTCGCCGGTGACGGGATCGCGGACCTTTTCCGTGACGCCGAATTCCTTGTCCCAGTCCACGGCATCGCTTGCGGGCGCTTCGGGGACCGACTGCATCAGGAGAATGGCGGCAAGCATAATCATGGTCGGAATCCTAGAAGGCGAGTTGCGCGGAGAGGAAGCCGCCGCGCTGCCTGTCGAACGTGGCGATCGAACCAAGATCGACGTAAGCTGCTGTAATCATTATATTATTCGTGATCGCATAAGCCGCAAACACGTCCCACCAATCGTCTTCGCGCGCGATCGCCAGGTTGCTGGGCTTGGTCCGGTACTCGGCGCCGATCACTGCGCGGCGGGATAGCTGATAGGCGACCGAGCCTTCGAACTGGAGCGAATGGTCGTCGTGGGCCGCGCTGCCGAAACCGAGCAGGCCGTTCTGGTTCGCCTTGGTGAGGCGCACGGTCGTGTTGACGAGAAGGCTGTGCGAGAGGAACAGCTTCGTCGCGGAGAGCGTGAAATCCGTGCCGCTGCCTTCGGCGGCGCCGACGGCGCGAACGACCGCCGTGTCGGCGCTGCGCTTGTGTTCGATGCCAACGGCGATCTGCGGCATCAGCGGATCGCCGTAGACGACATCGCCGGCAAGCCGCAGCTTGGCGGCGAAAATATCCTGGTTGAAGGTGAAGCCCTTGCCGAGACCGAGCGCGGTGCCGACATCGCGTGTATCGAAATTCTGCCGCGCGTAACTGAGTTCGACACGGTTGAAGAGGCCCACGGACACGCCGTGGCTTTGAAAGCCGTAGTCGGGAAGTTCGACCACCGTGGCGTGCGCCGACAGGCCGATGCCTGCATCCGTCCCGCGCCCGCCGATGGTCGCCCACGTGGCGAGACCGCCGCCGCTGGTGCCCTCTATGGTCGATACGCCGTTGGTGAGCAGCAGCTTGCCGCCGTCGAACACGCCCTCCGCGGCAGCCGGCCCGGCGAGGGCGGACGCGAAAAGGAGCGCGGTGGACAATATATGGGCGGCGCAGCGACGCGAAAGTGATCTGGACATGCTGCGCCAATCGCATCAGTTGGCAAAAAATGCGTTAACCCACGGCTTCGGTGAGGTAATATTAAGCTCTCCCGCCTAGCTGAAATCGGGTGAGGAAGAAGATTTTCTGTCTGGCATTGTTCGCGCTCGGCGCGCCGCTGTTCGTCTCGTGGGCGTCGGCGCCCGTCGGCGTTCAGGTGCGGGTGGTCGATGAACGCGGCGTGCCGGTTCGCGATGCCGTCGTCGAACTCGACCCCGACGGAGGCTGGAACGGCGGCGCCATCCTGTTCCCTTGGCGCGCCGCGATGGCCCAGAAGGATATTGCGTTCACGCCCGGAACGCTGGTCGTTGCGAAGGGCACGAGCGTCGCCTTTCCCAACCTCGATAAGGTCCGCCACAGCGTTTACAGCTTTTCCAAGGCGGCGCGTTTCGAAATCGATCTTTACGGCCGCGACCAGACGCGTTCGCAACAGTTTCCTGTCGAGGGGACGGTGGCGCTGGGCTGCAATATCCACGACGAGATGCGGGGCTATATCCGCGTCGTCGATACGCCCTACGCCGGAAAGACCGATCAGAACGGCATCGTTCGGCTGACGACAGTGCCCGCAGGCGGCTATCAGATGACCGTGTGGCATGCCCGCGCCCGTGCGCCGGGCGGCGAATTTCGGCGCTCGTTCCGGGTCAGCGCGAGCCAGGCGATGCAGACGATCAAACTGAGCTTGCGATGATGCTGCGCCGGATCACGCCGCAGTTCCGCTTTCATTCGCTGAGGCTGCGGATCGCCGCGACCTACGCGGGGCTGTTTACCGTGACGCTGACCGCCATCCTGCTTCTGGCGGGCGACGGCATCGCGCGCTTCGGCGAAACCAGCGCTTCGCGGGATCTTGCCGCCAATGCCCGCGTGTTCGACGAAATCATCGAACTGCGCGCAAAGCAGATGCGCGGGGCGGGCGACGTGCTTTCGCGGGATTTCGGTTTCCGGCAGGCCGTTGCGACCAGCGACCGGCCGACGATCGAAAGCGCGCTGGTCAGCCTGCGCCGACGATCCGGCAGCGACGCGGCGTTCATCGTCGGGCTTGACGGCGAGATGGTCGGTTCCGCCGACGGCGCGCTTCCGCCCGTCGATGCGCTCTGGTCCGCGCTCGATGCGGGGGAGGAGCGCGGCATCCTGCTGATCGGCGGCCAGCCGGCGCTCGCCGCCGCCTCGGCGATCGAAGCGCCCGACATCATCGGCTGGCTGGTGCTGGCGCAGTCGCTCGATGCGACGGAAATGAACCGGTTGAGGAAACTCGCCGCGATCGACATCAATGCGCGCGTCGTTCGTCAATCTGAGATGCGCGGCGCGTTGGCGCGCGCGCCGCGCGACGGCGTGTTCGAAGGCGGCGGCGATGAACGCATCCTGCATTATGTGACGGCGCTGCCGTCGATTCAGAAGGGCGTCGAGCCGCGCCTCGTGCTCGACCATTCGCTGAGCAAGGCTCTGGGCGAATATTCGGGGCTGCAATGGCTGCTCGTTTCGCTTGCCGCAGCCGGTCTCGCGCTGGTCATGGTGCTCAGCTGGCCGGTTGCTCGGTCGATCACCCGGCCGCTGAGCGCGCTCGACAAGGCCACGCACCTGGTCGGCGAAGGACAGCAGGCGCGCGTCGAGGTTTCGTCGGATGACGAGATCGGCCGGCTCGGGGCGAGTTTCAACGTGATGGTCGCGGCGATCGAGGAGCGGGAACGCCAGATCACGCACGTCGCGCTGCACGACACGCTGACCGGCCTGCCGAACCGCAGGCTGTTCGGGGAACAGATCGATCACGCGCTCGCGCGTCGCCGCGGCGATACGCGGCTGATGGTCGTGTACGTCGATCTCGACGACTTCAAGGTGGTGAACGACACGCTGGGGCATCCGGCGGGCGATACGCTGCTGCGCAATGTCGCCGCGCATCTTCAGGATACGCTGGACGATGCGATCGTGGCGCGGCTGGGGGGAGACGAATTCGCAATTCTGATGAGCGAGCTGCCTGCGAACGCGAACCTCGCGGCTCTGGCGGAAAAACTGCAGGCCTGCTTCGACCGTTCCATCATGATCGAAGGCCAGCAGGCGGAAACGTCGGCCAGCATGGGTATCGCGATCGCGCCCGAAGACGGCACCGACCGCGTTACGCTGATGAAGAACGCCGATCTTGCGCTCTACCGCGCGAAACACGACGGCAAGGGCATGTTTCATTTCTTCGAACCGTCGCTCGACGTGCAGGCGCGCCAGCGCCGCGAGATGGAACTCGACCTGCGCACGGCGATCCGCGAAGGCGGTTTCGAGCTTTATTTCCAGCCGCTCTACAGCCTGAAAGAGGACCGGCTGAAGGCCTTCGAAGCGCTCATTCGCTGGCCGCATCCCGAAAAGGGGATGATAAGCCCCGCCGATTTCATCCCGCTTGCCGAAGACACCGGGCTTATCGTCCAGATCGGCGAATGGGTGATCCGTGAAGCCTGCCATCAGGCGGCATCGTGGCCGGGCGATCTTTCGGTTGCGGTGAATGTTTCGCCCAAGCAGTTCCTCAGCCCCAATATCGCGGGGGTCGTGATGTCCGCGCTCGCGTCGTCCGGGCTGCCCGCGACGCGGCTCGAGCTGGAAATCACCGAGAGCATTTTCATATCCAACGTCGAAAAGACACTGGGCGCGCTGCACAGCCTGCGCGCGCTCGGCGTTCGTATCGCGCTCGACGATTTCGGGACCGGCTATTCCTCGCTCAGCTATCTGCGCTCGTTCCCCTTCGACAAGCTGAAGATCGACCAGAGCTTCGTTCGCGATCTGACGCAGGACGCCAGTGCGCACGCGGTGATCCGCGCCATCACGACCCTCGCCGATGCGCTCGGCATGGAAACGCTGGCCGAAGGCGTGGAAGACGAAGCGCAGGCGGAGATCCTGCGCAAGGAAGGCTGCCGCCAGATTCAGGGATACTGGCTCAGCAGGCCGATCGATGCGCGCGCGACGCAGCAGTATATCGAGCGGATGCGCGGCGAGGCCGGAGTGCTGAGGCGGACCGCTTAGGCGCGCGCGCTACCCGGCGCGTTCCCGCACATAGCGCCCCGGCGCGTCCTCGATCGCCGTGAGCGTGCCGCCCTTCGAGCCCTTGCCGGGGGTGCGGGCGGGGATCTGCTTGCCGGATTGCGGCGTGAGCCAGTCGATCCAGTCCGGCCACCAGCTTCCGGGGTGCTCGGTGGCGGTGGCGGCGAAGTCTTCGAAGGTTTCGGGGAGGGTGTCGTTTGTCCAGTGCTGGTACTTGTTCGCGTCGGGCGGGTTGACGACGCCCGCGATGTGGCCGCTGCCGGCGAGAACGAAACGAACCGGCCCGGCGAAGTTCCGGGTAAGTTTCCAGGAGGAACGGGCAGGGGCGATGTGGTCTTCCTTGCCGCCCTGGATATAGACCGGCGTGTGTACCCTGGTAAGATCGATGGGCGTGCCGTCGATGACGATGGCGCCGGGCCGGATCATCTTGTTGTCGCGGTAGAGGCCTTCCAGATATTCGGCATGCCACTTCGCGGGCACGTTGGTGGAATCGGAATTCCAGTAGAGCAGGTCGAAGGGGAAATAATCCTTCCCCAGCAGGTAGTTGTTGACGACATAGTTCCAGATGAGGTCGTTCGCGCGGAGCATGTTGAAGGTCGTCGCCATGAAGCGGCCGTCGAGATAGCCCTTGCCCTCCGACAGCTCCTTCACCGCTTTCAGGTGGTCCGCGTCCACGAACACGCCGAGGTCGCCGCACTCCGAGAAATCGACCTGCGCGGTGAAGAAGGTCGCCGTCTTCACCTTGTCCGCCTCGCCCCGCGCCGCCATGAAGGCCAGCGTCATCGCCAGCGTGGTGCCCGCGACGCAGTAGCCGATGACATGCGCGGACTTGACGCCGAGGCCCTTCAGCACCGCATCGATCGCGACGATGAAGCCCTCCCGGATGTAGGTTTCCGTGGTCGCGTCGGCGAGGCTTGCGTCGGCGTTCTTCCACGACACGACGAACACGGTGAGGCCCTGCGCGACCGCCCAGCGGATGAAGCTCTTCTCGGGCGTGAGATCGAGGATGTAGAACTTGTTGATCCACGGCGGGAAGATGATGAGCGGCGTCTCGTGGACGTTCGCGGTGCTCGGCGCATACTGGATGAGCTGGAACATCCGGTTTTCGAACACCACCTTGCCCGGCGTGACGGCGACGTTGCGGCCGACCTCGAAGGCGTTTTCGTCGGTCATCGTCATGCGGCCGCGCTGGAGATCGTCGAGCAGGTGCTGCGTGCCCTTCAGCAGGTTCTCGCCCTTGCTCTCCACGGTGGCCTTCAGCACCTCCGGGTTGGTGAGCACGTAGTTCGAGGGCGACAGCGCATCGATGAACTGCCGCGTGTAGAAGAGCGCCTTCTGCCGCTCCTTGTCGTCCATCCCGTCGAGCCCGCCGACGAGCTGGAGGACATACTGGCTGGTGAGCAGGTAGGACGACTTCAGGAAATCGAACGCAGGCATTTCCGACCACGCCTGCCCCTTGAAGCGCTTGTCGGCGGGAAGCTCCGGCGGCTTCACCTCTCCCGGCGTGGCGAACGCCTGCCAGAGCGTGGCGGCGTCGCGCCAGTATTCCGCCTGAAGCTGGGCGAGGCGGCCCGGATCGGTCATCGCGGCGGTCGCCATCTTGCTCCACGTCTCGACAAGGCCGAGCGGATCGGGGCCGAGGACGACGCCGTCGGTCGATTCCTTCGCCAGGAATTCCATCATCATCTGCTGCATCTTGCCCGCAAGCCAGGTCCAGCGCTGGGCGTGCTCGGCAAGGCCTTCGATGTCGGCGGCGGCAACCATGATGATCTCCCCGAGAGCGGCAGTTACGCCGGACGATAAACAAGCGCTCGCCAAGCGCCAAGGGCGGTCGCTATAACGGCGCCCGCCGCGATCAAGCGGCCCACACACGGGAAAGACCCAAGAGGAGACAATGTCAGACTTCTACCGCATCAAGCGCCTGCCGCCCTACGTGATCGCCGAAGTGAACGCGATGCGGGCAGCAGCACGTGCGGCAGGCGAGGACATCATCGACCTCGGCATGGGCAACCCCGACCTGCCGCCGCCGCAGCACGTGATCGACAAATTGTGCGAAGTGGCGCGGAAACCCGACGCGCACGGCTATTCGGCATCGAAGGGCATTCCGGGGCTCAGGAAGGCGCAGGCGGGCTATTACGCGCGGCGTTTCGGCGTGGAGCTGGACGCGGAGAGCGAGGTCGTGGTGACGCTCGGCTCCAAGGAAGGCCTCGCCAACCTCGCGCAGGCGATTACGGCGCCGGGCGACGTCGTGCTGGCGCCGAACCCGAGCTACCCCATCCACACCTTCGGCTTCATCATCGCGGGCGCCACCATCCGTAGCGTGCCGACGACGCCCGACGACCGCTATTTCGAGGCGCTGGAGCGCGCGGTGAAGTTCACCGTGCCCAAGCCCTCTGTGCTGGTGATGGGCTATCCTTCGAACCCCACGGCGGAAGTCGTGGACCTTGCCTTCTACGAGCGCGTCGTGGCGTTCGCGAAGGAACACGGCCTGTGGATCCTCTCGGACCTCGCCTATTCGGAGCTTTACTACGACGGCTGCCCGACGCCCTCCATCCTGCAGGTGCCGGGCGCGAAGGACGTGGCGGTGGAGTTCACCTCCATGTCCAAGACATACTCGATGGCCGGGTGGCGCATGGGCTTTGCGGTCGGCAACAAGACGCTGATCGCGGCGCTGACGCGGGTGAAGTCGTACCTCGATTACGGCGCGTTCACGCCGATCCAGGCGGCGGCGGTGGCCGCGATCAACGGGCCGCAGGACATCGTCGAGCAGAACCGCCAGCTCTACAAGCGCCGCCGCGACGTGCTGGTGGAGAGCTTCGGGCGGGCCGGATGGGATGTTCCCAGCCCGCGCGCCTCGATGTTCTGCTGGGCGCCGCTGCCGCCTGCGCTCGCGCACCTCGGCAGCCTGGAATTCACCAAGCAGCTCCTCACCCACGCCGGGGTCGCCGTGGCACCGGGCGTCGGCTACGGCGAGGACGGCGAGGGCTTCGTGCGCATCGCCATGGTGGAAAACGAACAGCGCATCCGCCAGGCCGCGCGCAACGTGAAACGTTATCTTCAGTCGATGGGCGTCAATACGCCGGGCCAGCAGAAGGTCATTGGCGAATAAGCGCTTGTCGGAATGTCTTGAGAATCGGGGTTAAGCAGTGAACTCTCCCTTGCGCATTGCGCTCGCCGGGCTTGGCACGGTCGGCGGCGGCGTTGTCAAACTTCTGGATGAAAACCGTGATCTGATCGCGCGGCGGGCCGGGCGGCCGATCGAGATCGTGGCGATTTCCGCGCGCGATCGGTCGCGCGACCGGGGTGTCGATCTTTCGCGGTTCGAATGGGTGGACGATACCTCGTCGCTCGCCGAGCGGGACGATGTGGATGTCGTCGTCGAGCTGATCGGCGGATCGGACGGGCCGGCGGTGGCGCTGGTGCGCAGCGCGATCGCCAGCGGCAAAGCCGTCGTCACCGCGAACAAGGCGATGATCGCGCACCACGGCCTCGAACTCGCGGGCGCCGCCGAGAGGGCGGGAACCGCGCTGAAATACGAAGCCGCGGTGGCGGGCGGCATTCCGATCATCAAGGCGATCCGCGAAGGCGCGGCCGCGAACCGCATCGACCGCGTTTACGGCATCCTCAACGGCACCTGTAACTACATCCTCACCGAGATGGAGGAGAACGGGGCAGCGTTCGCGGACGTGCTCGCGGAAGCGCAGCGGCTCGGCTACGCCGAAGCCGACCCCACGTTCGATATCGACGGGATCGACGCGGCCCACAAGCTGGCGATCCTTGCGAGCCTCGCCTTCGGCAGCGAAATCGACTTTGCGAGCGTCCTCACGTCGGGCATCCGCGCCGTGGCTGCAACCGACATCGCGCACGCCGCCGAACTCGGTTTCCGCGTGCGCCTGGTGGGGCTTGCCGAAGTGGTCGGCGACCGCATCCACCAGCGCGTGCATGCGTGCCTCGTGCCGCTCACCAATCCGCTTGCCAAGGTTTCGGGATCGCTGAACGCCGTCGTGGCGGAAGGCAATTTCGTCGGGCGGCTGTTCTTCGAGGGGCGCGGCGCGGGCGAGGGACCGACGGCGAGCGCCGTCGTCGCCGATCTTATCGACATCGCGCGGGGCGAGGCGGGGCCAGCCTTTTCCATGCCGTCGGAGCACCTTGAGCCGATCGGCGCGGGCGAGGCCGGCGACCGGCGCGGGCGCTATTATCTGCGCCTTTCCGTGGCCGACGAAACGGGCGTGCTCGCCGAACTGACCGCGACGCTGCGCGACGCGGGGGTATCAATCGACAGCCTGATCCAGCGCGGGCAGGCGGAAAGCGGCGGCGTGTTCATCGCCATCGTCTCGCACGAAACGAGCGAAAGCGCCGTGCGGGAGGCCATCGAAGCGATGCGGGCCAGCGGCAGCGTGCTCGGCGAACCGATGCTGATGCATATCCTGGACTTTTGAGGGCGGAGCCCCTCGCCGGCGGGAATGCAGCGGGCGGCAGGATGACGGGTACACACCCCGCAGCAGAACCGCTACCAGCGTTTCCACGAAACGAATCGACAGGAGTTCAAGCCCGATGGTGAAACGCAGCGACGTGCTGGAGCGCGTACTTGTCCTGGAAATGGTGCGCGTGACGGAATGCGCCGCGATGGCGGCCTCGCACCTCGTGGGACGCGGCGACGAGAAGGCCGCCGACGCTGCTGCCGTTGATGCGATGCGCGATGCGCTGAACGAACTCGCCTTCGACGGCACCATCGTGATCGGCGAGGGCGAACGCGACGAGGCGCCGATGCTGTATATCGGCGAGAAGGTCGGCGCGGCGATCGGCACGGGCCCGAAGATCGACATCGCGCTCGATCCGCTCGAAGGCACCACGATCACCGCGAAGGCCGGGCCGAACGCGCTTGCGGTGCTCGCCATCGCCGAAGAAGGCTGCCTGCTGAACGCACCCGACGTCTATATGGAAAAGCTGGCCATCGGACCGGGCTATGCAAAAGACCTCGTCAGCCTCGACAAGAGCGTGACCGAGAACGTGGCCGCGCTCGCAAAGGCGAAGGGCGTGAAGCCCGCCGAGATCATCGCCTGCGTGCTCGACCGTCCGCGCCACGAGAAGCTGATCGCCGAACTGCGGTCGATCGGCTGCGGCGTCGTGCTGATCCCCGACGGCGACGTGGCGGGGGTGATCGCGGTGACGAACCCCGAAACGACGGTCGATATCTATCTCGGCCAGGGCGGCGCGCCCGAAGGCGTGCTCGCGGCGGCTGCGCTGCGCTGCGTCGGCGGGCAGATCCAGGGGCGGCTCGTGTTCCGCAACGACGACGAGCGGCTGCGTGCGGCGAAGTGGGGCATCACCGACCTCGACCGCATCTACGACACCGAGGACATGGCCAAGGGCGACGTGATCTTCGCGGCGACGGGCGTGACCGACGGTTCGCTGCTCGACGGTGTAAAACGGCTCGCGGGTGGGCTGGTGACGACCGAATCGGTCGTGATGCGCGCGTCTTCGGGTACGGTGCGCTGGGTGCGTGGCGAGCATCGCCGTTCCGACGCCTGACGCCTTTGTCTTCGGCGTCAGCCGCTCGATCAGCGGTCGGCAATGGCGCTGGCGGGGCGGCCCGCCGGGCGATGCCGCCGACGCGCTGAGGCTCGGCATCAGCGACGTGACCGCGCGGCTGTTTACCGCGCGCGGCGTGCGCGTTGAGGATATCGCGTCGCTCGCGCAGCCGACGATCCGCGATCTGCTTCCGAACCCGTCCATCTTCCGCGACATGGACACGGCGGCCGCGCGCATTGCGGACGCGGTGACGCGCGGTGAAGCCGTGGTGATCTTCGGCGACTATGACGTGGACGGCGCGACGAGCGCGGCGGTGCTGATCCGCTTTCTGCGCGCGGTGGGCGGCACGGTTTCGCATTATATCCCCGACCGGCTGCTCGAAGGCTACGGCCCCTCTGCCGAGGCGCTGGTGGCGCTGAAACGCGCGGGCGCCGATCTCGTCGTCTGCGTCGATTGCGGCACGCAGGGTTTCGAGGCGCTGGAGGCCGCAAAGGCCGCCGGGCTCGACGTGATCGTGGTCGATCACCACAAGGCCTCCACGCTGCTGCCGCCCGCCGTCGCCATCGTGAACCCCAACCGCATCGACGAGGACGAAGGCGCCGCGTTCGGACACCTCGCGGCGGTCGGCATGGCGTTTCTCGTCGCCGTGGCGGTGAACCGCGACCTGCGTGGGCGCGGCTGGTTCGCAGCGCGGCCGGAACCGAAACTCACCGAACTGCTCGATCTCGTCGCGCTCGGCACGGTGGCGGACGTGGTACCCTTGACCGGCCTCAACCGCGCCTACGTCTCGCAGGGGCTCAAGGTGATGGCGACACGGCGCAACGCCGGGCTTGCCGCGCTTGCCGCCGCCGCGCGGCTGGAGCGCGCGCCGCGCGCGTCGGACCTCGGCTTCGCGCTCGGGCCGCGCATCAATGCGGGCGGACGCGTGGGGCAGGCGGACCTCGGCGTGCGGCTGCTGACGGGGGAGGGCGACGAACTCGCCGGGCTCGCGGAGGAACTCAACCGGCTGAACGAGGAACGCCGCGCGATCGAGGCGCTGGTGACGGAAGCGGCGATCGCAGCGTGTGAACGCGCCGGCAACGCGCCCGTCGCGGTGATCGCGGGCGACGGCTGGCATCCCGGCGTCATCGGTATCGCCGCCAGCCGCCTGAAGGACCGCTTCGGCGTGCCCGCGCTCGTCATCGGCATCGACGAGGCGGGGACGGGCAAGGGCTCGGGCCGCTCGATCCCCGGCGTCGATCTCGGCGCGGCGGTGCTTGCGGCGCGCGACGCGGGCCTCATCAGCGCGGGCGGCGGCCACGCGATGGCGGCAGGCGTCACCGTGGCGCGCGCGCGTATCGATGACCTCGCCCGCTTTCTCTGCGAGCGGCTGGAGGGCGATGTGACGCGGTCGCGCGCCGTGGACGCGCTGTCCTTCGATCTCGCGCTCGCACCCGCCGGGGTGACGCCTTCACTTGCCGAAGCGCTGGAAGCCGCAGGGCCTTACGGCGCGGGATGGCCGGGGCCGCGCGTCGCGGCGGGGCCGGTTTCCGTCATAAAGGCGGATATCGTGGGCACGGGGCATGTTCGGGTGATTCTGGCGGGCGCGGACGGTGCGCGCGTCAAGGCCGTAGCGTTCCGCAGCGTGGATACGCCGCTCGGTGCTGCTTTGATGCAGGCGGGCGGGCGGCGGCTGTGGGTTTCGGGCCGTGTGATGCAGGACGACTGGGGCTCGACACCGCGCGCCGAACTGCACCTCGACGATGCGGCGTGGGCCGACTGATCGAAGAAATCAATCTGTCTGTCTCAAAAAAGTAATTTCTCCTGCGCTTCGCGTGTTGCTAAGAGGATGCCATCCCCCAAGCAACCACAGCAATGGAGCGTACATGTCCCTCGTTAATACCCCTATCAAGCCGTTCAAAGCGCAGGCCTTCAAGCAGGGCAAGTTCGTCGAGGTGACCGACGCGGACGTGAAGGGCAAATGGTCGATCTTCTTCTTCTACCCGGCCGACTTCACCTTCGTGTGCCCGACCGAGCTTGAAGATCTCGCCGACATCTATCCGACGCTGCAGGGCATGGGTGTGGAAGTTTACTCGGTCTCCACCGACACGCACTTCTGCCACAAGGCGTGGCACGACACCTCCCCCGCGATCGGCAAGATCAACTACTTCATGCTGGGCGACCAGAACCACGACATCTCGAACAACTTCGAAATCCTGCGCGCCGGCGTGGGCCTTGCGGATCGCGGCACGTTCGTCGTCGATCCCGAGGGCACCATTCAGCTCGTTGAAATCACGCCGGAAGGCGTGGGCCGCAACGCCGCCGAGCTTCTGCGCAAGATCAAGGCGCTGCAGTACTGGGTGAGCCACCCCGGTGAAGTGTGCCCGGCGAAGTGGGAAGAGGGCGACAAGACGCTCGCCCCCTCGCTCGATCTCGTCGGTAAAATCTAACCAACCCCCTGGGTCGCAGGGGTCTTCCGGGGGCGGTTCGCGCCGCCTCCGGAAGCTTGCGGCCACACTGAACATTCCGGAGCGGACCCATGCTGGACGACAATCTGAAGCAGCAGCTGAAGACCTATATGCAGAACATCACGCAGCCGATCGAGCTGGTGGTGTCGCTGGGCGAGGACGCGAAGTCCGCAGAGCTGAAGACGCTTCTCGCCGATATCGCGGCGCTTTCGGACAAGGTGAGCGTCGTTCGCAAGGATGACGACAAGCGCAAACCCAGCTTCATGATCCGCCGCGCAGGGACCGACATCGGCGTGCGCTTCGCGGGCATCCCCATGGGCCACGAGTTCACGAGCCTCGTGCTCGCGCTTCTGCAGGTCGGCGGGCACCCCTCCAAGGCCGCGCAGGACGTGATCGAACAGGTGAAGGCGCTGGACGGCGACTTCGAATTCGAAACCTATTTCTCGCTCTCGTGCCAGAGCTGCCCGGACGTGGTGCAGGCGCTGAACCTGATGAGCGTGCTCAACCCGCGCATCAAGCACACGGCGATCGACGGCGCGCTCTTCAAGGGCGAGGTCGACGCGCGCAAGGTGATGGCGGTGCCGACCGTGTTCCTGAACGGCGAGCCGTTCGCGTCCGGACGCATGGAGCTGGAGCAGATCGTCGCGAAGATCGACACGGGCGCGCAGGCGCGCGCTGCGGACAAGATCAGAGCCAAGGCGCCGTTTGACGTGCTTGTCGTCGGCGGCGGGCCGGGCGGTGCGGCGGCGGCGATCTATGCGGCGCGCAAGGGCATCCGCGTGGGTGTCGCGTCCGAACGCTTCGGCGGGCAGGTGCTCGACACGATGGGGATCGAGAACTTCATCTCCGTGCAGCACACCGAAGGCCCGAAGCTCGCCGCGCAGCTGGAAAACCACGTGAGGGATTATGATGCCGACATCATGAACCTCCAGAAGGCCGAAAAGCTGATCCCGGCGCGCGTGCCGGGCGGGCTCCACGAGGTGCGGCTCGAGAACGGCGCGTCGCTGAAGGCGCGGACCGTGGTGCTCGCCACCGGCGCGCGCTGGCGGCAGATGAACGTGCCGGGCGAGGACGATTATCGCAACAAGGGCGTGGCCTACTGCCCGCACTGCGACGGTCCGCTGTTCAAGGGCAAGCGCGTTGCGGTGATCGGCGGCGGCAACTCGGGCGTGGAGGCGGCGATCGACCTCGCGGGCATCGTCGCGCATGTGACGCTGATCGAATTCGACAGCGAGCTTCGCGCCGACGCGGTGCTGCAGCGCAAGCTCGCCAGCCTGCCGAACGTGAAGATCATCACCTCCGCGCTCACCACCGAAGTGCACGGCGACGGCGAGAAGGTGACGGCTCTGACCTACAAGGACAGGAACAGCGACGCGCTGCACCAGATCGAGCTGGAAGGCATCTTCGTGCAGATCGGCCTCGTGCCCAACACGGAGTGGCTGAAGGACGCGGTTGCGCTCTCTCCGCGCGGCGAGGTGGAGGTCGATCACCGCGGCGAAACCAGCCAGCCGGGCATTTTCGGCGCAGGCGACTGCACCACCGTGCCCTACAAGCAGATCGTAATCGCGATGGGCGAAGGATCGAAAGCGGCACTCTCCGCATTCGACTATCTGATCCGCACGGTGCCCGCAGAGGAAAGCCAGGCCGCTTAACCCGCTTAAGCCGCATATCCGGCTTGACCGGTCGAGACGACCCCATTAGTGGGGGCGCCTCAACCGGCGCTGGCCCCATCGTCTAGCGGTCTAGGACGTCGCCCTTTCACGGCGAAAACACGGGTTCGAGTCCCGTTGGGGTCACCAGATACCGTCCGCGGGCGTCCATTTTCGTCCGCCAAGTGACTGGTTTTTCTGCATTATTTTTGCTATGGTGTCCGCAGGAATTCGGGCTCGTCGATACCATGCCGCGTCAAGTCCATGATATTTTTCTTGGTATCAAAATGCCCTCCTGAAGGAGGTACCATGCGACTATCGGCGCTGGCGGTCCGCAACGCGAAATCGCGCGAGAAGCCCTACAAGCTCGGTGACGGCGGCGGGCTCTACCTGCTGGTGAAGCCGAGCGGGACGCGGCTGTGGCGGATGAACTACGCGTATATGGGGCGGCTGAACACGCTGTCGTTCGGAGAGTGGTCGCTCATTGGCCTCGCCGAGGCGTGGGAGAAGCGCGGCGAGGCCAGGCGACACCTCGCCGCCGGGCTCGACCCCTCCGAGGAGCGCAAGCTGGAACAGATGCGCGCTGAATTTGCCGCGAGCAACACGTTCCGTGTCGTTGCCGAGGCGTGGCTCCTCAAGAACGAGCGCGAAGGCTTGTCGGCGGTCACGCTCTCAAAGAGCCGTTGGCTTCTCGAAAAATATACCGAGATCGGCTGCGCTGAATCCTGAAGCTACGCGATTGCCAAGCCACTGTCTGCGATCCTGTCCCATACCTGCTGAAACTGCGCGGGATCGATGAATTCGTTGAGCCGTGAAATCTTGCCATTGGTAACCCGCGCGACAATGCAGGCTTGTAGGTCCGGGACTGGCGTACCATCCTTGAATACACCCCTGACCACGTGACGCTGTACAAACCCTTCCGGCGTGGGAAGGCGCTCAATGTCAGCGTAATAGAGTGAATCGACGATCGCGAAGATTGCGCCGAGCAGCGCAGCATTTTCCGTCTTGGTCTGTATGGCATTCGTGCTGTTGTGCCATATCTGCGCATCTTCGGTATAGATGCTTGCAAAGGTCGCCTCGTCGAGGCTTGAGATCGCGCGGGTCAGTTCCTCTGCGCAGCGCATGCCTTCATCGTTGTCCAGCATCCTATTCTCCTCAGCACTTTGGAAGCCCAATTAAAAAATGTTATCGCTTGAGCGCCTCATAGCGGTCGATCGGTTCGAAGTTAACATCCCCTAATGCGACGAATATAGGCTCGAAGAACCTGCTTTGGTCGATGTCCTGCGAGAAGACATATTCGGGGCGCTCGGCGAAGGTCGCCTTGATCCGCTCCATGAACGCGATCGCGTCGTCGGATTCGAAATAATACATCGAAAGATACTGGAACTGGTTGTCCATTTCGAACGGAAACATGTGCGGGACGTCAATCGCCTTGAAGCGGCCGAGCGGCACAAGGCCGGGCAAGGATTTGTACGTCGGATAGGCGACGTTGTTGTACCAATCATTATATTCGGCGTCGCGCCCTTCCACGGGATTGGTGAGCGCCAGTAAAATGTGCTTGGCCATGTGCCGGGAGTCCTCTTCGCTGAAAAATAGAGGGGATCAGGCGCCATCCTCGCCGTTGCCCGCCCAGGGAAAGCGGAAGCCGCATTCGCCTAGGCCATAGCCTCTGGTGCCGTCCTCAAGGGTATATTCCATCATGTGCTCGGTCAGCACATAGGTATCGAACGGGAAGGTCCAGGCATAAAGCCGCCGGGCGGTGAAGGCGTAGCGCTGGCCGTCGCCGCCGGTCACCACCCATTCCATGCGCTTGAGCGTCATGCCATCGTCTTCATAGATATTGCGATCGATGATGTCCGCAACCGGCGTCCAGCCTCCGTCCTTACCGATCATGCGGATATAAGCATGCTGCCCATCGATCGACATGCCGTGCGTGGCGACGATCGACACGCCGTTGTCGAATATGGGCCAGGCCAGGCGGTAGTGCTTGATGAAATCCCAGTTGCGTGGGCCGACGGCGATATCGCGGAACCCCTTGCCGTCGATCGCGATGACGTCACCGCCTCGGATCCTGACCTTACCGCGCACGGTACAGGGCCCCTCCATGTGGATGTGGGCGATCTCCTTGGCGAACCCGTCGTCAGCGCCGCCCTTGGTGAGTTCGATCGCGTCCTGCATCGGCAGGATCGCATTCCATTCGAGATCGACCGCGAAGTCGGGATGATCGAACTGGATGCGGGCGCGCCGCAGAGGCTCGATCGCGGTTACCGTCATGCCCGCGACCTCGAGCCCGGTCGCCATCCGTTGATCAGTGTAAGGCAGGTTCATGTTGATTCGCGTGAACAGGGGCCTGCCATCGCGGAAGAAGGCGAACCAGCTGTTCGTCTCGCGCTGGTTCTCCAGGATGCCGATTCGGATGAAGCAGCCGAGCCGCGACGCCGGATCGTAGAAGTTGAAATAAACGCTTTGATTCCAGCGTGGATGATCGCTCGCCCGGCAGTAGCCTTCCGGGTCCAGCGCGATATTGGTCTGAGTCACGCGATGCTTCCTTGAAAATCGTTCACTTCGGCTTTCACGTTTCTGCCACGACCGGTAACATGGCGCAGCAGCCCGTCGATATCCTGTGGGAGCACGTCGCCGCGCCATGCCACATGCTGATCGGGGCGGACGAGAAGCAGTTTGCGTTCGTAGAGGCCAAGCAGGTCAGGACGGCGGAGTTGCACCACTTCGAGGGGCATGCCTGCCGCGTGCGCCGCAGCCTCGACCGGGCCGTCATCGACATCGTCGACCGCGAGCAGCGTGAAGAACAGACCGAGCTTGTCGTGCACGGAGCTGCCGTCCTCGAGGAAGATATGCGGCAACCGTGCGCCAGGCCAGGTTGTCGGATGATAAGTGAGAGGATCGATAGCCGGCGGATCTGGCTCGGCGCAAACGACGGGAGAGTCATCGTAGCGATAGCCGAACTCGACGCCCCAGCTCTCATTCTCCGCATTGCCGAACGCCGCGATTTTCGCGGCGACCACGGCGCGCTTCGCATCGGCCTCGGGGCCGGCGCCATCGAGATCGCCGGCTTCGGCATAGACTTCACCGATGGCGAGGCGGACGCCCATGTGACGGCGCGCCGCTTCGAGGTGCCACCATGCGGTGGGGCGTCGCTCGGCGTCGTAGGCATCGAGCAGGCTTTCGTCGCCCCAGCCCTGCACGCAGGCCGCCAGTACCCATGACAGGCCGGCGGCGTCGGCTATGCCCGAATTCATGCCATAGCCTCCGGTCGGGATGAATTGGTGCGCGCTGTCTCCGGCGAGGGCCGCGCGCCCCTTGCGATAGTGTTGCGCGACGACGAAGTTGGCCGTCCAGGGATTGGCCTGAAGTATCTCATAGTCGAACTTGGTGCCGACCCATCCTTCGAGCACGTCCTCCGGACGCATGTCCTCGATGCCGAGGCCGGGAATGAGCCAGGCCTGCAGAGTGTAGATGTCGTGGTCGTTCTGCGCGATGATCGTCCCTGCTCCGGTCTGGAGGTGGTAAACCGGTCCCCAGCGTTGGAGGATGTCGCGCGCATCGGTACGGAAATGGACCATGTGCGCTCCGGCCACCGCCATCTCGCCGTCGAGTTCGATGCCGAGCGCCCGGCGCACGCGGCTACCGCCGCCGTCGCAACCGGCGAGGAATGCGCAGCGGACCGTCTCGATCGCGCCGGTCTCCGAATCACTGATCTCGACCGTCACGCCATCGGAATCCTGGTCGAGTATGCGCTCGAAAGCGGTTCCGAAGCGGACTGTGACCATCGGGTTTTCATCGATCGCACGCTTCAGGACGGGCTCGATCTCGATCTGGCTGACCCGGAGTGGCGGCTCGCTGGCGTGATGGCCATCGTTTTCGCGGCGGATGATCTCGCGCTTCTCGTTTGCCGAGGGATAATGGAAACGGTAAAGTTCATGTCCGACGAGCGACGTGACCCACGAGATGTCGAACGCGTTCTCGCGCGGGACGCCAGCATCGCGTAACTTCTCTGTAAGGCCGAGGCGCTTGAACAGCTCCATGCTGCGCGCATTCGTGAGATCCATCTTGGGATGGCGCGTCGTGGTCGGGTTACGTTCAACCAGCAGCGAGCGGACACCGTAACGCGCCAGATTGAGCGCAAGGCTCATGCCAACCGGTCCGCCCCCTGCGATCAGCACGGGCGTGTCGATCAAGTTCGCCATTCGGAATCCATTTCTCTCGGCTTTTGTCCTGGTTCAACTGGCCAGTCCGGGCGATTCGCTTTCTCTACAGCGACTGGGAATGTGCCCGGATTTATAAACCATATGGTCAGTTAGTGGGACAAATTTGACTCCCCGTCAAGCGGCCAGACTTACCGGGTAGGCAAAAAATGCGTGTGTTATCGTTGCAATCGGCAGGGGCGGCTGCCACTAATCTCCTGACCAACGAGGTAGGCGGGTATGGCAACAGACAGTAAGCGGGTAGTGAAAAAGGCGGAGGCAAAGGCGCCCGGCGCGCTGGCGCGCGGGGGGAGGACGGCAGTGCGACTGACTGGAGCAAGCCATTCCAAGGAGCATCCGCCGACGGCGCGAAAGTCCGCTGGCAAGGCCAGACGGGGAGAAGAAGTGCGCGAACGCATCCTCACCGCCGCGCTCGAATGTTTCGGCGCCTTTGGCTTCGAGGGAACTTCGACCCGGGCGGTAGCGGAGCGCGCCGACGTAACGCACACGCTGGTGCTCTATCACTTTCAGTCCAAGGACATGCTCTGGATCGCTACGATGGAGGCGGCGCTCGACAAATATGGAGGCGCGGTCAAGGGCACTCTCGGTCAAACGGAGGAGCGCAGCGCCAAGGAGACGCTATCGACTTTCATCGATCAATTCGTGCGGATGTCGGCACGTCAGCCGCAGATCCACAGGATACTGACTGCCGAGGGCAATCAAGCGACGCCGCGGCTCGAATGGATTGTGGAGAATTTCATCCGCTGGCACTTTACGACGATTCGCGACGTGATCCGCCGCGGCCAGGCTGAAGGCACCGTACGCGAATGCGATCCTGCGCGCCTTTATTACCTGATCATCGGCGCAGGCGGCACGCCCTTCACGCTTTCCACTGAATATAAGGCAATGACGGGGCGTGACGTCTTCTCCGAGGCGGAAATTCTCCGCAACATCGCTTTCATATACGAGATCGTGTTCACCTGACGCGCGGTTGTTCCGCCGATAGGTCTTGACCATTTGGAATGTTCCGCGCATCCTGCCGATGACGAGGGCGGAGTGGCGTCGATCCGATCGATAGCCTCCGCACCTTCCTGGATCGGAGAGAGCGAATGGCTGTGGATGTGGTGGCGCGGAGTGGCGGGGCCGATGCGGGACAGCAGGTGATCTCCCCGCAGCGTCTTGCGCATTTCGTGCTCCGGACCTCGAGGTTCGAGGATCTGGTCGACTGGTATCAGACGGTCCTCGGCGCGACACCGGCGTTCAAAAACGAGTTGCTCGCCTTCCTCTCCTATGACGAAGAGCATCACCGCGTTGCGATCCTCAACGTGCCGGGACTTCAGCCGCAGCCGGAGGGTGTCACGGGCGTCCATCACTGCGCCTTTACCTACGCCACCTTGACCGAGCTTATGTCGACCTACGAACGATTGCGCGACAAGGGTATTCGGCCCGTTTTCCCGATCAATCACGGGCCGACGACGTCGCTTTATTATGCCGATCCCGACGGCAATCAGATCGAGTTGCAGGTGGACAACTACGACAAGATAGAGGATGCGACCGCCTTCTTTTACTCCGAGGCTTTTGCCGAGAACCCGATCGGTGTCGAATTCGACCCGGACGAGCTGCTATGTCGCCTTCGCGCCGGAGAGCCGGAGGAAGATCTGAAGCGCCGGTCGGACATCGGCAAGCGCGGCCTTGCCGACATCAAGCTGCGTTGACCACCGTGGCCGATAGCACGCTCACGATCGAGGATCGGCTTGCCGCGGGCGATGTCGTTCGCCGCTTCTTCTGGCTGGTCGATCATGGCCGCGCCGCCGAGACAGCGGCGTTATTCGCGCGCGACGCAAGCCTGACATTCGGTCCGGGATCGCCCAGACCGGGGACCATCGCTAGCGCCGATATCGGCCCCGCGATGGTGGCCCGCCAGGCGCAGTTGAACGTGACGACGCGACACGTTCTCACGGAGGCGCAAACCGCGGTCAACGGCGACGGATCGATCGCGATATCGTCGCTGCTCACTCTGTTCCGCTCGGAAGACGAAGGCCGCGACAGCTATCCGGTTTCGGTCGCCGACATCGAGGACGTTCTGGTTCGCGAAGACGGCGCGTGGCGGATCAAGACGCGGACGATCTCACCGGTCTTCAACCGAGCCTGACCCGGATCGTTTCGCAAATCATGGCTCGCGCCCTCGACGGCGCGAAAGGAGACGTGCATGTCGAAGAGGCTGGAAGGCAAGGTAGCGATCATTACTGGCGGCGGCAGCGGGATCGGCGCGGCGCATGCGAGGGTCTTCGCGCAAGAGGGTGCCAGGGTCGCGGTGACGGATATCCGGCCAGCGGCGGGGGAAGCGATCGTCGCGGAAATCATCGCGGCGGGAGGCGAAGCGCTGTTCGTCGAGCATGACGTCGCGTCCGAAGGGAGTTGGGCGGCTGCGGTGGAGAAGACCCTCGATTGCTTCGGGGGGCTGACCACACTCGTCAATAACGCCGGGCTCAACCATATGCGCGGCGTTGAGGATGAAACGGTCGAAGGGTGGAACCACATCGTCTCGATCGATCAGATGGGCACCTGGCTGGGGATGCGCGCGGCGATGCCGCACCTGCGCGCCAGTGGCAACGGCGCCATCGTCAATATTTCCTCCATTCTTGGCATTATGGCGACCGTGACCTGCCTGTCGTTCCACGCCGCCAAGGGCGCCGTCAGGATGATGAGCAAGGCGGCGGCACAGGAATATGCCGCGCTCGGCGTGCGTGTGAATTCGATCTATCCGGGTATGATCGACACGCCGCAGCTCGATACGATGCTGCCGGACGAGCGCGAGATGATCCGCACGTCGATCCCCATGAAGCGGATCGGAACGCCCGACGAGGTAGCACGCTGCTCGCTGTTCCTCTGCTCGAACGAGGCAAGCTACGTGACCGGAGCCGAGATCATCGTCGATGGCGGCTTGCGCCCGGGCTGAGGCGTAGCTCTCAGGGCTGCTGATTATAGGGGAGGGACGGATGAAGGCGGATGTGGTGGTGGTCGGTTCAGGCGCGGCCGGACTAACGGCAGCGATCACCGCCGCCAAGGCGGGGCTGCAGGTGGTGGTGCTGGAGGCGGCACCCGTCTTCGGCGGAACGACGGCATTTTCGGGAGGCGGGGTGTGGATTCCTGCCAATCATCATCAGAAGGAACTCGGCGTCGATGACAGCCGGGCCGAAGCAATCGACTATCTGAAGTCGGTGCTCGGCAACTTCTATGATGCCGAGATTATCGAAACCTATCTCGATACCGCTCCCGAAATGCTGCGCTATCTCGAAGCGAACAGCGAAGTGCTGCTGACATCGAGCACGATACCCGATTACTCGCCAGACGCGCCTGGCTGGAAGACCGGGCGCTGCTTGCTGACTGCGGACTATGACGGAGCAAAGTTGGGCGGCGACTTCGCCCTGCTGCGACCGCCGATCCCGGAGATGGGGTTGTTCCACAGCATGCAGGTGAGCCCCGCGGATGCATACCGGCTGCAACATTGGTACAGCTCGATCGGCGAGGCGTTCTGGTCGTTGAAGCGCTTTGCCGGCTATTTGCTTACCCGGCTCGGCGGGTCGCGCGGCAAACATCTCGCCAATGGCAATGCGCTCGCCGGGCGCCTTCTCAAGTCGGCGAGAGACGCCGGCGTGGTCCTGATCAACAATGCCCGTGCACGCGCGCTTGTTACCGAGGCCGGCCAGGTGACGGGCGTCATCTTTGAGCGCGAGGGCCAGGAAGAGACGGCGGAGGCTGCGCGCGGCGTGGTGCTCGCGTCAGGGGGCTTTGGAGCCAATGCCGAGATGCGCCGGAAATATATTCCCCAGGCGGACGCGGGCTGGTCGCTCCAGCCCGAAGGATCGCAGGGCGACGGCGTGATGATGGGTGTGGCGGTCGGCGGTATGATCAACGAGGGCAATGCGGCCAACGCGATCTGGGTGCCGGCCTCGGCGACGACGCGCGAAGATGGATCGCTCGCGAAGTTCCCCTCGCTTTCATTCGATCGCCACTGTCCCGGGTCGATCATGGTCGATGCCCGCAATGGCAGACGATTCGTTGACGAGAGCTTCCACTACCAGAATTTCGGCGAGACGGTTCTCGAGAAGGGCATCACCCGGATTTGGCAGATCAGCGATGCGGCAGCGGTCGGCAAATATGGTTTGGGAATGGTCAAGCCGAAGCCGTTCAGCCCAAAGCCCTGGGTAAAGCAGGGCTATGTCAAGGAAGCGTCGACGATCGCGGCGCTCGCGGCGAAGATCGGTCTCGATCCGGCAGTTCTGGAGAAGACGGTGGAGGACTTCAACCGCTATGCCGATGCAGGCAAGGATCCTGACTTCGCGCGCGGCGAGAATTACTACTCGTCCTATATGGGCGACGCATCGCATAAGCCGAATCCTGCTCTCGGGGCGCTGCGGAAGCCGCCCTTCTACGCGCTCGAGGTGCGGCTGAGCGACCTCAGTTCGCTCGCAGGGCTCGACACCAATGCCCGCGCGCAGGTTCTGGCCAAAGACGGCAGCCCGATTCCCGGCCTCTATGCGGCGGGTCTCGACAACAACACGATCATGCGGGGCCGGTATCCGGGTGGTGGATCGAGCCTCGGCCCGGCGATGACCTTCGGTTATATCGCGGCGCGCCATATGGCAGACGCGGAGTGATGGCGGGTTATTTCGACCTGACGGGCAAGGCCGCCGTCGTGACCGGCGGCGCGAGCGGCATCGGTGCCGCGATTGCGCAGCGGCTGCGCGGGGCAGGCGCCTCGGTGCTGATCGCGGATCTAGCCGATGCGACCGGGCAGGCGCGCGATTGGGGATGCGATTTCCGCCGAACCGACGTATCGATCGAGAGCGAAATCGCGGCGCTGCTCGACGAAGCGGTGACGCGTTACGGTAAGCTAGACATTCTCGTCAGCAACGCGGCGATAGCGAATGTGCATCCGATGTCGGAGGCCGACGCCACCCGAGCCGATCGCTATTTCCAGGTCAACGCGCTGAGCGCGCTTGTCGGGATGCGCGAGGCGGCAAAGCGGATGGGCGAAGGCGGATCGATCATCAGCACGGCCTCGCTCTCCGGCATCCGCGGCACGCCCGGTTGGGGTGAATATGCGATGTCGAAGGCGGCGGTGGTCGCGGCGACGCAGACCGCCGCGCTCGAATTCGGGCCGCGCGGTATCCGCGTCAATGCGGTTTGCCCGGGCGGGGTCCGCACTCCGCTTGCGGTCGCGGTCAACGGGGAGGCGCTCGACAAGGTGATGAAGATTCTCTCGCCTCTTGGGCGGATCGGTCGGCCCGAAGAGATCGCCGCGATGGTCCATTTCCTCGCCAGCGACGACGCGAGCTACGTTACCGGCCAGGCCTATCTGGTCGATGGCGGCTGGGGCATCGGCACCACGCTGGCGACCGTCGAACTCGCGCTCGCTGCAGAAAATTGAGGGTAACACCATGAGCGAAGCTGGCTTCGACAGGCTTTCGATGCGCGGCAAGGTGGCGCTGGTCACCGGCGGCGCCAAGGGGATGGGCGCGGCGCATTCGCGGTTGATCGCCGCGCGAGGCGGATCGGTGATCATCGCCGACATCGACGAGGCGGGCGAAGCACTCGCCGACGAGATTCGCGGCAGTGGCGCCGAGGCACGGTTCGTGCGGCTCGATGTTACGTCGGAAGAACAGTGGCGCGCCGCCATCGACGAGGCGATTGCGCGCGACGGCCGTATCGACGCACTGATCAACAATGCGGGCGTCGCGACCGTAAAGCCGATCGCCGAGGCTACGATCGAGGATGTCGAGTTCATCTTCGGTGTGAACTTCCGCGGGGTGTTCCTGGGGTGTCGATCGGTGCTGCCGGCAATGAAACAGGCCGGGGGATCGATCGTCAACATCGCATCCGCAAGCGCGATGAAGGCGATCATGCCGACGCTCTCGCTCTATTCGGCGTCGAAGGCAGCGGTGCGGATGTTCAGCAAGGTTGCCGCCTGGGAGTTCACTGAACACCGTATTCGCGTCAACACGGTGCATCCGGGACTTGTGGAGACGACGCTTAATCGCGAGTATCTCAAGGATCCGGCGACACGTCGGATGATGATGGGCAGTACGATGTTCGACCGGCTCGGATTACCCGAAGAACTCGCTGAGATGGTGGTGTTTCTCTGCTCGGATGCGGCGTCCTATATTACCGGCGGAGATTTCGCCGTGGATGGAGGCTGGTCGGCCAACTGAAAGAGTTGGGCCTCGACGGGCTCGGCCCCAGCGGTTCGCATGGGCACCCCTATTCGGGGCGTACCACATTCTCGATCGCGCCGATCCCGTCGATCTCGACACGAACGACATCGCCATCGGCGAGCCATTTCGGCGGCTGCATTACAGCACCGACGCCGCTTGGCGTGCCAGTGAAAAAGACGTCGCCGGGAAGCAGCGTCATCACTTGCGAAAGATAGGCGACCTGATCGTAGCAATCGAAGATGAAATGGTGCGTATTCGACGATTGCCGCTCCTCGCCGTTCACGTAGCAACGGATCGCAAGATCATGCGGATCGATCGAATCGGCGGTGACGATCCACGGCCCGAACGGTGCATGACTGTCGAATGACTTGCCGAGATTGAACTGGCTGGTCTTGAACTGCCAGTCGCGAACGCTGACATCGTTGCCGACGCAATAGCCGAAGATGGCGTCGCGCGCCTGCTGGAGGCTGGCGTGGCGAATTGGTTTGCCGATCACGAAAACGAGCTCGGCTTCGTAATCGAGCTTGTCGGAGACTTTGGGTAGCTGGATCGGGCCGTAAGGATCGGCAATGCACGTCGCCTGCTTCGAGAACCAGAGCTGTTCCTCCGGAAGCTCCATTTTTGCCTCGGCGGCGTGATCGGCATAGTTGAGGCCTATCCCCATGATCTTGTCCGGCCGCGTCAAGGGCGCGTGGAGCGTGACGTCGGGGAGCTTGTGGTCGGGCGCGGTGCCAGCGAGCGCCTCAAGCTCGGGCCGGAGCGTGTCCCATGCCTCGATCAGCGCGATCATGTCGGCGGGAGCGCCGGGCAGGTGGCGGGTGAGCGCGATCAGTCCGCTATCCTCGACCAGTCCGAGCTGTCTGTGGCCACCATCGATCGAAAAGGACGCGATTTTCACTGACACCGTCTCCTGTTGTTCTCGTTCGACACTTAACGTGCGCGAGCATCTTGCGCAAACGGTCAGTTAAGTTTAGCGTCCAGTGAAATTCCGCCGAACGAGCGGATGGCGCCAAGCGGGAGAGTATAGCCAATGGTCAAGGACAAGGTTCTCATCGTCACCGGCGCGGGCTCGGGCATCGGCCTGACCACTGCGCACGTGTTGGCGGGCGCGGGCGCCAAGGTGGTGGTGGCCGATATCAACATCGGCGCGGCACAAGGCGTCGCCAACGAGATTCGCGACGCAGGTGGCGAGGCGGCGGCGGTCATGGTCGATGTCGCCGACGAGGCGAGCGTCGCGGCGATGGTCGCGTTCGCGGTCGATACCTACGGGCGACTCGACGGCGCGCATAACAATGCCGGGATCGAGATGGCCAGCAAGCCGCTGCATGAGCTCACCGCCGACGAATGGGGTCGCGTGGTCCATATCGACCTGACGGGTGTGTTCTACTGCCTTAAGCACCAATTTCTAGCGATGAAGGATAGCGGCGGCGGTGCGATCGTAAACACCGCTTCTTCCTCCGGCATTCGCGCAACCATGAACTCAGCGGAATATACTTCTGCAAAACATGGTGTAGTCGGGCTCACCAAATGTGCTGCGATCGATGGCGCCCCTCTGGGTATCCGCGTCAATGCGATCTGCCCGGGCCTAATCATGACGCCGATGGCCAAGGATCGGCTGATGAACGATCCGGGATTTTCGGTCGCACTGGAAGGCATCCGGCAGCGGCATGTCATCGGCCGCTTCGGTGAGCCGAAGGAAATCGCAGACGCCGTGATGTGGCTGCTCTCTGATCAGTCAACCTTCATGACCGGGGCGCCGATGCTCGTCGACGGCGGCTTTGCAATCTGAAATCTCCGGCAAGCGATCCGATCGCATGATCGGACAAAAGGACGTGAACGGATGACCTCGATGGCAGGATTGTCAGACTCTGACTCACGGGCTGAGCCGGATGAGGCGTTCATCGCCCGCATCCGTGCGGCCTATCCAGTCGAGGCGGAGATCGACCGGGTACTGACGCGCAAACTGCGCGGGCGGGGCGGGCCTGAATATGCACCGGTGTCGCTCGACGAACTGGTCGACGGCGTCGCGGCGCTGATCCGCGCCGACATCGGCGACCGCTTCTCGATCCGCAATCCACGCTGGCTGGCAGGCGGGGCATCGAAGCTGCAGATGGCGTTCGATCTCGACTGGGCGGGCAAGTCCGGCGAGGGTCCGTTCCGGACAGAGCCGATGGTGCTGCGGATGGAGCCTCCCGAGGCGATCGTCGAGACGAGCCGGCTGCGCGAGTTCGAAATACTTGGGGTCGCGGGCGATGTCGTGCCGGTGCCGCCTTGCTATTGGGTCGATGCGGAGGGCGGCTGCCTACCTCATCCGGCGCTGATCTACGGATTTGCGGCAGGCACGACCAAGCCCGCGGCGCGGCCATCGACGCAGGTGACAGGGATCGGCACCAATTTCGGGCCGGAACTGCGGCAGATCCTTGCCGAGCAATTCGTCGATCACCTCGCGGCGATCCACACCATAGACCCCGCGCGACTGGCGACGTTGCAGAGCTTCGAGCAGGCCGAGGTTGGCTCCAACGCGAGCGTCCTGCGACAGATCGCGTGGTGGCGGCGCGTGTGGGACGAGGACCGGCCGGAGGAACTGCCGCTGGTCGATGTCGCTGCGCGCTGGCTGATCGCGAATGCGCCGCCGCTCGACCATGTCTCGCTCGTCCACGGCGATTTCCGGGCGGGTAATTTCCTGTTCGACGAGGAGAGCCGGCGGATTACCGCATGGCTCGACTGGGAGCTTGCGGTGCTGGGTGATCGCCATCAGGATCTGACCTGGACCACCGGCGTGCATTTCGGCCATTATCATGAGGACGGGCAGACTTTCCTTGCCTCCGGCCTGCTGCCCGTCGAGGAGTTGCATCGGCGCTACAAGGCGGCTGCAGGGCTGTCGATCGATCCGGTGCGGCTACGCTATTACCGCATCTTCAACGACTTCACCTCTTGCGTGCACATGCTGGCCACTGCGGCGCGTGTCGCGCGCGGCGGCAAGACGCACCAAGATGTCGTCGTCGGCTGGTTGTCGATGATCGGCAATGTCATCGCGGGCAAGCTCCGCGACTCGCTTGCGGAGGTGCTGCGATGATCCCCGACCTCGATCTTCAACTGCAGGTCGTCATCAAGGCACTCAAGGACACGGTAATGCCGGCGGTCGACCCGGCCCATCGCATGGCGATCGAACAGCTCGGCCTGTCAATCGCGACGCTCTCCATGGTGCGCGAGAGGCTTCCGCTGGCGGGGCTTCGCGAGTGGCAGGACCTCGCCAACGCGATCGCGCTTGGACGCGCGACCGTCGCTGAGGTCTCGTCCGCCGTGCTTGAACAGGCGATCGGTGACGGTGCGGCCTTGCTCGATGAGGCGCGGCCGGCACCCGGCGCCCGCACTGCCGCAACGCGCGCCGTTCTGTCGGCGGTGAGTATGGCGGTGCGCGAAGCGGATGACGGCAGCGAGACCGCGCTCATGCGAACGATCGTCGAGGCATCGCGGCCGGCGCTCGATCTGGCGCGCGCATGGAGCAAGTCGGCGGGCTTTGAGCCGGATCCTGATGAGGTGCCCGAGGTGGTGGCATTGCTGACCGGAACGGTCGGCGTACAACGAACAGGAGTGCGATGATGGGCAAACTTTCGGGCAAGGTCGCGATGATCACGGGCGCAGCGTCGGGCATCGGCCGCGCGTGCGCGATCCGGATGGCGGCGGATGGTGCGGTGGTCACGATCGCCGACATCAACATGGAAAGCGCAGCGCAGGTCGTTGCCGAGATCAGCGATGCTGGCGGCACGGTGGAAGCCATCTATTGCGACATCACCGTCGAAGAGAGCATCAAAGCGGCAATCGAAGGTGTCGCGGCCAAACATGGTCGGCTCGATATTCTCCACAACAATGCCGCCTATGTGCCGATCGAGGTGCTCGAGGCCGACGTCGATATCCTTACCATCCCGACTGCGATGTGGGACAAGGTGATGGAAGGGACGCTGCGAGGAACGATGCTCGGCTGCCGATACGGCGTGATCGAGATGCTGAAGACCGGTGGCGGCAGCATCATCAATACCTCGTCGATGTATGGCGTCGGCGCATTCAACCGGCAGCCGGCCTATGGCGTGTCGAAGGCCGGGATCAACATGCTGACGGAGTATGTCGCGACCGCATTCGGCAAGAGGGGCGTGCGGTGCAATGCGGTGGCGCCATCCATGATCAGCACGCCGCTGCTGCGCAGCTTCATCCCGGAGGCGTTGGTCAAACTCAACGAGGATGCGACGCTGACGCCGTTCCTCGGCGAACCCGAGGACATCGCCGCGATCGTGGCATTCCTCGCCTCCGACGATGCCCGCTACCTGAACGGACAGGTGATCCGCGCCGATGGCGGTACAACCGCGCATCTGCCGACCTATTCGGATGCTCGCCGCTTCTTCGGCGAAGCCTGATAACGACCTGCAATCAGGGAGCAGATGATGATCAAGATGGTGGTCGAGGTGTGGAAGAAGGACGGGATGACCGATGCGGCGTTTACGCGGCGTTGGCTGGTCGAACATGGCGCGCTGGTGAAGCAGCACGCGAACGCGATGGGTTTCGTGCGGTACATACAGAGCCACAAACAGCCGTCTCCCGCAATCGAAGCGTTCGCCGCAGGGCGTGGCTGGAAGAGCCCACCGGACGGGCTGACCGAGGTTTGGTGGGAGAGCGTTGAGGCGATGAACGCCGCGCTCGGGTCGCCGGAGGGGCAAGCCGCCAGCGCGGCGCTGGCCGCCGACGAGGTGCAGTTCATCGAAGCGTCGAAGATTAGCGCTTTCCTTGCCACTGAAGAGGTCATCTTCGATTACACGAGAGAAACCGCCGCAGCGTGATGCGTGAGCAACGGAGGGGACGGATGCGCCGTTACATGATTACCCCGGGGGGAGGCATAGACAGCCTCACGCTCATCGATTGCCCGACGCCGGAGCCGGGGCCCGGCCAGGTGCTCGTCGCGCTCAAGGCTGTGTCGCTCAACTACCGTGACCTGCTGATCGCCGACGGCCTGTATCCCGGTGGCGGAGCGAGCGGAATCGTGCCGCTTTCCGATGGAGCAGGCGAGGTGGTGGCGATCGGGGAGGGGTGCCGCCGCTTCAATGTCGGCGATCGCGTTGCAGGGATATTCATGCAGAGCTGGGCCGGCGGAGAGATCGCCGACGCCGATCTTGCTTCCGCGCTCGGCGGATCGATCGACGGCGTGCTGAGCGAGTACCGGCTTTTCGACGAGCGTGGCCTTGTTTCCGTTCCGGACGCGCTTTCCTTCGAGGATGCGGCAACGCTGCCCTGCGCGGCGGTCACGGCGTGGAACGCACTGTTCGGGATGAAGCCGATCATGGCAGGCCAGACGGTGCTGACATTGGGAACCGGCGGGGTCTCGATATTCGCCCTGCAGTTCGCGCATGCCGCCGGCGCCCGCGTGATCGCGACATCATCGAGCGACGAGAAGCTCGCACGCGCCCGCGCGCTCGGCGCAGCCGAGACGATCAATTACCGTACGACCGAGGATTGGGCGAGCGAAGTGCGCCGGCTGACCGACGGACGGGGCGTCGACATGGTGGTCGAGGTCGGCGGGCCGGGAACGCTCGGCCGGTCGATCGCAGCCACCGCGCGCGGCGGATCGGTGCAGATGATCGGTGTGCTTTCGTTTGCGCAGATCGATCCGCTGCCGATCTTGACAGGGGGCGTGGTTGTGCGCGGGCTGATGGTGGGATCGGGCGAAATGTTCGAAGGGATGAAACGTGCGATCGTCACCAACAAGATCAAGCCGGTGATCGACCGCCGTTTCACCTTCGACGACGCGGTCGGCGCCTATGAGCATCTCCGCTCGGCAGCGCATTTCGGCAAGGTCGTCATCGGGGTCGCGCAATGAGAATGTGCTGACCAATTGGTGTAATTATGTTGACGGGAGCCTGCCATGAGAGCAATTGTTAACCAAGCGGGTGATCGCGATCGACCCGCACGGGAGGTTCGAACGTGGCAGACGCAGACAGCATCGTGACGCGGCGGCCGGACGCTGGCCTCGATCCTCGCGCAGCACCGACCTCTGAGTTCATAGAGCAAATCCGGCGACGGTTTCCGGTCGAAACCGAGATGGACCGGGTTCTGACCCGCAAGATGAGGCTGCGATCGGGGCCTGGCTATTCGCCGATCTCGCTCGATCAGCTCGAAGCCGGCGCGCGCCGGCTTATTTCCCGCAACATCGGTGAGGACTTCACGCTATCGCGCGTGCGCTGGCTCACGGGCGGCGCGTCCAAGATCCAGGTGGCATTCGACCTGGAATGGAACGGACCCGCCGGCGATCAGCGGCAATCGACGCCGATGGTTCTGCGGATGGAGCCGCCCGAGTCTGTCGTCGAGACGAGCCGGATGCGCGAATTCGAGCTGATCCAGGCACTCGACGGTCTCGTCCCGGTGCCGCCCTGCTACTGGGTGGATGCGGACGGGGAGTGTCTTCCCCATCCGGCGCTCATCTATGGCTTCGTGAACGGTGTCACGTGCCCGAGCAGCCTGAAATCGACCCAGGTTACGGGAATCGGCCTCAACTACGGCCCCGAGCTGCGACCGTTGCTGGCGCGCCAGTTCCTCGACCAGGTAGGACGTTTTCATCGTGCGGGCGCCGAGCTGGCGCCGCGCCTGCCGCATTTCGATGGCGCCGAGGTCGGCTCGAACCTGTCGGTGATCCGCCTCGTCAACTGGTGGCGGCGCGTGTGGGAGGAAGATCGCAAGGAGGATGACCCGCTCGTCGAGCTCGCTTATCAGTGGCTGATCAAGAATGCGCCGCCTCTCGATCATGTCTCGATCGTTCACGGCGATTGTCGCGGCGGCAATTTTCTGTTCGACGAGCAGACCGCGCAGATCACCGGCTGGCTGGACTGGGAACTGGCGCTGCTGGGCGATCGCCATCAAGACCTCGCCTGGTCGATGCACAATGCCTATCGCCACATGAGCGAAGACGGCAAGGACGAGCTTATGAGCGGCTTCCTGCCGCTCAACCAGTATCTGGAAGAATATGAACGACTGTCGGGTTTGTCCGTCGATCGCAAGCGGCTGCAATATTACCGGGTTCTCGTCAGCTTCATGTCGGTCGTGATCTGTGGCGGGACGGGCTATCGCGTTGCGCGCGGTGGCAAGACTCATCAAGACGTGGTCGTCGCGTGGCTCGCCATGATTACGCATCCCATCGCCGAACAGATGCGTGAGACGCTTGAGGAGGTGCTCTGATGGTTCCCAGTCTCGATCTCCAGCTGCAGGCTGCGATCAAGGCGCTTTCCGACACCGTCAGCCGCGCGATCGATCCCGCCGACAAGATGGCCTCGGGACAACTTCACCTGGTGATCGCCAGCCTCGGCATGGTGCGTGAACGGCTACCGGTACAGCGTCGTTTCGTTCGGCGTCTGCTTGAAGATGCCGTGGCGATTGCCGGAGCTGTGAACGCGAGCGAGCAGGACGGTCGGCTCGCAGAGGCGGTAGTGGTCGCCAGGGCGGCGCTGGCCGATCCCGAGATGGAGGCGCAGGAGCTGGAGGACGTGCGTTCCAACCTGACCAGTATTACAGCAAATCTTATCGCAGCGGCTGGTGGTGAGGGCCTTGACCGCTTCGGTGCGGCAGTCGCCCGCGGGTCGAAAGTGCCGCTCGACCGCCTCCGTGCGTGGAGTATCATGTCGGGCTTTGAGCCAGACCCATCGGCCGTTCCGCCACTGAGTGCGCTGATTTAGGCGTGTCCAGGAGTGCAGGGCGAAGATCGTCCTGAGGAAACGACCTGTGATGCCATCCAGCCACATATTTCTATTGATCGATGCAATTTTAAAATATAGGTTGTCCATATGGTCAGTGTGGTTTAACGCATATACCGAGAAGCGGCCATGGAGTCGCTCGCATTCAGAGGGGGGATTTGCATGTACGCTCATCGCACGACACTTCACATCGGTGCTTCGCTCGCAGCCTTGCTCGTGGCCGGCGCGTCCCACGCTCAGGTGACCGGCGCCACCCCGGATGTTGCGGCACCGGCTGCAGCAGGGGCGACGGAGCAATATGAAGACATCGTCGTCACAGCTAACAAGCGCGAACAAAATCTCAGTGATGTCGGCCTCTCCGTGACGGCGCTTGGAGCGCAGTCGCTCGCCAATCAGCGTATCGCGACGGTCGCCGATCTGGCGCAGGTGGTTCCCGGACTCACCTTCGCCCCCACGCCAAACGCGACGCCGGTCTATACGCTGCGCGGTGTTGGTTTCTACGACAGCTCGCTCGCATCCTACCCGGACGTCGCCGTCTATATCGATCAGGCGCCATTGCCGCTGCCGGTCATGACCACCTTGACGGCCTTCGATCTGGAGCGCGTCGAGGTCCTGAAGGGACCGCAGGGCACGCTCTTCGGCAACAATGCGACCGGCGGCGCGATCAACTTCGTAGCAGCCAAGCCGACCGACCAACTCGAAGCTGGCGTCGAACTCAGCTACGGGCGCTTCAACACCTTCGAGGCAGCAGGTTTCATCAGCGGCCCGATCACCGATACGCTGCGGGCACGCCTTGCGGTGAAGGCCGTCAACGGCGACGAATGGCAGCATAGCTACACGCGCAACGACAAATCGGGCAGAGCCGATAATATCGCAGGCCGGCTCATACTCGAATGGGATCCGACGGACGCGCTCAGCGTCTCGTTGAACCTCAATGCCTGGCGCGACCAGAACGATCCGCAGGCGCCGCAGCGGATCGCTTTCACGCCGCAAAACGACGTGTCCGGGGCGCCCGTTATTGGGCCGTTCAATCCCGCCCCCGGCGGCCCAGTGCCCTATCCTCAGGCGAGCTATCCGAATGCGCCGCGTACCGCGCGCGCTGCGGACTGGACGCCGGAGTTCGCGCCTGAGCAGGACAACAGGTTCAAGCAAGGCATATTGCGCGCGGATTATGATTTCGGTGGTGCGACACTTACGTCGCTGACAAATCTGATCGACATGGATTTCCGGAACACCACCGAGGGCGGTGGCACCGCGCTGCGCGATCTTGATCTTCGCAACGATCAGGGCAAGATCAAGTCCTTCACCCAGGAAGTCCGCCTTGCCGGAGACACCGCGAACCGTCTTCGCTGGGTGATCGGCGCCAATTACGAGCGCACCACCGTCTACGAAGATACGAACCTGGCCTACACCGATACGAGTTCGACCTATGTCAACGGTATCGTGATGAGCTCCTATTTCACCGATCAAAAGATGAAGAACTATGCGGCGTTCGGAAACGTCGAGTTTGACGTCAACGATCAGATCAAGCTCAAGGGCGGCATCCGCCAGACGAAGGCGAAGCGCTGGTCCGAAGCCTTCAATGGCGACCTGCCACAATATCCGATTCTTTCCTCCGACCAAACCTTCGCCGGCACGCCTGGCGTAACGCTGACGGACTTCTTCAACACGCTCTACGGCGCACTTAGCGGACTCTATGGCGGCCCCGGCTACCAGATTCCGACGATCGCCCCCGGTGGTTCGATCATCCTCGATACGCGTGGCCTCGTGCTCGGCGACCCCTCGGCCAATAATCCGGTTGATCCAGCGACGTTCCTGACCGCTGCCAACGTGTTCACGAAGCTCAACGAAGATAGCACTTCATGGAGCGTCGGCGTCGATTTCAAACCCAGCGATGATCTCCTCCTCTACGCGAACGTCGCCAAGGGTTATAAGGCGGGAAGCGCTCCACATCTTTCGGGTGCCATCTTTGACGCCTACGCCCCTGTCAAACAGGAATCGTTGCTTGATTATGAAGTGGGCTTCAAGGCGCAGCTGATGGACAGTCGCCTATCGATCAACGGCGCCGCCTTCTACTACGACTATAAGAACAAGCAGACCCGGGCCAAGTTCGTGGATCCGATCTTCGGTGCGCTCGACAAGCTGCTCAACGTGCCCAAGTCGACCATCAAGGGCGCCGAGTTGGAGATCAGCGCACGGCCCTCACGCGGGCTCTCTTTCACGGCTTCGGCGACCTACCTTGACGCGAAGGTGAAGGAATACACCGGTGCGATCGGCTCTCAGGCTGTAAGCGGTGTTCTTGTGGCGGAGTTGGCCTCGTTCGAGGGTGTCCGTTTACCTTACGCGCCGAAGCTCCAATATTCGTTCCGGGCCGACTATGACACGGAGATTACGTCGGAACTCGCTGGCTTCGTCGGTGTCGGTGTGAATGGACAATCCAAGTCCTACTCGGCTCTGGTACTCCAAGGATCACAGCCATTCGGCGCTGATGCTTCGCTCTACGATATCAATGCTCGTACGCTCGTAAATGCCAACATCGGTGTACGTTCTGCGGACGACACGTGGCGTTTGTCGTTCTGGGGCAAGAACATTTTCAACAAGTATTATTGGGTGAACGCAACCCAGGCTTACGATACCTTTGTTCGATATACCGGTCGGCCTGCCGAATATGGCCTTACACTTGGTCTGCGGATGTAAGCACGGCTTACATTATTTCAGGAAGGAACGGCGGCTCAGGGTTGGGCCGCCGTTTCATTTGGGAGACATGCGATGATAGACCTTCATTTCGTCACCAGCCCCAATGTTACGAAAGTGGTGATCGCCCTGGAGGAAATGGGGCTGGAATACCGGCTGCGGCCGACCGATCTCAGCAAGGGGGAACATCTCGATCCCGCCAATGTCTCCGGCGCGATCAACGGCAAGCTTCCCGTGATCTGCGACGATAGCCCCGAGGACGGGGGCGATCCGATCACGATCTTCGAATCCGGTGCAATTCTGCAATATCTTGCGGAGAGGTCCGGGCGCTTCCTGCCTGCAGAAGGCCGCGCGCGCATCGAGACGATGCAGTGGCTGTTCTGGCAGATGGGAGGCATCGGGCCAATCGGCGGGCAGCTCTGGCATTTCCGAATGTTCGCGCCGCGAATCGCGCCGGACGTGGACAACAGCTATTCATGCCGTCGCTACGACAGGATGTTCGATGCGCTTTGGGAAACGATGGACCGGCGGTTGACCGACCGGGCCTATCTGGCAGCCGACTATTCAATCGCCGACATGGCCGCCTTCCCTTGGATCGCCTATCTTGAACCGGAACGCGGGATCGCTTCCTTTCCCAACGTCCAGCGCTGGCGTGACGAGATCGCCGCGCGGCCTGCGGTGCGTGCGGCCTATGAAAAGGCAGGGTCGGTGGACGCGGGCTACGCGCGCGCGGAAAACGGCGCGACAATGTTCCCGTGGGAGGGCTTGATGGAAAATGTCATCGTCGTGTGAAGGCTGATCCGCAGGGGATGCACCAATCGAGCATCCTCAGATGCAGGTGTGCCCCCCATCGACGGCATAGGCGGCGCCGGTGACGAAGCTCGCTTCGTCCGAGATGAGGAAGCGCACTGCGGCGGCGATCTCCCGGGGCTGTCCAAAGCGGTTCATCGGATGTACCGCAGCAAGTGCAGGCTCGAGGCCGGGATCGTTGGCCATGGCGCCTTTCAGCATCGGCGTCAGTGTGCCGCCCGGCAGCACCGCGTTGATGCGGATGCCCTTGGTCGCATAATCGATCGCGCCGCCGCGGACGAGGCCCATCACGCCCGCCTTGCTGGCGCAATATTCGGCGCCGTTCGGAAAACCGACCGAGGCGGCGGTCGAGGCGATGTTGACGATCGAGCCTCCGTTGCCGGCCAGCATGGCCGCTACCTCATATTTGTTGCAGAGGAAGAGCCCGCGCAGGTTCACGCGATGGCAGCGGTCCCATTCCTCGATATCGACATCATGGAGGGGCTTGCCGACCTGCGGCACACCGGCGGCGTTGACTGCGCCCTGCAGCCCGCCAAACGCCGAGACGGCGGCGTCGACCATAGCGCGGACATCCCCTTCGGAGCCGACATCGGCGCGGAACGCGCGAGCCTCGCCGCCATTGTCGATGACCTCCGCGCAGACGCGGTCCGCAGCATCCTGGCTGAGATCGGCGATCAGCAGCCTGCAGCCGCCTTCTCCGAGCAGCAGCGCCGCAGCCCGGCCGATGCCGCTACCTCCGCCGGTAACGAGCACCGATTTTCCTGCCAATCCGTGCATCACCCTCTCCTGTCATCGTGCCTTTGTAGTAGCTGACCATATTGTCAGATTCGGAGCAAGCCTTCAGACCAGCCGAATGAGGCGTTTGCCGAAATTCTCGCCTCGATACAGTCCGGCGAGGGCGTCGGGGCATGCCTCGATACCGTCGAGAATGTCTTCGAGATAGGTTAGGCGCCCCTCACGTATCCAAGCGGCGAGCTGCGCTACAGCGTCTTCGTAGCGATCCATGTGATCGAAGATGACGAAGCCCTCCATCCGCGCTCGGCGGACGAGCAGGTGGCGTTCGACCCGGGGACCGAGCGGCCAATCGACCCAATTCTGGATCGCCGCGGTCCCGCACACGATCACGCGGGAGCGCAGGGCGAGATGGCGCATGACGGCGTCGCTGATCGCGCCGGCGGTGTTGTCGTAATAGATGTCGATGCCATCGGGGCAGAGTTCGGCGAGCCGCGCGTCGACGTCCTCACGCCGGTAATCGATCGCGGCCTCATAGCCGAATTGTTCGACGCAAAGGCGCTGCTTGGCCGCGCTGCTGGTGATCCCGATGGTGCGGCAACCGTGAATATTCGCGATCTGTCCGGCAGCCGAGCCCACCGCGCCTGCGGCGGTCGAGACGACGACGGTTTCGCCCTGCTTCGGCTGTCCGATCATGGAGAGGGCGGTATGAGCCGTCGCGCCGTTGATCCCGAGGATGCCGAGCGAGGCGGACAATGGCAGATCGGCCTCGGCAATCTTGCGGACGACCGCCGAGGGCGCGACCGTTGCATAGTCCTGCCAGCCGAACCAGCCGGTGACCGGATCGCCGGGTGAAAAGCCGGGCGCGCGCGACTCGATCACGGTGCCGGCGCACAGCGCGCGCATCACCGAACCGAGCGGAACGGGCGCTGAATAGTTGGCAGCGTCGGCGATCCAGCCCCGCATCGCGGGCTCGACCGAAAGGAAGTGATTGCGGACCAGCATCTCGCCGTCGGCGATCGCCGGCACGGGCGCGGTGTCGAGGCTGAAATTCTCCGCCTGCGCAACTCCCGTGGGGCGCGATTTGAGAAGGACACGTCTGTTCTGCAACATCATCTCCAAAACATTTACGTCTATGCAATCGATCTTGTCGGAGTATATTGACCATTTGGAAAATTAGCGCAATCGAGTGGTAAAGCTTAGAGGAGTCTGCCATGGCCAATGGGAAGGTGATTATCACCTGCGCGATCACGGGATCGATCCACACCCCTTCGATGTCGCCCTATCTGCCGGTGACGGCGCAGGAGATCGCCCAGTCCGCGATCGAAGCAGCCGAGGCGGGCGCGGCGATCGTGCATCTGCACGCGCGCAACCCTGAGGACGGCCGACCAGATCAGTCGCCGGAAGCATTCGAGCCGTTCCTGCGCGTGATCAAGCAGGCGTCGAACGTCGTGATCAATCTTACCACGGGGGGTTCGCCTTACATGCCGGTCGAGGAGCGGGTACGGCCCGCAGCGGTGTGGAAGCCCGAAGTGGCGAGCCTCAACATGGGATCGATGAACTTCGGCCTGTTCCCGATGCTGAAGCGCTTCAAGGAGTTCAAGCATGAGTGGGAGCCGGCCATGCTGGAGGGCAGCCACGACCTCGTCTTCCGCAACAGCTTCAAGGACATTCGTTTCGCGCTGGATACACTCAACGCGACCGGCGCGCGCTACGAATTCGAATGCTATGATACCAGCCACCTCCACAATCTGAAATATTTCTATCAGGAAGGCCTGGTGAAGGCGCCGCTGTTCATTCAGACGTGCTTCGGCCTGCTCGGCGGCATCGGGCCGCATCCCGAGGAGGTGCTGCATATGAAGCGCACCGCCGACCGGCTGTTCGGCGACGCCTATCGCTGGTCGGTGCTCGGCGCCGGACGGAGCCAGATGCCGATCGCGGCGATGGCGGCGGCGATGGGGGGGCATGTCCGCTGCGGGCTTGAGGATTCGTTGTGGCTTGGCAAGGGCGAGTTCGCGCGCAGCAACGCCGATCAGGTTCGTCAGATTCGAAAGATCATCGAGGGGCTGGGGCTATCGATCGCGACGCCCGATGAAGCCCGCGAGATACTTGCGCTCAAGGGCGGGGATCAGGTCGGGTTCTAGCAGTTCCGTCCGCCCGCACATCATCAACCGGAAGGCTTGCAGTTATGCTTATCGATCGTCTGAACGCTTATATCCTGCCGGGCCGCGCCGCGCATCCGGCCCCGGGTCTCGATCAAGCCAAAGCGGGTGAGGCGCTCGGGCTTGGGGGCATTTTCCTATCCGAGCGGTGGGAAACCAAAGAGCTGGGTGCGGTGATGGGCGCGCTCACCCAGGCAACCGGCCGGGTGAAACTGGTTGCCGGGCTGACGCATTTCGGGACACGCCATCCGCTCGTGCAGGCCGGAATGGGCGCGACCTTGCAGATGTTGAGCGGCAACCGCTTCATCCTGGGTTTCGGCCGCGCCGTGCCGCCGCTATTCCGAAAACTCGGGATTACCGTCCTCAACAATGCGGGCATGGCCGACCATGTCGGGATCCTCCGGCGACTATGGGCCGGGGAGAGCGTATCCTACAGCGGTCCGGCGGGCGACTATCCTGAGATGCAACTCGCGCAGCCCTGCGATGCTCCGCCGCCGGTTATCCTCGGCGCGGTTGGGCCGAAAACCCTGGCGTTGGGGGGGGCGCACTTTGATGGAGTCGTGCTCCATCCTTTCCTGACAACGGAGGGCGTGGCGCGCTCGGCTCGTATTGTGCGCGATGCCGCGCGCGATGCAGGGCGCGATCCCGAAGCCGTGACCATCTACGCGACCGTGGTGACGGCGCCGGACAACCTCCTGCCGAAGCAGCGCGAAGACATATTGGAGGCGCGCGCGGTATCCTATTTCATGCACCGCGAGGTTGGACTGCCGATCGTCTCCATGAACGGCTGGGACGAGGCGCCGATGGACCGGCTGGTCGAGACGGGTCTCAGCCGCCTGGAGTATGGCCAGGGCGACATCGCCGAGGCGCGCAGGCAGATGGCGGAGGCGGTGGCAATGCTGCCGGATGAATGGCTCGAACAGGGCGCGGCGATCGGCAGCCTGTCGCGATGTGCCACGCGGCTCGCCGAATATCGCGCGGCGGGCGCGGATCAGATTTTGCTCCACGGCACTACGCCCGACCAGCAGGAGGATATCGTCGCTGCCGTTCGTGCGCTTGATGGATGAAAACGGCAGCCGTCGTGCCGTCAGTCTCGGCGCAGCGTCGCGGCGCGGTGGAGATTGTCGCCGAACATATTCGACCATTGCGCATCGCTGAGCCGGGCGCGGCCCTGAGTGTTTCCGGTGGGGATGGCGGTGGCACTCGCGCTTGTCGCGCGGATCACGGCAGGCCGTGCTGCGATCACCTGGGACCAGCGTGAGACGGCCGGAAACGAAGCCAGATCGACATCAAGCAGCCAGCTCGCCTGCACCCACGGCCACGCCGCCATGTCGGCGATGCTATAGTTGCTGCCGCCCAGATAATCGGCTTCGGCGAGACGGTATTCGAGGACGTTGAGGAGACGAACCACTTCGCGCACATAGCGCGTTACACCGTAATCTTCACCCTCGGGCGCGTAGCGGAGGAAATGGTGAGCCTGACCGTTCATCGGCCCGTGCCCGGCGACCTGCCAGATCAGCCATTTCAGCACCTCCCAGCGCGGCGACTCGCCGGCTGGCAAAAACTGTCCGCTCTTCTCGGCCAGGTAGAGCAGCATCGCACCGGATTCGAAGATCGTGACGGGCTCGTCCGCGAAGTCCGGCGCTTTATCGACGAGGACCGGCAGCTTGCAATTGGGATTGAGCTGGCGGAACTCTACCGTGAGGTGGCGCCCTTCGAAGAGGGGATAGTCGATGACCTCGTATTCGAGCGCCATTTCCTCAAGCGCGATTGCGATCTTCAGTCCGTTGGCCGTGGCGACATAGTGCAGCGTGATCATGCAAAGATGCTGAAGCTGCGGGTAACGGTGAGCTTGTCCGGATAGGGCGCGTAAGGCGCGCGTGGGCAGCCGTGGATCTCGGTAGCCATCGACGCATGCGCGAGTGCGAGCACGAGGCGATAGAGACGCGCGATCTCTTCCGGCATCTGCTCGAACGGATATTGTTCGACCAACGTCAGCGCCGCGTCCGCCCGGTGGCGCATGGTTTCATAGAAGTCGCGGATATCCTCCATTGGCAGGCCGCCGCGCCAGGCGCGGCGGGCGTTGAAATCGGGATGGTCCCACGTCGCCACGAACCGCTCGAGATCCTCGAAGCCCGGCGGCAACAGCCGCGTTTCCACATTCATGCCAGCGCCTCCTGAACTGTCTGTGCTCGGGCCCAGCGCTCGACGTGATGGACCGAATGGCGGATCATCACCTCGTTTTCCTGGAGGACCATATAATCCTTGCCGCCCGAATCGATGCCGCGCTGCGTGCGTTTTACGTTGCTGAGATCTTCGAGCAGCACCTCCATCACACGGGCAAGATAGGCCTCCTGCTGAAAGCGTGCTCGCGCGTCCAGGGCATGCGCCATGTAGAAACGCACTTCATATCGTGTGGTGTTGACCGATGTCGGCCAAAAATGATGCGTGTAGAAGCCGCCTTGCCCTGTATCGATGTGGAGGTTGGGGAAGATAGCGTGGACGTCGTGCACCCATTCACGCGCCTTGGGATGGTTTACCGCCGGATGTGCGAGGTAGTCGGCCATCTCCTCGCGACTGCCCGCCGCGACGACGTTGGCGGAGTCGATCGCGGAATAGGCAAGGCGTTCGACATGCGCCTCTTCGCCCGGAATATAGTCGGGGTTACCGTAGAGCGCGGCGCTACGATGCGGGCCGAAGAAGTTAGCGCCCAATATATGAGCGAACTTGTTGTCCTGTGAGCTGAAGGTCTTCCCGATCGTATTCGCGTGGATGGCGGGGATATGATAGGCTTCGCTGAACGCGTCGCAAGCGACTTTCCAGTTGCAGTCCAGATGCGCTTCGATGGTGATCGGGTTGTCGGCATATTTATACTGAATGCCTTTGAGATAGTCGCCCATGCCGCCGAGGAACTCCTCGAGTCTAACCGACGGGTTGCGTTCGAGGTTGACGAAGATGAAGCCTTCCCAGACCTCTGTCGCGATCGGCGTTAGGCCGCATTTCGCCTTGTCGAGCCGCTCGAACGAAGCCTCGTCGGGCACGCCGATCAGCCGGCCGTCCGTCCTGTAGGTCCAGTTATGATAGCGGCACACTAGTCGCGTGGCATTCCCGGACCGTTCCCACGCGACCTGGTTCGCGCGGTGCGAGCAGACGTTGTGGAAAGAACGGATCGTCCCGTCGCGGCCGCGTGCGACGATCACTGACGCGCCGAGAACCTCGATATCGCGGACCAGATAATCACCCGGCTCCGGAAGCTCTTCCTCGCGCGCGAGCGTCAACCAGCTGCGGCCGAAAACCCGGTCGCGCTCGAGTTCGTAGAATGCTTGGGAGCGGTAGGATTCGAGCGATACGGGCTCGGGGAGAAGTCCGGCTTTCCGGGTGTAGCTCTCGTTTGCGGGCGCATGGAGGCTGATCTTCTGGTCGTTTCCCATGAGTGGTCCCTTGTCCGAAAACTCAGATGAAGCGTTCCGCCTGCACCAGCATCGTCGTTGCCTTGCCGGCGCGCGCGAGCAGTTCCTGCAATGCGTCCGGCGCGGCATCGACGGCGCGATGGAAGTCAGTGCGTGTTGGCCACCAAAGTTCGTGGAGGCCCAGGAAGGTAGGCTCGTTGCCATGCACCGACGCGAGCGGCGTCGCGCGGGTATGGCGGAACGCGCCGAGCTTCTGCCCCAGTGCCTGATCGTCGGGGTGTGCCCAATCGGGATTTCCATCCGCATCGATGAAGTGGAGGAGCTTGACTGAAAGTGGGCGTGTCGCGGGCGACCACATCTCGTCGCCGGGATGGAGTCCGGCATTCTGCCGCGGCCCGGAGACGAGCACCTCCGAATCCGCCGCGAAGAACTTCAGATTGGGCATGTCGACGAACTTGGGCTCGTCTTCGATCAGATATTTAACGAGGATCGGTTCCTCGCGGAATGTCTGTACGTCGGATTCGTTGTCGAGCCAGATTTCGGCCACGGCATCGAAGCGCGCCTGATCAGGGCCAAGCCGGTCGGTGTCGATCTGGTGGTTCTGCACATAGCCGCGCATCGTTGTCATGTTGCGACCCATGGTGCCGTGTGGATGACGGTAATAATCGTGGAACTCATCGCGGCCCATGCCGGGCTTGCGCGGGATCAGGCCATACATCTTCGTGCTCATGGAACGTCCCCAATGCGGTTCCGGCGACGCATCGCGCCGCCGGTTGATGGCTATCAGTAGCGGAAGGACACGGTCAGCCCGTATTCAGCGGGGCGCGCCGCGTAACGCATGATGTTGTCGTAGGCCTGGATCGCGTTGGTCCAGTAGTATTTGTTGAATACGTTTTTGCCCCAAAGGCCGGCCCGCCAGCGCCCATCGTTCGTGGCGATGCCCGCGTTGAGATCGACCAGAGCACGAGCGTTGATCTTGTAATCCTCGCGCTCCACCGGGGACACGGTGAGCACGCCGATCGACTTGCTCTGGCCGTTGATTCCGATGCCCGCATAGCCGTCGAACGTCTCGGTCAGCGGGAACTCCCAGTCCGCGCGGACCGCGAACTGCCATTCGGGGGCGTAAGGCAGCGTGACACCCTTGAACGAGGCGAAGGTCGGTACGCGCAGACCGCTGCCCGGATCGACGACCGAGCCGGTGATTCCCTGATATTCGCTGACCTTCGCGTCGAGATAGGTCACAGCGCCGGACAGCGTGAGGCCGTCCGTCGGCTGGGCATTGATATTGAGCTCGGCGCCCTTGATCTTCGACTTGGGTACGTTCACGAGCTTGTCGAGCGCGCCGAAGATCGGATCGACGAACTTCGCGCGAAGCTGCTTGTCCTTATAGTCGTAGTAGAAGGCAGCGCCGTTGATCGAGAGCCTGCGGTCCATCAGCTGAATTTTGAATCCGCCCTCGAAATCGAGCAGCGATTCCTGTGTCACCGGCAGATAGGCATCGTAGATGGCACCGGCGAGCGTCGGAATGCTGCCTGCCTTGTAGCCCTTCGACACGTTGACGTAGAGTAGCAGATCGTCGTTCGGTTTGATGTCCGCACCGACGCTCCAGGACGTGTTCTTTTCATCGAGTGTGAGATAGGGATTGCCAGGCTGCAGATAGGTCGAAGGATCGACCGGGCTGCCGTCGGGATTGGTGCGGGTGTCCAGCGCGATGCCGTTTCCGACCGGGATCGTCGGGATGACGACGCCCGGGCCGTAAACGCCGAGGCCGGCCAGGACCTCATAAGTGGCGTTGAAGAATTTGGTGAGCGAGTTGTCGCCGAACACGCCCGGCTTGTAGAAGCCGTCAGGCTCGTAGGGGGAGCGGATGTCCGCCGCGCGCTCGGCCTTGGTCCGGCGGATGCCGCCCTTCAGCGTCAACCATTCGCCGATATCATATTCAATGTTACCGAAGGCCGCGTAGTTCTTCATCGTCTGATCGGAACCGTAGAAATTCCCGTTGAAGCCGTTTGCCGCCGTCGAAGACGTGCCGCTGATATACAGCTCGATATCTTCGTTCGCGGTCGTGCGCTCGTAATTGGCACCGATCACGAAGCGCAGCGGGTTGGATGCGGCATTCGCCAGGCGGACTTCCTGCGTGAACGACTTTATCCTGCCCTTGTCGCGGCCGAGATCGAGCCCCTCGAGCGCCATGCCGTCGCCATCGGTCGCGTTGAGGAAGTCGAGATCGCTGTAGCCGGTGATGGAGGTGACGGTGAGATCCTGAGTGATGTCCCAATCGGCGCGGAGCGCGGTCTGCCAGAACTTGTTGTTCTGGAACGGACGGAGATACGGGTTCCAGTCGGCGGCGCGCGCGTTGTGCGGCGCAGCGGGGTAGACGAAAGCCGGAAGGTCGACTGGAACGACACCGCCCGGGCCAGCCGAGCCGGGCGGATTCTGCGGAACGGCTCTGGTATACTGCGGCGCCGTCGGGTCGTTCTGGTCGCGCCAGCCGTTGACATTGAAGGAAAAGCGCAGGCTGTCACTGGCATCCCAGTCTAGAAGCAACCGGGCGGCGACATTGTCGAGTTTGCCGAGCCGGTCCTGCCGGCCGTTGCCGGGATCCGGCACGCCAAGGGCTTGGAATTCAGCCGGCACGCCACCGTCGATCCGAGTATAGCTCTTCTGCCATTCATCGCCGTTAACCGCCTTGAACGAGAGGCGTGCACGCAGGTTCTCGGTGATCGGGCCGCTGATGAAGCCGCCGACGTCGACTGTGTTGAATCGCCCGTAACTTAGGTCCACTCCATATTGGAGTTCTCGGGTAGGCTTGGCGGCGATGAAGTTGATGGCGCCGCCGGTCGCGTTGTTGCCGAACAATGTGCCCTGAGGGCCTTTCAGGACTTCAACGCGTTCGAGGTCGAATGCGGTCAGCGACGACATCGCGGGCAGTGAAAGCGGAACCTGATCAATGTAAAGGCTGACATCTGGATAGGCAGCGAGCGAAGCCTCGAAGAAGCCAACGCCGCGCAACGTATAAACGGGCGTCGAGTTTGGCGTGGGAGCGAAAGTCAGGCCGGGCGTAACCTTTGCGAGGTCGGCAACGGTGGTGATGCGTTGATTCTGCAAAGCCTCACCACTAATTGCGGAAATGGTCAGGCCGACCTTGTTCAGATTCTGTTCGCGCTTGTTCGCGGTGACGACGATCTCGCTGATCTGGTTTCCGCTTTGTACTATCTCGGAGCGGCTGTCTTGCGCGGCACCTGCGTCTGGCGCAGTCGCCTGTGCCAGCTGCGTGGGCGTTTGCTGATCCTCGGCCGTCTGGGCGGCGGCTGCGTTCGTGCAGATGGCGCAAGCAAGTGCCGTGGAGCTGACAAACGAAAGCGAGCGACGTGTGCGCATAATCCATCCCCATATGTTGTGGAGCCGTCTGATCACGGCATCTCTTGTGTGTCGAATCGCAGGGTAAAGTGTACTGACCTATTGGTCAATCGAGATAAATATGCACGATCGAGATTACCCGAGGCTCCCAGGGCGTTACGGTCGTCAGGCGGACGTCTGCATTAGGTGAGGGATGAGGTGGGTACGCACCCATTTACGAAACGGAATGGGTTCTCCCACGAGACTCTCCAGCGTGTCGGTGCTATCGGTTTCGACGCGCGTTGAGAGCCATGTGTAGAGACTCACGCCTTGCGGCCATCCCTGAGCGAGAGCATCGAGCGGGACCGAGATCGGTGTTACCTGGCGGTCGGCCTCGTCGCCGATGATCTCTGCCATCTCTCCGAAGCTGACGATATCGGCGACCAGGTCATAGGCCTTGCCGCTATGCCTGTCGGGCGCGGCCAGCACTGCGGCGGCGGCGCGGCCGATATCATCGGCCGAGACGAGTCCTTGCGGTTTGTCGAGCGGCAGCGCCATCGCGATGCTGAGCTGGCCGTCCTGCTCCTGCAACGGAAAATAGGTCAGGAAGTTGTCCATGAACAAGCCGGGGCGGTTGACCGTCCAGGGGATGTCCAGCTCGGCGATCCGCTCCTCGATTGCGCGCTTCGACCCTACGCTCAGCACACCGCGCGCGCCTTCGACCATCGCCGATTGGTAGACCAGATGTCCGATGCCGACCTCCACTGCGGCATCGACGACGCCGATTCCCTGCCGCGCCTGGCCGCTATCCCAGCGGTTGCCGAGCGATGGCCCCGCGAGATAGACCGCGTCCGAGCCCTCGATCGCTTTGCGGACCGAGGCGAGATCGTCGAGATCGGCTATCTCCAGTTCGGCGCCCGCCGCGGCTGCGGCTTTTGCCTTGTCCGAATTCGCGTCGCGGGTCACCGCGCGTACCGTCCAACCGTCATTCATGAGGTGCCGCATTGCACCTCCACCCGAGGTTCCCGTCGCGCCAAATACCGTAATCCGCTTGCTCGCCATTTCGCTCTCCCGGTCAGGCTGTTTATTTGCAGATACACATATGAAAACGGGGCGGTGTTCGCCGCCGCGTGCTGCTTATCAGGGCTGCGACCGTACCCTCACGGCTGGGCGGCTATACGACATGCCACTACCCTGGAAACCGCTCTCTCGATTATCCTCGCAGTGACAAGTGGACCTGTCAATGGACTGACCAAAAGATCAGAATAAAAGGGCAAGGCTCCTCCAGCATTCTATTCCAGTACATTAAGCGTGAGGCGCATAAGCGTCCGGTAATGGATTTCGTGAGGACGCGTCAGTTCAGCGGTAGATGCCGACGCGACGAACATGCTCGAGATAGGGGCGCGGCCAGCCGAATTCGAGCCAGCCCGAGCCGGGGACGCCATCGATCATGATCTCGGCCGCGCCCTCGTTGAGGACAAAATCGGGATCAGGTATGAGCGGGTAAACCCCGAAAACTTTTGCGTCGACGCGGGTATGACGCCTGGCCTCGTCAGTGATGTCGGCCTGGAATGCAGTGTGATTGAACTGCGCGTCACCCTGCCATTGAAGGTCGAGGGTTGTGATCTCGGCCATGAGTCCGTCCTTGCAAACATAGCCGCGCAACTGGCGCTCGCCGAGCGCGTAGAATTCCCAGAAGTGAACCGACATGTCATCGCCGGCCTGCGACTGGAGCCAGCGGTAAAAATGCAGTGCGCCCCAATCGCGGGTGCCCCAGCTATGATCGCGATGCCCCATCGTGCGAATGTCGATCACGCGATCGCCGATGCGCAGTGTGCCGGTGATCCGGCCGCTCTGTTCGATGCGGTCGTCGGCAGCATAGGGAGGGCAGCCGCCGGCGTGCGTCGAATAGGCGTAGGGTGGGTGGAACGCCTCGAAACGGAAATCGACCGAGGCTTCGGGCCCTTCCCAGCGGACCTCGGCCGCTTGGAAGGCAAGATCCTGCCGCATCGAGAAGCCTTCGATCTGCCAGGCATCGAAGTTCATGTCGCGCGGGACGGGGCGATCACGAAGATAGCCGGTGATCGCCTCCGCGCCGACGCCCGGGCCCCAGACGCCAAAGGCGGCACCGGCGACGCTATCCTTGTTGACCCATGTGTAGGTGAACAGCGCGATCTTCTCCTTGGGCATGACAACGCAATAGGGGATGGATTCGCGCATCAAAGGACGATCGGGGAGGGTGTGACGGCCGTCGTTTACCGGATCGATGGCGGTATTAGGGCGGAAGAGCTTGGCGGTCATGTCCTCTCCTTTGCGTGGCGATTTGGAGTTGCTTTAGCAAGGAGGAGCGGCCGCTGCCAGAGCTACTGACCGAACGGACAGTGGTCTTTTTTTGTGACGACAGCTGGCGCCGCGCACGACTCGGTCTGCACTGTGGGTACGTTTTCGCAGTTGTGAGCCGGGGTTCAGGCGCTAGGCACAAGCGGAAACTCAGCTCGGATAATGGCTTGACCAAAAGGTCAGCAACGGCGTAGCTATAAGGAAAGAGAGAAAGGGGAGGGTCTGATGAGCTGCGCGCGAACCGTGGTGCCTCGGCTGTTGGCGCTGCTGTTGTTCGTGATCGGCGCCGCCATCGCGCTCGGCGGCGCTCTCCTCGTCACGCTGGGCGGCTCAAGCTATTATCTGCTGGGCGGTATCGCTGTCGTCGTTGCCGCCATATTGTTGTGGTGTGGGCACCGGCTCGCAGGCTGGCTGTATGCGGCCTTTCTCGCGGTGACGCTCGGCTGGGCGCTGTGGGAGGCGGGGATCGACGGTTGGGCGCTCGCGCCGCGGTTGATCGGGCCGGCCTTGCTCGGCCTTGCTTTCGCACTTCCTCCCGTCCGCCGCTCGATCGGCCGTTCCGGGTGGGCGCCCGCCGCTGCGGGACTGCTGATGATCGTCACGCTGGCAGGCGTTGGAATCTCCGACTCGCCCGACAGATTCGCCGCGCCACCGCCGGGCCAGGCCTTGCCGGGCGGCGACGATGCAGCCGGCGCGGAATGGCTTGCCTGGGGCGGCACCAATGCCGGGCAGCGCTTCTCGACGCTCGACCAGATCACCCCCGCAAATGTCAGCGATCTCGAAGTCGCCTGGACCTATCGCACCGGCGTTCGTCAGCCCGGCACGAAGAGCCCGCTACAGACGACTCCGCTGATGGTGGACGGCACGCTCTATCTCTGCACGCAGACCAACATCGTCATCGCGCTCGATCCCGAGACGGGCAAGGAGCGCTGGCGGTTCGATCCCAAGGTGGACCCGACGGGCGCGAGTGCGGTGACGACCTGCCGGGGCGTCGCCTTCCATCGGGTGCCCGACGCGGCCGACTGTCCGGCGCGGATCATTACCGCGACCTTCGACGCGCGCTTGATCGCGCTCGATGCGAAAACCGGGAGGCCATGTGCGTCGTTCGGAAATGGCGGGTTCGTCGATCTCAAGACCGGGATGGGGGTCGTCGAGAAGGGCTTCTACTATGTGAGTTCGGCACCCACGATCGTGCGCGGGCAGATCGTGCTCGGCGGCTGGGTCTCCGACAATCAGAGCACCGACGAGCCCTCGGGAGTGATCCGCGCCTATGATGTTGCAAGCGGGCGTTTCTCCTGGGCGTGGGACATGGGGCGCCCCGGCGACAATCGCGAGCCAGCACCGGGCCAGCACTACACGCGCTCGACGCCGAACAGCTGGGCACCGATGAGCGCCGACGAGGTGCTGGGGCTGGTCTATGTCCCAACGGGCGGTTCGACGCCTGACCACTGGGGCGGCGCGCGCAGCGCGGCGGCTGAACGCTACGGCAGTTCGGTGGTCGCGCTGGACGCGACGACGGGGACGCCGCGCTGGTCGTTCCAGACGGTGCATCACGATCTTTGGGATTATGATGTCGGGTCGCAGCCGACATTGGTTGAGGTGCCGCTTAGGGGCCGGATGGTGCCCGCGCTCGCCCAGCCGACCAAACGGGGAGAACTCTTCCTGCTCGACCGCCGAACCGGGGTGCCTGTCGCGGCTGTCGAGGAACGACCCGCGCCCCAGCGTCCGCCCGTGAGCGGTGACTGGACCGCGCCGACGCAGCCCTATTCGGTCGGTATGCCGAGCTTCGCGGGTGAGCGCCTCCGTGAGCGCGATATGTGGGGAATCACGCCGTTCGACCAGCTCTGGTGCCGCATTCGCTTCCGCGAGCTACGTTACCAGGGGCCGGCGACCGCGCCCGCGACCGACGAGTCGCTGATCTATCCGAGTATCGGCGGTGGGATGAACTGGGGCGGGGTCTCGGTCGATCCCGAGCGTGGGCTGATGATCGTCAACGCGATCTATTACGGCACGATCGCGCAGCTCGTGCCGCGAGCCGAAACCGATCGGCTGCGTGCGAAGGCCTCGGTTGCGCATATGTATGATCTGCCGCAGCCGCAAGCGGGCACGCCGTACGGCATTCGCCTGTCGGGTTTGGTCTCACCGCTCAACGTGCCGTGCAACGAGCCGCCGTTCGGGACCATCTCCGCTATCGACCTGCGCACGCAAAAGTTGGTCTGGACACGATCGATCGGCTCGGCGCGGGACAGTGGACCGATGGGCCTCGCGTCGCGGCTGCCACTGCGGATGGGCATGCCGATGTTCGGCGGTTCGCTTGCCACCAGAAGCGGGCTTGTCTTTATCGGGGCGACGCAGGAGCGCGCCTTCCGGGCATTCGACATTCGCAATGGCCGCGAACTCTGGCGCGCGTCTCTTCCAGCCGGCGGCCAGGCGAATCCGATGACCTACGTCTCTCCGGCAAGCGGGCGGCAGTTCGTGCTGATCGCGGCGGGCGGCCACGTCATGCTGCAGTCGCCGCTTGGCGATTCGATTGTCGCCTATGCCTTGCCGAAGAAGCGGTGAGGCCGACGATTTTTTACGAATTAGGAGAGAGAAATGGCCAATCGTCTGCAGGATAAGGTTGCGGTGATTACAGGCGGCGCCTCGGGGATCGGCGGCGCGACGGCGCGGCTGTTCGTGGCCGAGGGAGCCAGGGTGATCGTTGCGGATCGACAGGAACCTGTCGACGGCGATCTGGCCGCGCTGATCGTGTCGTCGCCCGATCGCGTGAAATTCGTCAAGACCGACGTGACCCGCGAAGAGGAGGTGCGCGCTGCCGTTGCCGCGGCGGTGAGCGCTTGGGGTAAGGTCACCTCTGTTGTCGCCTGCGCGGGCGTGCCGGGGCAGGGAAGCGACATCGATCTGAGCGAGGATGAATGGGACAGGATATTCGCAGTCAATGCCAAGGGCGTGTTCTTCCTCACCAAACATGCGGTGCCCGAGATGATCAAGGCCGGCGGCGGATCGGTGACTAATATTTCATCGGCTTACGGCGTAGTCGGCGCACCGGGTTTCGCCGCCTATTGCGGGTCGAAGGGCGCGGTCAGAACCTTCACGAAATCGACCGCGATCGAGCACGCGGCGCAAGGTGTGCGCGCCAATTCGATCCATCCGGGCGTGGTGGAGACGCCGATGCTGCACGGGATCTTCGAGGGGACGCCCGATCCCGAAGCGACGCGCGCGGCGTTTTCGGCGCAGCAGCCCAACGGCTTTAACGGCACACCCGAGGATATCGCCTGGGGCTGTGTTTACCTCGCTTCCGACGAAGCCCGTTTCGTCAACGGCGTCGAACTGCCGATCGACGGTGGTCTCCTGGCACGATGACACTCCAGGACAACTTGACGAAATGGTCAGTATTGAGTGAGAATTGCTATCACGCGGCCACGGGCGACCGCGCGAGTGAGAGGATATCGGAGCGATGAAGGTGATCGAAACACCCGTGCTGATTGTCGGCGGCGCCGGATGCGGGCTTAGCTCGGCGATCATGCTGGCACAGGCCGGAATCGAGTCGTGGCTGGTGGAGCGCTATCCGACCACCTCGCCCGCGCCCAAGGCGCATTACCTCAACCAGCGGACGATGGAAATTTTCCGCGAGATCGGCATCGCCGACCGGATCTATTCGGTCAGCACTCCGCAGGAGAATATGTCACGGGTGGGCTGGTTCACCTCGCTCGGTGGTGATGGCGAACTCGATCGCAAGACGATCCATCTGATGGACGCCTTCGGCGGGCGCTCGCTCAAGGAGGTCTACGACCGCGACAGCCCATGCCGATCGGCCAATTATCCGCAGCTCCGGCTTGAGCCGCTGTTGCTCGAACATGCCCGCACGCTGCCGCTCGCCAAGATCAATTATCATCATGAAGTGCAGTCGTTCGAGCAGGATGCCGATGGCGTCACTGCGACGGTCCTTGAGCGCGGCACCGGTGAGACCTATCAGGTGCGCGCGCGCTACATGATTGCCGCTGACGGCGGGCGTTTCGTCGGTCCGACGCTGGGCATTCCGATGGATGGGATCGATCGGCTGTTCGATATGGTAACCTGCCATTTCGGCGCCGATCTCAGCCACGTGATCGACGATGACAGCCCCATGATCCGCTGGTTCATCAACCCGGAGAAGGGTGGTTCCTGGGGTAGCGGCGTGATGGTCGCGCTGGGGCCCGACCATTATGACCGGCACAGCGAGGAATGGTTGCTGCACTTCGCCTTCCAGCCCGATGACCCCGCGCAGTTCGATGCCGAATCGGTGGTTCCGCGGCTGAAAGAGCTGCTGCGCCTACCCGACATTGATCCCCGGATCATCCGCATGAACAACTGGAAGGTGCAGGGCGTGCTCGCGCGCCGTTTCCAGGAAGGGCGCATCTTCCTGGCGGGGGATGCGGCGCATCGCCATCCGCCGACAACGGGACTTGGTCTCAACACTGCAGTACAGGATGCGCAGAACCTGACGTGGAAGCTCGCGGCGGTGCTGAAGGGGCAGGCGGCGCCATCGCTGCTCGACAGCTATGAGACGGAGCGACGGCCGGTGGCGTCGCGGAACGTCAACTGGGCGATGCTGACCTTCCAGAACCATCTCGTCATCGACGCCGGCATCGGTTTGATCCCGGCCGCGCCGGTCGAAGTCAACCGCGAGGCTTTCCGGATCCTTTTCTCCGATACACCCGAAGGGGTAACGCGCCGCCACCGGCTCGACGAGGTGATCCGTACCCAGCGCACCGAATTCCAGGCGCATGACCTTGAAATCGGTTTCTATTACGGCGGTGATGCAGTCATACCCGATGGCACGCAACCGCCGCCGCAAAGTCCGATGGGGGATGAATATCATCCGGTGACGCGACCCGGACACCGTTTGCCCCACGCCTGGCTCGAAGGGCCGGAGGGTCGGGTGTCGACGCTCGATCTCGTCGGGCGCGGCGGGTTCACGCTGTTCGTGGCGAGTGATGCGAGCGGGTGGCGGCGCGTGGGCGAGGCAGCTGCCGAACGGCTCGGTGTGCCGCTGCGCGTTGTGCTGGTGGGTGAGGGCGGATATCGCGACGTTGACCGTTGCTGGGCTCTGGTGAGGGGGACGGGCGACGATGGTGCGGTGCTTGTCCGTCCTGACGGGCATGTCGGCTGGCGCGCGGCTGATGTCGCGGGCCGGGAGCAACTGCCCGAGGCGCTGGCCGCGATTCTCGGGCGCGATTGCGCGCTTGCTGCTGTGGCGTAGCGTATATGGCATAATTTGACATTATGGTCAGTAATGGGCAGGGTTGATCGTTCTGGAAATGACAGACGGAGACCTGCCCCAGGTTCGGGAGAAGTCGATGCCGCTGAACATGCTTCCCCAAGGTTTTGAGGAACTGGAGCCGTTCCAGGCCTATTGGGGTGCCCCCGATACGCAGACACGCCGGGAACGGCGCGAAGCTGCGACGATGGACGAGATTATGGCGTTTTACGATGTGGTCCTTCCGCTTGCGCCTGCGGCCATGAAGCATCTCGAGGACGTCTCGCTCGATGCGATGCCTCCGGCGGAGGCGCGGTTGTTCGAGCTGGTGCTCGCGCTGGCGCATGTCTCGATGGCGGTCGAACTGCACGGGGCACCGCGTGCGCCGCACACACCCTATCCGCATGGTGTGAAGCTTATGAACGGCCCTGCCCATTTCGGCTGATCGGAGACGTTGGCGATGAACGAGATAGTTTCGGACTTTCGCGCTTCCAGCACGCACTTCACAGTCGCTGCCGGGCTTGGCACAGGGCCGGTGCCAACCGAACCCTACCGCTCACCCGCTTATTACGAACTCGAGCAGGAGCGCATCTTCAAGCGCGCCTGGCTCTGCATCGGGCGGGTCGAGCGGCTCCCGAAGCCCGGTAGTTACATCGTCCAGCCGATCGAGGTGGCGAAAGCATCGGTGTTGATTACGCGGATCAAGGACGGTTCGATCAAGGCGTTCCATAATGTCTGCTCACACCGTAGCAATACGCTGGTGCTCGATGAGGAGGGCACCGCGAACCGCTTCGTTTGCCGTTACCATAACTGGACATACCGCAACGATGGCGTGCTCGCCGGGGTGCCCGACGAGCGCAACTTCTTCGGCATCGACAAGACCTGTTTCGGGCTGACGCCGATCGCAGCGGACATCTGGGACGGATGGATATTCGTCAATCTCCAGCCCGAGCCGGAAGTCGGTCTCGCCGAATTTCTCGGCGACTTCGGCGAAAGTTACCGCGGAATACCCTATGTGAACGCTGACAAATCTGTCCTTTACGTCTCGCACCTCAATGCGAACTGGAAGGTGATCGCCGACGCGTTCGCCGAAACCTATCACATCCCGGCGATCCACCCGGAAACGATTGGATCGACCTTCGCGAGCAAGGAAAACCCGTTCGCACGGCCAATCAGCGTGCAGACCTGGGGCCCGCATCGTTCGGTATCAACATATGGCAATCCCGAATATGCGCCGCCCGAGCGCGCCAAGGTCGAGCGGCTTGCCTATGCCAATATCGCGACAGGCAATGTCGTGTCGGCTGGCAGCCTGGATATCATGGACATACTCGTGCGCCATCCCGCGATCAACCCGACCAAGTCGAAGCATTGGGCGCTGGATGTGAACTGGCTCTTTCCCAACTTCCAGTTCGATGTCTCACCCGGCGGCTTCTGGACGCACCATTTCTGGCCGGTGACCTACAATCGCACGCGGTGGGAGGCGCGCTTCCATATCCCGGTGGCGGGCGACGTATGGACCCGGCTGCAGCAGGAACATTATGTCGCCCGGTTGGGCGAAATATTGCTCGAGGATGTGGGCAATACCGAGCGGACGCAGCTTGGTCTGGAATCCGGCGCGAAGGACGTGATGCCGCTGCAGGACGGCGAGATCATGATCCGGCATTCGCTTCACCACATACAGAAATGGATCGACGCGGACACGGTGCGCGAAGCACTGGCCTGACTTGGGACGGGAGGAAAATATAATGGCAGAAGGCGATGCCGGCCTGCGGGACCGGAATGTGGCGATTGCGACCGAGCTGATGGACCGATTCGGGCGCGACATGGACGGTTGGTACGATAATCTTCACGAAGATGTCGTGATGGAGTTCCCGTTCGGTGCTTGCGTGGGCCTGCCCACGCGGGTCGAGGGCAAGGCGGCGTGCAGCGCTGTCTTCCAGGCCGTTTGCGATGCCGTCCAGGTCCAGTTTTCCAATATTCGGGTCAGCCCGATGGCGGATCCGAACCGTCTCGTCGTCGAATATACCGGATATAGCGAGCCGGGGGGTACGATTTACGATCAGACCTATATTTCGATACAGGAATATCGCGACGGCAAGATAATCTTGTTCCGCGAATATTGGAACGCAGTCGTCGTTCGCGAGGCGTTCGGTGACCTTAGCGCGCTGGCCGGCTGATGGCGACTGTAGCGATCACGGCTTCGGCAGCCAACAAGCAGGATATGATCGCCCGCGCTGAGGCGCTGGTGCCGTTGGTCGCCGCGCGGGCCGCAGAAACTGACGCGAACCGCGCGGTGCCCGACGACCTGATCGCGGCGATGATCGACGCCGAGCTGTTCGCGACGATCGCGCCACGCGATTATGGCGGGATCGAGCTGGGGCTCGATACGTTCTCCGAGATTGTCCGCAGGATCAGCGCGGCCTCGCCATCGACCGGTTGGGTGGCGGCGTTCTTGATGGGTGCGGCGTGGCGGATGCTGACCTTCCCGCGCGAAGGGCAGGAGGAGATCTACGGCGGGCGCAATTATGTGCTGGGCGCGGGTGCGGCGCAGCCGATCACCGGGGTCGAGCGCGTGGAGGGCGGATATCGCCTGACGGGCCGCACGGCATGGAATTCAGGTGCCTCGCACGCAGAATGGTTCACGATCAACGGGCTGTTGATAGAGGAAGAACGGCCACCGGAACTGCTGATCTTCGCTGTGCCCCGCCGCGAGGTTTCCGTCATCGACAATTGGCACATCATGGGGATGCAAGGCACCGCGAGCTGCGACATCGCCGTCGATGGCGTCTTCGTTCCGCAGCGACGCTCGGCACCCTTCATGCCCGCGCTGGCCGGTCAGTCCGCGGGTCATGCCCTGCATGCGAATCCGATGTACCACATTCCGTTCCTGCCGTTCGCGATGAACGAGGTGCTGCCTGTAATCGTAGGCACGCATCGCGGCGCGGCCGACGCGCTGTTCTCGCGCATCAAGGGACGAATGGGCACGATCTCGGGCGCCAAATCGGCGGAGAAGGTGCCCGCTCAGGTGCGGCTGGCACGCAGCCTCGCCCAGGCGCAGGCTGCCGAGCTTCTGCTGGAGGCGCTCGTCGCGCGGAACATGGCGGCACTGCCCGAAGCGGGCGCGCCGGTGAACCGCAGCGAGATGAAGCTGCACGCTGCGCTGCTGACGCAGATGTGCCTCGACAGTGTCAACGACATGGCGCGGGGAGTCGGCGGGGACTCCTTTCGCGACGATGCGCTGTTCCAGCGCTACTTCCGCGATCTGAACGTCGTTGCGCGGCACGCCTTCCTCGATCTCGAAACGGCTGGCGAAAGCTACGCGAAACTGCTGCTCGGCCTGCCGATCAGCGATCCCCTCATCTAGCATCTTTCAAGGGCGGACATCATCATGCAGCACGAGCAGCTCGATTTGACCCAGGACATGGACCTTCCGCAGGAGATCGCCGAAGCGATCGTAAGCCCGCAGGCTTTCACCGACGCCGCCAAGATCGAGCAGATGTTCACCTGGATCCGCGCGAACAATCCGCTCGGCATTGCACGGCCGCAAGGGTTCATGCCCTTCTGGGTGGTGAGCAAGCATGCCGACGTGCTTGAGGTCACACGCCGCAACGACCTTTATGATTCCACCACCAAGCCGTTCATCCTCGGCGAGACTGAGGCGATTGAGCGGATGCGCGCAATCAATGATGGTGACGCCTTCCCGTTCAAGAGCCTGACTGGAACCGACGAGCCGGAGCATGGTGTGCTGCGCAAGCTCTTCACGCCTTTGTTCCAGAACCAGGGTATGAAGGCGATGGAACCGCGCGTGCGGGCGATCGCGCGCGCGCACATCGACCGCATGGTGGCGCTGGGCGGACGGTGCGATTTCGTCAACGATATCGCACTCGACTATCCGCTGCGCGTGGTGATGGATTTCATGGGCGTGCCCCCCGAGGATGAAGCGCTGATGGTGCAGATCACCAATGCGCTGTTCAGCGGCGACGACGACGAGATCATCGAGGCCGCCGCCGTGCTCACGCCCGCCGAGCAGGCCGAGCAGATGCGCGCGGCGTTCAAGCCGATGGAGGATTATTTCGCCGCGCTCACCCGCGACCGGATCGCGAACCCGCGCGAGGATGTCGCGACGCTGATCGCGAACGGCCGCGTGAACGGCGAGCCACTACCGCCGGATCGCGCGCTCGGCCATTATCTGAGCTTCGCGACAGCGGGCCATCACACAACCGCTTCGTCGCTCTCGGGGGCGATCCAGATCTTGTGCGAACAGCCGCAGCATCTGGAAACATTGCGTACCGATCCGTCGATCATTCCGGTCTTCGTCGAGGAGGCGCTGCGCTGGATCACGCCAGCCAAGCATTTCATGCGTTGCGCCACTGTCGAGACAGAATTGCGCGGCCGGACGATCCATGCCGGCGACTGGATGTATGTCAGCTATGCGTCCGCCAACCGCGACGAAGAGGCGTTCGAGGCGCCGTTCGAGTTCCGGCCGAACCGGAAGCCCATCAAGCATGTCTCGTTCGGATTCGGCGTCCACCAGTGCCTCGGCAACATGCTCGCCAGGCAGGAGATGCGCTTCTTCCTCGAGGATCTCGTTGCACGCATCAACATGCTTGCGCTCGACGGCGAGCCGGCATTGACCAAGTCACGCTGGGTGCAGGGGCTAAAGACGCTGCCGATCCGCTACAGTTTCAAATAGGCGGGTATCTCCATCAGGGCCTTCAGGTCATCGGGCGTATCGAGATCGAGTGCGAAACCCTCCCGCTTGATCACCTTGCAATCCAAATGCTGCAGCCGATGCAGAGAGAAGCTGTCGGTACCGAAAGAGAATTCGAGAAAGGTAGACGCTTTCAAGGCCAGACCATTGGTGCCGGTTCGATGTCGGTCGGGTGCAATCGCCAGTCCTTCTGAAGCCGCTTCGATCAGCGCGGCCACGTCCTCGGGCGTCAACAGCGGTAAGTCGGCGTGCAGCACGATCAGGTCGCCTGCGAGAAGCTTGCGGGCCTGTTCGAGCTCGAGATTGAGGCCCCGCCTGCCATCAGCCATCCAGTCGCCGCGCCAATCGGCGGGGCACTCGTCTGCGAGAACGACGATCCTGCCGATCGCAGGGACATGCGGCAGGACGTTTATGACATGGTGGAACATTCGGGCGCTGAGGACGGATCGTTCCTCTGCGGAAAGCAGTCGGGCGAGGCGGCTCTTGCGCTCGCCGCTCGTTTTGAGCGGGACAATCGCCGTCCAACTCATGACCGGATCGCGCGAGCGAGCTGGAGCGCTGCGCGGGCCACGAGGATGCGATCGCTGAGAGTCGTCATCAGCGTGTCGACTCGCGCCGAGGGAACCGGCAGATCCCGCAGCGGGTCACGTTCATCGACCAACATCGCATCGATCACGCCTGCATAATGCGTGGCGACGGCAGCCGCGGTGACGTCCAGCCCAAGCTCCTTCATCATCTTTGCGGTTGGGCCTTTCACTGCCTTGCCGCCGACGAGCGGGGACACGGCAATCACCGGCGCACGAGATCCCGCCAACGCTTCTTTGATACCCGGCACTGACAGGATCGGATCGACGCTCAGGAACGGATTGGAAGGCGCGATCAGCACGGCTTCGCAATCGGGGTTCGAAATCGCTTCGATGATACCCGGCCCTGGCCTTGCCGTGGCCGCGCCTTCAAAGCGAATCGCGCGGACGATCGGCTCACAGCGACGCCGCACGAAATAGTGCTGAAAGTCGAGAATGCCCTCGTCGGTCTCGACCTTGGTCGCGACAACATCGTCTGTCATGGGCAGCACCTGCGCCGCGATGCCCCATGCCGATGCGAAATCCGCAATGATCGTGGACAATGGATCGCCCCGCTGCCGTCTTTGGCTTCGCAACACGTGCAGTGCGAGATCTCCGTCACCGAGCTGAAACCAGTCCTCGCCGCCCAGCGATCGTAGCCCGCTCATGAATTCCCAGGTGTCGGCTTCACGGCCCCAGCCCTGCGCGGTATTGGCCTTGCCGGATAATGTATAGAGCAGCGTATCGACGTCAGGCGAGACAGAGAGCCCGAGGTGCTGGAAATCGTCGCCGGTATTGACGATGGCCGTCACTGATTTCGCCGGAATGGCGTGGCAGAGACCGAGCACCAATTTCGCCCCGCCGACGCCGCCGGTCAGGATGACGACCTGGCCGCTCAACGGAACAGATCTTCCTCGATCGGCCGCACGAGCGCGGCGGCCGGGGTGTCTGCCACTGTCCAGCTCAGCCCACGCACGAGCGCTGCCGGTATGCCTTCAGCGCCTTCGCCGGTGGCCAGGCCGGCGGCTGTCGCGATCATGTCGCCCAGCGCGATCTGGGTAACCTCAAGCGTTCGTCCATCACGATCGACGTCGCCACGGCGATCGACCAGCGATGGTATTCCGCTCGCGCCGATCGCGACACAGGTAACGCCATAACGCCAGGGTCGCCCGAAGCTGTCGGTGATCAGCACCGCTGGCGCCTCAGGCCAGATTGCCGCAAGCGCATTGCGCAGCCGCGCCGCCGAGGCATCGGCATCGACCGGTAGCAGCAGGGCCCTGTCACCATCGCCAGGGCCAAGGTTCGAGCGATCAATCCCCGCATTGGCCATGACGTGGCCCGATCGATGGCGCGCAATCAGTACGTTTGGCATTGCGCGCACTATATTTTGCGATTCCGCCAGAACGAGCTCGACGATGCGGGGATCCTTGCGCGTAATTTCGGCCAGTTCCAGCGCCTTTGGGCCGGGCGTCACCGTATCGAGGTCAACAAAACGGCCTTCGGCCTTGGACACGATCTTCTGGGTGACGGCCAGCACGTCCGATGCCAGCGGTATGATCCCAGCCGCATGGACGGCATTGGCGAGCGCCCGCGCCAGATCATCCCCGGGACGGACTTCACCAATGGACGGGAGCGGATGGATCTGGATCATGCGAACTATCAGGCCTCAGGGTTAGTCAGCTTTCCTGTGATGGTGATGCCGGCGCCGTCAACCTGATAGGTCTTGTTGATGAAGATGAGGATCGAAGTCAGCGCCTCGGCCGCCGCCGAATTGACGAGCGCACCGCCATGAATACCACGTAGGCCGGCGGCATTGGCGAGCTCGACGACTTGCGCTCGCGCGGCCTTGTCGTCGCCGAAGACCAGCACGTCGCACGCGATGTCCTGGTCCGTCGCCAGCTTGTGCGCGGCGACATTATGGAAGCCCGAGACGACGGTGACGTCCACACCCAGCGCGTTCTGCGCGCGGACTGCGGCGCTACCTTCTTCAGGAAGCTGTACCCGCATCACCTTCGGCGGGGCCAGCGGCACCGTGGTATCGACCACGATCTTGCCCTGAACGAATGGTTTGATCTCGGCGAGCGTCGCGTCCTGCGCTTGGAAGGGCACGGTAACGATCACGATGTCCCCCGCTTGCGCCGCATTCGCATTGCTCTTGCCGGTCACGCCGAAGCCGAGCTCGGCCGCCGCCTTCTGCGCATTTTCTGCCGACCGCGAGCCGATGATCACTTTGCGCCCTGCCTTGGCCAGCCGGCGCGCGATCGCCGCGCCCAGCTTGCCGGTCCCGCCCACCACGGCGATTACTGTTTCGTTCGTCATAATATCCTCTTCATTCGGCGGCTGTCATCAGCGCTGCGGCCGGCTGGTAAAGTGTCGTGCGCTGCATCGCAAAGCGACCCGCCGCCTCGGCGATTGCCGTCATGCGATCCGCGTCCCAGGCTTGGCCGTTGGTTCCGCCCGCCGCGCGCGTGATCGATTCGTCCATCAGCACGCCGCCAAGGTCGTTTGCGCCCGCTTGCAGCGCCGCGATCACGCCCTGTTCGCCAAGCTTCACCCAACTCGTCTGAATGTTGGAGATCAGCGGGTGCAACACCAGTCTTGCGACGGAATGCATCAGCAAAGACTCTCGTGCGCTTGGCCCGGACCGGGCCTGACCGCGCCGCCAGATCGGCGCTTCCATGTGCACGAACGGCAAAGGCACGAATTCGGTGAAGCCCCCGGTCTCGGACTGCAAATCACGAATCGCCAGCAGATGCCGCGCCCAGTGGGCATAGTGGTCTACATGACCGAACATGATCGTCGCTGTCGACCGAAGACCGATGGCATGGGCGGTTCGCATCACATCGAGCCACTCGGCTGTGTTCACCTTGTCCGGGCAGATGATCGTGCGCACTTCGTCGTCGAGAATCTCGGCTGCCGTCCCCGGCAGAGTTGCCAGGCCTTCTTTCTTGAGCATTGTCAAGAAGTCGTGCAGCGACAAGCCCAGCGTGCGCGCCCCGTGCGTCACCTCAAGCGGTGAGAAGGCATGGATGTGGATCGAGGGTGCCGCCGTGTGCACCGTGCGCAGCACATTTATATAGGTGTTGCCGTCATAGTCGGGATGAATGCCGCCCTGCAGGCAGACCTCGGTCGCGCCCCGGTCAGCGGCCTCTACAGCGCGCCGCGCCACCTCCTCGTAATCGAGCATATAGGCTGGACCGCGCAGGGCCTTTGCGGTCCCTTTCGAAAAGGCGCAGAAGCCGCATTTGTAAAGGCAGATATTCGTATAATTGATATTGCGGTTGACGACAAAGGTCACCGCATCGCCAATTGCCTGCCGCCGCAGTTCGTCGGCCGCACCGGTAATCAATTCAATGTCGGGACCGTCGGCTTCGAAAAGCCGGACGATGTCTCCTTCCTCAAGTCGCCCACCTTTGAGCGCGCGCGCCAGGATCTCCCGTATTCTGCCGGACTGGACAGTGACGCCCTCGCGCCGCTCGACAGGCATCGGCAAGGCCGTGCCCGAATGCCAGCCGTCCGTGATTGGCAACCCCCGCGCATCGACCGAGCGGCGTACCACCCGCGCCAGTGCAGGCTCCATCCATGCTTCGGGTTTGCGTGCAAAGGAAGGCCCGATCGCGAGGCGTTCGCGCAGCACCCGGCCCGCTGCGGAAGTCGCTCTGTCCAGCAAATCGAGGCGCGGCCAAGGCGCCTCCGGGTTCACATGGTCGGGCGTTACGGGAGACACGCCCCCCCAATCGTTGACACCGGCGCGCAGCAGCGCTGCAAGCTCATCGGGAGCATGTAAATTTGGCGGTGCCTGAATCACCATGTCCGGTCCAAGAATCAATCGAGCCACAGCGATGGTCCACAGATGTTCATCCAGCGACAGCTCTGGATGGTCGGCCATCTTCGTGCCGGGTTTGGCACGGAAGTTCTGGATGATCACTTCCTGAATATGGCGATGGCGCGCATGGCTGTTACGGATCGCCTGCAGTGCCTCTATCCGCTCGATACGAGTTTCCCCGATTCCGATCAGCAGGCCGGTCGTGAACGGCACCAGGGCCCGACCCGCCGCTTCGAGCGCCTCTAGCCGCCGCGCCGGCAGCTTGTCAGGCGAACCATAATGTGGACCGTCCTTATGCGACAGCCGCTCCGACGCGGTCTCCAGCATAAGGCCCATGGAGGCTGACACCGGACGCAGCGCCGCATAGTCGGCGTCGTCCATCAGACCCGCATTGAGATGTGGCAGCAGCCCAGTCTCGTCGAGCACGGCTTTCGCCATGGCACCGAGATAGGTCAGCGTGCTCCTGTAACCCATAGCCGCCAGCGCACTTCGTGCAGCACTGAAGCGGGCCTCGGGACGATCACCAAGCGTAAACAAAGCCTCACGGCATCCTGCCTCGGCGCCTGCGCGGGCGATCGCCAGCACCTCCTCGCGGCTTAGATAGGGCGAACGGATTTGACGCGGCGCCTTCGCGAACGTGCAATAATGGCAAACGTCTCGGCAGAGCGTCGTGAGTGGAATGAATACCTTGCGGGAATAGGTCACGACCGGACCAAACGATCCAATGGTCAGCCGTTCAGCATCGGAGACCAATGAGGATAGTGGGCGTTCAAGAAAATTCGATTCGCTTCCCAAAGTCATTCTTTCGCATAGCATTGGAGCAGCGCGGTGCTGTAATTCAGCATCCTGCGATCAGGATGAGGGCGGCATTGTCGCAACGATCAGTGTTTGCCTGTTTGAATTGGTGCTGGCAAGCCTGTTTGTCTGGTCAGTAGCGGTGGCCCGCCATTTCCTCGACGGATTTGAATTTCGCGGGTGGCGGATGACTCTGGAGATCCCTGAAAACTGAGCTAAGGCGTCACGCCCTGATACGGTCGACAGCTTGATGCCCTGTGCTCATTCCACCGTCATTATCGACAATCTTTGTAAATATACTGACCAACTGCTCAAATATGATAAACGAAAAATATGATAAACGAAATCGTCCAGTATGCGTAGCTGGCTTGAGCCCGGCGCGGCTCGGCACTGTATGCGGCGGCGGGGCGCGGCTACCCGCGCCACGAGATCGCCACCGCTATGACCGCATCGCCTACAAGCGGCGCTGGGGCATCGAAGGCTTCTTCGCCAAACCAGGGTCCGGACCCTAAAGCAGTGGCGTCTTATCGCTACCCGGTATAACATAATCGCTGTAAAATTCCTCGACTTCGTCAATTTCGCAAGCATTATACTTTTGGCAAGTAATTAAATCGTCTTTACCATTGAGTATTTCCCAGCCATCTCAAGAAATTCAGAAGCATGATCCCTCTATGTTCAGGGGGGGATATGGCAGGCCAATTTACGGTCAAAACAAGTCGAACAACAAACGGCTTAAACACAGAGACCGGTTCCGCCGCAGCCTTTCTTTCTGATGGTACATCTGATGGCATATGCCAAAATTCTTTGAATATAATACAATTATAATAAAGCAGTAGAACTGTTCCGTCATGCCCGTTGGGTCACCAGATACCGTCCATGGGCGTCCATTTTCGTCGCCAAGTGACTGTTTTTTTCATTATTTCTGTCATGGCGTCCGCAGGAATTCGGGTAAATCGATACCATGCCGCGTCAAGTCCATGGTACTTTTCCTGGTATCGAAATGCCCTCCTGAGGGAGGTGCCATGCGACTTTCGGCGCTGGCGATAACGTCGTCTTTGGATTTCGAGCACCCCTGCTGGAGATTTCGTCGCCGCTGCGTTACGAGCGCGGATCGTCGACAATGCAGAGACAGGCGGCAGGACAGCCATGGGCGGACCGAAAACGAAAACACCGGCCAGGCGAGGCGCGGGTTCGAAGACATCCGGCGCGGCGGAACCCAAGGTGCCTGTCCGTCCGTTCGGGGCGTCGAAGGTCACTGCGGGCGGTGAGCTGAAAATGTCGCTCGTCGAGCGCGTCTATCAGACACTGATGGCGGCGATGGACCGCGGTGAGCTGGCCCCCGGCAGCCGGATCATCGCTGCCGAGGTCGCGCAGCAACTCGATCTCAGCCGCGCGCCGGTGCGCGAGGCGCTGGCGGTTCTCGCGGGGCAGGGGCTCGTCGAACTGCTTCCTGATCGCGGTGCCGTGCTGCGCCCGATGAAGCAAAACGACCTTGCCGAGATGTACGAGGTTCTTGCCCCGATTGCCGCTCTGGGTCTCAAGGCCGCCGCCGCGCGCGCGCAGGACGCCGACAATCCGGATCTGATCCGCGCGGCCATGGCGGCGATCCGCAGCGCGGCGGCCAATCCTGCCGAAGGCATGGCCTTTTTCCACGCGCTGAACACCTTCCATTATGTGGCGAACGCCATCGCGCAAAAGCCCTACGTCGATTTCGTCATGCGTACGATGCAGATCGAGTACTGGAACCGGCTGCTTGTCGCAGCGATCGATCTCGACGCTCATGCGCCGCAGTATGTCACGAACTATCAAAGACTTACCGAAGCGCTGTTGGAGCGGGACTCGCGCAGTGCCGAGGCGATTATTCTGCATCATGTCGACTGGTGCATCGGGCTGCTGACCCCGTCCGACTAACATCGGTCCAAAATCGTCGACAATAAATAGCTTAAATATCACTAACGTGAACATAAAGTGATAAATCGTCGACGATTGTCTTGATTATCTTTTTGGCCTGTGCCTACATTGCGTCACGGCGAGGCGACGTGCCGGACCCGGGGAAGCAAAGGGGGGAGGATCATGGTCAGCCAATTCGCAGCGCGGGGTGCATCTGCAATCGTAATGGCGATTGCCATCGCATCTCCTGCTGCATTCGCTCAGGAGGCCGCGCAGACCGATAACGCGGGCGCAAGCGCCGCCGCAGGCTATGACGACGAGATTTTCGTGACCGCGACGCGCACCGGCGAAACCAGGTTGCAGGATACGCCGCTGGCGGTCACGGCGGTCAGCGCTGACACGCTCGATCGCGCCGGGATCAAGGACATCCGCGATCTCGTGTCGCTGGCGCCGGGTCTCCAGGTCACCCAGAACGCCACCTTCTCGCAGGTTTACATTCGCGGCGTCGGCTCGAACAATGTCTTCGGCGGTTCGGACCCATCGTCGACGATGCATGTCGATGGCATCTATCTCGCGCGCCCGGGCAGCTATCTCAGCAACTTCCTGGATGTCGAGCGCATCGAGGTGCTGCGCGGTCCGCAGGGGACGCTCTACGGCCGCAATTCCGTCGGCGGCACGATCAATGTCATCAGCCGCAAACCCGACGACGTCACGCGCGGCCGCGCGCAGCTGACCTATGGCAATTATGATTTCATGCGCGCCGAGGGCTATTTCAGCGGCCCCGTCGTGCCCGGCAAGATCGCGGCCTCGTTCTCGCTTCTGCGCTCGAAGCGTGATGGCTATCTTGGCAACGCGGTCGCCGGCGTCGGCGATATCGACGACGAGGATACCGTCGGCGGCCGGGTGCAATTGCGGTTCACCCCTGACAGCCGGCTCGACCTCGTGCTGCGCGCCGATTATCTCCATTCGGACGACGCTCTTGGCGGCTATGTCAAAATGCTCCAGCCGACCACCGATCCCGTGGCCAACAGCGTGCTCGGCGACTTCCGGACGGTTGCACTCAACATCCGCTCAGCCTCGAAGCGAACGCAATGGGGCACCTCTGCCGATCTGAGCTACGATCTGGGCGGCGCTACGCTGCAATCGCTCACCGGCTACCGCACGAACCGCCTGCAACAGGTCGGCGATACCGACGGCACTGCGCTCAACGTCCGCCGCACCGACCAGTTTGAAGGCCAGCGCCAGTTTTCGCAGGAGCTCAACCTGTCGGGCAATGTCGGCAATCTCTCGTATATTCTGGGCGCATATTACTTCGACGAGAACATCCAGGTGGACTCGTCGGTCACGACCTTCGCCGCAGATGTCCGCGCCAATTTTGCGCCGGTCATCGAAACCGCGGCGATCGCGGGCTTCGTCCAGGCCGACTACGCGCTTACCGATCGGCTCAGCCTGACTGCGGGCGCGCGCTATACCCGGGAGCGCAAGCGCTTCGACCAGACCGCCAGCCAGTTCTTCGTGACCACCGGCGGCTTTCGGCCCGGCTTCCCCGAAACCTATGCCCTGCGCGACGTCTATTCGGCATGGACCCCGAAGGTCGGCATTGAATTCCGGCCCGTCGACGATGTGCTGGTCTACGCATCGGCGACCAAGGGATTCAAATCTGGCGGCTTCAACTTTGCCAGCCGCAACCCCAGCCAGGGCTTCGATCCCGAAACGCTGTGGAGCTATGAGGCGGGCGTGAAGCTCGAAATGTTCAATCGTCTGTGGCGCCTCAACGCCACCTATTTCCATTACGATTATTCCAACCTGCAGGTGCAGTCGTTCCTGTCGCCCGGCGTGATCGATATCACCAATGCCTCCGATGCGACCGTCGACGGCGTCGAGGTCGAATCGCTGCTGCGGCCCGTGCAGGGCATCCAGATCGGCGCGAACCTCGCGTATCTCGATGCGGTCTATAAGAACTACACCACAGCGCTCGCACCGGGCAACGTCGTGTTCGATGCGTCGGGCAACCGCCTCAATCTTGCGCCGAAATGGGCGTATTCGGCCTTCGTCGATCTCGATCTGCCCGTCGGCAACGGGTCGATCATCGGCCGCGCGGAATACAGCCATCGCGGGCGCCAGTTCTTCACTGCCGGCAATGTCGGGCTCGATCAGCAATCGCCATACGGTCTGCTCAACGCCAGCCTCGGTTACGACTTCGGCGATAGCGGCCTTCGCGTCATGGTGTTCGGTCGCAATCTGGCCGACAAGGAGTATGTCACCAGCACGGCCAGCTTCGCGTCGGGCATCGTCGGGCGTGTCGGTGAGCCGCGTACCTATGGGCTGCGCGTCAGCGTTTCCTATTGATCCCGCACGCCGTGACCTCCAGCCACCAAGGCGAAAAGCGATCATGACCATCTTGATGACAGCGCCCATCGAAGGCCATTGTGACCCCGAATTCGCCGCGGTCGGCGAAGCGTTCGAAGCAAACTTCCGGGAACGCGGCGAACGCGGGGCTGCGGTCGCGGTGTACCGTGATGGCGTGAAATGCGTCGATCTTTGGGGGGGCTGGGCCGACAAGGCGCAGACCCGTCTCTGGCGGGAGGACACCATCATCTGCATGATGTCCGTGGGCAAGGGCATGGCGGCCTTGTGTCTGTGGATGCTGGCGGATCGCGGCGCGCTCGACATGGATCGGCCGGTGGCGCACTACTGGCCCGAATTCGCCGGCGGCGGCAAGGCGGCGATCACCGTGCGCACGCTGATTACCGGCAAGGCGGGTTTGTTGTTTGCCGATGCCGCCCCGGACGGCGCAGGCCTCGACTGGAAAGCGATGATCAGCGCCTACGAGGTTCAGGTTCCCGAATGGGAGCCCGGCACAGACCATGGCTATCACAGCTTCAGTGCGGGCTATCTGTTTGGCGAACTCGTCCGCAGGATCGATGGCCGGCGCATCGAGCGCTTCTTCGACGAAGAGGTCGCACAGCCGCTCGGCGCCAGTTACGGCTATGGCACACGCGGCGCACCCGATGAACAGGTCGCCGACGTAATCCCTAATCCCGACAGCCACACGTTCGTCCAGACCCGCGATCCCAGCACCAAGCTGGGCCGGGCGTGGCGGCAACGCCCACCATCGGACAATCCCTATAACGATGCCGCCTATCGCGAGGGCGTGATGCCTTCGAGCAACGGCCACGGAAATGCGCGTGCGGTGGCGCGCATCTATGCGGCGCTCGCGTGCGGCGGCACACTCGACGGGGTGCAACTGGTCTCGCCCGACACGATCGAGAAGATGCGCAGCGAGGCCTGGTTCGGCACCTGCGCGATGACGGACCGGGTGTTCCGCTATGGCCACGGCTTCTTCCTCAACGAGCCGAACATGTCCCCCATGGGCCCCAATGCGGGCAGCTTCGGTCATCCCGGCGCGGGCGGCGCGCTGGGTTTTGCCGACCCGGAAAACCGCATCTCGTTTGGTTACAGTCCTTCATTCATGTGCGCGGGCGGAGGGCTCGGCGAGCGCTGCGCGGCGCTGAGCGCGGCGGTGTACGTATGAGCGGGCGTTTTTCGGGAAAGGTGGCGCTGGTCACCGGCGGTAGTTCCGGTATCGGCGAATGCACGGCAAGGGCGTTGGCGGCCGAAGGCGCCGATGTCGCCATCCTCGCCAGCTCGTCGCTTGAAAAGGCGCAGGCGGTCGCCAGTTCGATCGTCGCAGCCGGCGGCAGTGCGCGCCCCTATCAGGCCGACGTGCGCAGCGCCGAAGCGATGAACGCGCTGATGGAGAGCGTCGAAGCCGATTTCGGCGGGCTCGACCTGCTCGTCAACGCGGCCGGGGTGTTCTACCCGACCCCTGTCGGCAGCACCGACGGCGCAAGTGCCGCGCGGATGATCGATATCAACGTCACCGGATTGTGGAACAGCATCGCTGCGGCAACCCCGCTGATGCAGCGCCGCGGCGGCGGCAGGATCGTCAACTGCGCGTCGACTGCGGCGATGATCGGCATCAACAGCCACGCGCTCTACTGCGCCAGCAAGGCGGCGGTGGTGATGATGACACGTGCGCTCACCGCAGAGCTTGCGCCGCTCCATATCGCCATCAATGCGGTCGCGCCGGGCAACACCGCCACGCCGATGAACGAGGACGTGCGCAACAATGCCGATGCGATGGCGGCGATGCAGGCGATGACGCCGAGCGGTGTGGCCTTCAGCGATGCCGACGCAATCGCCGGAGTCATTCTGTTCCTGCTCTCGAACGATGCGCGCGCGGTGCACGGCGCGACATGGCTTGCCGACGAAGGTATTTCGGCGGCGATCGGCTGATGACCGCAGCCTCGCCTCGGCTGTCCTCACCACCGTCGCTGATCGGCGGATGGTATCCATGGTATGTCGCCGGGATGCTGGCGGTGGCGCATCTCGTGTCGTTTGTCGATCGGTTCGTGCTCAGTCTGGTGATGGAGCCGCTCAAGCTCGATCTTGGCATTTCGGATACCGAACTTGGACTTCTCCAGGGCACGGGGTTCGTGATTCTGTATGTTGTCGCTGCGGTTCCGCTCGGGCGGCTGGCGGATCAGGTCAACCGCCGCAACCTCATCGTGGTTGGCATTGTCCTGTGGAGCATCGCAACTGCATTGTGCGGGCTGGCGGACAGCTTCGGCTCGCTCTTCCTCGCGCGGCTCGGCGTGGGCTTCGGCGAGGCGGCGCTGGTGCCTGCCGCGATGTCGCTGCTTGCGGCCTATTTCCGCAAGGAACAACTGGGCCGCGCGGTCTCGCTGTTCACAACCGGGGCGTCGCTCGGCAAGAGCGCGGCGATGATCGGCGGCGGCGCGGTGCTGGCCCTGCTGGTGGCTCAGGGTGGACTGATGCTGCCGGGGGTTGGCAATCTTCAGCCCTGGCAGGGCACCTTCGTAATCATGGCGCTTCCCGGCCTCGTGCTCGCGCTCGTCATAGCATTGACGCTGCGCGAACCACCGCGGGCTGAAGTCTCGGATCCGCGCGCCAGACCCGGCTTCGGTCCTGCGATCGCGCATGCCAGACAACACCGCGGCGCCTATATCCCCCATGTCGCGGCGTCGATCGCCGTGGTGCTGCTCGTCCAGACCATCGCGGCGTGGAGCGCGACCTTCTACGTGCGGCTGTTCGATATGACACCCTCGCAGGCCGGGCTGCTCGTGGGCGGGGTTATTCTGGTCGCCGGGCCCCTGGGGCACCTCAGCGGCGGCTGGCTGACCGACCGGTTTGCACGCAACGGCGCGCCGTCTCCGGCGGCGCCTGTGATGGCCATCGGTTTGCTCGGGGCTATCCCGGCGATGCTCGTGTTCGCGTTCAGCCGTGATGTCGCCACGTCGGTCATCGCATACGGCCTGCTCAATTTCTCGCTCACGATGGGCGCGCCCGCCTCACTTGCAGGCGTGCAGATGTTGACCCCGCCCGCGATGCGCGGTGTGGTGACGTCGGTGTTCCTCGCAATCGTGACGTTGGTGGGCATCGGCTTCGGTCCGCCGCTGGTCGGGGCGATCACAGATTTCGTGTTTGCCGATCCCGACAAGCTCAACCTCTCATTGCTCGCAATGGTGCTCGTCGTCGCCTGCTTCGGTGCAACGATGGCCATGGCCAGTCGCACGGCCTTCGGCAAGACGATGCGCGCACTCGGATAGTTTCTCTGCGGCATCCGCCGCCTCTCACGCCTTCTGGATAAAATTGGAGTCAATCGATGAAACGTACCGGGAAGGCGATCATCACCTGCGCGGTGACAGGATCGATCCACACGCCCAGCATGTCGCCCTATCTGCCCGTAACGCCCGACGAGATCGCCGAGCAGGCGATCGAAGCGGTCGAGGCGGGCGCGGCGGTGCTGCACCTGCATGCCCGAAACCCCGTCGACGGCAGGCCTTCGCCCGATCCAGCCCTCTACATGCAGTTCCTGCCACGGATAAAGCAGCAGACCGATGCCATCATCAACATCACCACCGGCGGTGCACCGGGCTTCAGCGAAGAGGACCGCATGGCCGGGCCGCTGGCCGCCAGCCCCGAGATGACCTCGCTCAACATGGGTTCGATGAACTTCGGCTTCTGGCCGCTCGCCGACAAGTTCGACTGGAAACACGAGTGGGAGCGCGAGCTCATGCTGGGCAGCAAGCGCTTCCCGGCCAACCACAATTTCGCGCTGATCGAGCGCATCATGACCGAACTGGGCGAGGGCCATGGCACCCGCTTTGAATACGAATGCTACGATATCGGTCATCTCTACAGCGTGAAGCATTTTGCCGACATCGGCCTTATCAAGCCGCCGTTCCTGATCCAGGGCATCTTCGGCATCCTCGGCGGGCTGGGCGCTGATCTCGAAAACTTCTTCCTGATGAAGCAGACCGCTGACCGTCTGTTCGGCGATGATTACATCATGTCGTGCTTTGCTGTCGGGCGTCCGCAGATGAAGTTCCTCGCGCAGTGCGCGCTGGTGGGCGGCAGTGTCCGCGTCGGTCTGGAAGACAGTCTGTACATCGGCAAGGGCGAACTTGCGGTCAGCAACGCCCAGCAGGTGCGCAAGGTCCGCCAGATCCTCGATGCACTTGATATTCCCATAGCCACTCCGAAAGAGGCGCGTGAGATGCTGGGCACCAAGGGCGGGGACAAGGTCGCTTTCTGATGCGCTTCGCAACCGATACCGGGGGTACGTTCACCGATCTTGTCGTCGAGGACGACGACGGCACCATCACGCTTCACAAGGCGCCAACCACGCCGTCAGATCCCGTGGCGGGTGTTCTTGATGCCCTGCGCGTCGCAGCGGACGCACGCGGCCTGACATTGGCGGGGATGCTGGCACGCGGCGACAGCTTCATTCACGGCACCACGCATGCGATCAATGCGATCATTCAGGGGCGCACTGCGCGCACCGCGCTGATCGTGACCACAGGGCACCGCGACATGCTGCTCTTTCGCGAGGGCGGGCGCACCGAACCGTTCAATCATGCGCATGCCTATCCCCAGCCCTACGTTCCGCGTGCGCTCACGTTCGAGGTTCCCGAAAGGATCATGGCCGGCGGTCACGTCGTGACTGCACTTGACGAAGCCGCCACGGCGCAGGTGCTCGATGCCATTGCGCGCGCCGACGTTGAGGCGATCGCGGTCGCGCTCTTGTGGTCGACGGTCAACCCCGTGCATGAAAACCGCATCGGCGAGATGATCGCGGCGCGCTTCCCGGACATGCCCTACAGCCTTTCGCATAGCGTCAACCCGACGCTGCGCGAGTTCCGGCGCGCGTCATCGGCGGCGATCGATGCGTCGCTCAAGCCGCTGATGGGCGCGTATCTCGGTAGCCTTGAGGCGCGGCTGGCGGACGCCGGTTTTGCCGGGCGGGTGATGGTGCTGACCAGCGCCGGCGGAATGGTCGATGCGCGCGAAGTCGCGGCGCAGCCGATTTCCGCGATCAATTCAGGGCCATCGATGGCCCCGGTGGCGGGCCGCCATTATGCGCGGCGCGAAGGCGGCTTCGACAGCGCCATCATCGCCGATACCGGCGGCACGACTTACGACATCAGCATCATCGCCGACGGCCGCGTCGCCATGACCCGCGATCTGTGGATCGGCGAGCCCTATCGCGGCCATTTGGCGGGCTATCCGTCGGTCGAGGTGAAAAGCGTCGGCGCGGGCGGCGGCAGCATCGCGCGCGTCGATGCCTCCGGACTGCTGCACGTCGGCCCGCAAAGTGCCGGCGCGATGCCGGGTCCGGTCTGCTACCAGCGCGGCGGCACATTGCCCACCGTGACAGACGCCTGCGTCGTGCTGGGCTATCTCGATCCCGACTTTTTTCTGGGCGGCAAGATGAAGCTCGATGCGCTCGGCGCGCGCCGCGCGATCGAGGCGCACATCGCCGCGCCGCTCGGCGTTTCGCTCGAGGAGGCGGCATGGTCGATCGTCGATCTTGCCACCGAAGCGATGGTGCAGGCGATTCAGGATCTCGTCGTCAATCAGGGCATCGATCCCGCCCGGGCGGTGCTGATCGGTGGCGGCGGGGCGGCAGGTCTCAATTCGACCTTCATCGCGCGGCGGCTCGGCTGTCCGCGTCTGCTCATCCCGGAAACCGGCGCTGCGATGAGTGCGGCAGGCGCGATGATGTCGGACATCACCGCCGAATTCGCCGCCACAGTATACAGCAACACCGCGCGTTTCGACAGCGATGCGGTGAGCGCGTCGGTGGCAGGGCTTGCGGCACGCGCCGAGGATTTCATCGCGCGCTCGGGCAGGCCTGGCGGCACGCAGTTCATCGCGGAGGCGCGCTATGAGGGGCAGGCGTGGGAAATCGACGTGCCCTTGCCCAAGGCCGACTTTTCGAGCCCTGGCGCAATAGCGGAGTTCCGCGCCCGCTTCGAGGCCGAGCACCTGCGGCTGTTCACCATCGTCGATCCGGCGTCGGAGATCGAACTGATCGGGCTGCGCGCCCGCGTGCAGTGTTCGGCGCGCGACGGCGAATCCGATTTCAAGCTCATGATGGAACAGACGGACGCTTCCCCTAGGGGCAGCCGCAGCGTGTACTTTGCAGGCGCCGGCCGGGTCGAAACCCCGGTCTGGCGGCTCGATGCGCTCGCGCCCGACCGGATGTTCGACGGTCCTGCGCTGATCGAATCCGACTTCACCACCATCGTCGTCGATCCGGCGGCACGCTTCTGGCGCTCGGCCCCAGGAGCGATCCTGATCGAGGAACGCCCCCTATGACTTCGGCCAGCTTCAACGGCGCGCAAATGGCAGTCTTGCGCAGCCGCCTCGACGGTGTCGTGCGGGCGATGTCGAACACGCTCTTGCGCACCGGGCGATCGGGTGTGCTCAACCGCGCGCGCGATTTTTCGTGCTGTATCCTGACGCAGGGCGGCGATCTCGTTACCGCCGCCGACAGCCTTCCGATCCACGTTCTTTCCGGGCCGGACCTGATGGTCAAATCGGTGATGGATTTCCATCCCGATCAGCGGCCGGGCGATGCCTTCCTGCACAATTCGCCCTATCACGGCTGCTCGCACCCTGCCGATCTCTCCGTGATTGCGCCGGTGTTCGATGGCAGCGGACGGCACCGCTTCACCCTGCTCGCAAAGGCGCACCAGGCCGATATCGGCAACTCGCAGCCGACAACCTATATGGGCGAGGCGACCGACGTTTATAACGAGGGCGCGCTGATCTTTCCGGCGGTGCAGGTGCAGCGCGGCTGGCAGGACATCGACGACATCATCCGCATGTGCAAGGTGCGCATCCGCGTGCCGCAGCAATGGCACGGCGATTACCTCTCCACCGTCGGCGCGGTCCGCGTTGGTGAACGCAACCTCACCGCGCTGGCCGAGGACATCGGCTGGGATCGGCTGGAGGACTTCGCCGCGCAGTGGTTCGATTATTCCGAGGCCCGCATGGCCGAGGCGATTGCGGCGCTGCCCGCAGGCAAGGTCAGCGGCTCCTCGACTCACGATCCCTTTCCGGGGCTTCCCGCCGAGGGCGTTCGGATCACTTCCCATATCACGGTCGATCCCGATCAGGGCCGGGTGACGGTCGATCTCGCTGACAATCCCGATTGCATGCCGTGCGGCATGAACCTTTCCGAAGCCTGCGCGCGGACCGCCGCGATGATCGGGGTGTTCAACAGCATCGATTATCAGGTGCCCAAGAATGCCGGATCCTTCCGGCGGATCGACGTGTTGCTGCGCGAAGGCTGTATCGCCGGCATCCCTGTCCATCCGTTCTCCTGCTCGGCAGCGACCACCAACATCGCCGATCGGGTGGCGAATTCGGTGCAGACCGCGCTGGCCGGGTTGCAGGACGGCATCGGAATGGCCGAGGTCGGAGCGGTGATCGCGCCGTCGGCAGGGGTCGTTTCGGGAATCGATCCGCGCAGCGGCAAGGCGTTTGTCAATCAGGTGTTCCTGGGCATGAGCGGCGGGGCGGCGAGCCCTGGTGCCGATGCATGGTGGACGGTCGGTCATGTCGGCAATGCCGGTTTGTGCTGCATCGACGGCGTCGAGCACGCCGAGATCATCCAGCCGATCATCATCCACCGGCGCGCGTTCGTGCCGGACAGCGAAGGGGCGGGACGCACCAATGGCGCGCCGTCGACCGTTATCGAGTTCGGCCCCGTCGGCGGCGCCATCGACATCGGCTATCTTTCCGATGGGCATGTCAACGCGCCTGTCGGCGTGCGGGGCGGCGGTGCCGGCGGCGGCGCCGACCAGCATATCATCCATCTCGACGGCAGCAGCGAACGGCTTGCCGCCTGCGCGCAGGTGCATGTCGAGGACGGCGAGCGCATCCTGGCAGTCTCTTGCGGCGGCGGCGGTTACGGATCGCCGTTCGAACGAGCGCCCGAAACCGTCCTTCGCGATATGGCCGAGGGCCTGATCAGCGCGGAGCGGGCGCGCACGGTCTACGGCGTCGCCGCCCGGCCGGACGGCAGCCTCGACAGCGAGACCACCAGACAATTGCGGGAGCCGGCAGCATGAATGATCTTTCAGGCGGCACGCGTCATGTGGCGGTGACCGCAGGCGCAGCGAATATCGGCCTCGCCATCGCGCATATCTTTGCCGATGGGGGCTGGAAGGTCAGCATCTGCGACGTCGATCGCACGGCGATCGACAGCGCGTGCCAGGCAAGGCCGGAAATTGCCGGGCACTGCGTCGACGTCGCCGACGCCGATGCGGTCGCGGCGTTCGCGGCCGCGATCGGCCCGGTCGATGTCCTCATCAACAACGCCGGGGTGGCAGGACCGATCGGGGATATCGAGACCAACACGTCCGATGACTGGGCCCGCTGCTTCGCAGTCAATGTGCAGGGCGCGTTTCACATGGTGCGCGCGTTCGTTCCGGCGATGAAGCGCGCGGGCGCAGGCGCGATCATCAACATCTCGACCGCCTCGGCGATCACCGGATTGCCGGGGCGGACCGCCTATGTCGCATCGAAATGGGCGATTGAGGGAATGACCCGCAACCTGGCGCGCGAACTCGGTCCTGCCGGTATCCGGGTCAACGCGATCCGTCCCGGCTTCATGGATACCGAGCGGATGCGGATGCTGATGGCGCGCGCTGCCGAGGCGCGCGGCGTTTCCGTTGCCGATGTCGAGGCCGAGGCGCTCGGCTTCATCTCGCTCAGGACCAAGATCCAGCCGTCGGAAATCGGTGAAACGGCGTTGTTTCTGGCGTCGGATGCTGCGCGGCACATCACCGGACAGATCATCGGCGTCGATGGCAATTGCGAATGGGAAGGCTGAATCATGGCTCGGATAAGATCGCTTACGATCGAGGAACTCGCCTCCCGCGGCATCGACACCAGCCCCTTTCTCGCGGATTTTGCCGAGCTGCCCGGCAGCATCACGACGCTCGGCTACCGCCCCGATATCTTGCAGGCAACGCTGGGCCTGTGGACGGCCATCATGGGAGCGGGGCGCGTTTCCGCCGATCTCAAATACATGGCGGGTCATGTCGCCAGCATGTCGGCAGGATGCCAGTATTGTTCTGCGCACACGGCCAGCAACGCTGCAAGCAGCGGCGCGTCGGTCGAAAAGATCGCGGCAATCTGGGACTATGAGCGCAGCGATCTGTTCTCCGATGCAGAACGCGCAGCGCTCGACTTCGCGATCCTCGCGGGGCAATCCCCTTCAGGCGTGACCGACGCCACAATGGACCGCCTCGCGCTGCATTTTGACGAGCAGCAGATTGTTGAACTGCTCGCGGTAATTGCGCTCTACGGGTTCTTCAACCGATGGAACGACAGCCTCGCCACCACACTTGAGGAGACCCCTCGGCGATTCGGCGAAATGCATTTGGCGGCGCAAGGTTGGAGCATTGGCAACCACAAATCCTGATAGCGTTCATTTGAGAACGTATTGGACGTTCGAAAAAAACCGGTCTGTTCCCCAACCAGCGATGTGCTATGCCTTGCCAGCAGATTTGGTGGGCAGGCCGAGCGTGAATTTGGTGCCGCCGCCCGGTCGCGGTGCCACGCTTATCGTGCCGCCGTGGGCGATCATGACCTGACGCGTCAGCGCCAGTCCAACGCCGCTGCCCTCCGGCTTCGTCGTGTAAAAGGGGACGAATATTTTCTCCGCCACGTCGGCCGGGATGCCCGTTCCATTGTCCGCGACCTCGATGTACGCCGCGCCGTTATTGTCCAGCCCTGCCTTCAACGAAACGGTCGGACGCCGCTGTTCAGCTGTCGCTTCCTGTGCGTTTTTCAGCATGTTGATCAGCACCTGCTCCATTAGGGCGGGATCAACCGCAAGCCGCAGGTTGCGTGGGCTGATCTCCACGCGCAGATCTAACGTCTCTTCTGCCCATTGGGGGGCGTATAACGCGGTAATCTGGGCGAACAGATCTTCTGCGAGAATCGATTTCACTTGCGGCGGCGGAATGTGCATCAACTGCCGATAGTTGGAAACGAACTTCGTCAGCTTTTCAGAACGGGCGGCGATCGTTTCGACGGCATTTCTGATGTCCTCGTGACTGCCCTTTTCCGATCCCGCATCGACGTCCCTCATCAATGTCGCCGCCGTTTGCGCCAGAGAGCTGATGGGCGTTATCGAGTTCATGATTTCGTGCGTCAGCACCCGCACCAGATCCTGCCATGCCTCAAGCTGCGCCACGTCAAGTTCGCTTTGAATATTTTGAATGCTGATGAGCTTTTCGCTACCCTCCCGTGTCACGATCTGCGTGGCAGCCAAAGTCACGCGTTGACGGGTACTATCCACAATGATGGTCGCGAGACGCCGCTCTCCGGGGCGTATGTCTTCGATCTGACGGCACAGATCCTCGCCAAACGGGTCAAGCCCGGAAAGCGCTTTCACCGCGACGCCGTGGAACTGCCGTCGGGCGGCGCGATTCCACAGTGTCAGCGTCCGGTTGGAATGAAGGGAAATGAGAGGAACGGGAACCTGTTCCAGCAGAGCCTTGTACCGCGACAGCTCTCTCTCCTGCGCAACGCGGGCTTCCTGAAACTGCGAGAATATCCCGTTCAATGCGGCGCCGAGTTCTCCGAAGCCCGAGCCCAGCCGTCCGAGTTCGAACCTTTCGCCATAGTCCTCATAACGGGCGGCCTCGTGGAAGCGTGTGAGCTCGAAATTGGTTCGCGATACAAAGCGGATCATTTCGAAGATCAAAGCGCTCGTCACGATGAACGCGAAGAGCGCGCTCGCCTGGTAGCCGGACAGGACGGAGAGGCGTATGAATGCAAAGGAGGATACCGCCAGCAAGATAAGGCGCACGGTCAGCCCCACGGAAAACCTTCCCCTAAATCCCATGCTTTTCCATCCTTCGGTAAAGAGCGGCACGTGTCAGGCCCAGTTCCTTCGCCGTGTGGCTGATATTGTAGCGGTGCTTTTGCAGTGCCGCCCGAATAGTCCGCGATTCGATCCGCTCCAGGTTCAGGTCCGTATGCTCCTCATTTGGAGAGGCAGGCGCGGTTCGGATATCGGGTGCCAACTGGAAATCAGCGGGGGAGAAACTGTCGCTGTCTCTGGCAGACAGAACGACGGCCCGTTCTATGGCGTGACGCAGTGCGCGGACGTTTCCAGGCCACGAATGCTGTGTCAGCGCCGCGAGCGTACCGGCCGTGAAGCGTTTCTCCGGGACCGAGTATTTGCGGCAGTAGAATTTCGCATAATAATACGCAATCTCCGCAATATCCTCGGGCCGCTCTCGGAGCGGCGGCAGCGTGATTTCGACCGTATTCAGCCGGAACAACAGATCCTGGCGGAAAAACTCCTTGTCGTGCAATTTGGCGGCGGAGACGTTCGTCGCAGCGATGATGCGAACGTCGATCGGCGTGGGCCGGTTGGCGCCGACGGGTGTTACTTTCCGCTGCTCAAGCACGGTCAGCAGCTTCGTCTGTAGATGGAGCGGCAGGTTGCCGATCTCGTCAAGAAACAGCGTGCCGCCTTCTGCCGCCTGGAATTTCCCGATGCGCGTTTCCGCCGCGTCGGTGAAGGCGCCCTTCTTGTGGCCGAACAGTTCCGATTCAAACAGGGATTCGGTGAGCGCACCCAGGTCAATGGACATGAAGATACCGCCGGCCCGGGGGGACGTGTCGTGCAGCGCGCGCGCGGCCAGTTCCTTCCCTGTGCCGTTCTCTCCCAGCAGAAGGACGTTTGCCTCCGTCGGCGCCGCGCGTTCGATCAGGGAGATGACCGCCCTCATCGATGCGCTGTTCCCCAGCATTTCCTGTCGAGGGCCTTGCGCTGATTGAGAGACGACCTGACTTGCCTGCGCAAGCCTTTCGGTTTCCCGGCGGCTGCTCCGCAAGCGCACTGCCGCCGACAGGGTCGCGACGATTTTCTCGTTCTGCCAGGGCTTGATGACGAAATCTGTGGCGCCTTGCTTCATCGCCTTGACGGCAACATCGGCATTTCCATGCGCGGTGATCATCACGACAACGGCGTTTGGATCGGCCTTCTGTATCTTTTGAAGCCAGAACAGGCCTTGTTCACCTGCTGATTCCCCCGGCCCGAAATTCATGTCGAGCAAAAAAGCGTCGAAATCATGCTGCGCCATCAGATCCGGGATGTGGGCCGGATTATCACAGGTGATAATTTCCCCGAAGTGCCGCTTCAGAAGCAGTTTCCCGGCAACCAGAATATCCTGATCATCATCGACAATCAGGAGCTTGGTGTCGTCCCAGCCCGTCTGCATCTGTCCTCCGGTAAGTCAAATCGTTCGAAATCGTACAGTCAATGTTCGATTATGGACAGTCCTGGCGGCCAAATAAACAAAACCGCGCGCTTTTCCGCGCTTGGCACATCCCTTGCTCATTCGGCGCGAAGATAGGCTTGCGAAGGGGGATGAGGGTGCGGCGCTGGGGCGGTCATGAGCGATAACGTCACAAACGATGACGAATCCTCCCAGTCGAAAGAGTCTATGCGCGCCATTTCCGGGGCAGGAATGGACCGCCGGGTTGAAGGCAAGAAGAAGCCTTGGCGGATCATGGCCATTGCCGGAGCGGTGGCAGTGCTCGCGTTCCTGGCGTTCTTGCTGCTGGATGTTGCGGATGGCCGGAATCTCTCGGTAAGCGCGGACCGCGTAACAATTTCCAAGGTCGTTCGCGGCAAGTTTGAGGACTTCGTACCCATTCGCGGCAGGGTGACCCCGCTCAACACCGTGTATCTCGATGCCATTGAGGGCGGGCGCATAGAGCGTATTCTGGTCGAGGACGGCGCCCAACTCGAAGAGGGCGATCTGATCGTCGAGTTATCCAACACGACCTTGCAACTAGATGTCACCCGAAACGAGGCGGTCGTTACGGAACAGCTCAACAACATCCGCAGGATCGAGCTCGAGCTGGAACAGAACAGGCTTTCTCATAAGCGCAATCTGATCGAAATAAATTATCAGATGAGCCGACTGGAAAAGAAGTTCGCGCGCGAGCAAAAACTGATGGAAAGCCGGACGATTTCTCGCGTGCAGCTGGAAAATACACTGGACGAGCTGGAATATTACCGAAACCGGCGGATGGTGACGTTGGAAAGCCAGAAAACGGATGCGCGCTTGCAGGACGCGCAGCTTGTTTTTCTGACAGGCGCAGGAGCGCGGCTGGAACGGAACCTCGAACTGTCGCGCAAAAACCTCGACGCTTTGAATGTGCGCGCGCCGGTCGCAGGAACGCTGTCGGGCTTCAATATCGAAGTCGGGCAGAGCATCGCGGCGGGCGGCAGGCTGGGCCAGGTCGACGATGCAGACGATTACAAGGTTGTTGCGAGTATAGACGAATTCTATCTCGACCGGATTGATATCGGGCAGCTGGCCGTCTTCGAGCGGGGCGGAAAGACATATACGCTGCGCGTCAACAAGATCTATCCGCAGGTAAAGAACGGCCAGTTCGAAGCTGATCTGGTCTTCAGCGGGCAACAGCCCGATGGCATTCGCCGCGGTCAAACGCTGCAGGCGAAACTGACGCTCGGGGATCCCGAAGACGCGGTCCTAGTGCCGAACGGCCCGTTTCTTCAAGATACAGGCGGAAACTGGATATTCGTCGTCGCACCCGATGGTGGCGAGGCCATCCGCCGCAATGTGCGTCTAGCCCGTCTTATTCACCGGGAGCATGGGATGGGGTTGGCGGACGTGGTGTAAGTTACTGATCTGGAATAGAGAACGGGTGCTTACGCCATCCCTCTA